>NZ_JBQERA010000008.1:0-380709 GCF_053813445.1 Actinokineospora lacus
GCGGCTTCGCCGAGCCCGGCCAGACCAGCGGCTTCGCCGAGCCCGGCCAGACCAGCGGCTTCGCCGAGCCCGGCCAGACCAGCGGCTTCGCCGAGCCCGGCCAGACCAGCGGCTTCGCCGAACCCAGCCAGACCAGCGGCTTCACCGCGTCTGCCCAGGGGCAGCCGGTCGGCTTCACCGAGCCTGGGCAGGGTGGGTTTGTCGAGTCGGGCCAGGGCGGTGGGTTCGCCGCGTCGGCGCAGGGCGGCGGCTTTGCCGAGTCCGGCCAGGGTCAGTCCGTGGGGTTCACCGAGCCCGGCCAGGGCGGCGGTTTCGCCGCGTCTGCCCAGGGGCAGCCGGTGGGGTTCACCGAGCCTCAGCAGGCCGGGTTCACCGAGGCGTACGACGCCGCGGAGGGCTCCCAGGTGACTTCGGCGCAGGCGGCGGCTCTTGAGGGTGGCTCCTGGGGTGCGGTGGGCGGTGCGCTGGGGGCCGATGAGCAGCCTCCCGGGGTCGCCGCGACCGTGCAGGCGGCCACCGAGGCGAGCCTGGCCAGCGCGGCGGCGAGCGGGGGTGACGGGCAGTCCGGCGGCGCCGCGGGTGCGGGCATGGGCGGCGGCATGATGGGTGGCGCGGGCGCGGGCGGCGGCCAGGGCGGCGACACCGAGCGGCAGAGCGGCCAGTGGCGCACCACCGGCAACCTGTTCGACGACGACCTCACCGAAGCCGAGCGCTGGGTCACCGACGCGCTCGGCGAGATCCGCTGAGACCGGGGGCGGGCATGTACCTGATGGACGAGATGGACCCGGCCGCCACCCGGCGCCGGATCGACCAGGCGACCGAGGCGGGGGCGCGGGCGCTGGACCGGGCCCTGGAGCGCTCGACCGAGATCGACAAGTCCGCGGCCGAGGAGGCCAAGCGCCGCGCCCAGGCCATCCAGGACGCGAAGGACGAGTCCGCGCGCAAGGAGGAGGCCAGGCAGGCCGCCCAGAACGCGGCCAAGGGCAAGCCGGAGCCGCCGAACGCCTGGGCCAACCGCGCCGCCAAGCCGACCGTGCTGTCCCTCGGCCCCGAGGACGCCCCGCCACCACAGGCCGCCGCGCCCCCGCCGCACCCGGCACCGCCACGACTGTCGGTCCCGCCCCCGCAACCCCTGCCACCGCAGCCGAACCCGCCCGTCGCGCCACCGCCGTACGCCCCGACCCCACCACCCCCGGAGCGCCACCTCTCCTTCACCAGCCCCGACGACCCCGCCCCCGAACCCCCGCGCCGCCCAGCGCCACCCCGAAAGCCACCCGCGGGCCAGGAGGACGACGACGACTGGTCGGGCCGGAGCTGGATGCAGCGCTAGCGCACCCTGCCGGAGCCGGGACCACCGGTAGACATCGGACTGGCCGGGTCAGGCGCGGAGCCGACCATGAGCGATATGCCCTGGTCAGATTCTTGTCTAGCTAAGTAGCGCTCGAAAGTCTAGTTAGGTAGAGTGGCGGGTGTGACCGGACCACGGATGACACCGCAGACGATCGCGGTACTGCGTGTGTTGCTGGAGGACCCGGCGACACCGCGCTACGGACTCGATATCGCCCGCCAGGCCGGGCTCAAGACCGGCACCCTGCACCCCATCCTCAACCGCCTCCAGCAGGCCGGGCTGATCGAGAGCTCCTGGGAAGACCCCGCCGACCACGAAGACCAAGGCCGCCCCCGCCGCCGCTACTACCGCTTCGCAGGCCACGGAGCCACCACCGCCTACCAAGCCGTCGCCCGCGCCGACGCCATTCCGACCGGCAGCCTCCCGACACTGCGCCCCCAGCCCGGACACTGACGGGAGACACGGGCCATGCCGAACAAGAAGCGACGGGACCTCCTCGCCACCACCACTATCGGCGTCATCGCCATCACCGCCGTCGGCATCGTCATCACTGTCATCCCCAGCAACACCTTCTCCGCCCTCATCGCCGTCCTCGCCATCTGCGTCGCCATCTGCGTCGCCTCCGTCGCAGGCATCTTCGCCGCCGTCCTCGGCGAGAAGAAGGTCTTCGTCGACGTGATCGCCTTGGTCACCGTCACCCCCATCAGGGCATTGGGTGCTTTCCTGGGCCTTAGCAGGCCAAGATCTGCGATCACCGAGACACGGCGTTCCCTGCGGTCTTCCCGCGCTGTCACGGGAGCCAGTCGGCTACTCCCTGTCGAGGTCAGGGACGAATACCACGAAGAGTGGGCCGCATGGATGTCGGACCTGCGAGCCGACGGGACACCCCGCGTCCGGCGGTGGATCGAACTGCTCACCATCGTGCTGATCGCCGCGCCGCGACTGGCGGTCACCCTCCGGGCTGCCGCACGCCGGGCGGTGGACTGATGAGACGCCCATCGGCAAGGACCGTCAGAACCGTCGGCGCGACGGGCGGCACCGGCGGCGCGGTGGCGGCCGCCCTCGCGGCAGGCTGGATCGGCGCCACCCTGCTGATCATCGCCATCGTCGCGCCGATCATCGCGATCTGCTGGATCCTCGCCGACGCCGACCGCCCGCAACGACTCGCGCTGCTCGTCACCACCTGGCGCCACGGCACCACCCCACCACCCCGCCGCAGTACGACCACCGCGAATCCTCGGCGCACGATCAGCGAACCACCCGCCGCGGGCTGACCTCCAGCACCTGGAACGAGTGCCGGAGCGCCGAACTCCGCAAGTTCGGATATCCGCGGTCACCAATAGTTGGGTCGGAGCTGGATGCAGCGGTAGCGCACGCTGCCGGGGCCTGGACCGCCGGCGGGCACCGGACCGGCCGGGGTCAGGCGGCTTCGATCAGGCCCTTCACCGGCTCCTCCAGCAGGGGGCGGTAGTCCTGCACCTCGGCCAGGTGCACCAGGAAGAACGCCGTGAGCAGTGCCCTGGTCAGCTTGCGGGTGCCGGACTCGGCCTTGCCGTGGACGACTAGGTCGCTCCAGTGCCTGCCCTCGGTGAAGCCGAGGTGGCTGGCCTTGGGCACGGTGTAGTACCGCGACGGGCCCGCCCAGGAGCGGGCGATGGCGCCCGCGTGGGCCACCGGGGGCGCGACGAGGTCCTTGCCGCCCGCCAGGAACAAGGCGGGCATGTGGCACGACCGGGCGGCGTCGGTGGCCATGGGGCGGGTCTGGGTGGCCGCGAGGGTGGCGACCGCGCGGACGCGGTCGTCCTCGGCGGCGGCCAGGACCGCGCTGCCGCCGCCGGTGGAGTGCCCGGCGAGGCCGAGCTTGGCGGGGTCGACGCTGATGTCGCCCACGCCCAGCCGCACGCCCACGCACACGTCCAGGGCCGTGCGCAGGTCGGCGGCCAGCAGCCGGGACGAGCCCAGCGGGCCCCGCTGGGTGGCGGGCGCGGCGGCCACGATGCCCCAGGACGCCAGGTGCCGCAGCAGCCCGCGGTAGCGGACCACCGGCTGCAGCCAGCCGTGGCCGAACGCCACGGCGGGCAGGTTCAGGCCGGTGCGGGGGGTGAAGACGGCACCGGGCAGGCCGACGAGGGCCAGGTCGCCGCGCAGTACCTCGTGGGGACCAGGCCGGGACAGCTCGGCGAGCATGCGTGCCATGCGGGCAGCCTATCCGGGGTCGGCCGGGCGCCGTGGTTACCCTGGTCGCCGTGTGCGGAATCGTGGGTTACGTGGGGCATAGATCAGCTCTCGACGTGGTGCTGGGCGGGCTGCGCAGGCTTGAGTACCGCGGGTACGACTCGGCGGGCGTCGCGGTCCTGACCGCGGGCGGGCTGGCCGTGGAGCGCAAGGCGGGCAGACTCGCCAACCTGGAGGCCCGCCTCGCCGAGGTGGGCCGGGACGGCTTCGCGGGCACCGCGGGCATGGGCCACACCCGCTGGGCCACCCACGGCGCGCCCATCGACCGCAACTCCCACCCGCACCGCGACACCAGCGGCCGGGTCGCGGTGGTCCACAACGGGATCATCGAGAACTTCGCCGCGCTGCGCACCGAGCTGGAGTCCGCCGGGGTCGAGCTGACCAGCGACACCGACTCCGAGACCGCCGCGCACCTCATCGCCAGGGCGTACGCCGACAGCGGCGACCTGGTCGAGAGCGTGCGCGCGGTGTGCAGGCGCCTGGAGGGCGCGTTCACCCTGGTGGTGACCCACGCCGACGACCCGGACCGGATCATCGCCGCGCGCCGGTCGTCGCCGCTGGTGGTCGGGCTCGGCGAGGGGGAGACCTTCGTCGCCTCCGACGTGGCCGCCTTCATCGAGCACACCCGCGAGGCCGTGGAACTCGGCCAGGACCAGCTCGTGGTGATCACCCGCTCGGGCTATGAGGTGACCGACTTCCTCGGCGAGCCTGCGCAGGTCAAGCCGTTCACCGTGGACTGGGACCTCTCCGCCGCCGAGAAGGGCGGCCACGAGTACTTCATGCTCAAGGAGATCGAGGAGCAGCCCGAGGCGCTGGCCAACACCCTGCGCGGGCACTTCGTCAACGGGCGGATCGTGCTCGACGAGCAGCGCCTGTCCGACCAGGACCTGCGCGACGTGGACAAGGTCTTCGTCGTGGCCTGCGGCTCGGCGTACCACTCCGGGCTGGTCGCCAAGTACGCCATCGAGCACTGGACGCGGCTGCCGGTGGAGGTCGAGCTGGCCTCGGAGTTCCGCTACCGCGACCCGGTCCTCGACCGGGACACGCTGGTGGTGGCCGTGTCGCAGTCCGGGGAGACCGCCGACACACTGGAGGCCGTGCGCCACGCCCGGGACCAGAAGGCGCGCGTGCTGGCGGTGTGCAACACCAACGGCGCGCAGATCCCGCGCGAGTCCGACGCGGTGCTCTACACCCACGCGGGCCCGGAGATCGGGGTCGCCTCGACCAAGGCGTTCCTGGCCCAGATCGCGGCGAACTACCTGGTCGGCCTGGCCCTGGCGCAGGCGCGCGGCACGAAGTACGCCGACGAGGTGGCCAGGGAGTTCCACGAGCTGGAGGCCATGCCCGCGGCGGTGTCGCGGGTGCTGGAGACCAACGAGCGGGTCCGCGCGCTCGGCCGGGAGCTGGCCGACTCCAAGGCGGTGCTGTTCCTGGGCAGGCACGTCGGCTACCCGGTGGCGCTGGAGGGCGCGCTGAAGCTCAAGGAGCTGGCGTACATGCACGCCGAGGGCTTCGCCGCCGGTGAGCTGAAGCACGGCCCGATCGCGCTGATCGAGGAGGGCCTGCCGGTGGTCGTGGTGATGCCCTCGCCCAAGGGCCGCGCGGTGCTGCACGCCAAGCTCGTGTCCAACATCAGCGAGATCCAGGCCCGCGGCGCGCGCACCATCGTCATCGCCGAGGAGGGCGACGAGACGGTGCGCCCGTTCGCCGACGAGCTGATCGAGGTGCCCGCGGTGCCGACGCTGCTGCAGCCGCTGGTGTCCACCGTGCCGTTGCAGGTGCTGGCCGCCGAGATCGCCCGCTCCCGCGGCTACGACGTGGACAAGCCCCGCAACCTCGCCAAGTCCGTGACGGTCGAGTAGGCCGTGCGCGGCGTCTGGGCGACCGACCGGGTGCGCGAGGCCGAACGGCTCGTGCTGGCCCGGACACCGCCGGGCGCGCTGATGCGCCGCGCCGCGCACGGCGTGGCGGCCCACACCGCGGCCCTGCTGCGGCGCTCCGGGCCGGTGGCGGGCAGGCACGCCGTGCTGCTCGTCGGCACCGGGGACAACGGCGGCGACGCGCTGTGGGCCGGGGCGTTCCTGCGCCGCCGGTCGGTCGGGGTGACCGCGGTGCTGCTGGACCCCTCGCGCGCGCACGCCGAGGGCCTGGCGGCACTGCTGCGGGCCGGGGGCCGGGTCGGGTCGGCCGACGCCCTCGCGCGCGCCGACGTGGTGGTGGACGGGATCGTCGGGCTCTCGGCGCGGGGTCCGCTGCGGCCCGCGGCGGCGTCGCTGGTGGAGCGGGTGTGCTCGCCGGTGGTGGCGGTGGACCTGCCCAGCGGGGTCGACCCGGACAGCGGGGAGGTTCGCGGTCCGGCGGTGACGGCCCAGGTGACGGTGACCTTCGGGGCGTACAAGCCGGTGCACTTCCTCGCCGCCGATCGGTGCGGGGACGTGCACCTGGTCGACCTCGGGCTCGAACTGTCCACTCCAGACTTCTCGGTGCTCGGCCCCGCCGACGTGGCCGCGTCCTGGCGGGTGCCGGGGCCGACCGATGACAAGTACACCCAAGGGGTTGTCGGGATCGCCGCGGGTTCGGCGACGTACCCGGGGGCGGCCGTGCTCGCCGTGGGCGCCGCCGTCGCCGCGACCTCGGGCCTGACCCGGTACGCGGGCACGGCGGCCGACGAGGTGCGGGCGCGCTGGCCGGAGGTGGTGGCCACCGGGTCGGTCGCCGACGCGGGGCGGGTGCAGTCCTGGGTGGTGGGGCCGGGCCTCGGCACGGGTTCGACCTCCCGGGACGTCCTGCGGGAGGTGCTGGCCGACGGGGTGGCGACCTGCGTCGACGCCGACGGGATCACGCTGCTCGGCGCGCACCCGGACCTCTGGGACGCCCGCGACCCGGACGCGCCGGTCGTCCTCACCCCGCACGACCGCGAGTTCGCCCGCATCGGCGAGCCGCTCGGGATCTCCCTGGAATCCAGCCGCGTGGCCGCCGCGAAAGCGCTTGCGGCCCGGTTGGACGTGACCGTGCTGCTCAAGGGGCACGCCACGGTCATCGCCGCGCCGGACGGGCGCGTGCTGGTCAACCCCGCGCGGTCGCACTGGCTGGCCACGGCCGGGACCGGGGACATCCTGTCCGGCCTGCTCGGCGCGCTGCTGGCCACCGGTGTCGACCCGCTGCTCGCGGCGGGGGCGGCGGCGTGGGTGCACGTGCGGTCCGGGGAGTTGGCGGCGCGGGGCGCTCCGGTGTCGGCCTCGCCGATCCTGGCCGCCGTGCCGGACGCGATCCGCGCCGTGCTGGGCCGCGGTCATGGCTGAGCCGCGCGCCGAGGTGCTGGTGTGCCTCGACAACGTCCGCCGCAACGTCGCGCTGCTGGCGGAGCGGGCGGCGGGCGCCTCGACGATGGTGGTCGTCAAGGCTGACGGGTACGGCCACGGGGCGGTCCAGGTCGGGCGGGCGGCGCTGTCGGCGGGGGCGAGCTGGCTGGGGACGGCGTCGCTGGCCGAGGCGCTGGTGTTGCGGGAGGCGGGGATCAGCGCGCCGATCCTGTGCTGGCTGGACCCGGTCGGGACCGACCACCGGGCGGCGGCCTCGGCCGGGATCGACGTTGGCGTGTCCACTGTGGAGCAGCTGAACGGGCTGTCCGGGGCGCGGGTTCACCTCAAGATCGACACCGGGTTGAGCCGCAATGGGTGTCCGCCGGAGCGGTGGGCGGAGCTGGTGAAGGCGGCGGCGGACTCCGACAACGAGGTGTACGCGGTCTGGTCGCACCTGGCGTGCGCGGACGAGCCGGGCCACCCCTCGGTCGACCGGCAGGCGGCGCGGTTCGCCGAGGCGTACGAGGTGGCGCTGGAGTCGGGGCTGCGCCCGCGCAGGCACCTGGCGAACTCCGCGGCCACCCTGACCCGGCCCGACCTGCACTTCGACATGGTGCGGGTGGGGATCGCGGCGTACGGGCTGAACCCGGTGCCCGGTGGCGAGAAATTGTGGCCCGCCATGGTGTTCCGGTCGTCGGTGGTGTCGGTCAAGCGGATCGCGGCAGGCGAGTCCGTCTCCTATGGACACTCGTGGACCGCGCCCGGTGACACCACGCTCGCGCTGGTGCCCGTCGGGTACGCCGACGGCGTTCCCCGGCTGCTGTCGGGGCGGATGTCGGTGCTGCTGAACGGAATCCGGCGGCCGGTGCGCGGGCGGGTGTGCATGGACCAGATCGTGGTCGAGTGCGACGACGCGGTGCGGCCGGGCGATGAGGTCGTGCTGTTCGGGCCGGGCACGGCGGGTGAGCCGACCGCGACCGAGTGGGCCGAGACCATCGGCACCATCGATTACGAGATCGTCACCGGCATGTACCGGTCGCGGGTCGCCCGGACGTACCTGGGGGAGGCGTGAACGGCAGGCTGCTCGCGGCGGCGGGCGGCGTGCTGGGCATCGCCACGGCGGCGGTGGTCGCGCTGACCCGCAAGCGCACCGTGGAGGACCCGTACGTCGACGAGCCCTTCGGCGACCTGGCCCCCGACCGCGCCAGCACCGTCTCCGCCGACGACGGCGTCGCCCTGTCGGTGCTGGAGGTCGACCCCGCTGACGGCGGCGAGCCGGAGCTGACCGCGATCCTCGTGCACGGGTTCGCGCTGAGCATGCGGTGCTGGCACTTCCAGCGCCGCGACCTCGCCGGGCTGACCGACCCCCGTGTCGCCCAGGTCCTCTACGACCACCGCAGCCACGGCCGCTCCGCGCGCACCGACGAGGAGGGCAGCACCATCGAGGCGCTGGCCCGCGACCTCGACGCCGTCATCCGCGCCGTCGCGCCGACCGGCCCGCTGGTCCTCATCGGACACTCGATGGGCGGCATGGCGGTCATCGCGCTGGCCGAGCTGGTCCCGGAGCTGTTCGCCGAGCGGGTGCGCGGTGTCGCGCTCATCGGGACCTCGGCGGGTGAGGTCGGCAAGCAGGGCCTGCCCCGGCCGCTGCTGTCGAAGTACAACCCGCTGACCCGCGTCCTGGGCCGCGTCGCGGACTGGCAGCCCGGCCTGGTCGAACTCGTCCGGGCCGCGGGCGGCCAGCTCACCCGCGGCGCCGTGCGGACCGTCGGGTTCGGCTCGCCCCAGGTCAGCCCGCGCCTGGTCGACTTCCTGGTCGACATGCTCAACGTGACCCCGGTGCGGGTGCTCGCCGACTTCGTCGGCACCCTGGGCGGCCACAACCGCTACGCCGCCCTCGCCGGGCTGCGCGACTGCCGCGTCCTGGTCCTCAGCGGCGACCAGGACTGGATGACCCCGTTCTCCCACGCCGAGCGCATCGCCGCCGAACTGCCCGACGCCACCCTGGTCCGGGTGCGCGGGGCCGGTCACCTGGTGATGCTCGAAGAGCCCGAGGTGGTCTCCGCCCACCTCGCCGTACTGCTGCGGGAATGCGCCAACGGCCGCGGCCATACCAGGAGGTTTCGATAGTGGAGCTGCCCACCGCCGAGGACACGCTGGCCTTCGGCCGCACCCTCGGCGCCCTGCTGACCCCGGGCGACCTGGTCCTGCTGGCGGGCCCGCTCGGCGCGGGGAAGACCGTGCTGGCCAAGGGCATCGCCGAGGGCCTCGGCGTGCGCGGGCGGGTCAGCAGCCCGACCTTCATCATCGCCCGCGAGCACCCGGCGGGCGAGCGCGGCATCCCCATGGTCCACGTCGACGCCTACCGCCTCGGCGGCGACCTCGCCCAACTGGACGACCTCGACCTCGACACCGACCTGGTCGAGGCCGCCGTCGTCATCGAGTGGGGCGAGGGCTCCGCCGAACGCCTGTCCGAGGACCACCTCCTCATCCGCCTGACCCGCCACCCCGACGACACCCGCGAGGCAACCCTGGAACCCGCGGGCTCCTGGACCACCCGCGCGGCGGAGCTGCGCGCAGGGCACGCACTGTCCTAGCCGGACAGATGTCGATTCGGGAGGTGGGCCGGTGCCCGAGGCGCTGCGGTCCTCAGTCGGCCCGTACACGATCGAGGAATGGCTGGCTCTGGACCCTCCAGCGGACGGGTCGCGCGTCGAGCTGGTCTTCGGGCACCTCCACGTGACTCCCGCACTGTCAGGTGAGCGCCAAAGCGCCGCGTTCAGGTTGGCGGTTGTCCTCCGTGAAGGTCTCCGTGCCGCCGGACGAGACGACCTCCACGTCGTCCCCGCGGTCAACGTGGAGATCTCGACCGCGTGGCGCACGGCCTTGATCCCGGATGTGGTCATCCTGAACCGGAGACCGGTCGGTGTGAGCTTTCCCCCGGACGCGGTCGCCTTGGCCGTGGAGGTGTGGTCGCCCGCCAATCGACGGGCGGAAAGGGAAACCAAGATCGTGGGCTATGCCGCTGCCGGGGTCCAGTTCTTGTGGACGGTCGAGCAGGGCAGCCAATTCCGCGATCTGACCTTGACGGCGCACCGTCTCGACGGTGAGCGGTACACCGTCGAGAACGTTGTCGAGATCGGCGAACCCGCGGTGGTCA
The DNA here is from genome assembly GCF_053813445.1 of Actinokineospora lacus. Lineage (NCBI taxonomy): Bacteria > Bacillati > Actinomycetota > Actinomycetes > Pseudonocardiales > Pseudonocardiaceae > Actinokineospora > Actinokineospora lacus. Next base: position 10,046 of record NZ_JBQERA010000008.1, read on the forward strand.
CCGCATCCCCCGTGCCGGTCACAATCGACCTCTCCGACTTCATTCCCTGAGAAGGGTCCGCCATTGGGCGACGACGACCGATCCGGTCAGGGGTTGGCGGCGAGGAGGAGGAACGCGCCGAGGAGGATGAGGTGGACGAGGCCCTGCAGGCGGGTGGCCCGGCCGGGGACGACGGTCAGGGTGGCGACGATGACGGTGATGGCGAGCAGGACGATCTGGTTCGCGCCGAGGCCGAGCAGCAGGGGGCCGGGGAGCCAGATCGTGGCGATGGCGATGGCGGGGACGGTCAGGCCGATGCTGGCCATCGCCGAGCCCAGGGCGAGGTTGAGGCTGACCTGGATGCGGTTGCGGCGGGCGGCGTTGGCCGCGGCGAGGGTCTCGGGCAGCAGCACGAGCAGGGCGATGACCACGCCGACGAACGCGTGGGGCAGGCCGAGGCCCGCGACGGTGTCCTCGATCGCCGGGGACAGGACCTTGGCCAGGCCGACGACCGAGACCAGCGCGACGAGCAGCAGCGCCAGGCTCGTGGCGGCGGCGCGGCTGGTGGGCGGGTCGGCGTGGTCGTCGCCGTCGGCGTCGTTGACGACCACGCCGTCGCTGGTGACGGGGAGGAAGAAGTCGCGGTGGCGCACGGTCTGGGTGGAGACGAACGCGGCGTAGAGGACGAGCGAGGCCACCGCGGCGAAGGCCAGCTGCGACGGGGAGAACTCGGGCCCCGGCCGGGCGGTGGTGAACGTCGGCAGCACCAGGCAGACGACGGCCAGGGCGGCCACGGTGGACAGGGCCGCGCCGGTGCCCTCGGCGTTGAACACGGCGAGGCGGTGCTTCACGGCGCCGATGAACAGCGACAGGCCGAGAATCCCGTTGCAGGTGATCATCACGGCGGCGAAGACGGTGTCGCGGGCCAGCGATGCCGCGCCGGGACCCCCGGCCATCATCAGGGCCACGATCAGGCCGACCTCGATGACGGTGACGGCGACAGCCAGCAGCAGCGACCCGACGGGCTCCCCGACGCGGTGCGCGACCACCTCGGCGTGGTGCACCGCGGCCAGCACCGCGGCGCCCAGGACCAGGGCGATGACCACGAGCAGCGGAGAGGGCACGTCGCGGCCCCAGGAGGCGACCATCACCGCGATGGCGACCGGCGGCGCCAGGAACCGCCAGTCCGCGAACACCCCGCCCCGGCGGCCGGGTGTCGCGGGCGCGGCGTGCGCCTCGGGGGAACCGGGTCGTTCGGAGGCGCTCATGCCGGTGTGCCGACGGGGACGCGGTCGAGGTGGCCGTGGGCCGTTGACCGTGGCACCCCGACCAGGTCGGCGGTCTCCCGCATGGTCTTCTCCCTCGCGTCGTCGAGCTGCCGCGCCCGCGCCTCAGCGGAGGTTCACTCCATAGTGGACAGTCGCGCGCATCCGGCGGTCAGGTGTCCAGAATATCGCATTCGAGCCATTCCCGACGTGGGCAGCCTGCGTGTGCGGGGTGAGACCGTGATCCCGCAAGGGAAGGGAGTCGCGGTGCCGCTAACGGGTGACGATGCCGCGGACGACGCCCAGTTCCACCAGGTCGGCCGGGCGGAGCTTCAGCTGCTCCGCGGTCGCCGGGACGTCGGCGGCGGGGCGCTTGAGGATGGCGGCTGAGAGTTCCGGGGCTATGACGGAGAAGTAGGCGTCCGGGGTGATCCAGGTGCGGTCGGGGGCGGCCAGGGCGAGGGCGCCGCCGGAGCCGCCTTCGCCGATGACCAGGGTCGTGACCGGGACGCGGGTGGCGGACATGGTGGCGAAGAGCTCGGCGATCGCGGGGCCGACGCCCGCGCGTTCGGCGGCGGCGTCGTTGGCCGCTCCGGGGGTGTCCACCAGGGTCAGGACCGGCAGGCCGAGGCGTTCGGCGACGCGGATGAGGCGCGCGGCGGTGCGGAAACCGGCCGGGGTCGTCGCGGTGCCGGTCTGGGCGGCGTAGGCGACCGAGCGCCTGCCGCGAAGGCCGATGCCGCACAGCATCCCCTGGTCGACGCCGCCGCAGCGGTCGCCGGAGATGGGGCGGCGCAGGTCGAAGTAGTCCTCAAGGTACTGCGCGGCGCGGGGGCGGTGCGGGGAGCGGGCGCGGTGGACGGCTGACCAGCCGTCGGGGGCCGGGTCGGTGGCGCCGAGCGCGCGCGGGACGTCGGCCGGGGTCGGGCCCGCGGCGGTGAGCAGGGTCAGCCACTCCGCCAGCGCGGCGGGCAGGTCCTCCGGCTCGCACACCTCGTCCACGTGACCGCCCGCGTACTGGCCCTCGGCGGTGTAGGCCGGGTCGTCGGCGGGGCGCACCCGCGAGCCCGCGAAACCGACCTGCGCCCCGGCCACGGCCACCACGACGTCCGCGCCCGCGCCCAGCGACGCCCACAGCCCGCCCGTGGTCGGGTCGCGCAGGACCGAGACCTGCGGGACGCCCGCGTCGTGCAGCAGCGTGGACTGCCGGGCGATGCGCTGGAGCTGGCGCAGCGACAGCATCCCCTCCTGCATCCGGCTGCCCCCGGTGGCGATCAGCGACACCAGCGGCGTCCGCGTGCGCCGGGCGTGGGTGAAGGCGTGCTCGATGCGGTCGCCGGTCGCGGTGCCCACCGAGCCGCCCAGGTAGCGGAAGTCGAAGGCCACCAGCACCGCGCGCGTCCCGCCGACCCCGCCGACGCCGCACACCACCGACTCGGACTCCCCGGAGCGCTCGGCCGCGCGGGTTCGCTGCTCGCTGTAGCCCGCCCAGTCCAGCGGGCCGTCCACACCACGGTCCACAGTGGGCACCGTGAACTCGTCGAAGTCGGTGGCGACCTGGTCGATGGCCCACCGCGCGCCGCGCTCAGCCATGCAGGGCCCGCTTCGTGACCTTGCCCATCTCGTTGCGCGGCAACGAGTCCAGGAAGCGGACGACGCGCGGGCGCTTGTGCGGGGCCAACAGCGCCGCCACGTGGTCGGCCAACTCCTCAGTGGACGGTGGCGCGCCCGAGGGCACCACCCAGGCCACGATCCGCTCACCCAGGTCTTCGTCCGGCTCGCCGGTCACCGCGGCCTCGGCGACCCCCGGGTGCTCCAGCAGCGCGTTCTCGATCTCCCCCGCGCCGATCTTGTACCCGCCGCTCTTGATCAGGTCGGTGGCCCGCCGCCCGACGATGCGGATGGCGCCGTCGGGGTCGCGAACGGCCATGTCGCCGGTGCGGAACCAGCCGTCGCGGAAGGCGGCCTCGGTGGCGTCGGGGCGGTTGAGGTAGCCGAGGAACAGGTTCGGGCCGCGCACCTCGACCTCGCCGATGCCGCCCTCCTCGACGCCGTCACCGCGCTCGTCGACGACGCGGACCTCGACGCCGGGCAGCGGCGGGCCGACCACCCCGGGCCGCCGGTCGCCGTCGACGCGCACGCCGCAGTTCATCAGCGTCTCGGTCATGCCGTAGCGCTCGACCACCCGCTGACCCGTGGTCTCGGTGATGCGCGCGTGGTCGGTGCCCGGCAGCGCGGCCGAGCCGGAGACCAGCAGCCGCGCGCTCCCGACCGCCGCGGCGACGGCGGGGTCGGCCGCGCAGTCGGCGGCCAGCCGGTGGTACATCGTCGGCACCCCGAACATCACCGTCGCCCCGCCCCGGAACGCCTCGGCGAGCGCGCCGCTGTCGAAGCGGCCCAGGTGCCAGACGGCGCCGCCGCGGCGCAGCGGGCCCAGCACCCCGACGATCAGCCCGTGCACGTGGAACAGCGGCAGCGCGTGGACCACGACGTCCTCGGCGGTCCACGCCCAGATCTCGGCGAGCGCGTCGAGGTTGGTCGCCACCGCCCGGCGCGGCAGCAGCACGCCCTTGGGCGGGCCGGTGGTGCCGGAGGTGTAGACGACGAACGCCACCGACTCCGGGTCCGGCTCCGGCAGCTCCCCCTCGGCCTGCGCGTCGATGTCGACGGCGTGGCGGGGCAGGTCGACGGCCGGGTCGTCGCCGGGGGCGTGCAGCAGCAGCTCAGGAGCGCTGTCGGCGAGGATGTGGGCCAGCTCGCGGGCGCCCGTCTTGGGGTTGAGCGGCACCACGGCCACCCCGGCGGCCAGGCAGCCGACCACCGCCAGCACCGTCTCCGGCGACGGCGTCGCCCACACCGCCACCCGCGACGCCCCGGCCACCCGCCCGGCCACCGCGAGCGCGGCGGCGCGGACCTGGCCGTGCGTCAGGCCCAGACCGGGGAATCGGACGGCGACCCGGCCCGGGTCCTGCGGCGGCGGTAGCAGCACTTGGCCAACCTTAGTGGTGGTGGATGGCCGCTGGGGGGTGTGAGCAGCGCCTCTCGTATCCTTGAGCACTGTGTTGGTATTGGCTGTTGACACCGCCACGCCCGCGGTGACCGCCGGCGTCGTCGAGGTCGGCGACACCGTCGCGGTGCTGGCCGAGCGGATCACCGTGGACGCGAAGGCGCACGGCGAGCTGCTGACCCCGCACGTCCGCGACGCCCTCGCCGAGGCGGGGCGCGCGCTCTCGGAGGTCGACGCGATCGTCTGCGGCGTCGGGCCCGGCCCGTTCACCGGGCTGCGCGCGGGCATGGTCAGCGCGGCGGCCCTCGGCCACGCCCTGGGCAGGCCGGTGTACCCGGTGTGCTCCCTCGACGCCATCGCCGCGTCCGTGCCCGGCGAGCCGCTGCTGGTGGTCACCGACGCGCGTCGCCGCGAGGTGTACTGGGCCGTCTACGACGCCCTCGGCGTCCGGATCGACGGCCCGCACGTGTCCCCGGCCGCCGAGGTGTCCGCGCCGCATGCCAAGCGGGTGGCCGGTGCCGGCCTGTACGACTTCGGGCTGCCGCTGGTCGAACCCGCGCACCCGAGCCCGGCGGGGCTGGTCGCCGCCGCCCGCGCCGAGCTGGTCTCCGGCGCCGAGCCCGGCCCGCTGACCCCGCTGTACCTGCGCCGCCCCGACGCCGTCGTCCCCGGCGCCCGCAAGCGGGTGAGCCCGGCATGAGCGTGCGCACCGCCCCGCTGCGCCACGCCGACCTGGCCCGGTGCGCGGAGCTGGAGCGCGTGCTGTTCCCGGGCGAGGACCCGTGGAGCGAGGCCGCGTTTGCCTCCGAGCTGGACTGGGGCCACTTCTACCTCGGCGCCTACCTCGGTGACCAGGCCGGGGACCAGGCCGGGGGTGACCTGCTCGTCGGCTACGCCGGGCTCGCCTTCGCCGGGCCCCCCGGCGACGTCGAGGCCAGCGTGCACACCCTCGGCGTCGACCCGCGGTGGCAGGGCCAGGGCATCGGCAGGCTGCTGCTGCGCGAACTGCTCGCCGAGGCCGACACCGCCGCCGCCACCGTGTACCTGGAGGTGCGCACCGACAACGCGCCCGCCATCGGCCTCTACACCGCGCACGGGTTCACCCAGGTCGGCCTGCGCCGCCGCTACTACCAGCCCTCCGGCGCCGACGCCTACACCATGATGCGGCCCGCCCGGACCTTCGCCGAGGAGACGACGTGACCATCATCCTGGGCATCGAGAGCTCCTGCGACGAGACCGGCGTCGGCCTGGTCCGCCTCGACCCCTCCGGCGCCGTCGAGCTGCTGGCCGACGAGGTCGCCTCCAGCGTCGAGCAGCACGCCCGCTTCGGCGGCGTCGTGCCCGAGGTGGCCAGCCGCGCGCACCTGGAGGCCATGGTCCCCACCATGCGCCGCGCCTTCGACACCGCCGGGCTGAAGCTCTCCGACGTGGACGCCATCACGGTGACCTGCGGGCCCGGCCTCGCTGGCGCGCTGCTGGTGGGCGTCTCGGCGGCCAAGGCGTACGCGCTGTCGCTGGGCGTGCCGCTGTACGGGGCCAACCACCTGGCCGGGCACGTCGCCGCCGACACCCTCGACCACGGCCCGCTGCCCACCCCGTGCCTGGCGCTGCTCGTCTCCGGCGGGCACACCCAGCTGCTGCGGGTCGACTCGCTGGCGGGCGGGATCACCGAGATCGGCTCCACCATCGACGACGCCGCGGGCGAGGCCTACGACAAGGTCGCCCGCGTCCTGGGCCTGCCCTACCCCGGCGGCCCGCCCATCGACGCCGCCGCCCGCCGCGGGAACCCCCGCGCCATCGCCTTCCCGCGCGGGCTGACCGGCCCCCGCGACGCCCGCCACGACTTCTCCTTCTCCGGGCTGAAGACCGCGGTCGCCCGCTGGGTCGAGGCCCACGAGCACGAGGCCATCCCGGTCGACGACGTGGCCGCGTCCTTCCAGGAGGCGGTGGCGGACGTGCTCACCGCCAAGGCGGTCCGGGCCTGCGTCGAGCAGGGCATCGGCACCATGGTCATCTCCGGCGGCGTGGCGGCCAACTCCCGGCTCAAGGAGCTGGCCGCCGAGCGCTGCGCCGCGGCGGGCATCGAGCTGCGCGTGCCGCGGCCCCGGCTGTGCACCGACAACGGCGCCATGATGGCCGCCCTCGGCGCCCACCTGGTGGCGGCGGGCGTCGAGGCGTCCTCCCTCGACCTCTCGGCGAACCCGGCGCTGCCGGTGTCCACCATCTCGGTCTAGCGGTCTAGCGGTCTAGCGGTCCAGAAGTCCGGCGGCCCGGCGGCCCGGCGGTGTAGCGGTCCGGCGGTCTAGCGGTTCAGCGGCTTGGCGGTGCCGAGCTGGGCCCACCGGTCGAACGCCCGCGAGCCGAGCGCCGAGGGCGCGGCCCTGGTGTCCACGTCGGTGGCCTTGACGAACCCGAAGCGGTGCCCGAACTGCACCTGCAGGTACCGCTGCCCGCGCACCACCAGGTGGTGCGCCGGGTCGAAGGTGTCGGCCTTGTAGAACTCCGAGGCCACGTCCCCGCCGACCACGTAGTGCTGCCCGGCGGGCAGCGTGTACTGCAGCGCGATGTCCGGCTGCGGCGTCACCCCGCCCGGGTAGGCCGAGGCTTCCGGGTACGCGCGGCCGTACACCGGGATCGAGGCGCGGCCCGCCTTGGCGGTGACCCGCGTGCCGGTCGCGGGCACGACGGCCGCGCTGGGCAGCCAGCCCTTCTGGCCGAGGTACCAGATCGCCGTCCAGGAGCCCTGGCGCTCGGCGACGGCGAACTTCTGCCCGGAGTCGACCCGGCTGCCGATGTCGGAGACCTGCATCGTGGAGCGCGACCCGTCCGGGCGCAGGCCGATGTCCTTAAGCAGCGGCGCGGTTCCGTAGGGCTCGGTGCGCAGGATCACCGACGTCGACCCGCGCGCCGGGCACAGCACGCCCGCGCTGGTGCAGCCGGTGAAGGCGGGCTTGTTGGTGGCGTAGTCCGGCCTGATCATGACCACGCCGGTGCGCGCGTCGCCGCCCGCGGTGAACGGCTTGCCCAGCAGGGCGAAGTAGTGCGTCCAGTTCCAGTACGGGCCCGGGTCCCAGTGCATCTGGCGGACCCGCTCGGGCACCGTGCCGGGCACGTTGTCGTGGCCGACGATGTGGTGGCGGTCCAGCGGGACGCTGTACCGGGCGGCCAGGTACTTCACCAGCTTGGCCGAGGTGCGGTACATCGACTCGGTGTACCAGGTGCCCTGCGCGGCGAAGCCCTCGTGCTCCAGGCCGATCGCCTTGGCGTTGACGTACCAGTTGCCCGCGTGCCAGCCCACGTCCTTGGTCGGCACGTGCTGGGCGATGTGGCCGTCCGAGCTGCGCAGCGAGTAGTGCCAGCTCACGTACGCCGGGTCCTGCACCAGCTGCAGCGTGGTGTTCCAGGTGGCCTCGGTGTCGTGGATGACGATGTAGTCGACCTTCTGGCTGGTCGGCCGGTTGGCCTTGTCGTGGTTGCCGTAGTCGCCCCCGCCGAGCTCCTGGTACGGGGCGGGCAGCCACTGGCAGGCCACGTCGGCGGGGCACTCGGCCGCCGCCGCGGAGACCTCGGTCAGGCCCATGCGGGTGAGCACGGCCTTGTCCGGCTGGACCGGCTCGGCGCCAAGGGTGACCGTCTGGCCGTCGTCGGTGACCCGGGCCGCGCCCTCGCGCAGCACGCCGTAGACCTCGTCGGCGAAGACCTCGGCGGTGCGGACGTCGATGGCGCCGCTGTAGCGGGCGACCGCGCCGTACCAGTCGGCCGGGTCGTCGGTCAGCGGGCCGAGCGCGCGCTGGTGGTCGGCGAGCAGGGCGGCGCCGCCGCGGATGTTGGCCACCGGGTCCGCGCGCAGGGTCCGCGGGGCGATCCCGGTCAGCTCGGCGGCCTTGGCGACGGTGTGCAGGGTCGGCGAGGTGAGGTCCAGCTCGCGGTGCGCGGGCTTCAGCGTCCGGCGGGAGGTGTCGCCGCGCGGGTCCTCGGCGTGCTCGTGGTGGGTGCCGCCGGAATTGGCCGCGGTGGCGTCGGTCAGGTGCATCGGCCCGTATCCGGCGGAAACGCTGGGCGTGCCGCCATTCGCGTCCCACCGCGATTCCAGATAGGACACCGCGAGCAGCAGCGGCGCGGGGACGTCGAACTCGTCCGCCGCGGCGGCGAATACCCGCTGGCGCTTTTCATCGGCCGGTTGTGCGGACGCGGGAGTGGTGACCGCCAGCGCAGCGAGTGCGACGACGGCAGCGGCGAGAGTTCTGCGGCGTTGCAAGGAAAGGCCTCCAGTGAGATCCCCCAGTCGTGAGTCACACTCTCCTGCGGGAGATCTTTCCCGTCAATCGAACAGGCTGTGAATGCCCTATTCGGGGTTGTGATCAGCGACGCCGGGATGGTGCCGCGGCGATCTCGGGATGAGCGGTCGTTTACCGTCGCGGTCGTGCACGCTGTCCGCGACCTGCTCATCGCCCGCCGCGCGGGCCGCCCCGACGACGCCCGCCTGGCGCTGGCCATCGAGGGCGGCGCCAGCCGCGGCGCGTTCTCCGGCGGCATGGTCGCCGCCCTCACCGAGCTGGGCTTCCACGAGTGCTTCGACGCCGTCTACGGCGCCTCCGCGGGCGCGCTGAACGGCGCGTGGTTCCTGGCTGGCCAGGCGGTGACCGGCGTCCTGGGCTGGTCCGACCCGCTGGTGATGCGCCGGGTCACCAACCCGTGGCGGGCGCTGACCGGCGGGCCCGTCGTCGACACCGAGCACCTGGTGGAGACGATCTACCCGGCCGTCCCGATGGACTTCGACGCCATCCTGGCCAACCCGACCACCTTCCACCCGCTGGCCACCGACGTGAGCACCGGCCTGGCCACCGACCTGGCCCCGCACATCCACGACGCCGCCACCCTGCGCGCGGCCCTGCGCGCCAGCACCGCCCTGCCCCTGCTCGCAGGCCGGCCGGTGCGCATCGGCGAGCGCGCCTACATCGACGCGGGCATCGCCGAGTCCGTCCCGTTCCGCACCGCCGTCGCCCAGGACGCCACCCACGTGCTGGTCCTGCGCACCCGCGCCGACGCCCCGATCCCGCTCCCCTCGCGTGCGGAGACCAGCCTGGTCACCCGCTACCTGCGCCGGGCCGCCCCGGGCGCGGTGGAGGCGTGGACCACGCGGCACGCCCGCGGCACCGCCGACGAGGCCCACCTGGCCGAGCACACCGCGATCCTGCAGATCCGCCCGCCCGCCGACGCCCCCGAGGTCACCCGGCTCACGCGCGCCCCCCTCGTCCTGCGCCGCGCGGTCCGCTTCGGCAGGCACGCGGTGCTCACCGCGCTGGGCTGACCTCCCGGCGCATGCAGACCCGCTGGTTGGGGTCGAGCCCGAGCCGGGCCTCCAGCGCCACGACCGCGGCCAGCGGCCCGCCCGCGGGGACCTCCTGGAACCCGATGCGCCGGTAGTAGGGCGCGTTCCAGGGGACGTTGCGGAAGGTCGTCAGCGTCACCGCGGCGATGCCACGCCCACGCGCCCACGCGCCGACGTGGTCGATGAGCGCCGCGCCCAGGCGGTTGCCCCGCCACTTCGGGTCGACGCTGACCTGCGCGATGTGCGCGTTGCCGCCGACCATCTCGACCAGGAGGTAGGCGACCACCCGCTCGTCGCACTCGTACACCCACGCCCGCCCGTCCTCGGCGAACTCCCGCAGCGACTCCACCGACGGCGGATCGTCCTCGGCGATCTCCGGCATCCCCACGGTGTGGAACGCCGCCCCTGCCAGCACCTCGATCTCCCGCATCCGCGCGAAATCACCCGATCCAGCGACCCTGATCCCGTCCACGCAGCCGACCCTATGCGAGCCGCGCCCACCCTTGGATGATCCCGAAGGCCGATTGCGCGGCCCGCAGCCCGGCGCGCGCGGAGTTCAGCGCCTGCCGCATCGGCGCGCCTGCCGTCTCCGCGGGCCGCAGCCCCGCCAGCGCCTGGGTGAACGCGCGGGGCAGTTGGGCCATCTCCTCCTGCGGGGGCGCCACCCTGGAGCGCAGCCGGTCGAGCATCTCCGGGGTGCCGTGCGCGGCGATCGCCGCCCGGTGGTCGCGGACCGCGCCGTCCATGACCACGGCGGCGCGCTCCAGGGCGCTCCCGCACCGCGCCAGCTCCCGGCCCGCGTGATCTATGGCGACCGCGTCGGCGGTCTCGCGAACGATCCTGAGGAACGCCTGGGTGGAGCGGGCCAGTTCGGTGAAGGCGGTCAGCAGGCCCTGGGCGCGCTCGGCCACCTCGCGGTCCAGCGCGGCCAGGTCCGGCGGCCCGGCGGGGGCCGACAGCCGGGACTCGGCCCGCCCGACCGCCGCGACCAGGCGGGCCGCCAGCTCCGCCATCGCGGTGCGCCACTCGCGGGTGCCCGGCCCGGCCAGCGCCGCGGTCCGGAAGTCGAACCCCTGCCGGTCGGCGATGATCCGCACGGCGGTGTCGGTGCTGTCGGCGGTGATCTTCTGCTGGCCGAGCACCAGGACCGGCAGGAGCAGCTCGCCCACGCCGTGGCCCCGGGCCGAGCTGTAGAACTGGAGCAGCTCCTCCCGGCAGTACCGGCGCTCGAAGTAGGTCAGGGTGACCAGCGGGAGGAACACCATCGCCGCGTCGACCGCCGCGCCGATCTCCTCGCGCCAGTCCGTCCCCCAGCCCAGCGAGCGCCGGTCGAGGAACACCTCGACGCGCCTGCCGTGGTCGCCGAAGCAGAACGCGGCCAGGTCGCGCCGGAAGTCCTCCACCAGCCCCAACACCGCGTCATCCTTCTGGGCGTAGCTGAGGAAGCAGGGGACCGGCGCTTGGTCGAGACCGTTCGTCACCGGCCTAGCATCGGGCATGAGGGGGGCTCGTTGCAGGGTTAGCAGTCGCATGGGTAGAGTGCCAAGTGCACGGCACCGGTACCGCCCCGACACCCGCGACGGCGGGGTGGCAGGAGCCGTTTCAGCTAGGTACCTGCCAACGCTTTAAGACGACCCGTGGAGGTCACAGCGGTGAGCGTCAACATCAAGCCGCTCGAGGACAAGATCGTCGTCCAGGCGAGTGAGGCCGAGGCCACGACCGCTTCCGGTCTGGTTATCCCCGACACCGCCAAGGAGAAGCCCCAGGAGGGCAAGGTCTTGGCCGTCGGGCCGGGCCGCATCGACGACAAGGGCAACCGGGTTCCGGTCGACGTCCAGGTCGGCGACGTCGTCATCTACTCCAAGTACGGCGGCACTGAGGTCAAGTACAACGGCGAGGAGTACCTGATTCTCTCCGCGCGCGACGTGCTGGCCGTCATCAACTAGGACCAGCCGATTCGAGCGCCCCGGTGTTCCCGCGTGAAACCGGGAACCCGGGGCGTTTCGGCTTTGAGAGGGAATTAATGCCCAAGCAGATCGCATTCGATGAGGACGCTCGTCGAGCCCTGGAGCGCGGGGTGAACAAGCTCGCCGACACGGTCAAGGTCACCCTTGGCCCGCGTGGGCGACACGTGGTGCTCGCCAAGAAGTTCGGCGGCCCCACCGTCACCAACGACGGTGTCACCATCGCGCGTGAGATCGACCTGGACGACCCGTTCGAGAACCTGGGCGCCCAGCTGGCCAAGAACGTGGCCACCAAGACCAACGACGTGGCCGGTGACGGCACCACCACCGCCACCGTGCTGGCCCAGGCGCTCGTGCGCGTCGGCCTGCGCAACGTCGCCGCGGGCGCCAACCCGACGGCGCTGGGCCGGGGCATCCAGGCCGCCTCCGACGCGGTCGTCGAGGCCCTCAAGGCCAAGGCGACCCCGGTCAAGGGCCGCGACAACATCGCCCAGGTCGGCACCGTCGCCTCCCGCGACGCCTCGATCGGCGCGCTGCTCGGCGAGGCCATCGAGAAGGTCGGCGAGGACGGCGTGATCACCGTGGAGGAGTCCTCCACGATGGCCACCGAGCTGGTCGTCACCGAGGGCGTGCAGTTCGACAAGGGCTTCGTGTCGGCGCACTTCGTGACCGACGCCGAGGCGCAGGAGGCCGTCCTCGAGGACACCTACATCCTGCTGCACCGGGAGAAGATCTCCGCCCTGGCCGACCTGCTCCCGCTGCTGGAGAAGATCGCCCAGTCCGCCAAGTCGGTGCTGATCGTGGCCGAGGACGTCGAGGGCGAGGCGCTGTCCACCCTGGTGGTCAACGCCCTGCGCAAGACGATCAAGGCCGTCGCGGTCAAGGCGCCGTACTTCGGGGACCGCCGCAAGGCGTTCCTGGACGACCTCGCCGTCGTCACCGGCGCCCAGGTCGTCTCCGCCGAGATCGGCCAGAAGCTGTCCGAGGCCGACCTGGACGTGCTGGGCTCCGCCCGCCGCGTCGTGATCAGCAAGGACGACACGATCATCATTGACGGTGGCGGCACGAAGGACGCCGTCGCCGGTCGTGCGGAGCAGATCCGCAAGGAGATCGAGGCCTCGGACTCCGACTGGGACCGCGAGAAGCTGCAGGAGCGGCTGGCCAAGCTCTCCGGCGGCATCGCCGTGATCAAGGTCGGCGCGGCCACCGAGACCGAGCTGTCCGAGCGCAAGCACCGCATCGAGGACGCGGTCGCCGCGACCAAGGCCGCCGTCGAGGAGGGCATCGTGCCCGGTGGCGGTTCCGCCCTGGTGCACGTGGCCGCCGAGCTGGAGGGCAACCTCGGGCTCACCGGCGACGAGGCCACCGGTGTGGCGATCGTCCGCGAGGCGCTGGCCGCGCCGCTGACCTGGATCGCGATCAACGCGGGCCAGGAAGGCGCGGTCGTGGTGAGCAAGGTCCGCGAGCTGCCGTGGGGCCAGGGCTACAACGCCGCCAAGCTCGTCTACGGCGACCTGCTCGCCGACGGCGTGATCGACCCGGTGAAGGTGACCCGCTCCGCGGTCGCCAACGCCGCGTCCATCGCGCGCATGGTGCTCACCACGGAGAGCGCCATCGTGGAGAAGAAGGAAGACGAGTCCGGTGGCGCGGGTCACGGCCACGGGCACGGCCACGGGCACTGATCTCGCCCACCTGGGTCCGCTCGGCTGAGCACGCCCACCTGGGTTCGCCCGGCTGAGCCTGCCCACCTGGGTTGCCCACCTGGGTTCGCCCAGCCGAACGGGGCCTGTCCGATGGACAGGCCCCGTTCGCTATGTGGCCACCGCGAGCGAGCGTTTCTCCGCCTTGATGATGGCCTCGCGTTCGGATTCGGAGAGCCCGCCCCAGATTCCGTAGGGCTCGTGCACGGCCAGCGCGTGCCTGCGGCACAGCGACAGCACTGGGCACGCCTGGCAGATCGCCTTCGCCTTGGCCTCCCGGCGCGCGCGGGCCGGGCCGCGTTCGCCGTCGGGGTGGAAGAAGAACGCGCTGTCCATGCCCCGACAGGAACCATCGAGCTGCCAGTCCCACACATCAGCGTTGGGACCAGGGAGCCTTCGAGTGTCCGCCATGGTGGCCGCCTCCACGTAGGTAGGACCGTTCGGCTATGAGTCAATACTCCATTTGATGCAGTGGTTTCCACGCTAGAACCGCGCCAATGCTTGTTCAAGGGTGATCGACTCATTGGTTGCCCGGATTCAGCCGTTCGGCATCACTCGGTCGACGCAGCGTGGTCATCTGCCGGGTTGCCGCCCACGGCATGTCACCCGACGATGGACCCGTGGTGACCAAACCCGAGGCGGTGGGTGAGTCCGAGCCCCGGCTCACCGTCGCCGCGGTCGCCCGCAGGCTCGGCATCGCGCCCGCCACCCTGCGCACCTGGGACCGCCGCTACGGCGTCGGCCCGACCGGGCACACCACCGGCCGCCACCGCCGCTACGCCCCCACCGACGTCCACCGGCTGGAGCTGATGCAGCGCGCCCTGATCAAGGGCGCCTCCCCGGCCGAAGCCGCCGAGTACGCCCTGCGCGCCGCCGCCGCCCTTCCGCCGCCTGCTGACGCCACGTGCGCCGACCTGCCGATCCCGGCCGCCCGCGGCGGCCACGGCGGTCGCCAGTTGCTCATGCCCGGCGCCCCGGGCGCCGCCCGCGGCCTCGGCCGGGCCGCGATGGCCATGGACGAGATCTCGGTCCAGCGGATGCTCACCGACGCCATCGCCGCCGACGGCGTCGCCGCGGTGTGGGAGGAGGTCATCCGCCCGGTCCTGGCGGCGGTGGGGGGCCGCGCGTTCTACGAGGGGGACTGCGTCGAGGTCGAGCGCCTGATCAGCGAGTGCGCCCTGGCCGCGCTGGTCCGGGCGACCCCGCTGGTCACCGCGCCGCGCAACGCCCGCCCGGTCCTGCTGGGCTGCGCCCCCGACGAGCACCACAGCCTGCCGCTGCACGCCCTGCGCGCGATCCTGGCCCGGCGCGGCGTCGGCACCCGGATGCTCGGCGCCGCGGTCCCGCTGCCCGCGCTGATGGCCGCCATCCGCCGCACCGCCCCCGCCGCCGTGGTCCTCTACGCCCACCTGCCCCCGCACGGGGACGCCGCCACGCTGGTCCACCTGCCCCGCACGCGCCAGCGCGTCCACCTGTTCGCCTGCGGCCCCGGCTGGCACGACACCGACCTGCCCGCCCGCGTGGAGCGCCTCGACGGGCTCGCCGACGCCGCCGAGCGCGTCGAGTCCTTCGTGGCGGGCGAGGCAGACTCCGCCAGATGAGCGTTGTTCCTTCCACCGCAGGTGAAGCCCTTTGGTCCGCGGCCTTCGGTGAGCACCCCGGGACGCCTCTCCCCACGGTCGAGTACGGCTCCTTCGAGTCCTGGCTGGCCGCGGTCGCCCTGGGCGCCCGCGGCCACTACGCCGCCGCCGCCACCCACCTGCACCCCCTGATCCGCGCCGCCGACCCGGCCCTGGCCGCCCTCGCCGCCGCGACCCTGGCCTCCCACCACCGCCAGCTCGGCGCCCACGCCGCCGCCCGCCCCCTCGACGCCCACGGTCTGCACCGTCTCACCGCCGCCGCGCAGGACGCGTCGTGGCGCGGGTCGGAGCTGTGGGCGCAGGCGCGGTCGGACGTGCTGCTGGGATTGGCGGCCGACGCGGTGGGGCTCGGGCGGACCGGGGAGGCGCGCAGGCTCGTCGCCGCCGAGGGGGCGGGGCGGGCGGCGGGGTGGCGGGCGGAGGTCCGGCGGGCGTGGCTGCGGGCGGAGATCGCGCTGGGCGCGGGGGAGCCCGCGGTCGCTCCCGCGCGGGTGGCGGTGGAGGCCGCGCGAGCGTGCGGGTCCGTGCGTCACCGGGCGAAGTCGGCGCTCGTCCTCGGGGTCGCCCTCATCGCGGACGGCCTGCGGGAAGAGGGCCGGAAAGTCGTGGACAGCACCCTGCGGATCGCCGAGAATCATGGGCTACGACCGCTCGTCTGGCCGGCCGCGCTCGTCCTGGCCGACCTGGAAACCGACCAAAAGCGACTAAGGGCGCAAGCCGCCGACGCCTTGCACTGTGTGTTACGACACTCGGACGCGAAAGCCCGACGGCGAGCCGAGACTTCGCCATGGGTGCCGACCTGGCTCTTCGCGTCTGCTCCGAACAGGTGAACAGTGGACGGAAGCCGATCGGCGTCTTAGTTGACAGATTTACCACCGGATCGGGTCAAGGTTCGGCGCGCAGCGTCCGATAGGGGAATTGGAACGTCACTCGGCTGCAGGAAGGAGTCCCCGTGACGACGGTCTTGATCTGCGACGACCGCCGCAGTGTTCGGGAGGGCTTGACCCGCGTCATGTCCGCGGTACCAGGGGTCAGTCGCATCGACTGCGTAGCACACGGTGACGAGTTGCTCGCCCGCTTCTCTCGCCAGCCGGTCGACGTCGTTCTGGTGGGGACCCAGCGCGCCGTGCCGACCGGGGTGGAAGCGACGAGGCGACTCGTCTCAGCGAATCCGCAGGCCAACGTGATTGTCTTCGGCGCTCCCGACGACGCGGGCAGCATCGCCGCGGCGATCGCGGGCGGCGCCCGGGGCTATCTGCGGTGGGATGCGAGCAGGCCGGAACTGGTCGCCGCGCTGGCGCACACGCTGGCGAGCACGAGCGTGCCCGCCCCGCGCCAGCCCAGCGACCCCGGCGTGCAGCTGACCGACCGCGAGCTGCAGGTGCTGCGCGGCATGAGTCAGGGCAAGAGCAACGGACAGATCGGCCGCGAGCTGTACCTGTCCGAGGACACGGTGAAGACGCACGCGCGGCGGCTGTTCCGCAAGCTCGGCGTCCGCGACCGCGCTCAGGCGGTCGCACACGGGTTCCGGCGCGGCCTGGTGTCCTAGGACGACAGCGTCGGCGGCGAGCCGTGGGTGCCCGGGTGGGAGCGGGCGCTCACGGCTCGTCGTGTTGACCGGCACTTTCCGCCCGACCCGAAACTTGCGGATGGCATGGAGGCGCTAATGTGTGTCGCGAGTCACGCCACACGGCGCGTGTCGAACTGCCTGCTCCTCCGTGCGACTTCTGGGCTTCACCCGAAAGAACGGTACGGTGGGTGACGACAGTCGGAGCGCGCGCACATGCGGTGTCTTCGAGTTGGCCGCTTTCGTAACGCCGGGGCAGCAATCC
The DNA here is from genome assembly GCF_053813445.1 of Actinokineospora lacus. NCBI lineage: Bacteria > Bacillati > Actinomycetota > Actinomycetes > Pseudonocardiales > Pseudonocardiaceae > Actinokineospora > Actinokineospora lacus. The sequence continues at coordinate 26,765 of NZ_JBQERA010000008.1, forward strand.
GCGATGACCACAACGGGGGACGGACTGGACACCTGGGTAGGTGCCGCCGTCGAGGGAGATCCTCGTGCGGTCGAGCGCGTGCTCGGCTCGGTTCGCCCCTTGGTCGTGCGCTATTGCCGAGCCCGTGTGGGCAGGCAGGAACGCTCGTTCGCCTCGGCGGACGACGTGGCCCAGGAGGTGTGTCTCGCGGTGTTGACGGCATTGCCGGGGTACCGCGACCAGGGGCGCCCATTTCTCGCCTTCGTCTACGGCATCGCCGCGCACAAGGTGGCCGACGCGCACCGGGCCTCGGCCCGCAACCGCTCGGAGCCCGTCGCCGAGGTGCCCGACGAGCCGGAGACCCAGGCTGGTCCCGAGCAGATCGCCATGCAGGGTGAGCTGACCAGGCGGATGAACAACCTCCTCCAAGTCCTTCCCGAGAAGCAGCGTGAGATCGTTGTGCTGCGCGTGGTGGTGGGGCTCTCGGCCGAGGAGACGGCCGAGGCCGTCGGCTCCACCCCGGGCGCTGTCCGGGTGGCCCAGCACCGGGCCCTGGCAAGGTTGCGCAAGACTTTGTCCGCGGAGGAGGTGGTCTGAAGTGTCCGAACGAGGGTGGGACGAGGCCCCCGACCCGTTTGACGACCTCAACGTGCTCGACGACATCGACGCCGACGACGAGCTGATCGACTTCGCCAGGGTGCACGCCGACGACGCCTTCCTCGACGCGCTCAGCGCGTCGCTGCGCGACGGCGAGCGCCCGGCCCCGACCGCCGACGACCTCGACGACGCCGAGCTGGCCCTCCTGCTGTCCTCCTGGCGCGACGAGGTCGACGCCGAGCCCATCGCCCCCCTCGTGGAGCCGCGGCTGGCCGTCGACACCGTCTTCACCGCCCGTGCCCGCAAGCAGCGCCGCCCCCGCGTGCTGGTGCCCTTCGCCGCCGCGGCCGCCGTGCTGGCCATCGCCTTCACCGGCGCGGGCCTCGCCGCCCGCGACGCCCAGCCCGGCGACACCCTGTGGGGCCTGACCAAGGTCCTCTACGCCGACCACGCCCGCTCCGTCGAGGCCGCCGACACCGTGCGCCGCGACCTCATCTTCGCCCAGACCGCGCTGGCCGAGGGCGACCTGGCCGAGGCCCGGTCCAAGCTGGAGGCCGTGGGCGCCGAACTGCCGTCGGTCGCCACCGAGGACGGCTACTCCGACCTGGCCGCCCAGCACGCCGATCTGGTCTCCAAGCTGCCGGACAACCCGGCCGACCACGTGCAGGCCCCGCCGTCGGCCAACCCGACCACGGTCGCGCCGATCACCAGCCAGGCCCCGGGCGAGGCGACGACCACGGCGCCCGCGCCCAGCACCACCGACCAGATCGTCCTGCCGTCCTCCCCGCCGTCGAGCACCGAGCCGCCGACGACCACCAACCCGCCGCCGGTCACCACCACGATCCCGCCGACGAGCGAGATCCCGCGGTCCGAACCGGCGACCGGCGACACGGCTCCCGCGGACACCGACGACCAGCCCGCGGCCACGTCGCCGTAGCGCGCGGGTTTCCAGGCCGTCTTTCCTCGGGCCGTCTTCGGGGCGCGCCTAGCGGGCGTTCTCGCTCGCGGTGACCCCGTCGGCGTACCCGCGGCAGTACTCCCAGCTCACGTACGAGGCCGGGTCCGGGTCGAAGGCGGGCTCGTGCGGGCGCATCCGCCCGTCGTGCAGCAGCTGCTCAAGGCTCGCCGCCAGCAGGGCCCAGTCGTGGTAGTGCGGCTCCTGGCACTCCCCGCAGTCCACGACGATCCCGCGCACGCCGCGCGGCTCCAGCAGCGCCTGGTAGACGGCCAGGTCCGCGAGGTCGCTGAGCAGTTCGGCGCGCTCGGCGGCCGACATCGGCTCGTCGTCATCGGCGGCGGGCTCGTCCAGCACGCGCGCGGGGTCGTCCGGGTCGCCCGCGAACGGGTCCGGGGGGAGCGCGCCGCCGTGGCCGCGGGCGGCCGGGCGGTCCCACGGGCCGTCGTCGAACGGGTTCGGGGGAACTGCGTCATGGGCCACGACCACGCACGGTACCCGGATGCCCCGGGTGAGTCCCAGATACGATGTGCCAACCGTGCCGCCCGCGCGACCTCGCCGGTCGTCGCTCGCCTGTCACTCCGCCGTGCCACCGCCCCGCAGGAAGGTCGCCCAACCGCCATGACCAGCGAGCTCACCGCTGAGGGTGTCCCGCACAAGTTCGCCCAGCTCGGCCTCACCTTCGACGATGTGCTGCTCCAGCCCGCGCAGTCCGATGTGATCCCGAGCACTGTCGACACCTCGACGCGGCTCTCCCGCAACGTGACCCTGCGCATCCCGCTGGCCTCCGCGGCGATGGACACCGTCACCGAGTCGCGCATGGCCATCGCCATGGCCCGCCAGGGCGGCATCGGCATCCTCCAGCGCAACCTCCCGATCGACGAGCAGGCCAGGCAGGCCGAGACGGTCAAGCGCTCCGAGGCGGGCATGGTCACCGACCCGGTCACCTGCTCGCCGGAGCACACCCTCGCCGAGGTCGACCGGATGTGCGCGCGGTACCGCATCTCCGGGCTCCCGGTCACCGACGGCGACGGCAAGCTCGTCGGCATCATCACCAACCGCGACATGCGCTTCGAGGTCGACCACGACCGGCCGGTGCGCGAGGTGATGACCAACGGCCCGCTGATCACCGCCCAGGTCGGCGTCTCCGCCGAGGCCGCGCTGGGGCTGCTGCGCAGGCACAAGGTCGAGAAGCTGCCCATCGTCGACGGCGACGGGCGGCTGCGCGGGCTGATCACCGTCAAGGACTTCGTCAAGACCGAGCAGTTCCCCAACGCCACCAAGGACCCCGACGGCAGGCTGGTCTGCGGCGCGGGCATCGGCGTCGGCGAGGACGGCTGGCGCCGCGGGATGGCCCTGGTCGAGGCCGGGGTGGACGTGCTGATCGTGGACACCGCGCACGGCCACGCCCGCGACGTGCTCGACATCGTGGCCAAGCTCAAGCGCGAGGTCGGCGAGAGCGTCGACGTCGTCGGCGGCAACGTCGCCACTCGCGCGGGCGCGCAGGCCATGGTCGACGCGGGCGCCGACGGGGTGAAGGTCGGCGTGGGGCCCGGGTCCATCTGCACCACCCGCGTGGTGGCCGGTGTCGGCGTGCCGCAGATCACCGCCATCTACGAGGCCGCCCAGGCGTGCGCGGCGGCGAACGTGCCGGTGATCGGCGACGGCGGCATCCAGTACTCCGGCGACATCGCCAAGGCCATCGCCGCGGGCGCCAGCGCGGTCATGCTGGGCAGCCTGCTCGCGGGCACCGAGGAGGCCCCGGGCGAGGTCATCCTCGTCAACGGCAAGCAGTTCAAGGGCTACCGCGGCATGGGCTCCCTCGGCGCGATGCGCTCCCGCGGTGAGGCCAAGGCGTACTCCCGCGACCGCTACGCCCAGGACGACGTGCTCGCCGACGACAAGCTGGTGCCCGAGGGCATCGAGGGCCGCGTGCCCTACCGGGGACCGCTGTCGCAGGTGGTCTTCCAGCTCGTCGGCGGGCTGCGCGCGGGCATGGGCTTCACCGGCTCGCGGACCATCGCCGAGCTGCAGCAGGCCCAGCTCATCCGGATCACCTCCGCCGGGCTCAAGGAGAGCCACCCGCACGACATCACCATGACGGTCGAGGCGCCGAACTACACCACTCGGTAGACCTTTCTCGAAGGGAACAACTCCAGTGCGGGATCTAGTCGACATCGGCATGGGCCGGACGGCCCGGCGCGCCTTCGGCCTGGACGACATCGAGATCGTGCCGTCGCGGCGCACGCGCTCCTCGAAAGACGTGTCGACGGCATGGCAGATCGATGCCTACCGCTTCGACATCCCGCTGATCACCCACCCCAGCGACGCGATCGTCTCCCCGCGCACCGCGGTGGCCGTCGGCGAGCTCGGCGGGCTGGGCGTGCTCAACGCCGAGGGCCTGTGGGCGCGCCACGGCGACGTTGACGAGGTGCTGTTCCGCCTGGTCACCGCGGCCGAGGACGGCGCCGAGCCGACGGAGCTGGTGCGGCTGCTGCAGGAGGCGCACAGCGCGCCGGTCCGGGTCGACCTGCTCACCGAGGCGATCAGGCAGGTGCGCGAGTCCGGGGTGACGGTGGCGGTGCGGGTCAGCCCGCAGCACGCCGCCGAGCTGACCCCGGACCTGCTGGCCGCGGGCGTCGAGGTGCTGGTCGTGCAGGGCACGATCGTCTCCGCCGAGCACGTGGCCCGCGAGGCCGACTCCGAGCCGCTGAACCTCAAGCAGTTCATCGCCGACCTGGACATCCCGGTGATCGCGGGCGGTGTGCACGACTACCGGACCGCGATGCACCTGATGCGCACGGGCGCCGCGGGCGTGATCGTCGGCTACGGGTACTGCGCGGGGGTGACCACGACGGACTCCGCGCTGGGCATCGGCGTGCCGATGGCGACGGCGATCGTGGACGCCGCCGCGGCGCGGCGGGACTACCTGGACGAGACCGGCGGGCGGTACGTGCACGTGATCGCCGACGGCGACGTGCACACCAGCGGCGACATCGCCAAGTCCATCGCCTGCGGGGCCGACGCGGTCATGCTCGGCGCCCCGCTGGCGGTCGCGGGCGAGGCGCCCGGCCAGGGGCTGTACTGGACGGCGTCGGCCGCGCACCCGTCGCTGCCGCGCAGCCGGGTGCTGCCGGTGGCCGAGGACGTCGAGGTCGACCTGCGGACGCTGCTGTTCGGCCCGTCGACCGACCCGGACGGGCTGGTGAACCTGTTCGGCGCGCTGCGCAGGGCCATGGCCAAGACGGGCTACAGCGACCTCAAGGAGTTCCAGAAGGTCGGGCTGACCGTCCGGTCGTAGGTGGGTGTGACCCGTGGTCACGGGAAAATCCCGGCAGGCCCTAGCCCGTCGGGCGGTGGGGCGCTTAACCTCACCCCATGGCAACCGAACTCGTCGGTAACAACGCGGACTACGACGTCGTCGTGGTGGGCTCGGGCTTCGGCGGCAGCGTCGCCGCGCTGCGGCTGACCGAGAAGGGCTACCGGGTCGCGGTCGTCGAGGCGGGCCGCCGCTTCGCCGACGACGAGTTCGCCACGACGTCCTGGGACCTGCGCCGCTACCTGTGGGCGCCCGCGGTGGGCTGCTACGGCATCCAGCGCATCCACCTGCTCAAGGACGTCGTGGTGCTGGCGGGCGCGGGCGTCGGCGGCGGGTCGCTGGTCTACGCGAACACGCTGTACCGGCCGCTGAAGGGGTTCTACGCGGACAAGCAGTGGTCGGACATCACCGACTGGGAGGCCGAGCTGGCCCCGCACTACGACCAGGCGTCGCGGATGCTGGGCGTGGTCACCAACCCGACCACGACGCCGTCCGACGAGGTCATGCGCAAGGTCGCCGCGGACATGGGCATCTCCGAGACCTACCACCCGACGCCGGTCGGGGTGTACTTCGACAAGCCGGGCGAGACCGCCGCCGACCCGTACTTCGGCGGCGAGGGCCCCGCGCGCACCGGCTGCACGGAGTGCGGGTCCTGCATGACCGGCTGCCGGGTGGGGGCGAAGAACACCCTGGTCAAGAACTACCTGCACCTCGCGGAGAAGGCCGGTGCCGAGGTCCTCCCGCTGACGACGGTGACCGACGTGCGGCCACTGGCGGGCGGCGGGTACGAGGTGCTGACGCACAAGACCGGCAGCAAGCGCACGCGGCGCACGATCACCGCGGGCCAGGTCGTGCTGGCCGCGGGCACGTGGGGCACGCAGAACCTGCTGCACCGGATGCGCGACACCGGCGCGCTGCCCGCGCTGTCCCCCCGCCTCGGCGAGCTGACCCGCACCAACTCCGAGTCGATCATCGGCGCGGCCCGCACCTGGGTCGACCCGGCGAACGACTACAGCTCCGGGGTGGCCATCACCTCGTCCATCCACCCGGACGAGAACACCCACATCGAGCCGGTCCGCTACGGCAAGGGCAGCAACGCGATGAGCCTGCTGCAGACCATCGCCACCGACGGCGGCTCGACGATCCCGCGCATCCTGCAGGCGCTGCTGTACATGGTGCGCCACCCGCTGAAGACGCTGTCGCTGCTGCAGGGCTACCGGTGGAGCGAGCGCACGGTGATCCTGCTGGTCATGCAGTGCCTGGACAACTCCATCACCACGTATCTGAAGCGCGGGCTGTTCGGGCGGCGCAAGTACACCTCCCGCCAAGGCCACGGCGTGCCGAACCCGACGTACGTGCCCGCGGGCCAGCTGGCCAACGAGCTGACCGCCAAGCACATCGGCGGCACCGCGGGCGGCACGTGGGGCGAGGTGTTCAACATCCCGATGACCGCGCACTTCCTCGGCGGCTGCCCGATCGGCGCGGACCCCGCGTCCGGGGTGATCGACCCGTACCACCGGGTGCACGGGTACCCGGGGATCTCGGTGGTGGATGGGGCGGCGATCAGCGCGAACCTGGGCGTGAACCCGTCGCTGACCATCACCGCGCAGGCCGAGCGCGCGGTGTCGCTGTGGCCGAACAAGGGCGAGGCGGACCCGCGCCCGGCGCAGGGCTCCCCGTACCGGCGGCTCGGCGCCGTGCCGCCCGTGGCCCCCGTCGTCCCGCCCAGCGCGCCCGCCGCGCTGCGGCTCCCGGTGGTCGAGGTGCACGGAAAGCCCGTCTGAGCTGGGATTTTTCGGAGTTGTCCACAGTTGGGGGGTTAACCCTGGCCGTGGTGGTGGGCCGGGTGGCACGGTGGAGGAGTGACCACCGAATTCGCCTCCAGCGGCGACCTGGAGCGCAAGAAGGAGAGCTTCGCCGACCTCGGCGGCGGGGTGTACGCGCTGACCGCCGAGGGCGATCCGAACGTCGGCGCCATCGAGGGCGAGGACTTCCTGGTCTGCGTGGAGGCCAGGGCGACCCCCGCGGCGGCGCGGCGCTGGCTCGGCCTCCTGCGCGAGCGCACGGACAAGCCGGTCCGCCACCTCGTGCTGACCCACTACCACGCCGTGCGCGTGCTCGGGGCCAGCGCGTTCGACGCGGACGAGGTGATCACGCACGCGGCCACGCGCACGCTGATCGAGGAGCGCGGCGAGGCGGACTGGGCTAGTGAGCTGGGCCGGATGCCGCGGCTGTTCGAGGACCCCTCGGGCATCCCCGGCCTGACCCACCCCACCCTGACCTTCACCGACCGCCTGGTCATCCCCCTCGGCGGCGACCGCGGCGACCTCGTGCTGGCCCACTGCGGGCGCGGGCACACCGCGGGCGACATCGTGGCCTGGCTGCCGTCGCGCGGCATCCTGTTCGCGGGCGACCTGGTGGAGTCGCAGGCGGCCCTGTACACCGGCGACGCCTTCCACGACGAGTGGGCGACGTCCACCTTGGACGCGGTGGCCGCGCTGGGCGCCACCACCCTGATCGGCGGCCGGGGCCCCGTGGTCCACGGCGCGCCCGGCGTCGCCGCCGCGGTCAGCCAAAGCCGCCACTTCCTGGACGAGCTCCGCCGGACAGTGGCGGGGGCGTTCCACAGTGGCGGGACCGTCGCCACCGCCTTCGCCGCCGCCCACACGGCTTTACAGCCCCGCTATGGCACCTGGCCCATCTTCGAACACTGCCTGCCCTTCAACGTCCAGCGCTACTGGGACGAACTGTCCGGCACCGAGTGGCCCGTCATCTGGACCCCGGACCGAGACCGCGAGGTGTGGGCGCAGCTGCGGGAGGTGGCGGGGTGAGGGTCCCTGTTCAGTGGTGTGGCCGCGAGCCGTTCCGTGCGTCGCCGCGGTGTGCGGGAGGGGTGTGGTCACGATGAGCCTGCGGGAGGTGTCCTGAGTGGAGCCGGTGCTGGTCGTCGGGGCGGGGCCGGTGGGGATGACGGCGGCTCTGCACCTGGCGCGTCACGGTGTGGCGTCGGTGGTGGTGGAGGCCGCGGCGGAGCGGTCGGCGGCGGGCAGCCGGTCGATCTGCGTGCAGGGGGACGTGCTGGACATCCTGGAGCGGGTCGGGGTGGGGTGGGCGGTGGTGGGGGCGGGCGTCACCTGGTACTCGGGGCGGACCTTCTACCGCGAGCACGAGGTGCTCACCCTGGCGCTGCCCGAGCCCGCGCCCGGTCGCTTCCCGCCGTTCGTCAACACGCCGCAGACGGTGGTGGAGCGCATCCTCGCCGAGCGGGTGGCGGCCGAGCCGCTGGTCGAGCTGCGGGCGGGGCACCGCGTCACCGGGCTCAGCCAGGACGACGGCGGGGTCACGCTCACCGCGGAGACCGCCGCGGGCGAGGCCGTCATCCGCGGGACGCACTGCGTCGGCGCCGACGGCGCTCGCTCGGCCGTTCGCGGGCTGCTCGGCCTGCCCTTCGAGGGCAAGTCCTATGCGGACAAGTTCCTCATCACCGACGTCCGCGCCGGCCTCGACTTCCCCTCCCCCGAGCGCCGCTTCTACTTCGACCCGCCGTGGAACCCGGGCCGCCAGGTGCTCCTGCACCCGCAGCCGGACTCGGTCTGGCGCATCGACTGGCAGGTCCCCGGCGACTTCGACCTGTCCGCCGAGCGGGCGTCAGGCGGCCTGGCCGCCCGCGTCCGGGCGATCGTGGGCGATGCCGACCACGAGCTCCTGTGGGTCTCGTCCTACCGCTTCCACCAGCGCCGCGTCCCGCGCATGACCGTCGGCCGCGTCCTGCTGGCGGGCGACGCCGCCCACGTCATGAGCCCCTTCGGCGCCCGCGGCCTGAACTCCGGCATCAGCGACGCCGAGAACCTCGCCTGGAAGCTCGCCGCCGCCCGCGCGGGCTGGGGCGGCCCCGCCCTGCTGTCCACTTACGACACCGAACGCGGCGCGGCGGCCGCCGAGAACCTCCGCGTCACCACCGAGACCATGCGCTTCCTGGTCCCCGCCACCCCCGCCGAGCGGGCCCACCGCCACGACGTCCTCACCCGCAGCGTCCACGACCCCACCGCCCGCACCGCCATCGACTCCGGCCGCCTCGCCGAGCCCCACTGGTACCCGGACTCCCCGCTCACCACCCCGGCCTCTCTCACGCCTCCCGGTTCTGGTGCGGTGTTATCCGCTCCCGGGCTCGGTGGCCCCGTGGTCCCCGGTGTCCTGTGTCCCGACCTGCCCTTGGCCGACGGCGGCAGGCTGCGGTCGGTTCTCGGGCCTCGGTTCACCCTGCTCACGCACACCAGCCCGGCACCCGGACTCGACGGGACCGTCCGCCGCCTCACCGCCGCGGCTGCCGCCGAACTCGGCCTCGGACCGCGCGGGGTGGCCGTGGTGCGGCCGGACGGCTACCTGGCCGCGGTGTTGCCTGACGGGAAGGGAGTGGCTGAAGCGGTCAAGCGGGCTGCGTGTGGGCGGGGCTGAGGACGGTCCCCCGGTTGGGGGTGCGGGTGGGCTGGGCGGCGCGTTCGGGCCGGCTGTGGCCAGATGGGTGATCTGAGGGATATCCACTTGTGGAGCTGAGGGTGCTGGGGGTTGGGGGTGTCTCCGGTGCGTGGGCGGCGGACGGTAAATCGGTTGTCCTTGCCGCTAGCCTCGGGGTCATGGGTATGTACGGCATCGCTGAGCGGATCCGCCGCGCCTGAGCGGGTGCGGGGGATCTGACCCCTGTGCGCCGCTTTCCGGCCCGTGCCGGTGCGGCCTCGCAGTGCTGCCCGGCTCCACCCACCGCACAGTGGAGCATCCCCATGTCCCGCCATCTTTCCGGTGGCCGCCACGAGCTTGGCCAGAACTTCCTCGTCGACCGCGGGGTGATCGCCGCCGTCCTCACCTGCGTTGCCGAAACAGACGGGGCCGAGACCGGCGGGCCGCTGATCGAACTCGGGCCCGGCGACGGCGCGCTGACCGTCCCGTTGAGCCGGACCGGGAGGCCGCTGACCGCCATCGAACTCGACGCGCGGCGGGCCGAGCGGCTGCGGGAGCGGACCGGCGTCACCGTCGTCCACGGGGACTACCTGCGGCACCGGTTCCCGTGGCACCGGCACACCGTCGTCGGCAACATCCCCTTCCACATCACCACCGCCACCCTGCGCACCCTGCTCGCCGCCCCCGGCTGGCGCGACGCCGTCCTCATCGTGCAGTGGGAGGTCGCGCGCAGGCGGGCGGGGATCGGCGGGGCGACGCTGCTCACCGCGGCGTGGTGGCCGTGGTTCGAGTTCCGGGTGCGCGCCCGGGTGCCCGCCAGGGCGTTCCGGCCGGTGCCCGGTGTGGACGGCGCGATCCTCACCATCACCCGGCGCGCGGTCCCGCTGGTCGCCGACCGCCAGGGTTACCAGCACTTCGTCAAGCGGGTGTTCACCGGGCGGGGGCGCGGGATCGGGGCGATCCTGGGCAAGGCCGGTCACCCCGCCGCCGCCAAGCGGGCCGGAGTGCCCCGCGACGCCCTGCCCCGCGACCTCACCGCCGACCAGTGGGCGCGGTTGTGGACGGTTGTCGTCGAAACTCTGGCAACGACCGGTGCTGGCCGTGGCGACTCGGCGGTGGTGAGATCGAGGCGCTAGGAGGTGGCAGCGTGGCGCTCAGCAGGCGGACGTTCCTGCACGTGGCCGGTTTGACGGGGGTTGCGGCCACGGCGGTGTCGTGTTCGGGTGGGCCGGTGACGGAGCCGACGACCACCGCGCCCGCGAGCCCGGCGCCGTCCACCACCAAGGCGCCCCTGCCCGACTGGGACCGCCTGCGCCGCGTGCTCGACGGCGCGCTCGTGCTGCCCAACGACGACGACTACGACACCGCCCGCCGTTCCTACAACCCGCTGTTCGACGACCGCCGCCCGACCGCCGTGGCGATGGCGTCCTCGGCCGAGCACGTGCGCGCCTGCGTGGAGACGGCCCGCGACGCGCGCCTGCCGATCGCCGCCCGCTCGGGCGGGCACAGCTACGCCGGCTACTCCACCCCGGACGACGGCCTGGTCGTCGACCTGGCCGGCCTGTCCACGGTCGAGGTGCGCGAGGACGGCACCGCGGTCGTCGGCGCGGGCGCCCGCCTGATCGACGTCTACGCCGCCCTGGCCGGGGCGGGCCGGTCGCTGCCCGCCGGGAGCTGCCCGACGGTCGGCATCGCGGGCCTGACCCTGGGCGGCGGCCTCAGCGTGCTGAGCCGCAAGTACGGGCTGACCTGCGACAAGCTGGTCTCCGCCCAGCTGGTCACCGCCGACTCCCGGGGCGTCGTCGCCTCGGCGGAGTCCGAGCCGGAGCTGTTCTGGGCCCTGCGCGGCGGCGGTGGCGGCAACTTCGGCATCGTCACCGAGTTCACCTTCGCCACCGACCCGGCCCCGGACGTCACCGTCTTCACCCTGGACTTCCCGCCCGGCTCGGTCGCCGACGTCGTCGGCGCCTGGCAGCGCTGGAGCGCGGAGGCCCCCGACGAGCTGTGGTCCACCCTGATCGCCAGCGGCGGCGGCCCGCCCCGCTGCCAGGTGCGGGGCTGCTTCGTCGGCTCCCGCCGCGGCCTGACCCCCCTGCTCGACGCCCTGGTCACGGCCGCCGGGACGCGCCCGAGCAGCCGGGCCGCCGAGTCGATGGACTACCTCGGCGCCATGCGCCACTTCGCGGGCTGCGCCGACGGCCCGCTGTCGCGGTGCGCGCCCGGCCGCGTCCCGCGCGCGGCCTTCGCCGCCAGCTCCCGCGTGCTGTCCACCCCGCTGGACGACCCCGCCGCACTGGCCGCCCTCCTCGACGGCCGCGACGGCATGGACCTGCTCCTGGACGCCCTGGGCGGCGCCGTCGCCGCCGTCGGCCCCACCGACACCGCCTTCCCGTACCGCGAGGCCCTGGCCACCGTCCAGATCTACCAGGAGGCCACCCAGGACACCGGCCCGGACGCCGCCCGCGCGGTGGTCGAGGTCCGCGACGGGCTGGGCCGCCTCGGGGTCACCGGCGGCTACGTCAACTACATCGAACCGAACATGCCGGACTGGCCGGTCGTCTACTACGGCCAGAACCTCAACCGCCTGCGCGACATAGCCACCCGTTATGACCCCGACGCGGTGTTCACCTTCGCGCAGTCGCTGACCAGGGCCTGACTCACAGCGTGAGCCCGGAGAGCACGACCGTCTGCTCCTCGGTGAAGTCCGCCATCGCCGAGCGGACGCCCTCGCGGCCGGTGCCGGAGCCCTTGACCCCGCCGTAGGGCATCTGGTCGGCGCGGTAGCTGGGCACGTCGCCGACGACCAGGCCGCCGACCTCCAGCTCGGCGGCGGCGCGGAAGGCCACGGTCACGTCCTTGGTGAAGATGCCCGCCTGCAACCCGTACGAGGTGTCGTTGGCCATCGCGAAAGCCTCATCCACACTGTCCACAACGGACACCACGAGCACCGGCCCGAAGACCTCCTCCCGGCACACCTTCGCCGCGGCGGGCACGTCGGCCAGGACCGCGGGCGTGATCGAGTTGCCGGTCCGCGCCCCGCCGGTCAGCAGCCGCCCGCCGTCGGCGACGGCCTCGGCGATCCACGCGGCCACCCGGTCGGCGTTGTCGGCGTCGATGAGCGGCCCGACCTCGACCTCGGGGTCGTGCGGGTCGCCCACCCCCAGCGACTCCACCGCCGAGACCAGCAGCGGGACGAACTCCTCGGCGACGTCGCGGTGCACGATCACCCGCTGCACGGCGATGCACGACTGCCCGGCCTGGTAGTTGCCGAACGTCGCGACCCGCCCGGCCGCGTGCGCCAGGTCGGTCCAATCCGGACAGACGATCGCCGCGCTGTTGCTCCCCAGCTCCATCACCACGTGCTTGCGCGGCGCGGCGTCCATCAGCCCCCAGCCCACCGCCGTTGACCCGGTGAACGAGATCACCGGCAGCCGCGGGTCCCCGACCATCGCCGACATCGCCGACCCGCGCACCGGCAGCACCGAGAACGCCCCGGCGGGCAGGTCGGTCTCCGCCAGGATCTCGCCGAGGATCAGCGCCGAGAGCGGGGTGGCCGACGCGGGCTTGACGATGACCGGCGCGCCGACCGCCAGCGCGGGCGCCACCTTGTGCGCCACCAGGTTCAGCGGGAAGTTGAACGGCGCCACCGCCAGCACCGGCCCGCGCGGGCGGCGCAGCACCACCCCCAGCCTGCCCTCCCCGTTCGCGTCGGTGTCCAGCCGCTGCAGCGATCCGACGAACCGCCTGGCCTCCTCCGCGGCGAAGCGGAAGGTCGAGACCGCGCGCGAGACCTCGATCGCCGCCCACTTCAGCGGTTTGCCGTTCTCGGCGGTGATCGTCTCGGCGATCTCCTCCGCGCGGGCCGCCAGCGCGGAGGACACGTGGTCGAGCGCAGCGGCGCGCAGGTGCGCGGGGGAGGACCGGAACTCCCTGGCCACCGACGCCGCGGCGGCCACCGCGTCCTCGACGTCCGACGGGCCGGGGACCGACACGGTCGCCACGTCGGTGCCGTCGTAGGGGTGGTGCACGTCCAGGGTCTCGTCGCTGGTGCGCGCCTGCCCGGCCACCCAGAAGGGGCGCGGCTTGGCGACATGCTCGTCGGTCATGCCACAACCGTAGGCCGGACGGCGGCGGGGAGCGCGCCGGAGCTACCATGGCCGCGGCTGACCGACGTTGGTGGCTAGGGTTCCGCCGCTGTCGCCAGCGGGTCTGGTTCGAGCGCCACGGAAAACCGGCGCGCAGGGTGCGCCTGGCAGGCATCTCCGGGAGAGAAACCCAGGGAGGGACCGGTCGGCACGCAGTGCTGGCCGCTGTGTGCCGATACGCGCACGCCCAGCCCTACCGGAAGGCAAGCCGATGGACCGTCCTGTTCTCGTCGTGGACTTCGGGGCGCAGTACGCCCAGCTCATCGCCCGCCGCGTCCGCGAGGCGCAGGTCTACTCCGAGGTCGTCCCGCACACCACCAGCGTCGCCGACCTGATCGCCCGCGACCCCGCCGCCATCGTCCTCTCCGGCGGCCCGTCCAGCGTCTACGCCGAGGGCGCCCCGCGCGTCGACCCCGCCCTGTTCGACGCGGGCGTGCCCGTCTTCGGCATCTGCTACGGCTTCCAGGCCATGGCGCAGAACCTCGGCGGTGTCGTGGAGCACACCGGCACCCGCGAGTACGGCCGCACCGACCTCGGCGCCGACGGCGGCGTCCTGCACGACGCGCTGCCCGCCCGCCACCCGGTGTGGATGAGCCACGGCGACGCCGTCACCAAGGCCCCCGAGGGCTTCACCGTGACCGCGACCTCGCCGGGCGCGCCCGTGGCCGCCTTCGAGGACACGGAGCGGCGGATGGCCGGGGTGCAGTACCACCCCGAGGTCGGGCACTCCCCGCACGGGCAGGAGGTCCTGCGCCGGTTCCTGCACGACATCGCAGGCATCCGTCCCCAGTGGACGGTCGGGTCGATCGTGGCCGAGCAGCTGGAGCGGATCACCGCGCAGATCGGCGACGGCAAGGCCATCTGCGGCCTGTCCGGCGGCGTGGACTCCGCGGTGGCCGCCGCCCTGGTCCAGCGGGCCATCGGCGACCGGCTGACGTGCGTCTTCGTCGACCACGGCCTGCTGCGCGCCGGGGAGCGCGCCCAGGTCGAGCGCGACTACGTCTCCGCGACCGGGGTCAACCTGGTCACCGTCGACGCCCGCGACCGGTTCATGGCCGCGCTGGCCGGGGTGACCGACCCCGAGGAGAAGCGCAAGATCATCGGCCGGGAGTTCATCCGGGTCTTCGAGCAGGCCGAGCTGGAGCTGCAGGCGCACGCGGGTGGGGACAAGTACCGGTTCCTGGTGCAGGGCACGCTGTACCCCGACGTCGTGGAGTCCGGCGGCGGCGCGGGGACGGCCAACATCAAGAGCCACCACAACGTCGGCGGGCTGCCGGAGGACCTGGACTTCGAGCTGGTCGAGCCGCTGCGCGCGCTGTTCAAGGACGAGGTGCGCCGGGTCGGGCTGGAGCTGGGCCTGCCGGAGACGATCGTGCACCGCCAGCCGTTCCCCGGCCCCGGCCTGGGCATCCGCATCATCGGCGAGGTGACGGCCGAGCGCCTGGAGACCCTGCGCGCCGCCGACGCCATCGCCCGCGAGGAGCTGACCGCCGCGGGCCTCGACCGCGACATCTGGCAGTGCCCGGTGGTCCTGCTCGCCGACGTCCGCAGCGTCGGCGTCCAGGGCGACGGGCGCACCTACGGCCACCCGGTCGTGCTGCGCCCGGTCTCCAGCGAGGACGCCATGACCGCCGACTGGACCCGCCTGCCCTACGACGTCCTGGAGCGCGTCTCCACCCGGATCACCAACGAGGTGCCCGAGGTGAACCGGGTGGTGCTGGACGTCACCAGCAAGCCGCCGGGCACCATCGAGTGGGAGTGAGCTGACATAAGCGAAGCGGCGCCGCCCATGGTGGGCGGCGCCGCTTCGGTGAGTGGAGTGGGTGGTCTAGTCGCGGTTGCGGCGCAGGGACAGCCCGATGAACAGCAGCCCGGCCAGGACCGCGCCACCGGCGACGATCCAGCGGAAGTCCAGCACCGGCAGCCACATCTGGCCGTCGCTCAGGACGTAGCCCGCGACCCCCAGGGTGGCCAGGCCGCAGATCATGGTCAGGAAGTCGGGACGGGAACGGGCGGGCTCAGCCACGGCGCACCTCCACGCTGCCAGGACCGGTGGTCTCGGCGTGCAGCTCGATCCTGAGCCCGCCGGGGCCGTCAGGGCCGTTGTCGGTGACCTCGGCGAGCGGGCTGGAGCCGTCCACCGCCTTGCCGAGGCAGTCGACGCTGCCAAGGCCGGACTCGCAGCGCACCACCACGTCGGCGTTCGCCGGGACGGTGACGACGACGTCGCCCACGTCGACCACCGCGCGGGTCACCACCGAGCCCTCTTCTGGCAGACCGGTCAGGTCCACGTTCACCGAGCCGATGTCGCGGACGTACTCCGGCTGCACCTGCTCCAGCGTGAGCGGCTGGGCGTCGATGTCACCGACCCCCGCGCCGGTGAAGCCGTCCGGCCAGGCCACCGTCATGGCGATGCCCAGCGCGGCCAGCGGGGCGGCGAGGCCGATCAGCCCGCGCCCGCCGCGGCGGAACGAGCCGAACACCATGCCGATGCCGAGCACGCCCAGCAGCACGCCGATCACGTGCGGCACGGTCACCCAGCCGCCGAGCGTCGGCCCGGCCAGGACGAGCCCGCCGACGGCCAGCAGCGAGAAGCCGATGGTGACCAGGCCCGCCTTGGAGCGCCGCTGCCGGACCGGGGGTTCGGCGGAGGGCTCGGGCCGGGCGGGCTCGGGCAGGTCCCAGGCGAACGGGGCCGCGCCGAGCGGGTCCCACGCCGGGGGCGAGGTGCGGTAGCCGTCCGCGTCCAGCTCCGGCTGGGCGGTGCTCATGGGCGTCTCCATGGGTTGCGGCGCGAAGACCGGGGCGCACGTGGCGTACTCCGGGGCGCCGGACGCCTGGCCCGGCGCCTGGTGGAGCGACGCCTGGTAGGCCGGTGCCTGGTGGCCCGGCGCCTGGGGGATGGTGCCCAGGTGGGAGCGGCCGCGGTGCAGCAGGTACAGCAGGCCCGCGCCGAGGAGCAGGCCCAGGAACCCGCTGAAGTCCTTGTCGAAGAACCAGCCGAACAGCGGGATCAGCGCCAGGCACAGCATGATCGTGAACGCCGCCGACGTGGCGCTGCGGCCCCGGCCCGCCAGCGACTCCACCGGCGAGACCTCGTCGTCGTCCTCGGGCAGCAGCAGCCAGCCCAGGACGTAGAAGAGCAGGCCCGCGCCGCCGTAGAAGGTGGTGACGGCGAACACGACGCGCGGGATGACCGGGTCGATGCCGTAGCGGCTGCCGATCCCGGCGGCCACTCCCGCCACCTTGCGGCCTTTTCGGGGGCGGCGCGGGCGGGTGGCCCACATGTCCTTGATGGTGTCCTCCACGCTCGCGGCGGGGGATCTCGATGCTCCACTCACGTTGTCGAGAATCGTCCCCGCGGCCGGTGCGCGCATCGGGGAACGACCCTGAATCCGAAGTCAGGGTCGTTCCCGGATGTTGTGGCCGGACCCGCGTGTGAGCATGCTGGTGTGCAGAGTGCTACCAGCGCGCCGGAGGCCGACATCGATCGCACCGCGTCCACCTCGGTGGTGCTGCCCGGACCCGACCGGCTGCGGCGCCGCCGGACCGGGCGCGCCGTCGCGGGTGTGGCGGGCGGGCTGGCCGACCACCTGGGCATGCCGGTGCTGTGGGTGCGCATCGCCTTCGCCCTCACCGCGGCGCTGGGCGGCGCGGGCGTCCTGGCGTACGGGATGTTCTGGATCTTCGCCCCGCAGCAGTCGGTGGACGAGCGGGCGCGCGACATCTCCACGCGCGAGCGGCAGCAGGCCATCGGCCTCGTCGCCCTCGGCGCGGGCCTGACCATCGGCGCGTGGGCGCTCTCCGGCGCGGTCAACGGCTGGGTCGCCGGTGGCGTCGGCGTGACCCTGGTGGGCGCGGCGCTGGTCTGGCGGGAGGCCGACCAGTCGCAGCGGCGCAAGGCCAAGGGCGCGGTGCTCGGCGGCGGCGGGCCCGCCGCGGTCATCCGGGTGCTCTCCGGCGCGGCCTTGGTGGCCGCGGGCATCGCCATCTTCCTGCTCACCGCGATCGGCCTGGACCAGGTCGAGTTCGCCCTGCTCGCGGTGGTCGCCGCGCTGGTCGGCGTCGCCCTGCTGACGGTGCCGTGGTGGCTGCGCCTGGTCCGCGACCTGGGCGAGGAGCGCCGGGCCCGCATCCGCACCGAGGAGCGCGCCGAGATCGCCGCGCACCTGCACGACTCGGTGCTGCAAACGCTTGCGCTCATCCAGAAGCAGGCCGAGTCCCCGCGCGAGGTGCTGAGGCTGGCGCGCGGGCAGGAGCGGCAGCTGCGCACCTGGCTCTACAGCCCCTCGGGTTACGGCAGGCCGCTGCCGGAGGGAATCGAGTCCGAGGCGCTCTCGGAGGTGCTGGCGCGCGTGGCGGGGGAGGTGGAGGACACCTTCGCCATCAGCGTGCAGAGCGTGGTGGTCGGGGACTGCCAGCTCGACGACGGGCTGCTCGCGGTGGTCTCCGCCGCCCGGGAGGCGATGGTCAACGCGGCCAAGCACGCCGGGGTCGGCGAGGTGTCGGTGTACGCGGAGGTGGAGTCCGAGCAGGTCACGGTGTTCGTCCGCGACCGGGGCAAGGGCTTCGACCCCGATGCGGTGCCCGAGGACCGCCATGGCCTGGCCGACTCGATCCACGGCAGGATAGGGCGCAACGGCGGTCGCGTGCGGCTGCGGACCACGCCGGGTGAGGGAACCGAGGTCGAACTCCAGATGCCGCGTGCGAAGGTGAGCGCATGACCGACGAGAACCGTCCTGTCCGGGTGTTCCTGGTCGACGACCACAGCATGTTCCGGGCGGGGGTGCGCGCCGAGCTCGACGCCGCGGGCGCGGACATCACCGTCGTGGGCGAGGCCGGGTCGGTCGGGGAGGCGGTGGCCGGGATCGGCCACCTGCGGCCCCACGTCGTGCTGCTGGACGTGCACATGCCCGACGGCGGGGGAGCGGAGGTGCTGCGCCAGGCGCGGCCGAAGTTCCCCGAGGTGGTGTTCCTGGCGCTGTCGGTCTCCGACGCCGCCGAGGACGTCATCGCGGTGATCAGGGCCGGGGCGCGGGGGTACGTCACCAAGACGATCTCGGCGCTGGAGCTGGCCAAGGCGATCATCCGGGTCTCCGAGGGCGACGCGGTGTTCTCCCCGCGGCTGGCGGGCTTCGTGCTCGACGCCTTCGCCGACCGGCCGGGCGCCGCGCCGATCAGCGACCCCGAGCTGGACCTGCTCACGCCGCGGGAGCGCGACGTGCTGCGGCTGCTGGCCCGCGGGTACGCCTACAAGGAGATCGCCTCGGAGCTGTTCATCTCGGTGAAGACGGTGGAGACCCACGTCTCCAGCGTCCTGCGCAAGACCCAGCTGTCTAACCGCTACGAACTGTCGCGGTGGGCATCGGATCGCCGCCTGGTGTGAGGCGCGGCTCGACCACGACGGTGGCGGCCTTCGGGCGCCGGGTGATGCGGGTCATCGCCACCCCGAGCAGCACGACCGCCATGCCCGCGACGATGCGGCCGTTGAGCTCCTCGGCGAGGAACAGCGCGCCGAGCAGGACCGAGACGACCGGGAGCAGGTAGCCCACGACCGCGGCGTTGGTCGGGCCCTCGTCGGCGAGCAGCCGGTAGTACAGGGCGAAGGCGAACCCGGTGCCGAAGACGCCCAGCACGCCGATGGCCACCAGGACCGGCCAGGTCGGCGCCGCGGTCGGCAGCGGGCCGCCGAAGGGCAGCGCCAGCGCGGTCAGCCCGGCCGCGGCGACCAGCTGGGTGGCCGACATGGCGATCGGCGCTACACCCCTGCCCCGCATCGTGCGGTCGATGTAGGCGTAGGCGACGGCGTAGCTGATCGCGGCGGCGAGGATGGCCAGCGCGCCCGCGCCCGCCAGCCCGGCCTGCCACGGGGCGAAGATCAGCACGGTGCCGCCGAAGCCGAGCAGCAGGCCCGCGAGGCGGACCGGGCCCATGCCGCGGTCGGCGCCGATGGCCACGCCGATCACCAGTGCCCACAGTGGAGTCGTCGCGTTGATGACGCCCGCCACCCCGGAGTCCACCGTCTGCTGGCCCAGCCCGAACAGGGTGAACGGCACGGCGTTGGCGAACACCGCCGCCAGGGTCATGTGCCCCCACGCGCGGGCGCTCCTCGGCAGCCGCTGGCCCGCCGAGTAGCACAGCACCACCAGCACCACCGCGCCGAGCACGCAGCGCGCGACCGAGATCTGCACCGGGCTCAGCCCGGTCAGCGCTATCTCGATCCAGACGAAGCTCGAACCCCACAGCAGGGCCAGCAAGCCCATCCGGACCAGTGTCCCCCGTCCGCCCACCATCGTGACGCTCCCTTCCCCGCGGCACACGGTGCCCTTGTGGACTGCTCAGCACAAGTGAAATGTCCTGGACGGACCCTTAAGCTCGGCTACATGCTCGACGTGCGCAGGCTGCAAGTCCTCCGGGCCGTGGTGACCAGCGGGTCAGTGACCGCGGCGGCGACCAACCTGGGGTACACGCCCTCGGCGATCAGCCAGCAGATCGCCGCCCTGGAACGGGAAGTCGGCATCGATCTGCTGGAACGGCTCGGCCGCGGGGTGCGGCCGACCCCGGCGGGCCTGCTGCTCACCGAGCACGCCGGGCTCATCGGCAGCCGCCTCGCCGAGGCCGAGACGGCCCTGGCGGACCTGCGGGCCGGGGTGACCGGCAGGGTCGTGGTCCGGTACTTCGCCACCGCGGGCGCCGCGCTGGTGCCGCCCGCGCTGGCTCGGCTGCGCGACGAGCACCCCGGCGTGCGGGTCGACCTCAAGCTCATCGACCCCGAGGACCCGCTCATCGAGGTCGAGCGCGGGCACGCGGACCTCGCGATCTTCATCCACCGCTCGAGCAGGCTGGTCTCCCCGGGCGTGCGCACCGTCCACCTGCTCGACGACCCCTACCAGGCCGTGCTCCCGCGTGGGCACCGCCTGGCCGCCAAGCGGGTCCTCGACCTCGCCGACCTCGCCGACGAGCCGTGGGTGGGCAACGAGTGGCCGCCGGGGCCGTGCCTGCGCGTCCTGCTCACCGCCTGCGCCGCCGCCGGGTTCAGCCCGGACGTGGTGGTCGAGAGCGAGGACTACACCACCGCGCAGGGGTTCGTGGCCGCCGGGCTCGGCGTCAGCGTGATCCCGAGGATGGGGCTGGGCAGCAGGCACCCGGGCGTGGTGGTCCGGCCGCTGCGCAAACCCGAGCCCATGCGGGCGATCCACGCCGCGGTCCGGCAGTCCTCTGTGGACCAGCCCGCCGTGCTGGGGCTGCTGACCGCGCTGCGCGAGGCCGCGGCGGAGCAGCTCAGCCGTCGCCGCCGTCGTCGCCCTGGCGGAACGAGTCGATCTTGAGGACGCCGTCGTCGTCCACCAGCTGGAAGGCGTAGTTCTCGACGGACTCCTTGTCGTCCTTGGGCTTGAACTTGACCCGCGCGGTCACCCTGCCGGAGTTGTTGCCGTTCACCCGGCTGACGGAGACCGACTCCATGCGCCCGTAGAACCCGCGGTACTTGTCGTAGTCGCCGGACTGCGCCTGGGCGTTGGGGGTGAGCAGGCCCCACGCCTCGGCGATGCTGCCGGGCAGGAGGCCGTAGTAGTCGCGGACGGCCTTCTCGTAGTCGCCCGCGACCGGCTTCTTCTCGGTCGTCGCCTCCGCCGTGGTCGTGGCCCGCCGCTTCGTCGTGGTGGGCTCGGCCTTGGTGGTCGTGGCGGGGGCGGGCGCCTGCTGCTGCGTGGTGGTGGGGGCGTTGCTCGCGGTCTTGCCGTCGCCCTTGCTCATCAGGCTGGCGATCAGGATGCCCACCAGCACCGCCGCCACGATCGCCAGCACGGTCAGGACCACCGACCGCACGTCGCGGCCTTGGCGACTCGGCGGCGCCTGCCTGCTCTGCTGCTGGCCGTGCGGTCCCGGCCTGCCGTGCGGGCGCTGGGGCTGAGGCGCGGAGGCGCGCATGCCGCCCGAGGGAGTGCGCGGTCCCATCGGCCCCAAGGGTCCCATCGGCCGCTGCTGGCGCACCTGGGCGGAGGGGCCGGGGTCGCTGAACGGGTGCATGTCCAGGCGGGTGCCCGGCGGCGGGGCGCCCTGCGGCGAGCCCATCGGCGGCATGTGCCGCCCGGGGGGCTTGGGGTAGGGGTCGGTGAGCTGGCGGGCGACGGCGGGCACCGTCTTGCCCGCGGCCACCGCGGTCAGCCCGTCGCGGGCGGCGGCCATCGACGGGCGCTCGGTCGGGTCGGCGCGCAGCAGCTGCATCAGCAGGGCGGTCAGCGGACCGGCCTGCTTCGGCGGGCTGATCTTGCCCGCGGCCACCGCGTACAGCAGGGCCAGGGTGTTCTCGCTGAGCCCGAACGGCGAGTGCCCCTCGACGGAGGTGTAGAGGGTGGAGCCGAGGGAGAACACGTCGGAGGACGGCGCCGGGGTCTCGCCCTTGGCCACCTCGGGCGCCAGGTAGGCGGGCGTGCCCGCCAGCATCCCGGTCGCGGTGACGGTGATGTCGCCGGTGGCCCTGGAGATGCCGAAGTCGGTGATCTTGACCGTGCCGTCCTCGGCCAGCAGCACGTTCGCGGGCTTGATGTCGCGGTGCACGATGCCCGCGGCGTGCGCGGCCACCAGGGCGGCGGCCACCTGCGCGCCGATCCGCGCCGCCTCGACCGGGGGGAGGGTGTCCCGCTCGGTGAGGACGGCGGCCAGGCTCTTCGAGGGCAGGTACTCCATGATCAGCCACGGCTGGCCGTCGTGCTCGGCCACGTCGTAGACGGTGATCGCGTTCGGGTGCGACAGGCGCGCGGCGATGCGGCCCTCGCGCATCGCGCGCTGCCGGGCCTCCTCGGCCTGCTCGGCGCTGAGGCCGGGCTGGGACAGGAGCTGCTTGACGGCGACGGTGCGCTGCAGGCGCTCGTCACGGGCCTGCCACACCACTCCCATCGCCCCGCTGCCGATCTTCGACCCGAGCCGGTAGCGGCCCGCGACCAGGGACTGCTCGCTGGACATCGGTGCTCCGGTCAGTTGTTGTTCGGGGGCTTGGGTTCGACGAGGGTCGCGCTCGGCTCCGACGACGTGATGGGGGGCGTCGTCGTCGTCTCGGGGGGCTCGCTGGTGGTGGTCGCTGTCGTGGTCGTCTGGGTGGTCGTCGTCGGCTCCGTGGTCGGGGGAGCCACCGTGGTCGTGGTGGTCGGCTCCGTGGTGATGATCGGAGCGACCGTAGTCGGCTGCTCCTGGGCCTGTGACGTGACCTCCGTCGTGGGCGCGGCCTCGCTGGTGGCGGCAGGCTGGTCGACCACGGTCGTTGTGCCGCCGGGCGGGTTGTTCGCGCTGGTCGTGTCGACCAGGAAGTACGCGCCCAGCGCGATGGCCAGGGCGACGCCCGCGCTGGCGAACATCAGCGGCCGGTGCGACTTGCCCACCGGCGGCGCCACCGGGCGCACCCCGGACCCGGTCCCCACCGACGCGGGCACCAGGCGGGTGGACTCCTCGTCGGGCAGGACCGGCAGGACCAGCGCGGTCGCGGGCAGCTCGGGCTCCTCGCCGCGGCCCACGGCGGCGAGCAGCTCACGGGTGCGCGCCGCGGTGGGCCGGGTCTCGGGGTCGGTGGCCAGCAGGGCGGTCAGCACCCCGGTCAGCGCGCCCGCGTTGACCGGCGGGTTGATCTTGCCGGAGGCGACCGCGTGCAGCAGGCCCAGGGTGTTGTCCATGAGCCCGAACGGCGGCTCGCCCTCGACGGCGGCGTAGAGCGTCGAGCCGAGGGAGAACACGTCGGAGGACGGCGAGGGGTCGCGGCCGACGGCCACCTCGGGCGAGAGGTAGGCCGGGGTGCCCGCGATCAGGCCGGTCTTGGTGACGGTGACGTCGTCGGTCGCCCTGGAGATGCCGAAGTCGGTGATCTTCACCGAGCCGTCGTGGCCCAGCAGGATGTTGCCCGGCTTGACGTCGCGGTGCACGATCCCGGCCGCGTGCGCCGCGGCCAGCGCCGCGGCGATCTGCTGGCCGATGCGCGCGGCCTCGGCGGGCTCCATCGGGCCGTTGTCGGACAGCTCGGCGGCCAGGCTGACCGAGGGCAGGTACTCCATGACCAGCCACGGCGTGCCGTCGGCGTCGACCACGTCGAAGACGCCGATGGCGTTCGGGTGGTGCAGCTTGGCGGCGATGCGGCCCTCGCGCAGGCAGCGGGCGACGGCTTCCTCGGCCTCGTCCGGGGGCAGCCCGGGGGACAGGATGAGCTGCTTGATGGCCACCTCGCGGTTGAGGCGCTCGTCCACTCCGCGCCACACCACGCCCATGGCGCCGTTGCCGATCCGCTCGGCCAGCCGGTAGCGCCCGGCGACCAACCGGCCCTCGTCGCTCATCCGACCGGAACCTCCCTCGCCCACGCCATCCGTCGCGGGCCTGTTTCGTCCATGGCGTCCTGGGCCACGCGGCGATGTCTGACCCAGGGCGGCCGACCGTTCCAGGCTAGGCGTTCACGCTGCGCGCTCGAACGCAGTCCTGGAAACGCAAGGCGATCCCACGGCCGTCACATGGTGTCACAATCCGGGCGGACGGTCGCCCGAAAGCGTGAATCTGCTCAGCCGACCTGCGCAGAGACCAAGGTGACCCCCGCGATTCGGCGCGGTGTGTTGTCAGTCACGTGGAACAACTGCTCGACGCGCAGGGTCTGTCCGCCGATCAGGTGCATTCGCACGACGGCCAGGACGCCGTCGGGCGCGGTGGCCACCTCGAGCACCTCGACGTCGGCCACCCCGGCCCAGCCGTTGATGAACCGGCCGAGGTCGCCGCCGAACTCCGTGCCCGAGAGCAGGGTGAACGCCGAGGCCGGGTCGCTCTGCACCAGCCGGTAGTACTTGCTCACCAGCTCGCGGTCGCTCAGGCCCGCGGTGGCGGGCGTCGTCGGCGCGCCCTGGCCCGCGGCGGGCGCGGTGCCGTCGTTGCCCCGCGCCTCCTCCTCGACCACGATCGCCGTCGTGGCGGCCGTCGCCGCGGGCGGGACGGTCGGGGAGGCGGAGACGCCGGAGACGGCCTGGGCGAGTTCGTCGGGCAGCAGGGCGCGCTGACCGGTGATCGGGGCGGCCGGGCCCGCCATCGCGGGCTCGCCGCGCTCACCGCGCTCGCCGGAGAGCACCGCGGCCGCGGCGACGGTGCCGCACAGCGTCAGCGCGGCGAGGAGGAGCCCGGCCAGCTTGGCCAGCCGCATCCCGCGCGAGTCGGGCTCGTCGGCCGGGATGGCGGGCAGCACGGCGGTGACGGCGTCGGCGTCGTCGGCGGTGTGGGTGGCGGGCCGGACCGGCGGGAAGCGGCCGGTGGCGCGATCGATGAGCTCGGTGGCGTGGATGGCGCCAGAACGCACTCGGCGTCTGCCTGCCCTTGGTCGCTCCACTGCCGCTGTCCTTCGTTTCCGATTCGCTACGGGGCCACACGTACCCTGCTGCCGGGCGCTCACACCACCCTTTCTCGGCTGTTCACCCGATCGAGGCGAGGGGCGCGGAGCAACATCACCCGAAAAGAGTAATGGTGACCCAGAGCACACTTGTTTACCGACGATCAGCCCAGTCGCGGACACCCGGAAGACCAGCGGCCGCGACCGGTCGGCGCATTCCGTCAGGATGCGGCGCTGTCCGCGCTGATCTTGGGGTCCGTGCCGTAAGTGAACGTTAGCTCACGTTCCATCGTGGTCACAGTGCCATCGGTGTGGATCACTGTCAGGGTCGACACGGTGGTCGCCCGGTTGGCGTCAATGGTGATCCGCTGGACCTCCACCCGCCGCACGCCCGCGTAGCGGCGCTCGATGGAATCCGGCCCCTCCCGGTACAGCTGGCCCGCCGTCATCGCGTGCGCGGCGGCCAGGTCCTCGGTCACCTGCCGGTAGTACGCCTCGGTCAGGTCGCCCAGGGCCTCGGTGTCGGTGTTCAGGGGCACCAGCGCGGGCGCGGAGATCGTCGTGCGGGTGGGGCGCGCCGATGTCGCGGCGGACACCGTCGGCTCCTCGGCGGGCGCGGTCTCCGACGCCCCGGAGGACTGTGGCCGCGTCGTGCGGCTCGGGCCGGGGGGCGCGGCGGACGCGGTGGTCTCGCTCGACGGACTCGGGCGCGGGGACGGGCTGGTGGTGGCGGGCGCGTCGGCTGCGGTGGTCTCGGGCGGGTCGGAGAACATGTGCGCCGCGGTCGGCAGGCCGGGCAGGGCGTCGACGACGTCGGGCCTGCGCGGGCCGGTGACCAGGGCGGCGGCGGCGTAGACCAGGCCGACGAGCACCAGCGCGGAGGCGCCCACGGTGAACCAGGCCGCCGTCCGCCAGGTGCGCGGCGGGGTGACCGATGCCGGGATGGTGCCCAGGTCGAACTTGGCCAGCCCGGTGGCGGGCTCGTCGGGGAGGTCGCCGGCCGCTCGGCTGCCGAGCACGGGGCTGCCGAGGGCGGGGCTGCCGGCCACAGGGCTGTCGGCCGCTCGGGTATCGGTCACTCGGCTGTCGAGCACGGGGCTGCCGAGCGCGGGGCTGTCTGCCACTGGGGTGTCGACCACGGGGAAGACGTCGGTGTCGGCGGTGTCGGCGGCGTGGGCGGTGTCGGCGGGGACCGGGCGGTGCCGCCGCGCGAAGGGTGTCCAGGCGTGGCCCCGCCGGTGCCTGCCGCTCTCGGGCCCCTCGGTGCTGCCGTGCCCCCTCGTCATGGTGTGGAGACTCCCGTCGCGCGCGGTCGGCGACGCCCTGTCGCCGACCGAATACCCAGTCAGCCGATGTCGACTACCTGGAACTCCTCGGCCAGCCCGGGCAGCCCGTGCGTGCGGGCCACCTCGGTGAAGTGCGCCCGCAACTGGTCGGCCAGCTCGTCGTTGCCGCCGACCTGCGAGGCGTGCGCGCGCAGCGCCGCCAGCTTGCGGTCGAAGTGCTCGGTGATGTCCACGGCGCGGTTGCGCAGCCGGGCGGGCCCGTCGGCCAGCCACAGCTCGCCGACCTCCCACGGCTCCAGCCCCTCGGCCAGCAGCTCGGGGTGGGCGTGGGCGTTGCGGGCGTCGGGGTAGACCGCGGCGAAGGCGGCCTCGCCGATGGCCCGGTGGTCGGGGTGGGTGGTGACCACGTGGTCCCAGTTGATCTCCGGGCTCCACGTCAGCACCCGGTGGGGCCGCCAGCGCCGGATCACCCGGGTGATGTCGCGGCGCAGCTCGAGGGAGGCGCTCAGGCGCCCGTCCGGGTACCCGAGGAAGACGACCTCGGCCACCCCCACCTCGGCCGCGGCGGCGCGCTGCTCGGCCTCGCGCACGGCGGCGGGGTGCGGGCCCGCCTCGCCGGAGGTGCCCACGCAGTAGGCCACCTCGACGCCCGCGGCGGTCCACGACGAGACCGTGCCCGCGGCGCCGAAGTCGACGTCATCGGGGTGCGCGCACACCACCAAGGCCCTGCTCATTCACAAAACCCTATGTGGTGGCGCAGAGTTCGCACGTCGGACCAGGATTCACCCGGCCGGGACGCCACGAACGGGTGGTTCAGCTGCCAGTGCCGAGCCGCTTCTGGGCGGCCGACTGGGACGATCCCGCGACGGCCGCCGACCCGGCCGCGAGCAGGATCGCCAGGATGTCGGCGAAGCCGGATCCGGACGAGATCAGGCCCGCGAGCAGCGCGCCCGCGGTGGCGGCGCCCGCGATGGGCAGCCTGCCGCGCACGTAGTGGGCGACCTGCGACCCGGCCGCGCCCTTCTTCCGCGCCGCCGAGTTCAGCAGCGCCAGATAGCCCGCGTGGCCCACGGTCACGACAAGGGCGACGATGACCACGATCAACGCGATGAGTCCCATGATCCCAGTGTGCCCCAGGCCGGGCCGCCGGGAATGGGGGACATCCCCCGATATCTAGTGCCCCGACCCAGAACCTTCACCATGTCTCGACACGCCCACGACGCGCCTGGCCGCGTTGCCGCAACGCCTCCGTACAACCAGTACGACGACGTCCCGGCGCCTTGCCAGCCACGCCGTGGACACGCCGATACACGGCCAAGGCTCTGAGTCGGGGCACTAGCGGCCGAGCTTGCCCCGCCCGAGGTCGAGCAGCGCCATGGCCAGCATCCGGCCCGCCTGGCCGAGCTCGCGGTAGCGGGCCAGCACGTCCATCTCGCGGTTGACCACTATGCGCGGGCCGCCCGCGGCCATCCGGGCCGCGCCGATGCGCTGGGAGACCTCGGCGCGGCGTTTGACCAGCCGCAGGATCTCCCGGTCGAGCTCGTCGATCTCCACGCGCAGCTCGGCGACCTCGGCAGGCTGCGGGAGCTCGGTGTTCTTGGCCTGCTCAGGTTCCTGGGACACGGTGCTCATCTTGGTCCTCTGCGGGGGTTCTGGAGTTCCGGCCCTGGCGCGCGAAAAGCCCCGGGTCCGAGGACTCCGGGGCTTCGTGTGGTTTCTGGTGCTTATGCCAACACGGGAGCCGGAGTCCGGTTCCCGTAGAAAAACTCGAAGTAGCGCAGCACGCCGCGATTGTGGCACAGCGCGGGGTCCGCGGTCGAGCCGGGATCGTCGCGATCGTCGGTCGGCCCCGGTACCGTGGCGCGCAAATGGAAGCCCTATTCGACCTCCCCACCGAGCCCGCCGCCCCCCGGTCCGCCACGGCGCAGAGCCTCGACGACCTCAACGACCAGCAGCGCAGGGCCGTCGAGCACGCGGGCACGCCGCTGCTGGTGGTCGCGGGCGCCGGGTCGGGCAAGACCAGGGTGCTCACCCGCCGCATCGGGTACCTGCTCGCCGAGCGGCGCGTGCACCCCGGCGAGATCATGGCGATCACCTTCACCAACAAGGCCGCCGCGGAGATGAAGGAGCGGGTGGTCGACCTCGTCGGCCGCCGCGCCAACGCCATGTGGGTCTCGACGTTCCACTCCATGTGCGTGCGCATCCTGCGCCGCGAGGCCAAGACGCTCGGGCTGACCTCGGGCTTCTCCATCTACGACGCCGACGACTCGCGCAGGCTGATCACCCTCGTCGCGCGCGACCTCGACCTCGACCCCAAGCGCTACGCCGCGCGCACCCTCGCGATCCACCTGTCGAACCTCAAGAACGAGCTGGTCGACGCCGAGACCGCCGCCGCGAACGCCACCAACGACCTCGAACGCCGCGTCGCGGAGGTCTACGGGGAGTACCAGCGCAGGCTCGCCCAGGCCAACGCGATGGACTTCGACGACCTGATCATGCGCACGGTCGCGCTGCTGCAGCTGTTCCCGGACGTGGCCGAGTACTACCACCGCCGCTTCCGGCACGTGCTGGTCGACGAGTACCAGGACACCAACCACGCCCAGTACGTGCTCGTGCGCGAGCTGGTCGGCAAGGGCACCGGCGACCTGCCGCCCGCGGAGCTGTGCGTCGTCGGCGACGCCGACCAGTCCATCTACGCCTTCCGCGGCGCCACGATCCGCAACATCGTGGAGTTCGAGCGCGACTACCCGAACGCGACGACGGTCATGCTGGAGCAGAACTACCGCTCCACCCAGACCATCCTGGACGCGGCGAACGCGGTCATCTCCCGCAACTCCAACCGCCGCGACAAGCGCCTGTGGACCGCGCACGGGCCGGGGGAGAAGATCGTCGGCTACGTCGGCGACAACGAGCACGACGAGGCCGCGTTCGTGGCCAACGAGATCGACCGGCTGGTCGACGCGGGCGATGCGAACAACAGCGACATCGCCGTCTTCTACCGGACCAACAACCAGTCCCGGGTGTTCGAGGAGATCTTCATCCGCCTCGGGCTGCCGTACCGGGTGGTCGGCGGCGTCCGGTTCTACGAGCGCCGCGAGGTCCGCGACGCGATGGCGTACCTGCGGGTGCTGGCCAATCCCGAGGACACCGTCTCCTTGCGACGAATCCTCAACGTGCCCAAGCGCGGCATCGGCGACCGGGCGGAGGCGTGTGTGTCCACTCACGCCGAGCGCGAGCGCGTCTCCTTCGCCGCCGCCCTGCGCGACGCCGCCGAGGGCAAGGTGGCGTTGCTGAACCCGCGCTCGCAGCGCAGCATAGCCGGGTTCGTCGAGCTGATCGACGGCCTGCGCCGCTTCGTCGACGACGGCCAGGACGTCGCCGAGGTGCTCGACGCCGTCCTCGACCAGACCGGCTACCGCGCGGAGCTGGAGGCCAGCGACGACCCGCAGGACGGCACCCGGCTGGAGAACCTGACCGAGCTGGTCACCGTCGCCAGGGAGTTCGCCGAGGCGCCCGGCCCCACGGCCGACGACGCGCCCCCGGACACCGCCCCGGTCGCCGTGCCCGACGCGGGCTCGCTCGCGGCGTTCCTGGAGCGGGTCTCGCTGGTGGCCGACGCGGACTCCATCCCCGACGGTGACGAGGAGTCCAGCGGGGTGGTCACGCTGATGACCCTGCACACGGCCAAGGGCCTGGAGTACCCGGTGGTGTTCAGCACCGGCTGGGAGGACGGCGTCTTCCCGCACCTGCGCGCGCTGAGCGACCCGGTGGAGCTGGCCGAGGAGCGGCGCCTGGCCTACGTGGGCATCACCCGCGCCCGGCAGCGGCTGTACCTCTCCCGCGCCATCGTGCGCGCCTCGTGGGGGCAGCCGATGAGCAACCCGGCGTCGCGGTTCTTCGCCGAGATCCCGGCCGAGCTGATCGACTGGCGCCGCACCGGCCCCGAGCGCGCCGCGCCGACCAGGGCCACGACGTGGGCGGGCCGCTCCGGCGGCGGTCTGGGCACCTCCGGCGTGGGCGGCACCACGCGCCCGGCGCCGAACACCCGCTGGAAGGACACGCCCGCCCTGTCGCTGAACGTGGGCGACCGCGTCAACCACGACAAGTACGGGCTGGGCACCGTGGTGGCCACCGACGGCGTCGGCCCGCGCGCCACGGCCACGATCGACTTCGGGTCCTCGGGCACGATCCGGCTCATGCTGATCGGCAGCGTCCCGCTCGCGAAGCTCTAGATCATCGCAGGTCGAACACCCGTTCGAGAATTGTCGGTCCCCTGCGGTTGACTCCCCCTTGTCGAGGAACAAGGGGGAGAACCCGTGCGTGACCGGGAGTGGGGACTAGTAGCCGATGCCCTTGCGGGCCAGCCAGGAGGAGGGGTTCATCTTGTGCCCCGAGGAGTCCCAGATCTCGAAGTGCAGGTGCGGGCCCGTGGACTGGCCGCGGTTGCCCATGTGCGCGATCAGCTCGCCCGCCTTGACGCGGTCGCCCTCAAAGACGACGTAGTCGTCGATGTGGCCGTAGACGCCGATCGTGCCGTCGTCGTGCTGGATGCGCAGCCACAGGCCGAACCCGCTCGCGGTGCCCGCCTCGATGACGCGGCCGTCGGCCACGGAGACGATGGGCGTGCCGATGCGGTTGGCGACGTCGATGCCGTAGTGGGTCTTGCCCCAGCGGGCGCCGAAGCCGGAGGTGAAGCTGCCGACGGTGGGGCGGACGTACTTGGGCCGGGCCTGCTCGGCCTTGCGCGCCTTCTCCTCGGCGAGCCGGGCGTCGCGCTCCTGGACGACGCGCTCGGTGGTGGCCATCTTCTGGGCCTCGACGGCCCCGTCGGAGGTGGTGGTGAGGGCCAGCAGCTCCGGGGCGCTGGTGACGTTGTCGCCGCCCATGCCCATCGAGGCCGCGGCGTTCCGGGTGCCCGCGAGGGGGGCGGCGATGTCGTCCGGAGCCTGTCCAACGGTGTTCTGCAGGGTCTGACCGGCAGCGGCGGCGGCGAACGCGCCGACCGCGACGGCGGCGACGACGACTCGGCCGCGCAGTGCCGAGGAGGGTGGTGCGATGCGGTGCACTCCATGACCGCGGGTGGTCCTGGTGCGTTCCAGTGCCTGGTCGTCGACGGCGAACTCGCGTTCACCGCCGGTCGGACGATGTCGGGACAAAACCTGGCCTTCCGCCTTCGGGGAGCCAGATCGCGACCACCGCGACCCGCGGGGACGGGCCGTGCTCGGCGGGGACGTTTCGCTCGGGCGGGGGACCCGATCTCGGATGGCTTCCCCGGGGGAGGTTGCCGCCCTGTCCTAACCGTGATCTGACCGTGACAACGGACGCCGGGACAGTAACGGGGAGATAGCGGCGTGGGCAACAGCGCGTTCTGGGCCTCTCGATCGTGTGGGGAGGCAGCAAGGTCTTCGCCAGCGGGAATCACTCATAGTTAAGTCGACCTCACATCTCTAATGTGACGTGGGTCTCGTTTCAATGGGCCATCTGGGTGGGATGCAGAAGGTGTTGGGCGGCCCGCCGCCGAGCACGGGTGAACCCTTGCCTGAGTTTGCCCGAACCGACGGTGACCGACCGCCCCGCGCGGCGTCATCCCTCACGGCCGGGAATGGCTTGCTAGCGTTGCCTGCGATGACTGCGCGGACCCATACGCCGCTAGACCCTGCCACCGCTCGCGATGCCCAGTCCGCGCAGCGGATCGGGTGGGCCGGTGTTCCCGGCAGGCTCAGGACCGCCGTCGCCGTCGCTCTCGGCGGGGCGCTGCTCGCCGCCGCGGGCTCGGTGGCCGGCCTCGTCGCCGACGGCCCCGCCGCCGGGTTCGGCGCGACGCCCCTGCTCGTGCTCCTCGCCCTGCTGCCCGCCGTCGCCGCCGCGGCCTTCGTCGCCGCGGGCAGGCCGGTGCTCGGGGCGGGCGTGCTCGCCGGGGCCGCGCTGCTCGCCCCCGGCCGCGCCCTCATCGATCTGCAGCTGGCCGCCGACGGGCTGCTCGCCTCGCGCCCCGAGATCCTCGTGCCCGCCAGCCTCGCGCCCCTCGACCCCGGCGCCGGGCTCTGGCTCGTGCTGGCGGGCCACGTGCTCGCCGCCGTCGCCGGGCTGCTCGTCCTGGGCGCCGCGGGCGCCGCGCCCGGCTCGGCCTACGCCGCCGAACTCGCCGAAGCCGACCGCCCCACCCGGGCGCGCTCGGCGTTCATCCGGGTCGCGCTCTTCGCCGGGACCGTCGCCGCGGTCGGCCTGCTGCTGGCCCCCTTCGCCTCCGACAACGCCTTCGTCCTCGCGCTCTCGGTCATCGACGGGCCCCCGCTGGTGCGCTACGGCCTGCTCGCCGTCGCCGTCGGCGCCGCCGCGGCGGCCGTGCTCGCCGCGGGCGCGGCCCAGCAGGCGCTCGCCCGTGGCCTGGTCACCGGGATGCTGGCCGCCGTCGCCGCGGTCACCGTCCCGCAGATCGCCGCCGGGCTGCTCGTCGAGCGGCTGCACCCGACGTTCGGCCCGTACCTCGCCCTGGCCGCCGCCGCCGCGCTGGCGGCGGGCATCTGGTCGGTCCGCCCGGCGGAGCGGGCCGCCGACGCCGAGGTCCGGCTCGACGCCCGCGGGCTGCACCTCGCCGCGGGTGTCCTCGGCCTGCTGACCGGGGCCGCCGCCCTGGTCGCGGCGTTCGGCGCGCAGCTGGTCGTCACCGACGGGCTGGACACCCCGCCCGCGTTCGCGGGCAGGCTGTTCATCCCGGTCGCGCTCGCCGTGCTCGTGCTCGCCGTGCCGCTGCTCGCCCCGCGCGCCGCCGCCGCCGTCCGGCCCGCGTTCACCGTCGCATTGGCCGCCGTGCCCTTCGCCGCGGCGGGCAGCCTGGACGCGGCGTTCACCGCGACCGGGGTCAGCGGCGCGGTCACCATCGGCGCGGGCGTCTGGTTCGCGGGCATCGCCCTCGCCCTGGCCTGCGCCACCGCCGTCACCACCGCCATCGCGGGCGGCGCCGAGCGCGACGACGTCGACCTCACCGACCGCCGCGTCGCGCTGCCGGTGGCCGCCCCCGCCGCCGTCGCCGCGCTGCTGGCCGTCGGCGCCTACGGGCTGCCCGTGCTGCGCGCCCCCGACCTCGTCGCCCCGGGCAT
This sequence comes from Actinokineospora lacus, assembly GCF_053813445.1. Lineage (NCBI taxonomy): Bacteria > Bacillati > Actinomycetota > Actinomycetes > Pseudonocardiales > Pseudonocardiaceae > Actinokineospora > Actinokineospora lacus. The sequence continues at coordinate 59,945 of NZ_JBQERA010000008.1, forward strand.
CTGGACGGAGTTCCGCTTCGCCTCCTGGGGGCTGCTGATCGCCCTGGCCGCCGTGCTCGCGGCCACCGCGCTCGCCCCGCTGTCGCGCCCCCCGCGCGCGGCGGCCCTGCTGCTCGGCGCGGCCGTGCTCGTCGGGACGCGGGCGCTGGAGTACCCGCTCACCGTCGCCCGCGCCGCCGACGGCCGCCCCGGCCAGGGCCTGTGGCTGGCCCTGGCCTGCGTCGGCGCCCTGGTAGTGGCCGCGGCGACGTCGGTGAGCAGCCGCCGGTGAGGCGCGTCGTGCTGGCCAGCCTCAGCGGCGGCCCTGACAGCGGTGGCCCTGACATTGGTGGCCCCGACAGCGGCGGCCCCGACAGCAGTGCCACTGACCTCCCGGCGCTGGCCCGGCAGCTGCGCGACGCCGGGGTCGAGGTCGTCTACACCGGACCCACCACCCCCGCGCACCTGGCCGCCACCGTCGCCCAGGAAGACCCCGACGCCGTGGTCGTCGACGGGCGCGCGGACGAGGTGGCGGCCCTGCTGAGGGAACTGGACGCCGAGGACATCCCGGTGCTGTCCGCGGCGGACGCGCCGCGGTGGGCGGACACGCCCGGTGAGCGATCTCACCACGCAAGGTGAGCTACCTCACCGGGTGCGAAGTGTCAACCGAAATGGCTGGTCGCTAGGGTCTTGACGTCCGACAGCAATCGTGTCGACACCGTAGTCAGGAGACTGTCGCGTGGACCTGTACGAGTACCAGGCGAAGGACCTCTTCGCCGCCCACGACGTCCCGGTCCTGCCGGGCGGCGTGGCCGACACCCCCGAGAAGGCCCGCGCCATCGCCGCGGAGCTGGGCCGGACCGTCGTCATCAAGGCGCAGGTGAAGACCGGCGGCCGCGGCAAGGCGGGCGGGGTGAAGCTGGCCGACGACGCCGACGACGCGCAGGCCAAGGCCGAGAAGATCCTGGGACTGGACATCAAGGGCCACATCACGCGGCGCGTGCTGGTGACCCCGGCGTCCGACATCGCCGAGGAGTACTACTTCTCCTTCCTGCTCGACCGGGCCAACCGCACCTTCCTGGCGATGGCGTCGGCCGAGGGCGGCATGGACATCGAGCAGCTGGCCGTGGAGCGCCCCGACGCGCTGGCCAAGGTCCCGGTGGACGCGATCGCCGGTGTCGACATCGCCAAGGCGCGCGAGATCGCCGCCGAGGCCAAGATCCCCGCCGAGGTCGCCGAGAAGGCCGCCGAGGTCATCGTCAAGCTGTGGGACACCTTCGTCGGCGAGGACGCCACCCTGGTCGAGGTGAACCCGCTGGTCCGCGACCCGCAGGACAACATCATCGCCCTGGACGGCAAGGTCACCCTCGACGAGAACGCGGGCTTCCGCCACCCCGGCCACGCCGCGCTGGTGGACAAGGACGCCGAGAACCCGCTCGAGGCCGCCGCCAAGGAGAAGGACCTCAACTACGTCAAGCTCGACGGCGAGGTCGGCATCATCGGCAACGGCGCGGGCCTGGTCATGTCCACCCTGGACGTGGTCGCCTACGCGGGCGAGAAGCACGGCGGGGTCAAGCCCGCCAACTTCCTCGACATCGGCGGCGGCGCCTCCGCCGAGGTGATGGCCAACGGCCTGCACATCATCCTGGGCGACGCCGACGTGAAGTCGGTGTTCGTCAACGTCTTCGGCGGCATCACCGCCTGCGACGCGGTCGCCAACGGCATCGTCGCCGCCCTGGAGATCCTCGGCGACGAGGCCACCAAGCCGCTCGTGGTCCGCCTCGACGGCAACAACGTCGACGAGGGTCGGCGCATCCTGGCCGAGGCCAACCACCCGCTGGTGACCCTGGTCGACACCATGGACAACGCGGCCGACAAGGCCGCCGAGCTCGCGGCAGCGGGGGTCTGACGATGGCGATCTTCCTCACCGACACCAGCAAGGTCATCGTCCAGGGCATGACCGGCGCCGAGGGCACCAAGCACACCTCGCGCATGCTCAAGTCCGGCACCCGGATCGTGGGCGGGGTCAACCCGCGCAAGGCGGGCACCACCGCCGACATCGACGGCACCAGCCTGCCGGTGTTCGGCACCGTCGCCGAGGCGATGGCCGAGACCGGCGCCGACGTCACGGTGATCTTCGTGCCGCCGAAGTTCGCCAAGGACGCCGTCATCGAGGCGATCGACGCGGGCATCGGCCTGGCCGTGGTCATCACCGAGGGCATCCCGGTGCACGACACGGCGTACTTCTGGGCGCACGCGGTGGCCACGGGCAACAAGACCCGGATCATCGGCCCGAACTGCCCCGGCCTGATCAGCCCCGGCAAGTCCAACGCGGGCATCATCCCCGCCGACATCACCGGCCCCGGCAAGATCGGCCTGGTGTCGAAGTCGGGCACGCTGACCTACCAGATGATGTTCGAGCTGCGCGACATCGGCTTCTCCTCGGCGGTGGGCATCGGCGGCGACCCGATCATCGGCACCACCCACATCGACGCGCTCGCCGCGTTCGAGGCCGACCCGGAGACCGAGCTGATCGTCATGATCGGCGAGATCGGCGGCGACGCCGAGGAGCGGGCGGCGGCCTACATCAAGGACAACGTGACCAAGCCGGTCGTCGGCTACGTCGCGGGCTTCACCGCCCCCGAGGGCAAGACGATGGGCCACGCGGGCGCCATCGTCTCCGGCTCGGCGGGCACCGCGCAGGCCAAGAAGGAGGCCCTGGAGGCCGCGGGCGTGCGCGTCGGCAAGACGCCGTCGGAGACCGCCGCCCTGGCGCGTGAGCTCTTCGGCGCCAAGTAGCAGCAGATCGTGAGGGGCCTGTCGCTGATCAGCGACAGGCCCCTTCCTCTGGGAACCATCGCGTGCCGGTGGCCGTCCGATTCGTCGGATGAGCTAGCGTTCCCGCAGGCTCCCGTAACGAAGCCCCGAGCGAGGAGAGCACGATGACCTACCCAGGCGGCGGTGCACCGGGTGGCTACCCGGGCCCCGGGCAGCAGCCCCCCCAGGGATACGGCCCGCCGCCCGCGGCCGGTCCGAAGTTCACCACTCCTCAGCTGGTCCAGCTCGGCGTCGCCGCCGTCGGTGTGCTGGCGTTCTTCCTCAGCCTCATCGACGGCTCCATCGGCATCGCCGCCTTCCTGCTGGTGGCCGCCCTGCTGGCGCTGGCCCCGGTGCTGCCGGGTCAGAAGGACACCAAGGTCAGCCTGTTCGTCGCCGCGCTCGCCGTGACCGGCGCGCTGACCGCGCTGTTCTCCCTGTTCAACGGCTTCAACTCGACCGGCGTCATCCTGGTGCTGGTCTTGGGCCTCGTGCAGGCCGCGGGCGCGGTCTACGTGATGCTGCTGGAGGGCGGGGTCATCAAGCCCCCGGCCCCCGCCCACCACGTGCCCTACGCCCCGCCCGGCGGCTACGCCCCGCCGTCGCCGCAGTTCGGCCAGCAGCAGCAGCCCGGCCAGGCCCCCGGCCAGCAGCAGCCCCCGCCGCCGCAGGGCCAGTACGGCCAGCCGCCCTCGGCCCAGCCGACGACCTTCGCCCCGCAGCAGGGCCAGTTCGGCCAGCAGGCCCCCGGCACCCCGCCGGGCGGGTACCCGCAGCAGGGCTGACCAGAGGGCTGACCAGCAAGATCGTTCCGAACGGGCGGTGCCGACGCGGCACCGCCCGTTCGTGTTGGTGCCCGGCGTGCCTCATCCGTTCGGAGCAACGCTGATGCCACAGTGGACGCATGGCGTTGCTGAAGGAGGTCCGGGAGCGGGCGGGGGTGCGGTTCCGGACGCTCGTCGCCGCCGCCGTCTGGCCGCTTGCGCTCGGGTACGCCGCGGTCGCGGCGGTGTTCGCGCTGATCACCGCGTCCGCGCCGCTGGCGTCGTTCAGCACGCCCGGGGTGCTCTCGGCGGCGCTGCCGGGCTGGCTGGCCGCCTACCAGGTGCCGCTGGTGGTCGAGGGCCGGGAGCTGGGCGCGCTGCCGATGCTGCCGACGCTGCTGGTCGCGCTGCTCGTCGGCCGGGTGGCCGCGGTGCTGGCCGCGCGGACGGACGCGCGCGGGATCAGGGAGACCGGGCGGATCGCGGCGGCCGTGGTGGCCGCCCACGCCACCGCCGGGCTGGCGGTCGCGCTGCTGGTGGCCGCGCCGGTGCGGGTGGACCCGCTGGCCGGGTTCTACTACCCGGCGCTGATCGCCGGGCTGGCCTGCGTGGTCGCGCTGGCGCGCCGCTCCGGGGCGCTGGCGCTGCTCAACGACCGGGTGGACGACCTCGCGCTGCGCGGGCTGCGGGCCGGGGCGCTGGCGAGCGCCGCGCTGGTCCTCTGTGGAGCGGCGGTGGTGGTGTTCGGGTTGGCCACGTCCTTCTCCGCCGTGACCTCGCTGTTCACCGGCGGGGCCGGGGCGGGCGCCGGGCTGCTGGCGGTGTCGCTGGGGTACCTGCCGAACGCGGTGGTCGCCGGGGTGGGGTTCGCCGCGGGGCCGGGGTTCGGGCTGGGGTCGGTGTCGGTGGCGCCGCTGGGGTTCAGCGACGGCGCGGTGCCCGCGGTGCCGCTGCTGGGCGCTCTGCCCGCGCAGGCCCACCCGTGGTGGCCCGCGCTGTTCGCGCTGCCGCTGGCGGTGGGGCTGATGGTCGGCTGGGTGCTGCGGGACGCCGCCGAGTCGGCGGTGGCGCGGCTGCGCCCGGTGGCGGTCGCCGCGATAGTGGTCGCGACGGTGTTCGCGGTGCTGGCCGGGTCGGCGGGTGGCGCGCTGGGCGGTGGGCCGTTCCACCCGCTCGACCTGCGGGCGGCGCTGGTGTCGCTGGCGCTGGTCGGGTGGATCGGGGTGCCGGGGGCCCTGGTGGCCTGGTTCGCCGGACCGCACCCGGTCGCGGCCGGGCTCATCGGCCCCGACGACGGGCCTGACGACGGGCCTGACGACGTGCCCGGCGACGACGTGCCCGGCGGTGCGGCAGACAACGGTGTGGCCGACGACCCCGAGGTTCCCGGTGCCGAAAAACAGGCCAGTGCCAAGGAACAGGGCAGCGCCAAGGAATTGTCCGGGGATGACGACACGGCCGAGGACGAGCCTGCCGAGGACGAGTCCGCCGAGCCCGGTCAGTCCGGTCAGTCCGATGAGGACGATGAGGACGATGAGGACGATGAGGGCGATGAGGGCGATGGCGTGGTGCCTGCGGCCATCGGCGACGCGGAGACCGGCGACCCGGAGACCGGCGATGGGGAGATCGGCGATGGGGCAGCCGATCGCGGTGCGGGGCGCTGACGAAGATCCTCTCCGCACGGCATACGCTGGCCCCAGCCCTGTTCCGGCCCCCGCAGGAGACCACGCTGAGCGTTCACCGCCCGCCCATGCCCGATGCCCGGGTCATCGTCCTGGTGTCGGGCTCCGGCACCCTCCTGCAAGCCCTGCTCGACGCCGAGCTGCCCGCCACGATCGTGGCCGTCGGCGCCGACCGCAAGGACATCGAGGGCCTGGCCCGCGCCGAGCGCGCCGGTGTGCCGACCTTCGCCGTGCGCCTGCGCGACCACGCCGACCGGGCCGCCTGGGACAGCGCGCTGACCGACGCCGTCGCGGCGCACGAGCCCGACCTGGTCGTCTCGGCGGGCTTCATGAAGATCCTCGGGCCCGCGTTCCTCGCCCGCTTCGCCGAGCGGGTCGTCAACACCCACCCGGCGCTGCTGCCCGCCTTCCCCGGCGCGCACGCGGTGGCCGAGGCGCTGGCCTACGGCGTGCGGGTCACCGGCAGCACGGTGCACCTGGTCGACGGCGGCGTCGACTCCGGCCCGATCATCGCCCAGGAGGCCGTGCCGGTCGCCGACGGCGACGACGAGGCCGCCCTGCACGAACGCATCAAGGTGGTGGAGCGGCGGCTCCTGGTCGACGTGGTGGCCAGGATGGCCCGCGACGGCTACACCGTGGACGGACGAAAGGTGAGCATCCCGTGACGGAGTCAGTTCAGCAGCGCAGGCCGGTCCGCCGCGCGCTGATCGGTGTGTCGGACAAGTCCGGTCTCCTGGAACTGGCCACCGGCCTGCACGCCGCGGGCGTGGAGATCGTCTCGACCGGCGGCACCGCGAAGACGCTGGCCGACGCGGGCGTGCCGGTCACCCCGGTCGAGCAAGTCACCGGCTTCCCGGAGTCCTTCGACGGCCGGGTCAAGACCCTGCACCCCCGGGTGCACGCGGGCCTGCTCGCCGACACCACCAACCCCGCGCACGTCGCCCAGCTCGGCGAGCTGGACATCGCGCCGTTCGACCTGCTGGTCGTGAACCTGTACCCGTTCGCGCGGACGGTGGCCTCGGGCGCGTCGCAGGCCGAGTGCGTCGAGCAGATCGACATCGGCGGACCGGCGATGGTGCGCGCGGCGGCGAAGAACCACGCCAGCGTGGCCGTCGTCGTCGACCCCGCGCGCTACTCCTGGGTGCTGGGCGAGGTCGCCGCGGGCGGGTTCTCCCTGGCCGACCGCCAGGCGCTGGCGCTGGCGGCGTTCCGGCACACCGCGTCCTACGACATCGCGGTCGCCTCCTGGATGGGCGCGGCCCTCGGCGACGAGGAGTTCCCCGCGTGGGCGGGTGCGAGCTGGTCGCGCAGCGCGGTGCTGCGCTACGGCGAGAACCCGCACCAGAAGGCCGCGCTGTACGCCCAGAACGACGGCTCCACCGGCCTGGCCACGGCCACGCAGCTGCACGGCAAGGAGATGTCGTACAACAACTACATCGACGCCGACGCCGCGTGGCGCGCCGCCTTCGACCACGACGACCCGTGCGTGGCGATCATCAAGCACGCCAACCCGTGCGGGATCGCGGTCGCGGCCGAGGACATCGCCGAGGCCCACCGCAAGGCCAACGCGTGCGACCCGACCAGCGCCTTCGGCGGGATCGTGGCGGCCAACCGCGAGGTCACCGTCGCCATGGCCGAGCAGGTCGCCGACATCTTCACCGAGGTCGTGGTGGCCCCGGCGTACGCCGACGGCGCGGTCGAGGTGCTCTCGCGCAAGAAGAACCTGCGCATCATGGTGGCCGAGCCGCCCCGCCGCGGCGGCGTCGAGCTCCGCCCGGTCTCCGGCGGGCTGCTGCTGCAGTCCACGGACACCATCGCCGCCGAGGGCGACGACCCGGCCAAGTGGACGCTGGCCACCGGCGCCCCGCTGGACGACGCCGCCCTGGCCGACCTGGCCTTCGCCTGGCGCGCGTGCCGGGCGGTCAAGTCCAACGCGATCCTGCTCGCCGCCGACGGCGCGACCGTCGGCGTGGGCATGGGCCAGGTCAACCGCGTCGACGCGGCCCGCCTCGCGGTCGCGCGGGCGGGGGAGCGCGCGGTGGGCGCGATGGCCGCCTCCGACGCGTTCTTCCCGTTCCCCGACGGCCTTGAGGTCCTGCTGGAGGCGGGCATCAGGGCGGTCGTCCAGCCGGGTGGCTCGGTCCGCGACGCCGAGGTGATCGCCGCGGCCGAGCAGGCGGGCGCGACCATGTACCTGACCGGCACGCGGCACTTCGCCCACTGAGTCCCCTGAAGTCCGCACAGCGGCTGACCTGGTCCCGGACCAGGTCAGCCGCTGTGTCGTTTCCGGGTTGACATGATCGCCCGGACCGGTAGTCTCTGAAGTGTCGAACATATGTTCGATCCGCGGGGCGACCGGAGTCGAGGCCGGGACCCCCGGGCGCCTGCTCCCTCACGGCGGACGCGTATGAGCGGTACGCGGACGACGTGCGGAAGAGGGTGTCGCCATGGGGCAAGCCGATCGCTTCCGGGCGCGGGGAAGTATCCGGGAGCGATCGGCGCCCATTGCGCTTCAAAGAACTGAGCAATTCTCGTTAATAGGCGCTGAACTGGTTGTTCGACATGGCGGGCGGTGCGGGGCTGGTGATCGGCATGGGTGGGCCGGAGGGGAGCGCGGCTGAGGTCCTGGCGTCGCTGCGGGCGGCGGTGGGCGCCGCGGAGACCGGTCCCGACGTGCTGCCGGTGCGGGACGACCTGGCGCCGCTGTTCCCCTGGGGAGGGTTGCGGCGCGGCGGGACGGTGGGGGTGCGGGGAGCGCGGTCGCTGCTGCTGGCGCTGCTGGCGGGGGCGGTGGCCGAGGGCGCGTGGGCGGCGGTGGTCGGCCTGCCCGACCTGGGCGTGCTGGCCGCCACCGAGAACGGGGTCCCCGCCGAGCGCCTGGCGCTGGTGCCGCGTCCGGGGGTGGAGCTGGTCCGGGTGGTCGCGGCCCTGCTGGACGGGTTCGCCGTGGTCGCCGTCGCCGGGGACGTCCGCGAGGCCGACGCGCGCGGGCTCTCGGCCCGCGCGCGCAGTCGCGGCGCCGTCCTGCTGGTCCTGGGCGCGTGGCCGGGCACCGAGGTGGAGCTGACCTGCGCCCGCGGGCGCTGGAGCGGCGCGGGCCGGGGCGAGGGCGCGCTGCGGGAGCGGACGCTGGAGGTCCGGGCCCGTGGCCGGGGCGCCGCCGCCCGCCCGGTGCGGGTCAGCGCCGCCCTGCCCAGCCACCCGGTCCCGACGTGGCCCGCCGCCCCGGTCCGGGAACCCCGGCCCGGGGCGGTCCGGTGACAGCCCGGTGATGGCCGGTGACAGCCCGGTGATGGCCCAGTGATGACCCGGTGAGGCTCAGCAGCCTGGCGCGCTGCTCACGCCCGTCATGTACGCCTTGGCGACGAACTTGCCCGCGCTGATCCGGAACCAGACGTTGGAGGTCCCCTGGCTCCCGGTCACCTGGGTGCCGGTGACCTGGCATTCCACGTGGACCTGGGCGTAGTTCGCCGCGAGGCCCACCTGGGCGGCACCGGTGCTCGCGCTGGAGCGCACGTTCAGCGGGTCGCCCGCGGTGCGGATCTGGCCGGTGAGGCCGCTGCCGGTCCACAGGTAGGTCACGGTGACCCAGGCGTTGTCGGTCAGCAGCAGGCCGTCCCAGAAGGTGCCGTCGGCGAGGTCGATGCCCGCCGGGTTGGCGACCTGCCTGCCGTACTGGTCCCGGCCGCCGTTGTAGCCGTCCTGGTAGGCGGCCTGGGCCTGCGGCTTGCCCTGCGGCAGGTCCCGCCACATCTCCCGGACCGAGGGGGCGTTCCAGTAGTCGTCCTTGGTGTTCCAGGGGCCGACGTCCCAGACGGGAGCCCATTCGCAGCGCCCGTTCGCCGCGCACACCTTCACGCTGTAGTCCCCGGTGCCCTTCGGCGCCAGTCCGCGCCGCGACGGCAGGGCGACGAAGTGGTCCCGCTGGGTGATCACGTGGCCGTTGGCCGTGGTGCCGCCGACCAGCCCCTCCCTGGTGGCGTAAACCCGGTAGCTCAGCGGCGCGGCGAGCGCGCCCGCCCCGGCCGCCAGGTCGGCGGTCAGCTCGACCCGGCGCAGCACCGGGACCTGGCCCCGGGGACCGGCGGTGAGCACGGCCCGGACCTGGACGACCGTGGTGGGTTCCGGGAGCACGGCGGGGGCGCCCGGCCGTGCCTCGGTCCATTCCGTCCACTGGCCGTCGACCCCCACGCCGCGGAGGTCGACGGCCAGCTCGCTCCCGTCCGGAACGGCGCCGGTCACCGCCGCTGCCACGCGGTTCACCGGGTGGGGGAGCGTGGTGGGGGCGAGGACGAGGACGCCCATCGCGATGCCGCGCTCGAGACTGGCGGTGGGCTTGCGGGCATCGGCGATGGTGAGCACACCGCCGGTGGCGGTCACGTTGCTGTCATCGGCGTCCACGACGGAGATGTCGGGGGTCCAGGAGACGTCGGTGGGCGCTTCGGCCTGGGCGGGGGTGGCGAGCAGCGGGGTGAGGGCGGCCAGGGCAAGCAGGGTTTTGCGCATGGCGGCGACACCTTTCGGGGAAGGTGGGGACGAGGTCGCGTCGACGTTCAGTGTGACAGTAACCAGATACCTGGTCTATATGTGAATTACTCGCCGGAGTTACGCCTTGCGGTTGTAGAGCTTCTTTGCCCACACGTAGCCCAGCAGCGCGATGCCCGCGCACCAGGCCAGCGCGATCCACACCGTGCCGCCGACGGGCTTGTCCATCAGCAGGGCCCGGATGGACTCCATGATCGGCGTGAACGGCTGGTGCTCGGCGAACCAGCGCACGCCGTCGGGCATCGAGTCGGTCGGGACGAACCCGCTGCCGAGGAACGGCAGGAACACCAGCGGCATCGGCAGGCTGCTGGCCGCCTCGACGGTCTGCGATGCCTGCCCGATCGCCACGGTGAGCCAGATCAGGGCGAAGCTGACGGCGGCGAGCAGCGCGCCGAGGACGAGCCAGCCACCGAAGCCCGCCCGCGGCTCGAGCCCGATCAGCAGCGCCACCCCGACGACCACCGCGAGGCTCAGGAACGCCTGGACGAGGCTGCCGACCACGTGCCCGGTCAGCACCGAGACCCTGGCGATGCTCATGGTGCGGAACCGGGCGACGATCCCCTCGGTCATGTCCATGGCCACGGAGATCGCGGTGCCCTGGACGATCGAGGAAATGGTGATCAGCAGGATCGCGGGCACCACGTAGTTGACGTACTCGGCCCGGCCGCCGGACGGCCCGCCGAGCCCCGCGCCGAGCGTGCCGCCGAAGACGTAGACGAACAGCAGCAGCAACAGGACCGGCATGGCGATCAGCTGCACGGTCATCGACGGATATCGCACCATCCGTTTGAGGTTGCGACGCACCATCGTCGCCGAATCGCGCAGGGGGTGGCTCGCAATCGCGGTGGTCATCGGGTCGTCACCTTCTCGTCGTCGCCGGTGAGGGCGAGGAAAACGTCGTCCAGGTCGGGGGTGTGCACGGAAAGGCCGTCCACCTCGATCGACTCGCGGTCGAGCCGGTCCAGCAGTGCCTTCAGCGAGCGCAGGCTGCCGTCGTTCGGCACCCGCAGGACCAGCGCGTCACCGTCGCGGTGCGCGTCGCGGCCGAGAATCCGTTGCGCTGTAAGGAAACCATCGGGCTCGGTGAACTGGAGCCGGACGTGGCCGCCGGGAATCCGGCGCTTGAGCTCCTCCGGGGTGCCCTCGGCGACCAGCCTGCCGCCCTCCAGCACCGCGATCCGGTCGGCCAGCTCGTCGGCCTCGTCCAGGTACTGCGTGGTCAGGAAGATGGTCACGCCGCCTGCCACCAGGTCCCGCACGATCTGCCACATCCCCCGCCTGCTGCGCGGGTCCAGCCCGGTGGTCGGCTCGTCCAGGAAGATCACCTGGGGGTTGCCCACCAGCGTCATCGCCAGGTCCAGCCGCCGCCGCATGCCGCCGGAGTAGGTGGACGCGGGCTTGCGCGCCGCCTCGGTCAGGTCGAACCGCTCCAGCAGGCCGGCCACCGTCCGCTTGCCATCCTTTGTGGACAGGTGGTTCAGGTCGGCCATCAGGCGCAGGTTCTCCTCGCCGGTGAGCAGGTTGTCCACCGCGGAGAACTGGCCGGTGACCCCGATCGCGGCTCGCACCGAGTCCGGGTCGGCGGCCACGTCGTGCCCGGCGACCTCGGCCCGGCCGCCACTCGCGTCGATCAGGGTGGACAGGATCTTGACCGTCGTCGTCTTGCCCGCGCCGTTCGCGCCGAGCAGCGAGAAGACCGTGCCCCGGGGAACGGTCAGGTCGATCCCGTCGAGCACCACCTTGTCGCCGAAGGACTTCCGCAGGCCGCGCACCGCGATCGCCGGTTGGTTCGTCATCAGGGTTCCCCTTCGGTGTGCCGGGTCTCAGGCCCGGTGGATGGTGATGTCGCCGAAGCTGGTGTGCGCGCGCACCTCGGCGGTCTCGCCGGTCTTCTCCGGCCGTGTCGGCGTCTCGGCGAGCGTGTTGCGCACCTGCCCGTAGCCGGTCTTCACGTCGAGCCAGGCCGCCGTGCCCGTGCCGATGCCGATGTCCAGGTCGCCCTTGGAGGTCTCCAGCACGACGGAGCCGCGGACGACCTCGCCGACCCGGATGGCCCCGTTGGCGGTCTTCGCGTCGACCCCGCCGCCCGCCCGGTGCACCGTGATGTCGCCGTTGGCCGAGCGCACCCGCGCCTCGCCGCCGACCGTGCCGATGTCGGTGGCGCCGTCGGAGTTCTTGACCGTGGCGCCGCCCTCGACCTCGCCGATCTGGATTCGGCCGGTCCCGGTGGAGACGTCGGCGTCGCCCGCGACGCCCTCGACCGAGACGTGCCCGGCCGAGGTGGTCAGCCGCAGCGGCCCGGTCCGGCCGAGGCGGGCGTGCCCGACGGAGGACTTGAACCGGCACTCGCCGAGCCTGCCGGTGGACTGGAAGTCGCCGACGGAGGCGTCGGCCTGCACCTGCGAGCCCTCGGGCAGGTCGATGGTCAGGTCGACCGACCAGCTCTTGCTGGAGAAGTCGAACGGGCGCGGGTTCTTGCCCTTGATCACCAGCGTGCCGCCCGAGTACTCGACGCGGACCTGCTTGGCGGCCTTCACGTCCGAGGGCTCGTTCTCGTTGGTCGGGCGCACGTCGACCACGGTGTCGGCGCGCTCGCTCGCGGCGAACCGCACGTTGGCGACGCTGATGTCGATGGTCACGGTGATCGGTTCGGGCGTGGCGAATGTGGGCATGGGTGTCCCCTTCAACGGAGTGGGTTCGACGTTTTCGCTGGTGGAGCGCTAGCTGACCCAGCCGGTGTAGCGCTGCTTGCCCCGGCCGCCTGCCTGCTGCGGCGCCTGCTCCCTGGCGGGCTGCCGCAACGCCGCCGACGCGACCCGGCCGAGCCACGCGTTGACCGAGCGGCCCTCCCGCGCGGCGGCCTCCTCGATCGCGGCCTTGAGGTGCTCGGGAAGCCGGAAGTTGATCCGCGCGGTGGCGGCCTCGTCGGTGGCGGCCGGTCCGGCGTCCGGCATCGGCTCCGGTGTGCCCGTGTCGTACGCGGGCTCCGACGGCGGCGGCGTCACCACGAAGCTCGGGTCCCGTCCCCGCAGCCGGACCTCCACCGACCCGGGCGCGAGGTCGCGGGTGATCTCGTCGGCGGCGTTCGACAGCGCTTCCAGCAGCGTGAGCCGAACCGCCGCCTCGACCTGCCCGGCCAGCCGCTCGGCCAGCGCGCGGGCCTCCTCGCCCCCGGCCTCGGCGGCGGTCGTCAGCTCCCGCCCGAGGAAGTTCACATACGACGTCAGGTCCATGACGCCACTATGGCGCATCCGTGGCGCCATGGCAAGCCATTATGGCGCGGAATGACGCCATCTTGGCGTCCTTGCTGGTCAGGATTGGTTTTTACTGATTGCTTGACTCCACCTGTGATCGAACGTATGTTCGACGCACTGTCCGGCGGCTCCCCACGCCTGGGCACAACCCGAGGTGGGGAGATGGCGTGCTGCTCGTCGTGTGGTGCCCGGACTGGCCGGTCGTGGCCGGTGGCGCCGTGGCCGGGCTGGGCGTCGACACCCCCGCCGCGGTGGTGGCCGCCAACCGGGTCGTGGCGTGCAACGGGCCCGCGCGGGCCGAGGGGATCGCCGTCGGGCTGCGGCGCCGGGAGGCGCAGAGCCGCTGTCCTGACCTGGTCGTCCTGCCCGAAGACCCCGACCGCGACGCGCGGCGGTTCGAGCCGGTGGCCGCGGCGGTGGAGGAGCTGGCGGTCGGGGTGGAGGTGGTGGCGCCCGGGCTGGTCGCCGTGCCCGCCCGCGGGCCGGTGGGCTACTTCGGGTCGGCGGAGGCCGCCGCCGAGCGGCTGATCGACCACGTGGCCGCCCGCGCCGACGCCGAGTGCCAGGTCGGCATCGCCGAGGGCCTGTTCGCCGCGACGCTGGCCGCCCGCGGGGGCGTGCTCGTCGAGGCGGGCCGGACTCCGGAGTTCCTCGCCCCGCTGCCCATCCGCGAGCTGGGCTCCCCCGACCTGGTCGACCTGCTGCGCCGCCTGGGCATCCGCACCCTCGGCGCGTTCGCCGCCCTGGCCGCCAAGGACGTCGCCGCCCGGTTCGGCGCGGCCGCCGCGCGGGCGCACCGGCTGGCCGCCGGGCAGGAGCGGCGCCCGCCCGCGCGCAGGCGTCCACCGGAGGACCTGGCCGTCACCGCCCACCCCGACCCGCCGGTCGACCGGGTGGACGCCGCCGCCTTCCTTGCCCGCACCCTGGCCGGACGCCTGCACGCCAACCTGGCCGCGCACGGCCTGGCCTGCACCCGCCTCGCCATCCACGCCGCCACCGCGACCGGCGCCGAGCTGGCCAGGGTGTGGCGCTGCGCCGAGCCGCTCACCCCGGCGGGCATCGCCGACCGCCTCCGCTGGCAGCTCGACGGCTGGCTCAGCGGCCCCCGCCGCCCCGACGCGCCGATCACCGCGCTGCGCGTCGACCCCGTCGAGGTGGTCGACGGCCGCGCCCTGCAACTGGGCCTGTGGCAGGGCGCGCGCGACGAGCACGCCGACCGCGCCGCCCGCGCGATGGTGCGCGTGCAGGGCCTGCTGGGCCCCGAGGGCGTGGTAGTCCCGGTGGAGACCGGCGGGCGCGGACCCGCCGACCGCGTCCACCTGGTCCCCTGGGGCGACGACCGCACCCCGCCCGCGCCGCCGGGGCTGCCCTGGCCGGGCGCGCTCCCGCCACCGTCGCCCGCCACCGTCCCAGTCCGCCCGCTGCCCGTCGCGCTGCGCGACGCCGAGGGCGCCGAGGTCGAGGTGACCGGCCGCTTCCGGCTCACCGCCTACCCCGTCGAGGTGGCCGTCGGCCGCTTCCCGCCCCGCCGCGTCCTGGCGTGGTCGGGCCCGTGGCCCAGCGACGAGCACTGGTGGGACGGCACGGGCCGCCGCCGGGCCAGGCTCCAGGTCGTGCTGGCCGCACAGTCCGATGAGGACAGCCAACCCGCGCTGCTGCTGGTGCGGGAGAACGAGAGCTGGACAGTGGAAGGGATCTACGACTGATGCCGAACGACGAGGACCCCACGCTGGAGTGGCTGGACCTGCTCGACCTCGCCGAGCTGATCCCCCAGCCCCGGTCCCCAGAGCCCTGATGGGCTGGAACAACCCACCGGTGCGGTGGTCGGAGCTGGAGCGCGTCCTCTCCGGCCGCGCGCCGGAGGTCGGCGACGGCGGGGACAGCCCGGCCTGGTCGCGCAGGCGCGAGCGCTACACCCCCACCGGCGGCACCGCGCACCCCGGCGCCACCGACCAGCCCGACGGCGACGCCCGCGTCCCCTACGCCGAGCTGCACTGCCACTCCAACTTCAGCTTCCTCGACGGCGCCAGCCACCCCGAGGAGCTGGTCGAGGCCGCCGCCCTGCTCGGCCTGGACGCCATCGCCCTGACCGACCACGACGGCATGTACGGCGTGGTCCGCTTCGCCGAGGCCGCACGGGAACTCGGCGTGCGCACGGTGTTCGGCGCGGAGCTGAGCCTCGGCCTGACCGAGCCGCAGGCGGGGCGGGCCGACCCCGAGGGCGAGCACCTGCTGCTGCTCGCCGACGGCCAAGAGGGCTACCACCGCCTGTGCCGCGTGCTGACCACCGCCCACCTCGACGGTGAGGAGAAGGGCAAACCCGCCTACCACCTGCCCTACGTCGTCGAGCAGACCCGCGACCACTGCGTCGTGCTCACCGGCTGCCGCAAGGGCGCGGTCCGCCGGGCGCTGGCCACCCAGGGCCCGGCGGCGGCGTTCGAGCAACTGCGCCACCTGGTCACCGCCTACGGCGAGGACCGCGTCTTCGTCGAGCTGACCGACCACGGCCACCCCGACGACTCCACCCGCAACGACCTGCTCGCGGGCATGGCCGCCGACCTGGGCCTGCCCACGGTGGCCACCAACGCCGTGCACTACGCCCACCCGGGGCGCGGGCGCCTCGCCGCCGCCGTGGCCGCGGTGCGGGCCCGTCGCGGCCTTGACGACCTGGCGGGCTGGCTGCCCCCGGCGGCCACCGCGCACCTGCGCACCGGCGAGGAGATGACCGCCCGCTTCGGGCGCCACCCCGGCGCCGTGCAGCGCGCCGCCGTGCTGGGCGTGCGGCTGTCGTTCGACCTGAAGCTGTTGGCCCCCAAGCTGCCGCCCTTCGACGTCCCCGAAGGGCACACCGAGAGCACCTACCTCGCCAAGCTGACCTACGAGGGCGCCGCCCGCGTCTACGGCTCCGCGGCCGAGCGCCCCCGCGCCCACGCCCAGCTCGCCCACGAGCTGCGGGTGATCGACCAGCTCGGCTTCCCCGGCTACTTCCTCGTCGTGCACGACATCGTGAAGTTCTGCCGGGACAACGGCATCCTCTGCCAGGGCCGCGGTTCGGCGGCCAACTCCGCGGTGTGCTTCGCGCTCGGCATCACCCGGGTGGACGCGGTGCGCTGGGAGCTGCTGTTCGAGCGGTTCCTCGCCCCGGCCCGCGACGGCCCGCCGGACATCGACATCGACATCGAGTCCGGCCGCCGCGAGGAGGTGATCCAGCACGTCTACGCCAAGCACGGCCGCCGCCACGCCGCCCAGGTGGCCAACGTCATCACCTACCGCGCCAAGTCCGCGGTGCGGGACATGGCCAAGGCGCTGGGTCACTCCCCGGGCCAACAGGACGCCTGGAGCAAGCAGATCGACCGGTGGGGCCCGCTGAGCGGCGCCGTCGGCGACAACCACCACGACATCCCGCAGCCGGTGCTGGAGCTGGCCGGGCAGCTGGAGAACTTCCCCCGGCACCTGGGAATCCACTCCGGCGGCATGGTCATCTGCGACCGCCCGGTCAGCGAGATCTGCCCGGTGGAGCCCGCGCGCATGCCCAACCGCACGGTCCTGCAGTGGGACAAGGACGACTGCGCCGCCATCGACCTGGTCAAGTTCGACCTGCTGGGCCTGGGGATGCTCTCCGCGCTGCACTACGCGATCGACCTCGTCGCCGAGCACAACGGCGTCACGGTCGACATGGGCGAGCTGGACCTCGCCGACCGACACGTCTACGACATGCTCTGCCGCGCCGACTCCGTCGGGGTGTTCCAAGTGGAGAGCCGGGCGCAGATGGCCACGCTGCCCCGGTTGCGGCCGCGGGAGTTCTACGACCTGGTCGTCGAGGTCGCGCTGATCCGCCCCGGCCCGATCCAGGGCGGCTCCGTGCACCCCTACATCCGCCGCAAGAACGGCGAGGAGCCGGTCACCTACGACCACCCGCTGCTGGAGAAGTCCCTGCGCAAGACCTTGGGCGTTCCGCTGTTCCAGGAGCAGCTCATGCAGATCGCGGTGGACATCGCCGACTTCACCCCCGCCGAGGCCGACGAGCTGCGCAGGGCCATGGGCGCCAAGCGCTCCACCACGCGGATGGAGCGGCTGCGCGAGCGCTTCCACGACGGCGCCGCGCGCCACGGCGTCGAGCCAGGGCTGGCCGGGCGGATCTACGAGAAACTGTTGGCGTTCGCCAACTTCGGCTTCCCGGAGAGCCACGCGCTCAGCTTCGCCTACCTGGTCTTCGCCAGCGCGTGGTTCAAGCTGTACCACCCGGCCGCGTTCTGCGCCGCGCTGCTGCGGGCCCAGCCGATGGGGTTCTACTCCCCGCAGTCGCTGGTCGCCGACGCGCGCAGGCACGGCGTCGAGGTGCGCGGCCCGGACGTCAACGCCAGTCTCGTCCACGCCACCCTGGAGGACGCGGGCACGAGCGTGCGGCTGGGCCTGGCCGCCGTGCGCACCATCGGCGACGACCTCGCCGCGCGCGTCGCCGCGGGTAGGCCGTACCGGGACATGGTCGACCTCGCCCGCCGCGTCCAGCTGACCCGCGCGCAGCTGGAGGCCCTGGCGACCGCGGGCGCGTTCGGCTGCTTCGGGCTGACCCGGCGCGCGGCGCTGTGGGCGGCGGGGGCGGCGGCGGGCGAGCGCCGGGAACTGCTGCCGGGCACCGCGGTCGGGGTCACCGCGCCCGCCCTGCCCGGCATGGACGCCGTGGAGCTGGCCATCGCCGACGTGTGGGCGACCGGGCTGTCCCCGGACAGCTTCCCCACCCAGTTCCTGCGCGAGCGCCTGGTCCGGCTCGGCGCGGTGACCGCGGCCTCACTATCCAATGTGGAGTCCGGAACCCGGGTGCTGGTCGGCGGCGCGGTGACCCACCGGCAGCGCCCGCAGACCGCGGGCGGTGTGACCTTCCTCAACCTGGAGGACGAGACGGGGATGATCAACATAGTCTGCTCGCCGGGTCTGTGGGCCAGGTATCGTCGAATCGCGCGCACCAGTTCGGCGCTGCTGGTGCGCGGCGTCGTGGAGAGCGCCGAGGGAGTGGTGAGCCTCTGCGCCGACCGGTTGCAGCACCTGGACCTGCGTATCCCGGCCACATCCCGGGACTTTCGCTGAGGGGGACGACGATGGACGCGGTGGTGTTCGACTGGCGGGGCACCCTGGTGACCACTGTGGACGAAGTGGCCTGGGCGCGCGAGGCCCTGCGCCTGGTCGGCCGCGACGACTCCGCGGAAGCCCTGTGGCAGCGCATCTCCGTCTTCGAGGACCTGCTCGACGCCCCCGGCGTGGACTGCTCCCTGCACGTCCACCGCGCCGCCTACCACCGGGTCTTCGACCTGGCGGGCGTGGACCCGGAGCTGGCCGACGCGCTGTACGCGGTCGAATGCGATCCGCGGCACAACCCGTTCGCCGCCGACGTCGGGGAGACGCTGCGCGCCGTGGCCGCGCACGGGGTCAAGGTCGCCGTGCTCAGCGACATCCACTTCGACCTGCGCCCGGTGTTCGCCGCCGCGGGGCTGGCGGGCCTGGTCGACGTCTACGCCCTGTCCTACGAACTGGGCGTGCAGAAACCCGCCCCGGAGATCTTCCGGCACGCCCTCGCCGCCCTGGGCACCACGCCGTCGGCCACCCTCATGGTCGGCGACCGGGCCGGGCCCGACGGCGGCGCGGTCGAGATCGGCATGCCGGTCCTGCTGCTGCCCACGCTGCGCGCGGTGACCGAGCGGCGGCTGCACCTGGTTTCGGCGCTTGTCGGGGCGTCGTGACAGGGTTGGCCCCGTGGACGAGGAAATCGAGACCGACTACAGCGACACCGACCTGCACGGCCTCGAGTGGACGGGCCGCCACTTCACTCGCTGCGACTTCCGCGAGGCCGACCTGCGCGGCGTGGTGACCACCACCTGCGTCTTCACCGACTGCCGCTTCGACCGCGCCGACCTCGGCGAGAGCACCCACCGCGGCACGGCCTTCCGCTCCTGCGCCTTCGACCGCACGACGCTGACCGACAGCACCTTCACCGGCTGCAGCCTGATCGGCTCGACCTTCCTCGACTGCCGCTTCCGCCCCATCACCATCCGCGACAGCGACCTCACCCTGGTCTCCCTCGCGGGCGCCGCCCTCCGCAAGACCGACCTGTCCTCACTGCGCCTGCGCGAGGCCAACCTCAACGGCGCCGACCTCCACGAATGCGACCTCCGCGGCGCCGACCTCACCGGCGCCCGCCTCCGCGAGACCACCCTGACCGACGCCGACCTCCGCGGCGCCCACATCGACCCCGACGGCTGGGTCCAGGCAATCCTCCGTGGCGCCCGCGTCGACGTCGACGCCGCCATCACCTTCGCCGCCGCCCACGGCCTCCGCGTCGGCTGACCCTCAGGCCCGTGGTGGCGTGTGGTCGGGATTCGATGAGGTGCCGCTTTCGATCAGACAGCCACGGAGCGGGACAGCGCATGGCACCCGGGTCGATAGCGCTGCCGCTGGCACTTGGGTCTCCGTGTCGGCTGGCCCTCGGGCCTGTGGTGGCGGGCGTCGGCGATTTCGACGAGGTGCCACTCAGGTCAACCGCTGGGTAGGACGTGCGCGGCGCTCGTCCCGATGTCAACGCGCTGCCACCTTTGCTCGTGCATGGCTTGCGTGTCGGCTGAGCCTCTGGCCGTGGTGGCGTGTGGGCGGCGCGATTCGATGACGCGCCGCTCGACCAGGTCGGCCACGGAACGGGACAGTGCGCGGTGTCGGGTTGATGGCGACGCCGTTGTCGCCATGGTCCGTGCACCGTCTCCGGGTTGGCTGACCTTTACGCGCGGGGTGGTGGGGTGCGGTCGGGGATTTCGACCAGGTGGCCGCTCTCGAGGAGGTCGGCCACGGAGTGGGACAGGATGTAGGCGGTTCCGCCGCCGGGCTGGTCGAACCAGGGAATTGCCGCGCCTGTCAGCGCCTCGGTCGGGCGTGCGACCCGGTAGGCGTGGTAGGGGCGGTTTATCCAGTCGGGGACCAGGGAGCGGCGGTCGAAGGGGGTGCCCACGGCGTAGGTGAGGTTGCCGGTGGGGTCGCCGTAGCGGTCGAGTTCGGTGCCCGACGGCAGTTCGGTGACCTGCTTGCCGCGGAACAGGGTCAGCGGCGGCTCACCGGACAGCGGCTGGATCGGCCAGTCCTGGGGCCTGCGCAGCCCCGACGGCGTCTCCGCCTTGCGTGGTTCGGGCCTCGACGGGTCCTGCTGGTTCTCGGGCGTCCGCCTGCGGCCGGGCTGTCCACCGTGGTCGGCGGGGCGCATGTGCTCCGGGGCCTGCGTCACGAACTGGCCCCCGGCCTCCGGCCTGCCGAACTGGCCCGGCCCCTGGTGGGAGCCGAACTGCCCGGGAGCCTGCTGGGAACCGAACTGGCCGGGTCCCTGGCCGCCGGACTGCCCTGGGCCGTCGTTCGGCGCGGGGCCTCGGTGGGCGAACTGCACCGGTGCGTCGTGCGGCGCCTGGCCGGGACCGTGGTCTGCGGCGTGGCCTTCGGTGTCGTGTGCGCTCGCCTGCCGGGGGCCTTGGTGGGCGAACTGTCCTGGCGGGCCGTGTGGTGCCTGCTGGCCGGTGAACGGCCCGGGGCCCGCGTCAGCGAAGTGGCCTTGGGTGTCGCGCTGGCCTGCCTGCCTGCGACCTTGGCGTGCCTGCGCGTCGTTGGGCGCCTGGCCGGGGATGAACGGTCCGGGACCGTGTCCCTGGTCGGCGTGGCCTTCGGCGTCGTGCGAGCCTGCCTGCCGGGGGCCGTGGTGGGCGAACTGCCCCGGCGCGTCAGGTGACGCCTGTTGGCCAGGGGACGAGGCGAACGGTCCGGAATCGGGCCCGTGGTCGGCGGCGTGGCCTCCGGCGTTGTGCGGGCCTGCCTGCCGGGGGCTTTGGTGGGCGGACTGTTCCGATGCCTGCCGGCCGAGCGGTCCGGAGTCGGGTCCTTGGTCGGCGAGGTGGCTGCCGTTGTCGTGCTGGCTTGCCTGCCTGCGGCCTTGGTGGGCGGATTGTCCCGGTGTGTCGTGTGGTGCTTGCTGGCCGGGTGCTCGATCGGCGAAGTGGCCTTGGGTGTCGTTCGGCGCGGTCTGGTCCGGAGCCCGGTTCGCGAATTGCTCCGGTGCGTCGTGTGGTGCCTGGTCGGGAGTGAGCGGTCCGGGGCCGTGGTCGGTGAACTGGCCCTGGGCGCCATGTGGCGCGGTCTGGCCGGGGGTCCGGCGCGTGGACCGCTCTGGTGCGTCGTGGGAGCCGGTTTGCCGGGAGCCTTCGTGGGCGAACTGCTCCGGCGCGTCGTGGGTTGCCTGGCGGCCGGGGGTGAACAGTCCGGGGCCGCCGGGGGCCGGGGCGGAGTGGTCTTGGGTGTCGCTGGGCACGGCTTGGCCCGGGCCCCGGTGGGCGAACTGCTCCGCGTCGTGCGGGTCTGCCTGCCGGAAGCTTGGCGGCGCCGATTGCCCAGGCGCGGCCTGGCTCAGGTGGTCTAACGGGCCCGGCGCGTCTCCCCCGTGGGGAGCGGCCCGGTAGGTGGCGAACTGGCCCGGCGTCTCCTGTGCGGCGAACCGGCCCGGAGCGGGCTGCCCCTCGGTCTCGTGGTGGGGCTCCCGCGCGTCGTCGCGCGCCGTGGACGGGGTGAAGGCGGCGGGGCGAGGGGGGAAGGTGGGCCGGTGCGGCGGGGTGGGCTCGGGTGGGGGCGCTTGCTCCCGCGCGGCCTTGTGCGGGGTTGAGCTGTCCCTGGGGCCGTCCGGCGCGTCCTGGTGCGGGCTGTCGAGGGAGTCGTGTTCCACGGCGCTGCCGTTCGCGCCTGTGGGAGACGCTTCGGCGCGGTGGTCGTACTCGTCTTCGTCGTCGAGGTGGGGGCGGGGCTCGAACAGGCCGTCGGTCACCGGGCGGGTCGGGCGGAACAGGTCCTCGCCCGACGGACCGGACTGCACGGGCCGCTTGGGCGGCGGCAGGGGCCTGCGGACGCGGTGGTCGTACTCGTCATCGTCGTCGTCTTCGAGCTGGGCCAGGGAGGCGCGGATCGTCGGCGGGCCCGAGTCACGCGCGGGCGGGGCCGGGTCGGCGAGCAGGACCTTGCCCGCGAGGAAGGCGGCGGCGTCGGCGACGTCGGCGAAGACCGCGGGCGCGACGTAGTGGCCGTCGAACCAGCCCACCCGCCAGCCGCCGCCGGTCTGCTCCATCGTCCACCCAGGACCGGTTGGGGTGCCGACGGTGTAGCGGTCCTCGGGCACACCCACCTCGCCCAACCGGCGCCGCAGGCGGGAGACGACGTCCGCGGGCGGCAGCGGCGCGTCGGCGGTCACCGGGTCGGGCACGTTCGGCTCGTCGGAAATCGCGTGCCTGCTGGCGGGGGCGTCGGCATCGGCGTTGAAGGCGTCGAAGGGCTCGGCGTACTCGGGCTGGTCGAACAGCCCCGCCATGGCACGCCTGCCGGTGCCTCGTTCCTCGGGCTCGTCGAAGGCCACCACGGGTCGCACGCCGTCCTCTGTGGACTGTTCTTCCGGTTGGTTCGGGCCGAGGTCGGGATCGCTGTACTCCATCGTCGGCTGCACGACGCCATCGGCGTGCGCGGCGTCCGGCCCGGCGAAGTCCGGCTCTGGGTGGTCGGCGTCCCCTCGGGTGTGGTCTTCCGCCTGCCGGTCGGCTTCCGTTCGGGCGTAGTCGTTCCCGGACTCGGCGAAGTCCGTGCCGGGCTGCCCTGACCGCTCGCCATCGCGGTGGTCGTCCTGGGAGCGGGCGAAGTCGGTGCCGGACCGCTCGGCTGCCAGGTGGTCGGCCTCGAACCGGTCGGCGTCCTGCCGGGCATGGTCGCCCCGGGGCTCACCGAAGGCGGTGTCGGCGAAACCGGTCCCGGACTGCTCAGTTGCCGGGCGGGCGTCGTCGCCTGGGCGATCGTCGGAGCCGGCATTTGGCTGGGCGAAGTCGGCGAATCCGGTCCCGGACCCCTCAGCCGCGTGGACGCCGTCGGAGCCGGCGTTTGGCTGGGTGAAGGTGAAGTCGGTCTCGGCCTGTTGGGGGGCGTCGTTGCCCTGGGAGTCGCCGAAGTCGCCGTTCGGCCGGGCGAAGTGGGCGAACCCGGCCCCGGACTGCTCGGCCTCTGGGCGGTCGTCGCCTCGGCGGTCGTTGGAGCTGGCGTTTGGCTCGGCGAAGTGGCTGAATCCGGTTCCGGACTGCTCAGTTGCCGCGTGGACGTTGTCGCCGTGGCGGTCGTCGGAGTCGACGTTCGGCTGGGCGAAGTGGCTGAATCCGGCCTCGCCTTGCCTGGCCTCTTCTTGGGGGTCGCCGAAGTTGGGGTTCGGCTGGGTGAAGAGGCTGAAGTCAGTCCCGACCTGCTCGGCCTGGTGGTGAGCGTTGTCGCCTTGGCCCGCGTCGAAGTCGGTGTCCGGTCGGGTGAAGTGGGCGAATCCGGTCGCGGACTGGTCTGTCGCCGGGTGGGCGTTGTCGCCGTGGAGGTCGTCGGAGTCGGCGTTCGGCTCGGCGAAGAGGCTGAAACCGGTGCCGACTTTGGCCTCTTGGTGGATCTTGTCGACCTGGGGATCGCCGAAGTCGGTGTTCGGCTGGGCTGGTCCGGACCCGGGATGCCTGGCTTCCTGACGGGTGTCGTCGCCCCTGGGCGGGTTGAAACCCGCGCCGGGGTGGTCGGATTGCTCGGATGAGTGGTCGCCCTCGGGGCGGGCGTAACCGGTTCCGGGCTCGGTTGCCTGGCGGGTGTCGTCGTTCCCGGGGGCGTCAAAGCCGGTGCCGGGCTGGGCGAAACCGTTCTCGGACCGCTCGGTTTCCCGGCGGGCTTGGTCGGCCTCGGGCCGGGTGAATTCGGGGCCGGACGGCTCGGCTCGCTGTTCGGCATTGTCGGCGTCGGGCCGGGTGAACGCGGTTCCGGGCTGCTCGGTTGCCTGGCGGGTGTCGTCGTCCCCGGGCGGGTTGAAGCCCTCGGCTTCCTGCCGGGCGTGGTCGGTCTCCGGCCGGCTGAAGTGGGCGCCGGGTTGTGCCGGTGGGGCGTGGTCGTCCTCGGGCGGGTTGAAGCCGGTGCCCGGATGGGCGAAGTCGGTTTCGGGCTGCTCCCGGCGGGCGCGGTCGTGGGACCGGGCGGACTCGGGTCCGGACGGCTCGGCTTGCCGCTGGGCGTCGGGCTCGGGCCGCTCGCCGGGGGACCGGGTGTGGTCGGCCGCGCGGTGGTCTTGCGGCGGTGACAGCCCCTCGGACGCGACGCCGTCGGACGGGTGGGCCGGGTCGGCGGGGTCGTCGCGGGTGAACGGGCGGTCGTGGGGGGACGGCTCGCTCACCGGGACGCGCTCCGGGTGGGCGAAGGTGGGGGCGTTCGGCTCCTCGGTGGGCACCCGCTCGGGGTGCGCGAAGTCCGGGGCGTCCTGCGGCGGCCGGGGCGGCGGGCCGCTGGGCCTGCGGGGGCCCGCGATGAACGCCGCGGCGGCGGACCTGGCCTGCTCGTCGACCTCGCCGATCCGGAACTCCGCGCGGCGCGCGTGGGCCACCAGGTCCGGGTCGGGGGTGACGCCGTGGGTGCGCAGGTAGAAGTTGACCGCGGCGGGCCAGATCCAGGTGCCGTCGGTGTGGAAGGCGACCGGGACGGTCTGGCGGCGCTCCTCGTCGAGGTGATCGATGTCGTAGCCGCGCGCGGGCAGGGCCAGCGGGGCGGCGTCGAGGTAGCGCTGGACCTGCTCGCGCTCCTCGTCCTCCAGCGGCGGCCGGTTGATCACCGGACCGCTCGGGCCCAGCCCGTCGAAGATCCGGGCGGTGCGGAACGGGGGCTGCATGGCCGACAGCCGCCGCGTCAGCCACTCCGGGACGTTCTCGTCCTCGCGCGGGAACATCCGCAGCTCGTCGACGAAAGCCGGGGGCGGGGGCGGGTTCTGCCAGCGCGGTTCGTCGCGGTCGTACTCCAGGTTGTACGCCGCGGGCCGGTCGAGCTGGTAGCGGGCGTTGAACCAGGTGCCCCGGCCCTCGCGGTACATGCCCGCGCGCAGCCGCACGAACAGGCCGACCACCTCGGGGGCGATGGGCACCTCGGCGGTGCGCTCGTCGGTGAAGGAGACCTGGCCGCGCACCTCGGTGTAGCGGCCGATCGCCCGGAACGCGACCTCCACGGAGGCCCAGTCGGCGGGCGCCGCCCGAAGCAGAGCCAGCCCGATCTGCTTGACCAGGGAGTCCTGTTCGGTCGGGTTGAGCTGCGTTGGTCCTGCCACAGGCACCATCTTCCCCTGCCGGGCGGTCGCAGGCACACGGTGTACCTGGGAGCACGGCTCTGCCTGCGGCGATAACGCAAAGTCAGCGGAACCTCAACCCAGGCGGGTGACCTTCTGCCCCGTTTGTGCCACCGTCCCATGTGTGCCACTCTCCGCGTGCAACGACGGAGGTCTGCATGTCTGACGGCGATCTCGCGCCGCACCTGTCCCGTCTCGGCCTGCCCGACGACGAGATCAACGCCTACCAGTTCCTGCTGCGTGTCGGCCCCTCGACGGCCGAGGAGATCGCCGTGGGGACCGAGCGCCCGCAACCCGGCGTCCGCGCCGCCGTGCGCGCCCTCACCGACGCGGGGCTGGTGGGGACCGGCGGGATGGACGGGCGCGTGGTCACCCCGGTGCCGCCCGCGTCCGGCCTGGAGATCCTGAGCAGGCGCAGGGCCAGCGAGCTGGAGCAGGCCAGGGTCGCCACCCTCAACGCTTACGACACCTTTCGTCGCGCGGTCTCCCCGCAGCGCACTGATGACCTCATCGAGGTGGTGACCGGGACGGCGATCGCCCAGCGCATTCAGCAGATGGAGCTGAGCGCGCGCACCGAGATCCGCAGGCTGGAGTCACCGCCGTACTTCACCGAGGGGCACATCAACAACGCCGAGCTGGAGCAGCTCGCCCGGGGCGAGGTCACCTACCGGGTGGTCTACGCCCGCTCCTCCGTCGAGGACCCGGCCCGCTACGCGAACAACATTCAGCCGTGCGTCGCGGCGGGGGAGCAGGCGAGGGTGCTGCCGGAGGTGCCGGTGAAGCTGACGATCGTGGACCAGCAGTTCGCCACGGTGTCCCTGCCGGTCGCCGAGGCGGACGTGAACCGCTCGCTGCTGGTCGTGCACCCCAGCAGCCTGCTCTCGGCCCTGGTCGGCCTGTTCGAGGCGTCGTGGCGCTTGGCGGTGCCGCTGCAGGCGGGCGCCCACTCCCTGTCCCCGGTGCAGCCGATCGAACAACGCCTACTCGGTCTGCTGGCCGCAGGCGCCAACGACGACTCGATCGCCCGCCAACTGGGCATCAGCAGGCGAACGGTCTTCCGCCACCTGCAACGCCTCATGGAGCACGCGGGCGCCACCTCCCGATTCCAACTCGCCGTCCACGCCGTCCGCCACCGCTGGATCTGACCCACCCAACCCGCACGCGACCGCGTCATCCACGAATCGCTCACATGTTGAACGATCGAACGATCGGCGCGAACCCGAATCGTTCAACAATCCTGCCGTAGCGGATCGAAGGATTGTTGAACGATCACCTCGATGTCGTCCGTCCGTGAATTGTTCAACAATTGGACGACTTGAAGGATGGATTGTTCAACGATCGCGGTGTGGATGATTGGCTGATTGTTCAACGATGGAATGGGGGCGTGTAGGCGTGGGGGGATTGTTGAACAATTGGACTGTGGGGCGTGGGGTTGGGTTGGTGGCCGCCGGTGCGGGTGGGGTGGCGGTCGCGGTGCAGGGGCGGATCAACGGGCAGTTGGCGCGGGGGTTTGGGGACGGGTTGTTCGCGGCGCTGGTGTCGTTCAGCGTGGGGCTCGTTCTGTTGTGCCTGGTGGTCGGGTCGGCGGCGAAGCCGCGTGCGGCGGCGGGCAGGGTCGTGGGGGCGTTGCGGGGTGGGGAACTGCGGTGGTGGCAGTGCCTGGGTGGTGCGGCCGGGGCGTGGTTCGTCACCACGCAGGGGTTGACGGTGACGTTGCTGGGGGTCGCCGTGTTCACCGTGTCGGTCGTCGCTGGGCAGGTGGTCAGCAGCCTGCTCGCGGATCGTTCGGGGATCGGGCCCAGTGGGGTTGTGCCGGTGACCGCGCGCCGGGCGGTGGGGGCGGCGCTCGCGGTGGTGGCGGTGGCGGTCGCGGTGTCCGACCAGCTCGGTGAGCCGCGGCGGCTCTGGCTGGCAGTGATCCCGGCGCTGGGCGGGGCGGCGATGGGGTGGCAGCAGGCGGTCAACGGGCTCGTGCGCGCTTCCGGGGGCAGCGTCCGGTTCGCCACCTTGCTCAACTTCGCCATCGGCACGGTCGCGCTGCTGGTCGCCTGCGCCGTCGACGTCCTCGTCCGGGGCTGGCCCGACGCTCCGCCGTCGCAGTGGTGGCTCTACTTAGGAGGCGTGCTCGGCGTTGGCGGCCTGTCCAGCGCGGTGTTCGCCGTGCGTCACATCGGGGTGCTGTTGTTGGGGCTGGCCGCGGTGTCCGGGCAGATCCTCGGCTCCATCCTGCTCGACCTGCTCGACCGGGGTGTCTCCGCCGCGACGCTGGCGGGCGCGGCGGTGACCATGGTCGCGGTGGTGGTCGCGGCGGGTCCCCAGCGCTCGCAATGAGAGGATGACGGCCGTGACCGCGACGATTCTCGACGGCAAGGCCACCCGCAACGCCATCCTGGACGAGCTGCGCGTACGCGTGGCCGCGCTCGCCGAGCGCGGCGTGGTGCCCGGACTCGGCACCGTCCTGGTGGGCGACGACCCCGGCTCGCACGCCTACGTGCGCAGCAAGCACAACTTCTGCAGCAAGATCGGCATCAACTCCATCCGCCGCGACCTGCCCGCGACCGTCAGCCAGGCGGAGCTGGAGGCGGTCGTCGACGAGCTGAACGACAACCCCGAGTGCACCGGCTACCTCGTGCAGCTGCCCCTGCCCGGCCACCTCGACGCGGGCCGCGTGCTGGAGCGCATCGACCCGGCCAAGGACTCCGACGGCCTGCACCCCACGAACCTGGGCAAGCTCGTCCTCGGCGACGCCGCGCCCCTGCCGTGCACCCCGGTCGGCATCGTCGAGCTGCTGCGCCGCTACGACGTCCCGCTCGCGGGCGCCAGGGTCACCGTGGTCGGCCGCGGCGTGACCGCGGGCCGTCCGCTCGGGCTGCTGCTGACCCGCCGCAGCGAGAACGCCACCGTCACCCTGTGCCACACCGGCACCAAGGACCTGGCCGCCGAGGTGCGCCGCGCCGACATCGTCGTCGCCGCCGCGGGCAGCGCGGGCCTGATCACCGCGGACATGGTCAAGCCCGGCGCGACCGTCCTCGACGTCGGCGTCACCCGCACCGACGCGGGCCTGGTCGGCGACGTGCACCCCGACGTGCGCGAGGTCGCGGGCTACCTGGCCCCCATGCCCGGCGGCGTCGGCCCCATGACGATCGCCATGCTGCTGCGCAACACCGTCGAGGTGGCCGAGCGCGGCGCGCGCGGGTGAGCGAGCCCTCGCGCGGGGGCCGCCACCCCGCGCTCGTGCACATCCCGTTCGGCCTGGTGATGGCCGTCGTCGTGGTCGGACTGGTGCGGATCGTCCAGTACCACTGGCGCGAGGGCACCGTCTGGATTGGACTGGCGCTGTTCCTCGCCGCCGGGCTGCGCGCGCTGCTGCGCGACGAGCAGGCGGGCCTGGTCGCCATCCGCGGCCGCGGGGTCGACGTCCTGAGCTACGCCGGTTTCGGCACCATGGTCATCGCGGTGGCGCTGACGATCGAAGGCGGCCCCCTGGAGACCTGATGCGCCTCGGCCTGCGCGCTGATCACCGAGGGCGGGCGGGGACTTCTGGTGGTTAAAGCGCTTTGGCCAGGGTGGTGATGCGGGCCAGGGAGTCGGCTTCGGGGAGTGCGGTGCTCAGCAGCTCGACCACGACGCGGTCGTAGTGCTTGACCTCGGGGGTGCCCTCGACGAACAGGCGGGACGTGCGCTTGTCCAGGACGACGATGGCGCCGCGGTCGGGGAACTGCAGGCGCTGGAACGCTCCGCCGAGGCCGGGATGGCCGTGTGGCAGGTCGGGGATGAGCCGGATCGTCACCGGACGGCGGCCGCCCGCCTCGACCAGGTAGCGCAGCTGCTCGCGCATCACCGCGCGTCCGCCGACGGAGTTGCGCAGCGCGGCCTCGGCGATGATCGCGTAGTACCGCGGCGGCTGGGGTTTGCGCAGCACGGCCTGGCGGTGGATGCGCTGCGTCCAGCGGTCGAGGACCGCGTCGTCGTCGAGCATGGCGACCTCGCGCAGCGCGGCCTGGGCGTACGGGACGGTCTGGAGCAGTTCGGGGACGAGGGCGGACTGGTAGTCCACGAGCATCGCCGCGCGCGCTTCCAGGAACCGCAGCGCCGCGTCCGAGCCGCCCGCGCCCTCGGCCAGGCTGCCCGCGAGGTCGAGCAGGTCCTCGCGGGAGAGGCCGGTGACGCCGTAGAGGCCGAGCAGGGCGGCGACGTCCTCGGGCTGCTGGGGCGCGCGGCCGTTCTCCATCCGGCTGAGCTTGGCCGCGCTGATCCCGATCTTGGCGGTGACCTCGGCCAGGCTCAGGCCGACCCGGTCTCGCTGGGTGCGCAGTTCGGCCCCGAGGAGGGCGATGCGGACCGTCGGGTCCTGGTGCTGCTGGGCCATCTTCAGGTGGGCTCTCCTCTGGCGCGCGGGGATCGCGTTCATGATCGCCTCCGCGCGCCCGGCCGGTGTCCCGCCGCCGGTGGTGTCGCGCCAGAACCACCCGAAGGAGGTGGCGGAGACCCTGCTCACCGTGTCCGCCGGGCCGCGTGGCGCGCTTGGTAGCCTCCACAGCGCCGGGCGCAGGCATGGCAGCCCGCTATCTCGGGAGGGGAACGCACCTCGTGGCACCCGTCAACGTGACCGTCACCGGAGCCGCCGGACAGATCGGCTACGCGCTGCTGTTCCGCATCGCCTCCGGGCACCTGCTGGGCCCCGACACCCCGGTCAGCCTGCGGCTGCTGGAGATCCCGCAGGCGGTCAAGGCCGCCGAGGGCACCGCGATGGAGCTCGACGACTGCGCGTTCCCGCTGCTCTCGGGCATCGAGATCACCGACGACCCGAAGAAGGCGTTCGACGGGGTCAACGTCGCGCTGCTGGTCGGCGCGCGCCCGCGGACCAAGGGCATGGAGCGCGGCGACCTCCTGGAGGCCAACGGCGGCATCTTCAAGCCCCAGGGCGAGGCCATCAACGCGGGCGCCGCCTCCGACGTGCGCGTGCTGGTGGTCGGCAACCCGGCCAACACCAACGCCCTGATCGCCGCCTCGCACGCCCCGGACGTGCCGCGCTCGCGGTTCACCGCGATGACCCGCCTTGACCACAACCGGGCGCTGTCGCAGCTGGCGGCCAAGGTCGGCTGCTCGGTCACCGAGATCACCAAGATGACCATCTGGGGCAACCACTCCGCGACGCAGTACCCGGACCTGTTCAACTGCCAGGTCAACGGGCGCTCCGCCGCCGAGGTGGTCGACGACGAGGCGTGGCTGGCCGAGACCTACATCCCGACGGTGGCCAAGCGCGGCGCGGCGATCATCGAGGCCCGCGGGGCCTCCAGCGCGGCGTCGGCGGCCAACGCCGCGCTCAACCACATCCACGACTGGGTCAACGGCACCGCCGAGGGCGACTGGACCTCGATGGCCATTCCGTCGGACGGCTCCTACGGCGTGCCGGAGGGCCTGATCTCGTCGTTCCCGGTGACCTGCTCCGGCGGCGAGTACTCGATCGTGCAGGGCCTGGAGGTCAACGAGTTCTCCCGCGCCCGCATCGACGCCTCGGTCGCCGAGCTGGCCGAGGAGCGCGACGCGGTGGCGTCGCTGGGCCTGCTCTGAGCTTCCGCTGACGGCGGCCCCTCCCACACCGGGAGGGGCCGCCGCTGTTGTTACGGTGCCCCGCGTGAGCCTGATCGCCTGGCCGGTGCCCGCCCCCGGCCTGCCCGCCGACGTCCACCCCGCCCTGGCCGACGCCGCCCGCTCCGCGTCGCGGGCCTACGGGATGGCGCGCCGCTCGTTCGGCCGCGTCGCGCTGGCCGAGGAGGTGGACATGGGCGCCGACGGCACCCCGACGATGCGGGTGGACGCCGTCGTGGAGGAGGCCGTCGTCGAGTCGGCGCAGCGCAACGGCGTCAACCTGCTCTCCGAGGAGGTCGGGTTCCTCGACCACGGCTCGGCGCTGACGCTGGTGGTGGACCCGGTGGACGGGTCGTGGAACGCCGCGTCCGGGGTGCCGCTGTCGTGCTTCGCCGGGACGCTGGTCCGCGACTCCGCGCCGGTCGAGGCCCTGACGTCCTGGCTGGACACCGGCCGCGTGTGGTGGGCCAAGGTGGGCCGCCCGACGCCGTACCGCACGAGCGGGCGGACGTCGCTGGCCGGTGCGACGGTGAACCTGCTGCGGCCGAAGCGCAACAGCCGGGAGGCGTGGCTGCGGGTGGCCGACCGGGTGGACCGGCTGCGGGTGCTGGGCACCACCTGCCTGGAGGCGGCCCTGGTCGCCGAGGGGTCCGTCGACGCCTTCGCCGACCCGGGCTCGGACACCCTGCGGCTGGTCGACCTGGCCGCGGCCCTGGTCACGGTGCCCGCGGCGGGCGGCGCGGTGATCGACGCGCGCGGGCGTGCGCTGGAGTTCGACCCGGACCTGTCGCGGCGCTGGTCCGGTGTCGTCGCGGCGACACCGGCGCTGGCCGACGAACTCGCCGCCGCGGTCGTCGGTCCCTGACGGTGTCCGATTGTGACCACTCGCTCACGCAGACGAGTAATGGCGCGCTACACAGCGGATAACGATTGGCTGGCGCGTTAGCACCGCCGGACTTTCTTCCCCCGATCGCGTGAAACCGCAGCTCTTGGCATCACGGACCGCTGCCAAAAGCGTTTCCCTGCTAACGGCTCGCGAACGACCAACGCGCGGGCCAGGAGGACAGGGAGGCACCGAGATGACGAGCCACACCGAGCACACAGAGCAGCTCATCTCGCGCTACGGCGGCAGCATCCCGGTGCGGTCCCGCTGGACCTACCGCACCGGCGAACCGTTCACGATCGCGGCCGCCTTCCAGACCGACAACGACAGCTGGGTCGAGTGGGTCTTCGCCCGCGACCTGCTGCTCGCGGGGCTCTCGGGGCCCGCGGGGGAGGGCGACGTGCGCTTCCACCCGGCCGAGGAGTCCGGCGTCGGCGTGCTGATGGTCGAGATCGAGTCGCCCGACGGCCACGCCGTGCTGGTCCTCGACCACGCCGACGTCGCCGCGTTCGCCGCCACCACCGCGGCCATGGTGCCCATCGGCGGCGAGTCCGACTTCTTCGACGTCGACGCGCTGATCGAGGAGATCACCAACGTCTGACGCGGCAACGGCCGCCCACGGGGAGTGGGCGGCCGTTCGTCCGGTCAGAGGCAGGCTTGGGTCAGGGTGTTGAAAGCGGCGATCTTCTGCTGGGTCCACTCGGCCAGGTTGGTGGGGTCGAGGTTGGCCGGGATCTCGCGCATCTGGGTGGCCATGCCGGTGAGCGCCTCGCTCAGCGTCGTGTCGCCCACGTCCTGGGCCAGGGTGTTGAGCTCCTCGGCCTTCTGCTGCGCCTCGTCGACGGCCTTCTGCGGGTCGTTCGCGTCGGGGGTGTAGCCGCCCAGCTCCAGCGCCTTGGCGCACACGGTGGCCTTGTCGGCGGCGTTGCTCGCGGTGTCGGTGGCCTGCTGGATCTCCGCGCAGCCCGCCAGCGCGCTCAGCAAGGCGGCGGCGGTCAGAGTGGTGGCAATCCGAGAACGCATAGTGCCCCTGTCAGTTAGGAGTATTCGGTCACCAGGCTACAGATCACCCGGCGTCGAAGGCGCTGCCGGTCAACCGCTCCCCAGGCTTGCCCGCCAGGCACAGCGCCGTGGAGCGGTCGGCGCTGGGCAGCAGCTGCACCTCCCACCCGGTGGTGTCGAGGTTCGCGCGGGCGGCCATCACCTCCGCTGAGCAGGCCGCGCTGACCGGTGGCAGCTCCAGGATCTCGGTGACGGGCAGCTCCCTGGCCTCCGCGGGCAGGCGGGTGCCGCTGAACGCCTGCCACGGGTGCGATTCGGCGCACGGCACCGGGCGCGCGACGATGTGCATGTCGGCGTTGTTGACGATGCCGCCGAAGCACTTGTCGGCCACGCAGTAGCCGTCGGCCTCGTGGCCCGCGCACTCGGTCATCCCGGCGGGCGCGGCCTGCGCCTGCGCGGTCTGGTCCTGTTGGCCCGGCTCCCGCTGGTCCGCGGGTAACAGCCCGCGGCCGAAGAACCCCGCCGCGAGCAGCGCGGGCACGGCGATGGCCGCCGCGGCCTTGCGGCCGGTGGTCCGCGCGAGCCGCGACACCGGGCGCGCGGCGCGCAGCCCGGTCAGCTCGTCGCGCAGCCGCTCGGCGGAGTCGGTGCGCTGGGCCGGGTCGGCGGCGAGCGCGGCCAGCAGGATGGCGTTGACGGCCGCGGGCGCGTGCGGGATCGGCCGGACCGGGCCGCGCAGCACGCCGACCAGCTGGTCGAGGGAGTTGCGGGCCACGGGATGTCGCGGGGGATAGACCCGGCGGCGAGGGTGTAGAGGGTCGCGGCCAGGGAGTAGATGTCGCCCGCCGGGCTGGGCGCGGCGTGGGCGAACACCTCGGGGGCGGCGTAGTGCGGGCTCAGCGCGCCGACGGTGATGGTGCTCTCGGCGTGCGCGTCGAGGATCGCGGCCAGGTCGAAGTCGGCCAGCTTCACCGCGCCGAAGGCGTTGACCAGGATGTTCGCCGGCTTGATGTCGCGGTGCAGGATGCCGATGGAGTGCATCCTGGCCAGCGCGTCGGCCAGCCGGGCGCCCAGCTCGACGACCTCGTCGACCGGCAGCGGCCCCCGCTCGCGCAGCGCGTCGGCCAGCGACCCGCCGGTGCACAGCTCCATGACGATGTAGGGCCGGTTGTCCCCGGCGACCCCGGCGTCGTAGACGTTGACCACGTTCGGGTGACCGGAGAGGCGGGCCGCCGCGCGCGCCTCGCGCAGGAAGCGGGCCTGGTCGCGCTCGGTGGACAGGACCCGGTTGTCGAGCTTGACGGCGACATCGCGGTCGAGGCGGTGCTGGCGGGCCAGGTGCACGGTGCCGAACCCGCCCTGGCCGAGCGGGTGCGCGAAGGTCAGCCCCGGGATCGTGGGAAGCATGGCGCGGACTCTGGCACAGTAGAGCGGCATATGAACGAGCTGCCCACTGTGATCGCCCGCGCCCCCGGCGCCTGCGGCGAACTGGTCCTGCGCCGCGTCGGCGGCCACCACGAGATCATCGCCGACGGCATGTTCCTCATGGACACCCGAGCCGGTGAGTCCGAGCGCCTGCTGGTCGACGCCGCTGCCGAGCGGATGCCACCCGGCGCCACCCTGGTCGTCGGCGGCCTCGGCGTCGGCTTCTCCCTGGCGGCGGCGCTGGCCAACCCCCGCGTCGGCGAGGTCGTCGTGGTCGAGCGCGAACCCGCCGTCATCGAGTGGAACCAGGGCCCGCTGGGCAACGCCGACCTGCTGTCCGACCCCAGAACCCGCTGCGTCGCCGCCGACCTGGTCACCTGGCTATCCACAGTGGACGAGAAGTTCGGCGCGCTCTGCCTCGACATCGACAACGGTCCCGACTGGACCCTGGACGAGGGCAACGCGGGCCTCTACACCGACCACGGCCTGGACCTGCTCGCTGACCTCCTCTCCGCCAACGGCATCCTCGCCGTCTGGAGCGCCAACGCCAGCCCCGCCTTCCACACCCGCCTCCGTGCCCACTTTTCCTCTGTCGAGGAACTGCCCGTCCCCGTCCCCCGAGGCGAGCCCGACGTCGTCTACCTGGCCACCCTGCCCGTCACGCCTCGGCCGTGACGGCGGCCTTCTTGGCCTTCTTGTAGGCACGCACCTTGGCGAGGGTCTCGGGCCCGGTGACGTCGGCGACGGACATGCGGGTGTTGGTCCCGCCGTAGTCGCCCGCTGCCTTGCGCCAGCCGTAGGGGGCGACGCCGTACTGCTTGCCGAGGAGGGCGAGGAAGATCTTGGCCTTCTGCTCACCAAACCCAGGCAACGCCTTGAGCCGCCTGAGCACCTCGACCCCAGTGGGCTTCCCCTTGGTCCAGATCGCGGCGGTGTCCCCGTCGTAGTGCTCAACGATGTACTGGCAAAGCGCCTGCACCCGCCTCCCCATGCTGCCGCCGTAGCGGTGGATGGCGGGCGGCGTGGTGGCCAGGGTGGCAAAGGCATCGGGGTCATAGCCGGCGATCTCATGCACGTCGAGCTTGCTACCAAGCCGGTCGTAGAGCTTCTTCGGCCCGTTGAACGCCACCTCCATCGGGATCTGCTGGTCGCAACACAACGCTCAATGTATGTTAACGCTTAGTCAATCAGCGCAGTAGCAACGTCTGTTGTTGGGCCGTACGTGTGGAGGCACTTCCAGTGCCGTGTACTTCCTGTAACGCTGGTGGGTGTCAATGCGAGACTGTCAGTAGATGATCGACCAGATATCGAGGGGTTATGTCAGACCTGAGCAGTCAAGACCGCGCCTGGTTTCATAGCCAGTTCCTCGCACTGTGCGCCCGAAAGTCGAGCTTCGAGTGGCAGGGATTCGTCACAGACATTATGTTGGCGAAGCACGGAGGTAGCTTCATTCAGGTCGATCCGGGGGGACGCGGAGACAA
Organism: Actinokineospora lacus; assembly: GCF_053813445.1. Taxonomy (NCBI): domain Bacteria; kingdom Bacillati; phylum Actinomycetota; class Actinomycetes; order Pseudonocardiales; family Pseudonocardiaceae; genus Actinokineospora; species Actinokineospora lacus. The sequence goes on from NZ_JBQERA010000008.1 coordinate 95,538, forward strand.
GGGATGCGATGGCTGGGTGGATGACCTCATGCTTGCGTGTTATGGGGCTACCAGCCCCGATCCCAAATATGTCACCAAGAAAATCAGAACAGATTTCGAAACCGCGCGTTTGCACTGGGCTGACGCGATGAAGAGATGGGCGTTTGTTTATAACAACGCAGCTGGTCTTCCGGTGATGGTTGCGGAAGGGATTATCGCTCTAAAGCGGCTGTACAAGGATAAGAGAATAGAGATTGAGAACTGGCCGCCTCAGGTTCTGTGGAACGAAACGTGCCGAGAACTCTCGCGCGACAAGCTGTCCTATGTCTTAGGTGCGCCGCCGTCAGATCATCCCGCTGGGATGAGCTATATCGCGCGATGCGTTGAGAGTCTAGCCAGGACTCGGCTGGCATCCGATCTAGATCCAGTGGTGGAGGTGCCATTCGGCAAGATTGAACACAACAGGTTCAGCGAGGACCTTGCTGATCTGATCAAGCGCTTTCAAGTTCATACGGGTCATGTAAGGTACTACTTCTCCAAAGCAAGTCCTGGCGAGCAGGCTCAAGTTTCAGAAATTCTCCGCAGCAAGTTTGATGGGCTTCGCGCGACCCTACCGGATTCCGACTCGGTTTTCCACGCGCTCTGCGATGACCTTATCAAGGAAGCTTTTGTTGAGTCTGGCGAACTGAAAGAGAGAGAAGAGCAGCGGAATGCCGCAGTAATGGTAGTGACTCACTTCTTTGAGCGCTGTGAAATTTTTGAAGCTCCAGGTGTAGCTTAATGTACCTTCCAACGAAGGCGGTAGCGGCAGATCAAGCGTTGGTGACGCTTGGAGCGCAAATTATTGAACAGTTAGAGACGCCAGGAACTGTTAGCGCTGTATGGGATCGGCTTCAGCGTTGGCGTGTTGAAAACAAGATGACCTCTGCGGTTCCGTTTTGGTGGTTTGCTCTAGCGCTAGATGGACTGTACGCCGTTGGAGGCGTGGAGTTCTCTGGTGATCAACTAGTGAGGAGGATGCGTGCTTAAATCGCTCACTAGCTCACTAGCGAACTTTAAGGAAGCAAACTTCCGGCCAGGTCTCAATATTGCTATTGCCGATCGCACCAAGTCTTCTACAGTGAAAGATAGTAGAAACGCTGTCGGCAAGACTAGCTTTATTCAAGTCTTGGATTTCATGCTCGGCTCGGATGCGCGTGCGGATCACATTCTTCGTCGGCCAGAGCTTATCGACGCCACTTTCTCTATGGAGTTCGAGGCGGCTGCGGACAATTGGCATATCGAACGATCGGGAGCTTCGGCTTCGACAATTAAGGTAAACTCTGAGGTTATCAAGCTTGCCCAGTATCGGGCGCTCCTCGGAGGCCTACTGTTCGGATTGTCGGGACTCGATAATGAGCCATCTTATCGATCGCTAGTTGCCTTCTACCTACGCAACGCAAACAATGGTGGTTTTCTCAATCCGGTAGAAACCTACCGTAAGCAGAGCGCGCTAGATACCGCTGCGCCACTTGCGCATCTTTTTGGGTTAGATCTAGACCTCGTTTCCCGAGTTAAGGAACTCGCCGACGCTAAGAAAAGTCTCCGCGACCTCAAGCGGGCATCTCGTAGCCCGGTGCTCGGAATGGCAATGGGCAAGGTTCGTGATCTAGACGCCGAGATTGCCACATTGCAGGTCCAGTTGAACAGGTTCACGCAGCGTGCGGAAAACTTCCAGGTGCTCGAAAATTACGATGAGAACCGCGTTCAAGCTGACGAGCTAAGCCGGCTAATTCGGCGGTTAAATGATGACATCACACTCGCAGAACGAAACGCTAAAGATCTTGAGATAGCAATCTCGGAAGAGAACGTCGAGGATCGTGGATACGATCACCTCCGTCAGGTCTACGCCGAGATTGGAGTAGTCCTAAGTGAACAGGTTCAACGCCGGTTCGATGAGGTTCAGGCGTTCCACCTTTCGGTCGTCTCTAACCGAAGAAGATACTTGGAGGCTGAACGCACGCGTCTGCTTGCTGAGGCATCCGAGAAGCGGCAGCGTCTAGCCGAGGCTGATCAAGAGCGTTCCCGCCTAATGCGGATTCTTCAGGCTGGCGGAGCGTTGGAAACTTTTCAAGAGATGCAACGTCAGATGGTAGATATTGATAGTCGTCTAGCCGAATTGAAGCGACGTCGAGAACTAATTGATAGGTGGGAAGACAGTAGTAGGCACCTGGATTTGCAAAGTGCAGAGCTAGGGTTGCTGTTTAGTGCCGAGCTTGAAGAACGTCGATCTCAGCGCGAATTTTTGGCGGCCAAGTTTTCCGAGATCGCATACCGGTTGTATGGAGACAAGCGACCTGCAGCGCTAACCATTGGCACTGCGGAAGGGGGAGGGTACACCTTCTCGCCGACCCTCGGCGGAGATAACAGTGGAGGAGTGCGCAGCATGGCCATCTTCTGCTTCGACGTTACGATGGCCGTTTTTGCGCGCAGAAATGGTCTTGGTCCTGATTTCCTGATTCATGACAGTCACCTGTTTGACGGTGTGGAAGCACGACAAGTCAGGGAAGCGCTTGAAGTGGGATCTGAACTTTCTACTACTGAAGGGTTGCAGTACATCGTCACGATGAACTCGGATGATCTCGATAAGGCGCTATCCGTTGAATCTAAGCTTAATTATCACGAGTGCGCCCACATGACCGATGAGTATGAAAGCGGCGGACTCTTCGGTATTCGGTTCAACTAGCGACCCCTTGCGGCCGGTTGTCCGATTCTTGCATCGGTGCTCATAGCGTTAAATCTTTGCTTCTGCTGTAGCGAGTGAGATTGCCACAAGTTGAAAGATGTGTCAACGTAAGGTATCTGCACGTGGCCGCGATGTGTTCATTTAGGTTGTGGCGCTATTTCTTGCGCTTCTCGTCTGAGTTCCGTCAAGAGTTGTCGGTATTGTTGGACTACTCCATAAAGGCTATAGGTGTACGAGAAGTAGCGGGTATTCTCATGTGCTGCACACGTCCCGTCGGCCCTGTGTGTAATCACAAATGGAGTACTTGTAGATAGTTGCTTTGGTGCAGTGCTCGGTAGTATCAGGATTTCCGATCGGGGTGGCCTGATGATTTCCTGAAGGCAACTGGCAGAAGCTAGTAGTGCTTGCTCATTGAGAATGCAGAGAACGATGGCATCGGCGTTCGGCCGAAGTTCAGCTCCACTGGTCCTCGGGGCGGCTGGCATGGAGGTTTGGAGGAAGCTCGGGATACTGTTTTGGGAGAAGATTTCGATACGCTTGGCTGTGTGGCAGAGGCCCCAGGTGAGCTTGAAGCCATGCCGGACCTCTGCGGCTGATGGCGGTGGACCCTTCTTTGCTTGTTCCAGAATCTCGATCAGTTCTTGGCTTTCTGGCTCTGATCCGAGATATCTGCCTATCACCTCTACTGCTGGCTTGCTGGGTAGAGTCTTGCCTGAGATGATTTGCGTGAATGCTGCTCTGCTTGTGCCGAGACGTTCGCCCATCTCGGCGTGCGTTGCTCCGGCGCGCTTGCACAGGCGATCTATCTCGTATCGGAGTAGGAGTCTGGCCACGTCGGGCGGGAGCGTTGAATACGACATGGTTACTCGCCGATCGCTGCGGTTGCTGCCGCTTTTAGGGCGAGGTCGGTCTTGTGGATCGCTGTGGCGAAGGTGTGGAACGCGGAGAGGGTGAAGTCGAGGGTCAGTTCTTGGTCGCTTGTGCCGGTCAGGGTGACTTGAGCGCCGTCGGGGTGGGTGCGGGATGTGACTGTGCAGTCGGCTACGGCCACCGATGCGTGGATTTGGAGTGTGTCGGTTCGCACAGCGACTCCTGGGTGTCGGGTTCGGTTGGGAAGCCGAGGTTAGGAGTCGTTCGGGTGGGGTAGAACTGATGGAGTGGTTTATTTATGCACGTTTTCGATGGACGTGTTACGCCTCTGCCTTGGCGGCGGCCTTCTTGGCTTTCTTGTACGCGCGCACCTTGGCGAGGGTTTCTGGGCCGGTGACGTCGGCGACGGACATGCGGGTCCTGGGGCCGCCGTAGTCGCCCGCGGCCTTGCGCCAGCCGTACGGGGCCACGCCGTACTGCTTGCCCAGCAAGGCTAGGAAGATCTTGGCCTTCTGCTCGCCGAATCCGGGGAGGGCCTTGAGGCGCTTCAGGACCTCGGCTCCGGTGGGCTTGCCCTTGGTCCAGATCGCGGCGGTGTCGCCGTCGTAGTGCTCGACGATGTACTGGCAGAGTGCCTGGACGCGCCTGCCCATGCTGCCGCCGTAGCGGTGGATGGCGGGCGGCGTGGTTGAGATGGTGGCGAACTCGTCCGGGTCGTAGGTGGCGATCTCGTGGACGTCGAGCTTGTTGCCGAGGCGATCGTAGAGCTTCTTCGGGCCGTTGAACGCGACCTCCATTGGAATTTGTTGATCTAGCAACATTCCGATCAGGAGGGCGAGGGGTTCGCGTTCCAGAAGGGCGTCGGCCTCGGGTATCTGGGCGATGCGGATCGTCGGCGTCATGGCGGAAGGATCGCACATCGGGGTTATGGGTCACTTCCAGACGTGGGTAGTGCCATCCCGTCGACCTGGCGCTAGCCCGATCAGGCTGGAGTAGGGCCGCAACCTTCGACCTTGGTGAGGTGCGGTGCCAGGATTGCGGCCCTGGTCCTGTCTGATAGCCCTTCGGGAGGTCGTCGGGATGGCACGGGCGATCACCTGCCATCGGGGCCGAGGCGCATCACCGAGCCATCCCGGAGACCTGCCTGCCCGGCGAGGGCGTTCTTCTGCGTGTCGCCGCGCGGCTGGTGAGGCTTGCCGCCGGTGAGAGGGCCGCCCGGACGGGCGGAGCGGAGCGGGAGCCCGTCCGTGGCGTGCGCTCTCACTGGTCGGCGGCAAGGTGGTGCCAGGCCGCGCTGGTCGCGCCGCGCGGCGGCGCGCTTGATGAGGGAGAAGAAAGTCTGAACCAGGGTTAGCCTGCTCGGCGCTTCTGCTCGCGGATGTGTTCGGCCCAGGTTTCCTCGGCGGTGGTCTTGTAGCCGGTGCCGAGGACATGCCAGGTGCCGAATCGGGCGGTGTGGTCGGGCAGGGGCGGGAGTCCGCTGGCGCTGCGGGCTTGGGTCGCCCGGTGGTCGGCGCGGTCCTTGCGGATGGTCGTCAGGGTTGTGGAGTAGCGGCGGCTCTTGGTGGAGAAGTGGCCGCCGTAGCCCAGCATGTGTGCCCAATCCCGTAGCCGTGGGTGGTGGTCGGCTTCGGTCCAGCACGCTTCGATCATGCGGCGAGCGTGTGGGGTGAGCCCTCGGATGCGGTCCAGGTGGCGGATGTTGCGGAGCGGGCGGTTGACGGTGCCCGCGGCTTCGGCGCCCTTGGTGGCGTACTTGGCGATGTAGCGGGCTACCCGCTTGTCGGTCCATCCGGCGTCGGTGGTGATGGGGCGGACGTCGAGCTGCTTGCCCCAGCGGAGGGTTCGCGTCGAGATGGAGACCGAGACGGCTTGGGCGGCCGTGGTGACGGCGTCCGTGAGGTCGTCCGCGTCGATGCCGAAGGGTGGGGGCTCGCTGGGTCCGGCTGGGCCGTCCAAGCGGATGACGGCGTGGAAGTGGACCAAGCCTCGGGACTGGTACTCGGCGACCTTGGCGTACTCGGTCCGGAGGTGGTCGTTGAGCTTGGAGCGGGGCACGGCCAGGCGTTCTGCCAGGTGTCGGCGCAGGTAGATGGTGAACACGTGCCACAGCTCGCCCGCGTGGTGGTTCCAGAGGACGGCACCGGAGTAGTCGTAGGTGCCTGGGTCGATGGCCTGACCTAACAGCGGGTCGTCGGGTTCGTGGCGGGCTAGGCAGGACGGGCCTGAGTCGCGGGGGCGGCAGGGGAGTGCTCGGCCGTCGCGGGACAGGGCTCGCCTGTGCACGGGGCCGAAGGATGGGGCCGTGAAGGTGGCGAAGACGCGTGGGTGGAGGGCCACCGAGTCGGGCACGTCGCGGCCTCCGGCCAGGCCGGAGCGGATGAGGTGAAAGGTGTCGTCGGCGTAGACGCGGGCGCACGACTCGCAGCGGCTTGCCCGGCGGTTGCCGCAGGCGGTCAGGAGGTAGCCGGTGGGCTCGTCGGCGGTGTCGTAGGTCGACAGGACCTCGCCCGTGGTGGTGTCCACGGTCGCGGAGTTGCCGACAAGGCGGATCGGGTGGGTACAGCCACCTGCGGCGGTGACCATCTCGCGCCAGCGGTGGAAGTCCGGGGCTGCGGCGCGCTCGCCGAGGTGGTGCATCCAGCGCGGGAAGTCGGCCATCACGCGGCCTCCGACCACTGCTGGGCCTGCTCGGGTTCGGGGCGGGCTAAGCGGCGGCCGATGATGGCGTTGGTGCGTGCCCAGCGCTCGTCGGTCCAGGGAGGGGCGGAGGCGGCTGCGCGCTCGGCCCATTGCCAGAGTTCTTCCTGCTGCTCCAACGCAAACACTTCCATTCATGCTTGCGGCGGGCGCGCGACAGGTCAGGGATTTCGCTGCTGCTGCATGAATGGAAGTGTTTGTGTTCGCGGCTCTGCTGTGGCCGCAGCCCGTGGGCTCGTCTTTTGTGTTTTGTCCGCAGCTATGGGTGCCTAGGTGATCGCGTCGCGGCTCGCCTGGGACGGTGGATGGTCGACGGGGCGGCTGTGGTTAACGTCGGAGGAACCGCCCCGCCGACCGCGATCGGCTCACTCCATTCGGGGCATGAGCGAGCCGACCGGGATTGAGGGACCTCGGTGTAGATCGCGGACAGCGCGTTGCAGCTCGGAGATGAGCATGGTCGCGCCAGCCGAGGTGAGCCCCAGGACGACGACGGCGCGGTCGCCGATGACTTGCATCGAGATCACGGCGTCTTCCTCGTGGATCGCCAGGTTGAGCGGCGTGTGTTGGCGCACCATCGCCATCTCGACCGGAAGTCCGGGGGTCCGGGGGATCGGTGTGTGCCCCATCGTCGTGTCTCCCTCCGTTGCTGGTGTCCACCATCAGCTCGGAGGTTCGGCGAGCCCATGACGTCGGCGGGTGAGATATCCAGGTTGCGGATATCCGCAGGTCAACCCGTGGGCGCGTGATTACACTCAGTGCGATGGGGAGTGTGCGGACCTGCTCGGGATGCGGCGCTCGGCTGGCGGCTGACAACCGTCTGTCGCTGTGCAGCCCGTGTGCGCGTCGGGAGGCGCGGAGTGTCGGCGCGCCCGAGAAGCCGGATGAGTTCTGGCGTCGTCCTGCGCTGCGGGACGCGTTCCGGGCTCGGCACTTCGGGCAGGTGCTGTACGCGTACCGGTACGAGCACCGCCCGGTGCTGACGCAGGCGCGTGTTGGTCGCTGGCTCGATCTGACCCAGGGGCAAGTGAGCCGGTTGGAGCGGTCTGAGCCGGTGCGCGATCTGGCGAAGCTCGAAGCGTGGGCGCGGGTCCTTCGCATCCCGCAGGCTCACCTGTGGTTCAAGTTGGGCGAACAACCACCTCGTGCATACCCGAGCGGCCTTGAAGCACCTAGCCTCCGCGACGACGCGATGGAAGGGGACGACGTGCGGCGGCGGGATCTGTTCAAGGTGGCCGGGCTGGCGGCTACCGGGTTCGGGTGGTTCGGGCCGGTGGTGCCCGCGGCTGCGGTGGGGCGGACGCTCGGATCGGCCGAGGTGGCCATGGTCCGGGAGATGACGCGGACGTTCCGGCGCCTCGACAACCGCTTCGGCGGTGGGCACGCGCGATCGACGGTGAGCAACTACCTGGCGTCGGAGGTGGCTCCGATGCTTCGGGACGTGCGGTCGACGGATGGTGTTCGGTCGGACTTGTTCGGGGCGGTGGCGGAGCTGAACCAGCTTGCCGGGTGGATGGCCTACGACGTGGGGGATGCGGACGCGGGTGGGAAGCACCTGCGGCAGGCGTTGCGGCTGTGTCAGGACGTCGATGACGACGCGTTGGCGGCGGAGATGCTTGCCGGGATGAGCCACCAGGCGGCGTTCTTTCGGTCTGGGGCGATCGCGGCTGACCTGGGTGAGGCGGCGCGGTCGAACGCTGCGCGGTCTGGGCTGGCTGCGCTGGTGTCTGAGACGGCGGTGATGGCGGCGCACGGGTACGCGTTGCAAGGGCACGCGCGGCCGTGTCTGGACGCGTTGGGGGAGGCTGAGCGGGCGTTGTCGTCGGCTGAGGGCCAGGACGCGCCTGAGTGGTTTGGGGTACTTCGACGCGGCTTACCTGTCGGCGAAGTTTGCCCACTGCTTCCGCGATCTTGGGCGGCCGGTGGACTCGGAGGTCCACGCGCGGCGGTCCCTGGAGATGAGCGAGGGGTACGACCGGGGGAAGCTGTTCAACCTGTCCGTGCTGGCTTCGGCGTTGGCCGATCAGGGGCGGGTTGAAGAGGCGTGCGAGACGGCCTCTGTCGCGGTGGGCATGGCGGGGTCGGTGCGGTCTGTTCGGACGGTGGCGTACTTGGCGGATGTGGGGCGGCGGTTGACGCGGTACCGGTCGGCTGGGCCGGTGCGGGAGCTGTACGCGGCCATGTCGGCGGCGTCGATCCCGGTGCCTGGTCGCTAGCGCTCGGCCAGGACGAACATCAGGCCGAGCTGGGTGCCCGCGCCGATGATCTCGCCCTTGGCGATGCGGTCGCGGACGGTGTCCAGGGCGATCCACTCGACGCGAGCGGCCTCGTTGATGTCGGGGCCTTGTCCGGTGTCCTCCGCGCCTTCGGCTACGTAGATCAGGTTCTCGAAGTCGGCAGTTCCGGCAAGGGGTTGAAAGGTGGTCAGGAGGCGGATGGTGCGGGGTCGCCAGCCGGTCTCTTCCTCGACCTCACGGGCAGCGGTGAGCTGGGGGTCCTCGTTGGGGTCCACGTAGCCACCGGGGAGTTCCCAGGTCCAGCGATCCATGATGAAGCGGTGGCGGTAGATCATCAGGACGTGAGTGCGGGCGTCGTTGAGGACGACGGTCATCGCCGCCTTGGGCATGCGGAGGACGTACTGCTCGAACTGGATGCCGTCGGGAAGTTCGACATGGGCGATGGCCAGGTGAAGGCGTCGAGAGTCATCGACCAGCGACTCTTTGTGAATGATCCACGAACCAGCGCTTGAATCAGAGTTTGTCACTTGTCCACCGTACCTGGGGTGTTTTCCATCTCGTCGAGAAAATCCGCCAAGTGGTTGAAGGTTGTCTCGAAAGTGATGCGCAGGTCGCGTAGATCCGTCGATGACTGACCGAAGTACTCCAGTCTTGCCGAGGCGTTCTGGAGCATGAACTTGCAAATGCTCCCAATGAGGGAGACCTGCTCTGATTGAGGAATATCGAAACCGTAGTTAATGCCCCCTTCGTCATGTCCGCCGATGCGGATGTGCTGAGATGCGAACCAAGGTGCGTGGTGAGTACCTGCGCTCAGAATTCTGTAGAGAGCGCCCGCCCCTGCGCCCAAGCGTTGAAACACGTTCAGAATTTCGAACTTGCCAACCGAATCATCGAGTCGCTGAAGCTTCTCCCACGGCTTGTCCGTGTTCTTTCCAGCCAGTGAGATGCCGGAAGCGGTGAGCTTTCTTGTGAGGTCTGACCAGTCACTTTTAGCCTTTGCTGAGACCTCATTTCCTGCTTTTCCTCGTACTTCTTTGCTGTAGGTGATTAGTTCGCGTGCTGACCAAACTAGAACCTGGCCGCAACGCAAGATTCTAGAATTGTAAGGTATATCCGGCTGGTGAATATAGTAGGCCAGTGAGGAACCCTCCAGTGCGCTACGCGCAAGTGCGTATAGTGCTCTGCTTGTGGGGCCAGTTGTGTCATAGAATTTCAATGTTCTCAGTACTGTTGACAGTGCGTGGTTCGCGGCGACGCCTGCGCCCCCTGCTGCCTGTAGGCCGTCATGGTACAAGTCGTAGGAGGCGTAACTCTCGGATCGAATGCAATCGATATCGCGCGAGTAAGGCGATTCGGCCGTCGATGGCTTGGCGCGTTGTGCCAGGACGCACTTGCTGTGGACATTCGCAACCGCATAGATAATCCCTCTTCGTATACCTTCTACATCCTCATCGGTCAGCACTTCCACCTCCGTCTCGCGCTAGCTACTCGCGCCAGACTAGCTCCAAGCGCTCAGGAGTGAAGCCTCGGTGACCATTGGCTGGAAGCACGACCACAGCAACTAGGACTTCTTCGACCAAGGCGCGTTTCTGGGCCAAAGGGAGGTGTGGCCAGTCTTGGCGGAGGGTTGGATAGGCGGTGGACTTGGCGGAGCGAGTCAGCCAGCGCTCGCGGTCGGCTAGGAGCGCGGACTCTTGGGCCTCCAGCTCAGGGAGCATGGAGAAGTAGCGGGCGGCGGAGATGGTGCGGGACTTGCGGGCCTTGGCCAGCTCGGTGAGGTCGGCGCGGACTTCGGCTAGTTCGGCTTCGCCTGGCCAGGGTTCAGGCTCGGTGGTGGCGTCTCGGCGTTGGGCTTCTAGTTCGTACTTGGCGATTACGGCGGCCGTGACCCACTCGTCGGTTTCGTTGCCGGGGATGCTGACGCCTCCGCCGCAGCCGCCTTGGGACTTGGACTCGCAGGTGTAATAGAAGCGGGTGGGGTCTTTGACGCGGGTGTGGTGGGCCTTGAGGGCTCGGAGTTTGCCGGTGCAGTCGGGTTTGCCGCAGCGGAGGGTGCCGGTCAGGAGGTAGGTGCGGGTGTTCTTGCCTCGGCCGGAGAGGGTGCGGTCTCCGATCACCGCTGTGACGGCCTCCCAGTCCTCGACGGAGAGGATTGGGGCGAACTGGCCGACGACCGGGTTGCCGGATGAGTCGCGGACGATGTCGACGTGGAAGGTTTCCTTGCCGGTGTCCGGGTCGGTGTCGCGGACGTTGCGGGAGCGGTAGCCGCAGAGACGGGGGTTGCGGAAGACCGTCTTGACCGCTTGGGGGACCCACTTGTTGCCCAACGGCGTGGTGATGCCTCGGGTGTTCCAGTCGGCGACGATGGCGGCGATGGGGGCGCCGGTGCGGAGGCGTTCCGCGGCTTCGCGGATCAGGATGGCTTCGGGCTCGTTGAGGGTGCGCTTGTCGTCTTGCCAGCCGAAGGGGCGGCGGCCTCCAGTGGGGATGCCTGCCTGCTCCAAGGCGCGGTGCTTGCGCTTGACGCGGCGGGCTGTGTCGGCGGACTGCTTGTTGTTGGTGGCGACGACGATGCGGGCGACTGTGCGGCCGTTGTCGGTCAGGAGGTCGAGGGTGCCGGTGATGTCGATGATGGGGCGGCCGAAGTGCTCGACTACCTCGATGGCGTCTTCCAGGTGGCGGTTGTCGCGCGTCAGGCGGTCGATGTCGTAGACGATCAGACCGTCGACGCGGGTGCCGTCTTCCAGGTGGCCGCGCTTGAGGTCGTTGAGGGCGGCCTCGAAGACCGGGCGGATGACTCGGTAGCCGTAGCGGCCGTCGGGGAGCTGGACTCGCTTGCGCTTCCACGCTGACGTATGGGGTTCTACGTACGTGTGGGCGTAGGTGCCGCCTCGGGACTCCACATAGGAACGACAGTCCTTCTCCTGCTCGTCCCGGCCTCGGATGTCCTTGCCGCTGACCGGCAGCCTCGAAGGCGCGGAGGGGTCCAGCTCGAAGGACAGGCGGACGAGCCCGGCGAGGTGCAGGCCGGACAGGTCGCCCCAGTGGGCGCGTCGTACCTGGTCAACGGTCATGCACTAGTCATACATCAAACCACGTGCTGGTCCAGCAGCATTCCGATCAGGAGGGCGAGGGGTTCGCGTTCCAGAAGGGCGTCAGCCTCGGGGATCTGGGCGATGCGGAGCTTCGGCGTCATGGCGGAAGGATCGCATACGAGGAGGGAGCGCCAAGGCGAGCGGCGTTCGCTGGCGGTGGGGGGTGTTCACCGACTTGTTTGCGGCGTGAGAGCGCTCTGATCGTCAGGTTGAGGCTGGCGCTGAACTGGGAGAACTTGCGTCGATCCGGTCTTGCGTTCAAAATTGACGCATGTTCAGCGAAAATGAACATGGCGAAATTCTGAACGAGCGCGATCAGTTGACCGAGTTGCGGGGCTGGCTGCGCGGGCTCGGTCTGAAGGTCGACATGCGGTCGGGAAAGCGCGCCGCTGACGGGAGGGCTGACGTGGTGGCCCGCGTCAGTCGAGCGTCAGGCGCGGTTCGGACGTACGCCGTCGCGATCAAGCGGGCCGTGCCGCCCGAACTCGCGACGGCCCTCCACCCGCACGCTTCGCTCCCCACGCTGGTCGTCGCCCGCTCGATCACCGAGCAGGCCGCGAGCCTGCTGCGCGAGCGGGGCATCGACTACATCGATGAGGCAGGCAACGCGCACATCGCCTGGGGTGACGTGCTGATTGACATCCGGGGTCGCCGCAGAGCGCACGGGCACGCCAGCAGTTCCTCCTCTCGCGGGAGCAAGGCGTTCAGCCGTGCGGGGCTGCAGGTGGGGTTCGTCCTGCTCAGCTGGCCGACCATGGCCGGGGAGCCGCTGCGCGGGCTCGCGAGCGCCAGCGGGGTCTCGCTCGGCACGGCCCAGGCGGTCGTCGACGACCTGGCCAAGGCGGGCTACTTGTACGACGTGGCGGGCGAACGCAGGCTGGGGAGAGCGGGGGAACTGCTCAACCGATGGTCGGAGGCCTACTCGACAAGGCTCTCCCCATCGCTGGCCCTCGGTGACTTCACGGTCCCTGACATCTCGTGGTGGCAAGGCTCGGAGGGCGAGCTGACCCGGTCGAACGTTCAAGTGGGCGGCGAAGCAGGCGCGAGCCTCCTCGACCCGCACCTCATCCCGGCCACCCTCACCCTCTACGCCGACGAACGGCCGCGTTCGCTCATCGGCAAGCGCCGAATGGCGCGCGCGGAACAGGCGGGCAACATCCAGATACGGCGGCGGTTCTGGACGAAGGCGGGGCAGTCGTGGATCGTGCCGTCCACATTGATCTACGCTGACCTCCTCGCTTCCGGCGACCCTCGTCAACGTGAGCACGCGGACAGGATCAGGATCAGTGACGATCGACTTGCGGGCCTCGACCGACTTTGAGGTCCTGCGGGCCGCCAAGGTGCTGGCCCGGATCGAGGAAGCGGCGCGCGAAGCGCGGGTCCACTACCTGGTCGTGGGGGCGACCGCGCGCTCGCTCGTCTCGATCGGTCTGCTGGGCACGAGTCCCCAACGCCGGACCCGGGACATCGATATCGCGGCCGAGGTCGGCTCTTGGGACGAGTTCAACAGCCTGGTGCGGAAACTGGACCGGCACGGCCGCAGCGCGCACAAGTTCATCGTCGAGGGGACCGAGGTTGATGTAGTGCCCTACGGCGGCATCGAACAGGCGGATCGGACGATCATGTGGCCGGATGACCACGCGATGAACGTCCTCGGCTTTCGCGAGGCGGTCGACTCGGCGCTGACGGTGCTCCTGCCGGACGGGGTCGCCGTCAAGGTCCCATCGATCCCGGCGCTTGTGCTCCTGAAGCTCTTCGCATGGCGAGATCGTCATCACGCCGACACGCGCGACGCGCTCGACCTGGCGACGATGATCGAGTGGTACTCGTCCGGGCGGTACCTCGACCGGCTCTACGACGAGGACATCGACACGCTCGAGAAGTTCGACTTCGACCCACCGCCAGCAGGAGCGTGGCTCCTGGGAACGCACATACCGGGCCTGCTCGATGCCAAGGGCATCGCCGAGCTGCTCCGCGTCTCGGGCGACGAAGAACTGATGGGGCGGTTGGCGAAAGCCATGGGCGCCCCCCGCTCTGAGCTCCTGGTGCGGGCCATGGGGCAAGGTGTTCGCGACGCTGTCGAGGAGGCCAGGCAGTCGCGATCCGAGTGACCGGCACGGGCGTGTGGAAGCTGGGAAAGGCGAGGCGCGGGCAGGCAGCTCTTCCCCGTGGGCACATCGTGCCTGGTCAACGCGGGCGCTTCGTCAACGGCAAGGCGACCCACTCCGGGCCATGACTCCTGAGGGCGCGTGCGTCCGAGGGCGGCTAGGGGGTGCGAGACTCCGATCTCCGTGGGGTGAGAAAGCGCTTTCTTGGGTCGTTGGTCAAGGTAGCACAGGGTTTCTGGGGAGGGGAAGGGTCCGTGAGGGGGGTGTTGGAGATTGAGGGTTGACGGGGGATTCCTGGGGTCCTACAACTGAGTAAGCGCTTCCAGTTGATCCCGTACGACCCTTGTTCCCTGTCCCTGGACGACGATGTCTGGAGTGGATCAATGCTCGGTAAGGTGAGATCGCGGCGGTGGGTGCCGGTGGCCTTGGTGGCGGCCGTGGTGGCTGTTCCGGTTGTGCTGCCGGGGGCCGCCACTGCGGCCACAGTGGACACCTCTGCGCAGTATGTGCTGGTGTCGCGGCATAGTGGGAAGGCTATCGACGTCTACAACTTCGCCACGAACGACGGTGCGCCGATCGTGCAGTGGGCGCGCAACGATGGGAACCAGCAGCAGTGGCAGTTCGTTGACGCTGGTAGTGGCTACTACAAGGTGAAGTCGCGGTTGAGCGGGAAGGTGCTGGAGCTGCCCAGCGCCGACGATGGGGCGCGGCTGGTGCAGAACGCCGACAGCGGCAACACCCGGCAGCACTTCCGGTTGGCGGACTCCGACAGCGGGTACGTGCGGCTGATCAACCGGAACAGCGGCAAGGCGTTGGACGTGTGGGAGTGGTCCAGCGCCGACGGCGGGGCGATCGCGCAGTACCAGGACCTCAACGGGTGGAACCAGCAGTGGCAGCTGGTCAAGCTGGGCGGCGGGTCCAACCCGCAGCCGCCGAGCGGGCTGCAGGGCTGGGCCACGCAGAACGGCGGCACCACCGGCGGCGGCAGCGCGGGCGCGGTGAACGTCGGCAGCGCGGCGGCACTCACCTCGGCCGTCAGCGGCACCGGGTCGGCCGTGGTGCGGGTGACCTCGTCGTTCTCCTGCTCGGGCATGATCAGGGTCGGGTCGAACAAGACGATCGTCGGCAACTCCGGGGTGACCATCAGCGGCTGCGGCCTCACCCTCAGCGGCTCGCGGAACGTCATCATCACCAACCTGAGCTTCCGCGGCTGGAACGACGACGCCATCAACATCGAGTCCGGCTCGACCAACGTCTGGGTCGACCACAACTCCTTCACCGACGGCTACGACGGCGCGGTCGACATCAAGCGCGGGTCCGACTTCATCACCGTCTCGTGGAACCGCGTGTTCGGCCACGACAAGTCGATGCTGCTGGGCCACAGCGACGACAACGGCAGCCAGGACCGCGGCCACCTGCGCGTCACCTACCACCACAACTACTTCGACGGCTCCGGCACCCGCCACCCGCGCGTGCGGTTCGGCAACCCGGTCCACGTCTACAACAACTACTACCGCGACAACGAGTACGGCGTCGCGTCGACCATGGACGCGGGTGTCCTCGTCGAGGGCAACTACTTCGAGAACGTCGACGAGCCCACCCTGGTGGGCTACGCCGACTCCGACCCCGGGACGCTGGTGCAGCGCAACAACGTCTTCGTCGGCTCGGGGAGCCCGCAGTCGGCGGGCGGCGTCGCGAGCATCCCGTACTCCTACACCCTGGAGAACGCCAACAACGTCAAGGCTTCCGTGACCTCGGGCGCGGGCGCCCGCTGACCGCTCCTCGCCGGGCGGGCCGGGGCTTCCCCGGTCCGCCCGGCGAGGCAGAGGCATCGGCCGGTGTGCGGCACTGTCGGGCTCGTTGGGCATGTGGGGAGATGTGATCGACTGGGTTCGGCGTTCACCCTGGTCACCTCGTTCAGACGTGGAGGCCGCGATGCTCAAAGAGGCGAGTACCACCAAGCACCGCAAGGTGGCGGGCGCGGCGTTCCTGGCCTCCACGTTCGAGTGGTACGACTACTTCATCTTCGGCACCGCCGCCGCGCTGGTGCTCGGGGAGGTGTTCTTCCCGGTGGTCAGCCCCGTCGCCGGGGTGCTGGCGGCGTTCGCGACGTTCGCCGTGGGGTTCGTGGTCCGGCCGATCGGGGCGGCGCTGGCGGGGCACATGGGGGACCGGTACGGGCGCAAGCCCGCGCTGGTCCTCGCCCTGGTGACGATGGGGTTGGCGACCACCGGGATCGGGCTGGTGCCCTCGTTCGCGGCCATCGGCATCGCGGCGCCGCTGCTGCTGGTGGTGCTGCGGCTGGTGCAGGGGATCGCGGTGGGGGCGCAGTGGGGTGGGGCGATGCTGCTGGCCACCGAGTACGCGCCGCCCGGCAAGCGGGGGCTCTACGGGAGCTTCGTGCAGATCGGGGTGGTCGTCGGGGTCGTGCTGGCGAACATGTCCTTCGCCGTGCTGCAGAAGACCACCGGCGACGGGTTCGCGACGTGGGGCTGGCGGGTGCCGTTCCTCGTCGGCCCGCTGGTGCTGGTGCTGGCCTGGTTCATCCACACCCGGATCGACGAGACGCCGGAGTTCCGCCGGTCGGACCGGTCGCCGGTGCGGGAGGTGCTGCGCCACCACCGGGGGACGGTGCTGCTCGCGGGCGGGTCGTTCGCCGTGCACCTGGCGACCTTCTACATCCTGATCACCGGCGCGCTCGACTACACCACGCGCGAGTTGGGGATGGAGCGCGGCTCGGTGCTCGTGGTGACGATGATCGTGGCGGGCGCGCAGCTGATCACGATTCCGCTGGCCGCGCGGATCTCCGACCGGGTCGGCCGGTTCCGGGTGTACACGATCGGGGTGGCCGGGCTGCTGCTGTGGGCGGTGCCGATGTTCCTGCTGATCGACACCGCCACCATCGCCGGGCTCCTCGTCGCCCAGTTGGTCGGGGCGACCTTCCTCAGCTGCATCTACGGCCCGCAGGCCGCGCTGTTCTCCGAGCTGTTCGCCCCGGAGATCCGCTACACCGGCGCGTCCCTGGCCTACCAGATCGCCTCGGTGCTCGGCGGCGGGCTGGCGCCGTTCCTCATGGTGCTGCTGCTGGAGTCCACCGGGACGTCGATGGCGGTCTCGGCCTACATCGCCGTGCTGGCGGTGATCGCGCTGGGCTGCGTGGCCGCGCTGCGCCGCCGGGGTGCCGACCACTGAGGACAGGCGCGGGCTGACGGGGGTGAAGCGACGCGCACCTCGGCGGCGAGATCCGCGACGCCGTGGGCGCGCACCCCTGTCAGGTCCAGGGGATGAGGTCGATCCCGTTGAGCATGGGCAGGGCGCCCGCGCGCTGCAGGGCCACGGCCGACATCCAGACGGCGACGCCGGTGATGAGCGGGCCGATCACCGCCATCTCCACCCGGCCGCCGGTGCGCATGCGCATGATCTTCGGCGGCGCGATCGGGTACCAGGTCTTCCACGCGATGGGGACCGGCCACAGGATCGGGCAGCCCTGCTCGGTGATCGCGTCGCCGAGGTAGTGCGCGATGCAGCCGATCGCGACGGCGATCCCGCAGGCGGCGGCGTCGGCGTCGGTCTGGTCTGTCCACTTAAGACAGGCGTACGTCAGCACCAGGCTGGTGCCGGTGATCCACAGCGCGTCGTTGCGCGGGCACCACTTGTGCATGATGCCGCGCACGGCCAGGCCGCAGAAGAAGAACATCAGCAGCGGCAGCGCCCAGGACCGGCTGGTCTGGACGATCGCCGTGGTCACCACCGCGGCCAGGAGCGCGAAGACCAGGGTGTGGGTCAGGCCCCGGTGCCCGCCCTCGCGCTTGGAGTCGCGGTTGGTGCGGGTCGCCCGGTAGACCAGCTTGCTGATCCCGTTGAGCACCTTCGACGCCGCGGCCGACACCTGGCCGAAGGTCCTGGACACCGTCGACTCGGGGTGGTCGAGGTCCGGCAGCAGCGCCGCCCCCGAGGCCAGGACCGCGCCGACGAGCCAGCCCTTGACCGACAGGCTGCCCAGCGCCGTGCCGCCCGCCAGGGCGGTGACCGTCGCCCAGCCCGCCAGGCCGCTCATCGCGTGTGTCGGACCGGTCGCCATGCGCTACCCCCTGTCAAAATCACCTGCCCGCCCAGCCAGGCAACCCTACGATCGGTGAGGTGCTGCGACCCGAGTTCCCGATCACGACACCCCGACTGCGCCTGCGGCCCTTCGTCGCCGACGACCTCGACGCCCTCCACAAGATCCAATCACGCGACGACGTCGCGAAGTTCCTCTACTGGGGTCCGCGCACCCGCGAGGAGACCGCCGCCGCGCTCGCGGGCCGCCTCGAAATGACCACGCTGGAAGCGGAGGGTGACACCCTGCTGCTCGCCGTGACCGTGGACGGCGAGCTGATCGGCGACGTCAACCTGCAGTGGCACAGCGTTGAGCACCGCGGCGGCGAGATCGGGTTCGTCCTCCACCCCGACCACCACGGCCGCGGCTACGCCACCGAGGCGGCCCGGGAGATGCTGCGCCTGGGCTTCGAGGGGCTCGGCCTGCACCGGATCACCGGGCGCCTCGACGCGGACAACCACGCCTCCGCGCGCGTGCTGGCCAAGCTGGGGATGCGCCGCGAGGCGCACTTCAGGGCCAACGAGTACGTCAAGGGCCGCTGGGCCGACGAGGCGGTCTACGCGATGCTCGCCGAGGAGTGGCGCGGCCTACCATCGGCCACCAGGTGAGAGTGCCCACTAGGGGCGCCCCGTGCCCGGAGCTACCAGTACGCTTGTACTGAGAATGCGCGCGGGCAGGGAATTTCGAGAGGAGCATCGCGGCTCATGGCCAAGATCAAGGTTCAGGGGACCGTCGTCGAGCTCGACGGCGACGAGATGACGCGGATCATCTGGCAGTTCATCAAGGACAAGCTGATCCACCCGTACCTGGACGTCAACCTGGACTACTACGACCTGGGCATCGAGCACCGCGACGCCACCGACGACCAGGTCACCATCGACGCGGCCAACGCCATCAAGCAGCACGGCGTGGGCGTCAAGTGCGCGACCATCACCCCGGACGAGGCGCGGGTCGAGGAGTTCGGCCTGAAGAAGATGTGGATCTCGCCCAACGGCACGATCCGCAACATCCTCGGCGGCGTCGTCTTCCGCGAGCCGATCATCATCCAGAACATCCCCCGGCTCGTCCCCGGCTGGACCAAGCCGATCATCATCGGCCGCCACGCCCACGGCGACCAGTACAAGTCGACCAACTTCAAGGTGCCCGGCGCGGGCACGGTGACCATCACCTACACCCCGGCCGACGGCTCCGAGCCGATCCAGCACGAGATCGTGAAGATGCCCGAGGACGGCGGCGTCGTCATGGGCATGTACAACTTCAACAAGTCCATCGAGGACTTCGCGCGCGCGTCCTTCTCCTACGGCCTGCAGCGCGACTACCCGGTGTACATGTCGACCAAGAACACCATCCTCAAGGCCTACGACGGCGCCTTCAAGGACATCTTCCAGGCCGTCTTCGAGGCCGAGTTCAAGGCCGAGTTCGACGCCAAGGGCCTGACCTACGAGCACCGCCTCATCGACGACATGGTCGCCGCGGCCATGAAGTGGGAGGGCGGCTACGTCTGGGCGTGCAAGAACTACGACGGCGACGTCCAGTCCGACACCGTCGCGCAGGGCTTCGGCTCGCTGGGCCTGATGACCTCGGTGCTGATGACCCCGGACGGCAAGACCGTCGAGGCCGAGGCCGCGCACGGCACCGTCACCCGGCACTTCCGCCAGCACCAGGCGGGCAAGCCGACCTCGACCAACCCGATCGCGTCCATCTTCGCGTGGACCAGGGGCCTGCAGCACCGCGGCAAGGTCGACGGCACTCCCGAGGTCACCGGCTTCGCCGAGACCCTGGAGCGCGTGGTCATCGAGACCGTCGAGAGCGGCAAGATGACCAAGGACCTGGCGCTGCTGGTGGGCAAGGACCAGGCGTGGCAGACCACCGAGGAGTTCCTCGCGACCCTCGACGAGAACCTGCAGAAGGCCATGGCGGGCTGATCCCGCTGGTCACCGGGCCCCTGTCGGAGACTCTCCGGCAGGGGCCTTTTCGGGTGGTTCCCGAGCGCGGGGCTGGCGGCCCGCGGGCCGGGTGCGTCACCGTGGTCTGGTCGGGTTACCGCCGTCGCCGGGAGAGTGCCTCGTGTTGCTGCCAAAGCGGGCGTTGATCATCGGTGGCGTGCTGGCGGGCGTCTGGGTGATGTACTCGACGGGCGTCGAGCCGCCGAGCGGCGCGACCTCCCCGGTCAGCGGCACGGGCACGTGCAAGGTCTCGGTCACCGCCGACGTGCTGAACGTGCGCTCCGCCCCGGACGTGCGGGCGGAGATCGTCGGCAAGTTCACCCAGGGCGCGGAGACGGTGGCGGGCACGACGGTCACCAACGGCTTCCGCATGCTCGGCGACAACCGCTGGGCCTCCGAGGAGTTCCTCAAGCCCGTCAGCGGCCACGACTGCGGCTGACCAGCTGAGAGCACCGGGCTTCCCCCTCCGGGCTATCACACTCCCTGTGCTCGACCGACTACCCCCGGCCCACCGCTCGACGCTTCGCGGTCTACGCTCGGCGCGTGGATCTTCATCAGTGTGGGTTTGCGCTGTAGACACAGTCGGTAGCTTGTTCAGGGTTCGCGTGGTGGTGCGTAGTCCAATCGAGGGACGGTGCAACGGTGTCAGGCGTATCGGCCGTGTTGGCGCAAACTGTCAGTGAGGGCAGCGTGCCTTTCGCGATCGGTCCGGTCGGGATCATCGCGGTGGCGCTGGGCGCGGGCGGTGTGCTGCTCGGGCTGCTCCGTCGCAGGCGCGACGCGCTGGCGGCGGGCAAGGGCGGCGAGGTGGACGCGGTGTCGCTGCCCGGTCCGCGCGAGCCGGTCGCCGTCAGCGAGACGACATAAAACCGAGCCCCCCGTGTCGGACACGGGGGGCTCAGTGGTGGTACTGGGTCAGCGCCGGACAGCGTCCAGCGCGTCGATCATGCCCGCGCCGTAGAAGCCCCGGCCCGACGCGCCGCCCTGGCAGTTCGCCAGCCACGCGCCGGTGCCGTCCGGGTCGTAGACGCCGCCCGCGGGGCAGGCGATGCGGTCGGCGTCACGCCGCAGTTCCAGGATGGTGCGCTGGGCGCTCCACCCCGGGTTGGTCGAGCGGATCAGCGCGGCCACGCCCGCGGCGTGCGGGGCGGCCATCGAGGTGCCCTGCTTGTAGCCCCACCCACCGTTGAACACGGTGGACAGCACGCGGCCGTTGGCCTGCGGCGTCGACGGGATCTGCCGGGAGTCGCCGCCGGGGGCGGCCACGTCGGTCTCGCTGATGCCGTAGTTGGAGAAGAACGACTTGGTGTTGTTCACGCCCGTGGACGACACGCCGACCACGCCGTTGACCTCGGCGGGCAGCTTGACGCACTCGTTGGTGGTCTCCCGCGAGATCGGGGTGGAGTTGTTCGGGCTGCCCTCGTCGAGGATGTTGTGGGACAGGTCCCAGTTGCTGTTGCCCAGCGCGGCCACGTTCACCACGCCCTTGCGGGCGGAGTAGTCGATCGCGCGGGTGACCGCGGTGGCGACGGCGCGCTGGTCGGCGTCGCTCTTGCACCACAGGTACCACGGGTCGACGAAGTAGGAGTTGTTCGTGATGGAGATGCCGTGCTCGGCGGCCCACACGAACCCGCAGATCGCGTACTCCGGGAAGATGTACCCGTCGTCGTTGACGACCTTCACCGAGGCCATCTTGACCTCGGGCGCGACACCGACGATGCCGACGCCGTTGCGCGCCGCGCCGATGATGCCCGCGACGTGCGTGCCGTGGTCACTGGTGGTCGGGGCCCACGCGGCGGGCGAGGTGTCCGGGACACCGCGGTCGGTGCAGCCGACGGAGCGGCCCGCGTCGACGTTCGCCGCGAGGTCGGGGTGGCTGGCCTCGATGCCGGAGTCGAGCACGCCGACGACAACGCGTGAGCTGCCGCCGCTGATGGCGTGGGCCTCGTCGGCGCGGATGGCGTCGAGGTTCCACTGGTTGACGCTGAGCGGGTCACCCTCGGCCGCCGCGGTGCCCGGGGCGCCCGCGGGGATCACGGACTCGGTGGCCTCGATGTCGAACGAGACACCCGCGGCCCGCGCGGCGCCGACCGGGGCGGCCAGCTCGGCGAGGTCCTGGGTGGCGCCCGCGCCCTGCACGCCGGGCTTGTTGCGCACGACAGAGGCGAAGTCGGAGCTCGGCGACGCGGCGATCACGACACCGATCTGCGGCCAGCTCTGCACGACCGTGCCGCCGGAGTCGCGAACCGCCTTCTCGACCCGCCACATGGAGTGGCCCTGCGGTCCGAGGACGGCGAAGTGCGCGCTGGGGCCGTCGGCCTGCGCGGCGGCGACTGGCGCCGCGGTCGCGGAGGCCAGTCCCGTGGCGCACGCCAGCGCGACTGCCGCGCCAAGGAGTCGGGATCGTCTGTGCACTCTGATACCTCCGAAGATGGGGTCACATCGTTGTTCGCCCTGCCCACACCGGTCTGGCGCGGGCGTGGCCGGTCGAACCTGTCACCCCGGAACTGTATGGGCAATCCACCGGATGGCTCAGTGGCTCACCCGACCGGGGGGTGGCCAGGACTGCCTGGGAGAATCGGCTCGTGCCGACCGAGAACACCGAGCGCAGGGCCCGCGTGCTGTCGGGCATCCAGCCCACAGCCGACTCGTTCCACCTGGGCAACTACCTGGGCGCGGTGCGGCAGTGGGTGGCGATGCAGGAGACCCACGACGCCTTCTACTTCATCGCTGACCTGCACGCCATCACCGTCGAGCACGACCCCAAGCTGCTGCGCAAGCGCACCAGGATCTCGGCGGCGCAGCTGCTCGCGCTGGGCCTGGACCCGGCGCGCACGACGCTGTTCGTGCAGAGCCAGGTGCCCGAGCACGCCGAACTCGGCTGGGTGATGCAGTGCCTGACCGGCTACGGCGAGGCGGGCCGGATGACGCAGTTCAAGGACAAGTCGGCCAAATCCGGCATGGTCAGCGTCGGGCTCTACACCTACCCGATTTTGCAAGCTGCCGATATCCTGGTCTACCGGCCGGAATTTGTGCCGGTCGGCGAGGACCAGCGCCAGCACCTCGAGCTGACCCGCGACCTCGCCCAGCGCTTCAACACCCGCTTCGGCAAGACCTTCCCGCTGCCCGAGCCGCACATCCTCAAGGACACCGCGAAGATCTACGACCTGCAGGAGCCGCAGGCGAAGATGAGCAAGTCCGCGTCGAGCCCCGGCGGCATCGTCGAGCTGCTCGACGACCCCAAGGTCTCGGCGAAGAAGATCCGCTCGGCGGTCACCGACACCGAGCGCGACATCCGCTTCGACCCCGAGGCCAAGCCGGGCATCAGCAACCTGCTCGGCATCTACTCCGCGCTGACCGGCCGCACGCTCGACGACTTGGTGGCCGCCTACGACGGCAAGGGCTACGGCGACCTGAAGAAGGACCTCGCCGAGGTGGTCACCGAGTTCGTCGCCCCGGTGCGCGAGACCGTGATGTCCTACATGGACGACCCGGCCGAGCTGGACAAGATCCTCGCCCGGGGTTCCGAGCGCGCCCGCGAGGTCGCGAGCGGGACGCTGGCGCGGGTCTACGACCGGGTCGGGTTCCTGAAGGGCTGACGCGCCCAAGTGGCGGGTGCGGTGATCGACGCCTAGGTTTCGTGGGTGCCAGATGAGAACGAGTCGAAGGTGGCCCGACTCCGCCGCAAGCGTCCCGGCATCGATCACCTGTTCCGCGCCAACGAGGCGTTCACCGAGCGCTACGGCAACCACTTCGCGGCGTCGATCACGTACTTCAGCGTGCTGTCGCTGTTCCCGCTGCTGCTGATCTCCTTCGCCCTGCTGGGTTTCGTGCTCGCGGGCCAGCCGGAACTGCTCATGTCGCTGCGCCGGGACATCACCGAGGCGGCCCCGGAGAACCTGCGCGGCCTGCTCACCGACCTGGTCGACGCCGCCGTCGAGGAGCGCGGCCGGGTCGGCCTCATCGGCCTGCTGACGGCGGCGGCCACCGGCCTCGGCTGGATGGGCAACCTGCGCGACGCGCTGACCGCGCAGTGGGGTCAGAAGCACGAGGACCGGCCGCTGCTGCGCGGGCTGGCGATGGACCTGCTGGCGCTGCTGGGCCTCGGGCTGGCGATCGCCCTGTCGTTCGGCCTGAGCGCGGTGGGCGGCGGGCTGGCCGACACGCTGCTGAGGTGGGTGGGCCTGAGCGAGTACGCCTGGGCGAAGGTGCTGCTGGTCATCATCACGACCGTGCTGGCCATCGGCGCGAACTGGCTGATCTTCCTGTGGGTGATCGCCCGGCTGCCGCGCAAGGCGGTGACGCTGCGCAGCGCCGTCAAGGGCGCCCTGGCCGCGGCGATCGGGTTCGAGCTGCTGAAGCTGATCGGGACGATCTACCTGAACTCGGTGCTCGGCGGGCCGCTCGGCAGCCTGGTCGGCCCCATCGTCGGCCTGCTCGTCTTCGCGAACCTGGTGTCGCGGTTCCTGCTCTACATCACCGCGTGGACGGCCACCGCGAAGGAGAACCACGTCGACGAGCCGATCCCGGCGCCCGCCCCGGCGGTGATCCAGCCCCAGGTGACCCTCGCGACCCGGCCGAACGCCGGTCAGACCGCGGGCCTGCTGGGCATCGGCGCGCTGCTGGGCCTGGTGCTGCGCAGGCGCCGCTGAGGGCTACGCCGTGTTTCAGATGTTGGCGCGGCTATGCCGTGCTCCACATCTGAAAACACGGCCTAGCGGCCGACACCTGGCTCGTTAGAGGCCGGAGGCCGCCCGCGCGGCGGCACGGGCCCGGATGGCGCGCTTGCGGCGCAGGAACAGGGCGAGGGCGAGCAGGATCGCCACGACCGCCGCGCCCACCAGCGGGGCGCCGTAGGTGCCGAAGGCGGACCGCTCGATCTCCGGGCCCGCCGCGGCGGGGGGCTGCTCCCCAGCGGGTGGGGCGGGGGTGTCGGTGCCGGGGACCCCGCCGACGCTGCCGTCCGGCTTGGACTGGGCCTCCGGGGCGGAGGTCACCAGCTCCCCGACCGGGCGCTGCTCGGCCTTCACGAGGTTGAAGCCGTAGTCGAGCAGCAGGGCGGCCTGGCTGGCCAGCGGGTTCGGGTTGGGCTCGCCGCGCAGCAGGGCGACGGCCAGGTGGCGGCCGTCGCGCTTGGCGCTGCCCAGGTAGGTGTGGCGGGAGTCGTCGGTGAAGCCGGTCTTGCCGCCGGTGAAGCCCTCGTAGACCCCCCACAGCCGGTTGTCGTTGTAGACCTGGAAACCGGCCTTCTCCGCGTACCCGGGGAAGTTGATCGAGCGGGTCGCGATGGCGTCGGCGAACTCCTGGTGGCCCATGGCGGTGCGGAAGATCAGGGCCACGTCGTAGGCCGAGGTGCTCATGCCGGGGCCGTCCAGGCCCGACGGGGTCGCGGCCCGGGTGTCCAGGGCGCCCAGCTCGGCGGCCAGGGCGTTCATCTTCTCCAGGGCGACCGGCACCCCGCCCAGCGCGCGCGCCAGGGCGTGGGCGACGTCGTTGCCCGAGCGCATGACCAGCGCGTGCAGCAGCTCTCGGACGGTGTACTCCCCGCCCGGCCCGACGCCGACGCGGGTGCCCTCCTGGTTGGCGTCCTCCTGGGTGCCGAGGACCTTCTGCTCCGGGCGCAGCTCGCGGATGACCACGATCGCCAGGAGCACCTTGATCAGCGACGCGGGCCGCTCGCGGGCGTGCGGGTCCTTGGCGGCGAGCACCGCGCCGGACTCGATGTCGGTGATGGTCCACGCCGCCGCGTTCACCCCGACCGGGAGGTCGGGCGCGCCAGGGGGCAGCACGAGGCCGCACTCACCCATCCGGGTCCCCCCGACCGGCTCCTCGGGAACCGGCAGCGGCTGCGGCGACGGCTGGCCGGGCTTGGGTTCCTCGGAGGTGTCGATCGGCGGTGGCGGCCGGTCGTGGTTGCGACACTGGGCGCTGGTCTGCATCAGCGGCTCACCCGTGGTGCCCGGTTGGGCCGCCGCGGGAACGGCGGTCATCAGGGCGACGAGGGCGGCGACGGTCCCGCGGGCTGCGAAGCGCACGCGGCCCAGGGTAGAACCCGTCACGATCAGGCCACGATCCGGCCTATCACCCACTCGGGTGTGGCCCGTGTCCGCGCCGGTCGCGGCGGGTGTGACACTGGGCCCGGTGATCCACCCCGACTGAGAGGGCTTCGACGTGGAGTTCGTGCGACTGCTGCTGGTCTTCCTGCACCTGCTGGGCATGGGACTGCTCGTGGGCACCTTCCTGCTCCAGATGCGCGCCTCCGACGGCGCCCTCAACAAGGGCTGGCTGCACGGCGCGGGCCTGCAGCTGGTCACCGGTGTCGCGCTGATCGCGACCGCGGGCGCGACCGACACCGACTACAACCACATGAAGCTGGGCATCAAGACGCTGGTCCTGATCGCCATCGCCGGGATCGCGTTCGCGTTCCTGCGCAAGCCCGCCGCGCCCAAGTGGGTCGGCCCGGCGCTGGGCGGGCTCGTCGTCCTGAACGTCGCCCTGGCCGTCTTCTGGAGCTAGGCCAGAGCTAGGCCGTGTTCTGGCTGTGGGGCACGGCCTAAGCCAGTTCCCGGTCCAGTATCACCGGGGACAGGGCGTGCTGGACGACCATCGCCGCCGCGCCGAGCATGGCGGCGTTGTCGGCGGTCTGGGAGGGCACGATGCGCAGGTGCTCGGTGGCCAGCGGCAGCGAGCGGCGGTAGATGGCCTCCCGGACGCCCGCGAGCAGCATCTCGCCCGCGTTCGACAGCGAGCCGCCAATCACGATCAATGAGGGGTTGAACAGGCTCACGCCCCCGGCCAGCACCTCGCCGATGTCGCGGCCCGCCTGGCGGACGGCCTGGCCCGCGGTCGGGTTGCCGGACTGCACCAGCGCCACCACGTCGGCGCTGGTCTCCGCCGGGATGCCCGCCTCGGTGAGCCGGGCGGCGATGGCCGGGCCGCTGGCGACGGCCTCGAGGCAGCCGGTGTTGCCGCAGCGGCAGGGGACCTCGCCCGCGCCGGGGGCCAGGATGTGCCCGAGGTCGCCCGCCGCGCCGACCGCGCCGCGGTGCAGCTCGCCGTTGCTGATCAGGCCGGAGCCGATGCCGGTGGCCACCTTGACCACGATCATGTGCTGCTCGGCCGGGTGGAAGCGGGTGTGCTCGCCGAGGGCCATCAGGTTGACCTCGTTGTCCACCAGGACCGGGACGTCGAAGTCGGCGGCGACGCGGGCCGGGACGTCGTAGCCGTTCCAGCCGGGCATGATCGGCGGGTTGGTCGGGCGGCCGGTGGAGTGCTCGACCGGGCCGGGCAGGCCGATGCCGACGCCCGCGACCGGGGCGCCCAGCGGCTCGACCAGTCCCC
This sequence comes from Actinokineospora lacus, assembly GCF_053813445.1. Classification (NCBI taxonomy): domain Bacteria; kingdom Bacillati; phylum Actinomycetota; class Actinomycetes; order Pseudonocardiales; family Pseudonocardiaceae; genus Actinokineospora; species Actinokineospora lacus. The sequence continues at coordinate 122,635 of NZ_JBQERA010000008.1, forward strand.
GCCAGGTGTTGGTGAGCAGCCCGAGGACCTTGTCGGGGCCGTCGGCGATGTCCAGGGCGAGGCGCTCGGTGGCCAGCGGCTCGCCGGTGAGGTCGGTGACCGCGACGGTGGCGTGGGTCGCGCCGACCTCGGCGGCCAGCACCAGGCGCGAGCGGGCGTTGAACACGAACTGGCTCGCGGGCCGCCCGCCGGTCGACGCGCCGTTGCCGCGGTCGGTCACCAACCCGGCGTCCACCAGGGAGTCCAGGCGCGCGCGCACCGTGGAGCGGGCCAGGCCGGTCTCGCTGACCAGCTCGGCGCGGGTGCGGGCCTGCCCGTCGCGCAGCAGCCGCAGCAGCTCGCCGGGAGACGCCGATGGGGAGATCTGCACGTCGCTCATCCCTTGATTAGAGCCCAAAACACTCCGGGGCGACCGAAGTGTACCCGGTTCGGACCAAGGTCGCCGAAACTTCGCGGGAATACCTATGACTTTTGATTGACACCAACCAATAGTGCCCTTACGGTTCGCCACATGTCTGTGACCCACCTAACTTTCCCACCTGATCAGGCCGAACCGGTGCGGCGGAAGCTGCGCACGGCCGTCGTCGGGGCCGGGTTCATGGGGCGGGTGCACGCCGAAGCCGCGCGCCGGGCGGGCGCCGACATCGTCGCCGCGGTCGCGTCGCGGCCCGCGGGCGCCGAGGCCGCGGCCACCGAGGCCGCGGCCACCGCGGTCGGCGCCGAGCGCGGCTACCCCGACGTGGCGGCACTGCTGTCCGACGCCGCCGTGGACATCCTGCACGTCTGCACCCCGAACACCACCCACGCCGGGATCACCGAGGCGGCGCTGGCCGCCGGGCTCGCGGTGATCTGCGAGAAGCCGCTGGCCACGAGCCTCGCCGACGCCGAGTCGCTGGTGGCCGCGAGCGCGGGCCTGGTCGCCACGGTGCCGTTCGTCTACCGCTTCCACCCGATGGTCCGGGAGCTGCGCGCGCGGGTCGCCGCGGGTGAGGCGGGCATCCTGGCCAGCGTCACCGGCGGCTACCTGCAGGACTGGCTGGCCCGGCCGACCGACGACGACTGGCGCGTCGACACCGCCCACGGCGGCCCGTCGCGGGCCTTCGCCGACATCGGCTCGCACTGGTGCGACCTGTTCGAGTTCGCCACCGGCGACCGGATCGCCCGGCTCTCGGCGCGCACCGCGGTGGTCCGGGCGGGCAGGCCGACCGAGGACCTCGCCACGGTGCAGTTCACCACCGCGGCGGGCGTGCTCGGCGCGATCGTGGTCTCCCAGGTGGCCGCGGGCCGCAAGAACCGCCTGCACGTGGAGCTCTCCGGCACCGAGGCCAGCTTCGGCTTCGACCAGGAGGACCCCGAGCGGCTGTGGGTCGGGCGGCGCGAGGGCGGCCAGGTGCTGCTGCGCGACCCGGCGACGCTCTCGCCGTCGGCCGCCCGCTACGCCCGCCTGCCCGCCGGGCACGCGCAGGGCTACCAGGACTGCTTCGACGCCTTCGTCGCCGACACCTACGCCGCGGTCCGCGACGGCGAGGCCGCCGACGGGCTGCCCACCTTCGCCGACGGCCTGCGCGCCGTGCGGATCACCGAGGCGGTGCTGGCCTCCGCGGGCGCGGACGGGGCCTGGACGGAGGTCGGCGCGTGATCCGGCTCCAGGGCATCACCAAGTCCTTCTTCGGCGTGCAGGTCCTGCGCGGGGTCGACCTCGACCTCAAGCCCGGCGAGGTGCACGCGCTGATGGGGGAGAACGGCGCGGGCAAGTCCACCCTGCTCAAGGTGCTCGCCGGGGTGCACCGGCCGGACAGCGGCACCATCGAGGTCGACGGCCGGGCGGTGTCGTTCGGCTCGCCGGTCGACGCGCAGGCCGCGGGCATCGCGATCATCCACCAGGAGTTCACGCTGCTGCCGCACCGCAGCGTCGCCGAGAACGTCTACCTGGGGCGCGAGCCGGTGCGCGGGCTGCGCGTCGACCGCCGCAAGATGGTGGCCGACACCCGCGAGCTGCTGGACTGGCTCGGCGAGGACGGCATCGACCCCACCGCGCCGGTCGACCGGCTCTCGGTGGCGCGGCGCCAGGTCGTCGAGATCGTCAAGGCGCTCTCGACCGACGCCCGCGTGCTCGCCATGGACGAGCCCACCGCCGCGCTCGCCGACCACGAGGTCGAGCTGCTCTACGACCTGGTGCGCAGGCTCCGCGAGCGCGGCATCGCGATCCTCTACGTCTCCCACCGGATGCGCGAGGTCTTCGACCTCAGCGACCGGATCACCGTCCTCAAGGACGGCGCCTTCGTCACCTGCGCGCCCACCGCCGAGCTGACCTCCGAAACCCTCGTTCGGCACATGGTCGGCCGCTCGCTGGACGCCCTGTACCCGGACCGGGCCGACCGGGCGAACCTCGGCCCGGTCCGACTCACCCTGCGCGGCGCGGGCAACGACCGGGTTCGCGGCCTCGACATCGAGGTCAGGGCCGGGGAGATCGTCGGGCTCGCCGGGCTCCAGGGGTCCGGGCGCTCGGCCGTGGCCCGGGGTGTCTTCGGCATCGATCCGTTCACCCGCGGCGTGCTCGAAGTGGACGGTTCCCCGGTCCGGGTCCGCGGTCCGCGCCACGCCGTGCGCAAGGGGATCGCCTTCGTGACCGAGGACCGCAAGGGCAACGGGCTCGCACTGGGACAGTCCATCCGGGACAACACGCTGCTGGTGCGCCGGTCGGCCCTGCGATCGCGCAAGACCGCCGACCTCGCCGAGCTGCTCAAGGCCGTCGCCGTCGTCTCCCGGGGGCAGCACCAAGAGGTGCGCTACCTCTCCGGCGGCAACCAGCAGAAGGTCGTGCTGGCCAAGTGGCTGGCGGTGGACCCCAAGGTGCTCATCGTCGACGAGCCGACCCGGGGCATCGATGTCGGCGCCAAGCAGACCGTGCACCGGCTGCTGCGCGAACTCGCCCAGCAAGGCGTGGCGATCCTGATGATTTCCTCCGAGCTGCCGGAGCTGATCGGCATGAGCGACCGAATCCTGGTGATGCACGAGGGCGCCGTGGCCGGTGAGCTGCCACCGGGCGCCAGCGAGGAGGCCGTGATGGGACTGGCCACCGGGCACGAGGCCGGTGAGGTGGCGTGAGCGCCGTGCGGGACAAGCCGGTCGCCGCGAAGGCGCAGGCGAGGTGGGCCGCCAAGCGGCACATCAGCCCGACCGTGACCGTCTACATCGCGCTGGTGGCGATCCTCGTCGCGGGCAGCGTCCTCGTGGGGCTGCAGGGCGGCGTGCTGCTGAACGAGGGCGGCATCCTCAACATCCTCACCCGCGCGACCGCGCTGGGCCTGGTCGCCATCGGCCAGACCATGGTGATCCTCACCGGGTCGCTCGACCTGTCGGTGGCCTACCTGGTGGGCCTGTGCTCGCTCGTCGCGGCGCAGACGATGGCCGGGCAGGACGGGATGATCGTGCCCGGCGTGCTGCTCGCCCTCGGCGTCGCCGCGCTCGTCGGGCTGATGAACGGCCTGGTCATCACCGTGCTGAAGGCAAACGCGTTCATCGCGACCCTGGGCGTGGCGCTGATCCTGCGCGGGTACCTCGAACACAACTACACCGGTCCCGCGGGCGATGTCCCGCGCGCCTTCCAGCACCTGGGCTACGACCGCATCGGGCCCATCCCGATCGCCGCCGTGCTCATGCTCGCCATCGCGGGCGGGGCGTGGTGGTACTTGACCCGCACCCGTCCCGGGTACCACATGTACGCCGTGGGCGGGGACATCGAGGTCGCGCGCCTGTCGGGTGTCCGGACGAAGCGCACGATCGTCACCGCGCACGTGCTGTGCTCGGTCGCCGCGGGCCTGGCCGGGATCTTCCTGGCCAGCAGGCTCGGCTCCGGCGCGCCGTACGTCGGCACCGACGCGGGGTTCGACCTGGAGTCCATCGCCGCGGTGGTGCTCGGCGGGACGCTGCTGGCAGGCGGGCGCGGCGGTGTCGTCGGCACCATCGGCGGCGTGCTGATCCTGGCCACCCTGGACACCACGTTCGACGCCCTCGCCGTCGACCCGTTCTTCAAGGACGTGGTGCGCGGGGTCGTGCTCATCGTCGCGGTGGCGCTCTACGCCCGCCGCCTGCACTCCCGGAGGTCGACGTGACCTGGCGTCCCCGTCTGGCCCAAGGCACGGCGCCGGTGCTGGTCGTGCTCGCCGCGCTGCTGGTCGCGCTGGCCGTCACCGGCGCTGCCTACAGCGAGCCCAGCGGCTACCTGGCGCTGCTCAAGCGCGCCGCGCCGCTGATGATCCTGGCGGTCGGGCAGTTCTTCGTCATCGTCTCCGGCGGCTTCGACCTCTCCGTCGGCGCGCTGGTCACCGCGGGCGTGGTCATCGCCGCGCGGCTCATCGACGGGCAGGACTCGGCGACGGCGTGGGTGATCCCGCTGCTGCTCGGTTTCGGGCTGCTCGTGGGCCTGGTCAACGGGCTCATCAGCACCAAGCTGCTGGTGCCGTCGTTCATCGTGACCCTGGGGATGCTGCTCGTGCTCGACGGCGCGGTGTTCCTGTGGACCGGCGGCGCCCCGCGCGGCGCGCTGTCGCCGGGCTTTCGGGTGTTCGGCCGCGGCGGCGTGGACGTCCCGCTGCTCGGCCAGGTGCCGTGGTCGGTGCTGATCCTGCTGGTGATCGTGGTGGCCGCGGTGGCGTTCATGCGCAGCGGCACCGGTCGGGCGCTGGTCGCCGTGGGCGACAACGAGGACGCGGTGCGGCTCTCCGGCGGCCAGGTCGACCGGCTGCGGCTGCTGGCGTTCGTGCTCTCCGGCGTGCTCGCCGCGGTGGCGGCCATCCTGCTCGGCGGGTTCGCGGGCGTCAGCGCGCAGGTGGGGCAGGGACTGGAGTTCCGCGCCATCACCGCCGTCGTGCTCGGCGGCGTGCTGCTCGGCGGCGGACGCGGCTCGGTCGTGGCCGCCGCGGCCGGGGCGCTGTCGCTTGAGGCCCTGTTCACCCTGCTCAACCTGCTCGGCGTCGCGGGCGCGCTGGAGTCGGCCGTGCAGGGCGTCATCATCATCGCCGCGGTGGCCTACGCCGCCCTCGGCACCGACCTGCGGCACCGGTTCCGTGCCCGCTCCCAGACCCCCGCGGTAAGCAAGGAGAACAGATGAACAGGAAATGGGCGGTGGCCGCCGCCGTCGGCACGCTGGCACTGGCCGGGTGCTCCAGCGACCTTCCCGCCGACCCCGGCGCGGGTGCCGGTGCCAGCGGGTCGGCCGCCCCGGCGGCGAAGTCGGAGTTCTTCGACCAGGCCGAGTACGACCGGCAGGTGGGGTTCCGCTCGGCCACCCCGCAGGGCCCGGAGGGCAAGCCGTGGGAGCAGATGCTCGAGCCGCAGATGGTCGACACCGCCAAGTACGCCAAGACCGGTGACGTCCACCTGTGCTTCTCCAACGCCTCGGTCGACAACCCGTGGCGGCAGGTGGGCTTCAAGACCATGCAGCAGGAGGTGAAGCTGCACCCGGAGATCACGAAGTTCACGGTGCTCGACGCCGAGGCCAAGGACGACAAGCAGATCAGCGACATGCAGTCCTTCGCCTCCCAGGGCTGCAGCGCGCTCATCGTCTCGCCGAACACCACCGCGACGCTCACCCCCGCGGTCGAGGCGGCCTGCGCGACCGGGGTCCCGGTGATCGTCTTCGACCGCGGCGTCAACACCGACTGCCGGGTCACCTTCATCCACCCCATCGGCGGCTTCGCCTTCGGCGCCGACGGCGCGGAATTCCTCAAGGAGAAGGTCGCCCCCGGCGGCAAGGTCCTCGCCCTGCGCATCCTGCCCGGCGTCGACGTGCTCGAGCAGCGCTGGGCCGCGGCCAACGAGATCTTCGGCGGCAGCGAGCTGAAGGTGGTCGGCGTCGAGTTCACCGACGGCGACGCGGCCAAGACCAAGAGCATCGTCAGCGACTACATCCAGCGCGAGGGCAAGATCGACGGCGTGTGGATGGACGCGGGCGCCACCGCGGTGGCCGCCGTCGAGGCGTTCCAGGACGCGGGCGTCGAGCTGCCCGCCATCGTGGGCGAGGACCAGCAGGACTTCCTGCGGATGTGGGCCGACGAGGGCCTGACCGCGGTCGCGCCGACGTACCCGACCTACCAGTGGCGGACCCCGGTCATCGCCGCGCTGAAGATCCTCAAGGGCGAGCAGGTGCCCGGCGAGTGGGTGCTGCCGCAGCCGCGGATCACCCAGGAGAACGTCGCGCAGTACGTCAAGCAGGACATGCCGCCCCTGCACTACGCCATGTGCGGCTGCGAGACCATGCCCGGCTACCCGGCACCCTGGAAGTAGGTTTCCCATGCGGGGGATCGGCGTGAACACGTGGGTGTGGACCTCGCCGCTGACCGACGCGACCTTGGCCGCGCTCGCGGCCAAGGTCGCCCGGTGGGGCTTCGACGTCCTGGAGCTGCCGGTGGAGAACCTGGGCGACTTCTCGCCCGAGACCGCGGCGCGGGTGCTCGGCGACCACGGCCTCGGCGCGACGGTGTGCCTGGTGATGCCGCCGGGCCGGGAGCTGGTCGACGCTCCCGCAGGCGTCATCGCGTCCACACAGGACTACCTGCGCGCGGTGGTCGACATCGCCGCGGTGGTGGGCTCGCCGGTGATCGCCGGCCCCGCCTACGCCTCGGTCGGCCGGACCTGGCGGATGGGCGAGGACGAGCGGGCCGCCCGCTACGCCGAGCTGCGCGAGAACCTCGGGCCCGTCGCCGAGCACGCCCAGGCGGCCGGGGTCACGGTCGCGGTGGAGCCGCTGAACCGCTACGAGACCAGCGTGCTCAACACCGTCGAGCAGACGCTGACCGCCATTGACGGCCTGCCCGCCTGCGGTGTCGCCATGGACCTCTACCACCAGAACATCGAGGAACGCGACATCGCCGCCGCGATCCGCTCCGCCGCCGGGCGCGTCGCGCACGTGCAGGTGTGCGCCAACGACCGGGGCACGCCCGGCCGCGACCACCTGGACTGGCCGGGCATCATGGCCGCCATCGCCGACGCCGGGTACGACGGCCCGCTGTGCATCGAGTCGTTCACCGGCGAGAACGCCAGCATCGCCACCGCGGCGTCGATCTGGCGGCCCCTGGCGTCCACACAGGACGAGCTGGCCGTCGACGGCCTGCGCCACCTGAGAGAGGTGATCTCCTCCATCTCCGCCTGACCAGCTCATCACGGCGCCGGCACGCCGTTCGGATACGAAACGGATTGGCGAATGCGTTTACCCCTGATGCGAAGCGCCCTGTGCCTGCTGACCGCGAGTGCCGTCCTGACCGGCCTGAGCCCGGCCGCGGGTGCCCACCCCGGCCACGACGCCGACCCCGAGTTCCGTGCCCTGCTGTTCACCAAGGTGGCCGCGGGCGCCTACCGGCACGACTCCATCCCCGCCGCCGTGGCCCTGATCGAGCAGCTCGGCGCCGACCACCACTTCGACGTCGTGCACAGCGAGGACTCGGCGATCTTCAACGACGCCGACCTCGCTGATTTCGACGTGGTCGTCATGGCCCAGAACGGCGGCATGGTCTGGGACACCGACGCCCAGCGCCAGGCCGTGCGGACCTACGTCAACAACGGTGGGGGCATCGCCGCCATTCACAACGCCACCGACATGAACATCGAGGGGCAGTTCCCCTGGTGGGACGAGTTCGTCAACGGCGGCGCGCACATGACCGCGCACTCCGCGGGCGGGCTCACCGCGACCACCCACCGCATCGATGACGTGCACGAGTCCACGAAGCACCTCCCGGACCGCTGGCAGCGCGCCGAGGAGTGGTACAACTTCAAGCCGACCATGCGCGGCCAGGTGCACTCGCTGGTCGAGGTCGACGAGGACACCTACAACCCCGGCTCCGAGGCCATGGGCACCGACCACCCCATCTCGTGGTGCCGCGACGACGAGGGCGGCCGGGTCTGGGCGACCGCGATGGGCCACTCGGTCTCCTCCTACAGCGAGCCGCTGTTCGCCCAGCACCTGCTCGGCGGCATCCAGACCGCCGCGGGCGCCGTCCCGGCCGACTGCTCGGCCACTGTGGACTCCAGCTTCGAGAAGGTCACCCTCGACGACGCCACCAAGGCGCCGACGTCGCTGGACATCGCCCCGGACGGCCGGGTGTTCTTCACCGAGCTGCTGGGCCAGATCCGGGTGCACGACCCGGCCACCGGCAGCACCGCGACCGCCCTGGACCTGCCGGTGTACTCCGGCGGCGAGGACGGCCTGGTGTCGCTGGCGCTCTCCCCGGACTTCGCCACCAACGGGCACCTGTTCGCCTACTACTCCCCACCCGGGAGCGCGGAGGTCAACCGCGTCTCCCGGTTCACCGTGACCGGCAACGCCGTCGACGCCGCGTCCGAGGTCGTGGTCATGGAGATCCCCGCGTCCCGGCGCGAGGAGCCCGGCCACACCGGCGGCTACCTGGAGTTCGGTCCCGGCGGCAACCTCTACATCGGCGTCGGCGACGACATCAACCCGTTCCAGTCCAGCGGGTACGCCCCGATCGACGAGCGGGCGGGCCGCGACCTGTTCGACGCGCAGAAGACCTCGGCCAACACCAACGACCTGCGCGGCAAGATCCTGCGCGTGCACCCGGAGCCGGACGGCACCTACACCGTCCCCGAGGGCAACATGTTCGCGCCGGGCACGGCCAAGACCCGCCCGGAGATCTACGCGATGGGCTTCCGGAACCCGTTCCGGTTCAACGTCGCCTCCGACGGCACGCTGTACATGGCCGACTACGGCCCGGACGCGGGCGGCGACAACGCCACGCGCGGACCGGCCGGTCTGGTCGAGTGGAACGTGATCACCGAGCCGGGCAACTACGGCTGGCCGTACTGCGTGGCCAACAACATCGCCTTCAACGACTTCGACTTCGCCGCGAACACCTCGGGGGCGAAGTTCGACTGCGCCAACCCGGTGAACAACTCGCCGAACAACACCGGCCTGACCGCGCTGCCCGCCGCCAAGTCCGCCACCGTGTGGTACGGCAACGGCGCTGACGGCAACAAGTTCCCGGAGATGGGCTCCGGCGGCGAGGCCCCGATGGCCGGGCCGCGCTACGAGTACGACCCGGACCTGGCCTCGGACACCAAGTTCCCCGAGTTCTACGACGGCAAGCCCTTCTTCTACGACTGGACGCGCAACAAGGTCTGGCTGTTCAACCAGGACTCCGACGGCGCTCTGCTGACCATCGATCCCTGGTACACCAGCATGTCCACGCTCGCGCCGATGGACATGAAGTTCGGCCCGGACGGCGCGATGTACCTGGTCGAGTGGGGCGGCGGCTACGGCCGCGACAACCCCGACTCCGGCGTCTACCGGATCGACTACACCCAGGGCAACCGGCGGCCCGCGGCCAAGGCGAGCGCGACCCCGTCCTCCGGCGTGGCGCCGCTCGAGGTGCGCTTCTCCAGCGAGGGGTCGGCCGACCCCGAGGGCGCCGAGGTCACCTACGCCTGGGACTTCGGTGATGGGCAGACCTCCACCGAGGCCGCGCCCGCGCACGTGTTCACCGCCAACGGCACCTACAACGTGCAGCTGACCGTGTCCGACCCGTCGGGCAAGTCCGGGATCGCCAACGTCGCGGTCACCGTCGGCAACACCGCGCCCTCGGTGACCATGCGGTCGCCTGTGGACGGTGGGTTCTTCGACTTCGGCGACCGGATCGCGTTCGACCTCGACGTGACCGACCCGGAGGAGGACGTCGACTGCTCCCGGGTGGTCGCGCAGCCCGCCCTTGGCCACGACCAGCACGCGCACCCGATCGACCAGGTCAACGCCTGCTCGGGGGAGTTCACCACGCTGATCGACGACGGCCACGCGGATGCCGACATCTTCTACTCCCTGGACGCCAGCTACACCGACGGCGGCGCGAACGGCCAGCCCGCATTGGTTGGCCGCGACCTCGCGGTGATCCAGCCCAAGCACAAGCAGGCCGAGTACCACACCTCGTCCTCGGGCATCGCCGTGCAGGACGACCCCGCCGCCGAGGCGGGCAAGCGGGTCGGCGAGGTGTCCAATGACGACTGGATCGCCTTCTCCCCGGTGAACCTGTTCCAGATCGACGCGGTCGCCGCCCGGGTGTCCGGCTCCGGTGGCGGCATCGAGCTGCGCGCGGGCTCGGCGACCGGACCGCTGGTGGCCACGATCCCGGTCCCGCAGAGCGCGGGATACGTGAGCGTGCCGCCGGTTCCGGTGACCGACCCCGGTGGCACGACGACGCTGTACGCGGTGTTCAAGACCACGGCGAACAACCAGTTCACCGTGGACTCGCTCACCTTCGTCGGCAAGGGCGTCTCGGCCAACGCCGCCCCGCACGTGAGCGTGAGCGCCACGCCCGCGACCGGCGCGGCGCCGCTGGAGGTGCTGTTCGAGTCCACGGTGACCGACCCGGAGGGCGACGAGCCCTTCACCTACGCCTGGGACTTCGGCGACGGCGGCACGGCGGACACCCCGTCGGCCACCCACACCTACGCCCAGAACGGCACCTACACCGCCTACCTGACGGTGACCGACGCCGCGGGCCGGGCCAAGACCACCGGCGTCCCGGTGGTGGTGCGGCCCGCGCCGATGCCGCCGATCGAGTGCGCCGACCCGTCCTCCCTGGTGGACTTCTCCGACGAGTTCACCGGCGACCGCCTCGACGGCTGCCGCTGGGACGCGGTCCTGCGCGCCGACCTGCCGTCCATGCGGGTGGGCGACGGCGTGCTCGGCATCGACACGCTGCCCGGCGACATCAACGGCGGCGCCAACGAGAACCCGCGCAACTTCGTGCTGCAGAACGCCCCGCCGGGCAACTGGACGCTGGAGACGCGGATCAAGGCGCCGCTGGCCGAGCGCTACCAGCTGGCCGGGCTGATGGTCCACGGCAACGACGACGACTACGTGAAGTTCGACGTGGTCGCCGTCAACACCCCCGGCGCCGCGTCGTCCCTGCGCGCCGAGCTGGTCTCGGAGAACAACGCGCAGTTCGGCAACGGCGGCAACCGCTCGGTCGCCCTCGGCGGCACCGAGAGCGGCTGGTGGCACCTGCGGCTGACCAAGACCGGCAACACCTACGCCGGTGAGGTCAGCGACGGCGGGGTCAACTGGACGTCCCTGGGCGAGCCGGTGACCAACGAGGTGCTGAACCCGAGGTTCGGCGTCATGGCGATCGGGCCGCAGCAGACCAACGGGCCCGTGACCGTGGAGTTCGACTACTTCAGGGTGTCCGGTGTGGACACCACGGCGCCGGTGGTCAAGGCCACTGTGGACCCGGCGGCACCGGACGGGTCGGACGGCTGGTGGCGCACCGCGCCGACGGTCGCGCTGACGGCCACCGACGGCTCCGGGGTGGCCTCGACGCAGTACCAGGTCGACGGTGGGCTGTGGCAGGCGTACACCGCGCCGGTGGCCCTCGGCGAGGGCGCGCACACGGTGGCGTACCGGGCGACGGACGTCGCCGGGAACGTCTCCGCGGTGGGCACGGTGGCGGTCAAGGTCGACGGGACCAAGCCGGGGGTCGAGGTCGCCGGTCTGACCGACGGCGTCTCCTACGGCCACGGCGAGGACCGGGTCCTGGACTTCACCGCCACGGACGCGACCTCGGGGGTGGCGTCGGTGGTGGCCACCGTCGACGGCAAGGCGGTGGCCACCGGTCACCGGCTGGAGCTGTACCGGCTGGCCCTCGGCCCGCACGCGCTGGTGGTCAAGGCCGTGGACAAGGCCGGGAACGTGACGGAGCGGACGGTCACCTTCCACGTCACCACCTCGGTGCCCGACCTGCAGGCGATGGTCGACCGCTTCATCGCCGAGGGCCAGCTCACCTGGCGCGACGGCAGGCGGCTCGACGAACAGCTCGACGAGGTCCGCCGGTACCTGCACCAGGGCGATGTCACCCGCGCCATCCGCGGCCTGGAGAAGTTCCGCGAGAACGCCCAGCGGACGGTCCGCGACGCGACCGCGCGGACCGTGCTGGTCACCGACGCGGACGCGGTCATCGCCGCCCTGCGCGGCTGACCCAGAGACGGGGCGGTTGCCGGACCGCCCCGGGCCCCGGACCGGCCCACCTCACGGTGGCCGGTCCGGGTCGCCTGGCCCGTTCATCGCGGTCTGGGTTGTCCGGCTGGTCCATGGTGGTCGGTCTGGCCGCCTGACCATCCCGGGTCGCCTGGCTCGTTACTGATGGGTAATGTCGGGCCATGCCCTCCGGTCGTGAGTACGACATCGTCCTGTTCGGCGCCACCGGCTTCACCGGCGAGCTGACCGCCGAGTACCTGGCCAAGCACGCCCCAGCGGGCTGCCACTGGGCGCTGGCGGGCCGCAACCAGGCGAAACTCGCCGGTGTCCGGTCCCGGCTGGCGTCCATCGACCCGGCGCTGGGGTCGCTGGACCTGCTCACCGCCGACGTGACCGACCCGGCGTCGCTGCGCGCGGTCGCCGCCGCCGCGCGGGTCGTGATCACCACGGTCGGGCCGTACGTGCACTACGGCGACGCCCTGGTCGCCGCGTGCGCCGAGGCGGGCACCGACTACGTCGACCTGACCGGCGAGCCCGAGTTCGTCGACCAGAGCTACGTCCGCCACCACGCCGCCGCCGCGGCCTCCGGTGCCCGCCTGGTCCACAGCGCCGGTTTCGACTCCATCCCGTACGACCTGGGCGTGTACTACACCGTCGGCAAGCTCGCCCCCATCGACGGTCCGGTGAAGATCGACGGCTACGTCCGCGCCTCCGGCGACCTCTCCGGCGGCACCTTCCACTCGGCCATCACCGCGTTCAGCAGGATGAGGTCGAGCAACGCCGTCGCCAAGCAGCGCCGCTCCCTGGACCCCCGCCCCACCCGCGTCCACGGCGCGGGCCGCCCCCACCGCACCGACACCGGGATGTGGGCCCTGCCTGCGCCCACCATCGATCCCCAGGTCGTCCTGCGCTCCGCGGCCGCGCTGGAGCGCTACGGCCCCGACTTCACCTACGGCCACTACGTGGCGTTCACCCGCCTGCCGACCGCCGTCGGCGTGGTCGGCGGCCTCGGCGCCCTGATGGCCCTGGCCCAGGTCCCGGCCACCCGCAACTGGCTCCTGAACCGCCGCAAGCCCGGCGCGGGCCCGTCAGCCGAGAAGCGCGCCAAGTCCTGGTTCACGGTCCGCTTCGTCGCCACCACCCCCACCCGCCGCCTGGTCACCGAAGTCACCGGCGGCGACCCCGGCTACGGCGAAACCGCCAAGATGCTCGCCGAATCCGCCCTGTCCCTGGCCTTCGACGACAACCCGAAGACCTCCGGCCAGGTCACCCCAGCCGTGGCCATGGGCGACGCCCTCCTGACCCGCCTCATCGCGGCAGGCATCACGTTCTCGGTGGTGGAGGGCTGAGCAGCGCCTCGTGCAGGATCTCGACGGTCTCGGTCATCCCGTAGCGCTTCTCCAGGATGTCAAGGATGTCCTGCGGCTCAAGGAAGGGGCCGAACCGTCCACTGCGGCACGCGATGGTGCAGACCGCCTCGAAGGCGAGATGCGGGTGTTCCCTGGCGAGCATCGCGGTGAACTGACTTGGTGGCAGGACGGTCACGCCCGCGGGCATCAGGCCTGCGGGGAAGTGCTTGAGGTTGTGGGTGACGATCACGTCGGCCGAGCCGAGAACGGCGGCGGCCAAGACGTGCTCGTCCATCGGATCGGGCAGACCGAAGGTTCCGTCGAGTTCGTCGCAGCCGACCACCTCGGCATCGAACGCTCGGCGCATCTCGGCTACGAGGGCTTCAGCGCGCTGGACGGCCGCGGTGCGGCTCATGCCCCGCCCCACGAGCTTGTCTTCCTCGGCCGCCGCGAGTTCGTCGAGTATCGCCGAACTCCAGCGCGGATCGAAGACGCCCGCTTCTGCCAGTGTCAGGAGGAAGTCCCGCTGGATTCCGGGCCACAGCACGCAGGTGTCGAGAACCGCCGAAAGCACCGGGCAATGGTGACAGCGGCCGGCGTCACTCGTTCGAGATACCCCGGCGCCTCGCCACAGTGCGGCGGGCCTTTCGAAGGTGCTCTGTGGCGGCCTCGGAATCCTCGTCGAGGTCGTAGTTCAGGGTCAGGGACTCCATGGCTTCACGCTGCTCTGAGCGGCGCTCGTCCCGGTAGGCCATGAGGTCGGCCAGCCGAATGCGACGGTGACTGTTCACCTTGTCGTAGGGGATCTTGTTCTCATCGAGCAGTCGGATGACTGTCGGCCTGCTGACCCCGAGCAGCGTCGCCGCTTCCTGGGTGGTCAGCATCGCCGCGGTCGGCACGAGCGAGACGTTCATACCCCGGTGCAGGTCCTCGGCCACCCGGCGGACCAGGCGGGCCAGGTCCGCCGGGAGTTCGACCCGGTCATCGGGGTCGGCGCCGACCAGGTGGAAAGGCCCCTGCTCTGGGTCGTGCGCCTGGAAGAAGTCGAGGACCCGGGCAACCTGCTGCCCATCCTTCCCAGGCTGGACCACCTGGGCCTTTTTCTGTGCCGCCCGCATACCGCACCTCCTAGACGCACGAAACGTAACATCTTTCGTTTCGTGCGTCTAGCTGGCGAACGGCGGAGGCCCCCGCTGGTGTGCGGGAGCCTCCACCGTCAGGGCGTCAGAGTCGGAGCGTCAGACCGCTACCTCGCCGCGGCGGGCTGGGGCGCTGACGTCGTGGAGGAAGGTGGCGACCTCCTTGTACGAGGCCCAGAAGCCCATCTCCACGTAGGGGATGCCCTTCTCGGCGCAGTACTCCATCGTCAGTTCCCGGGCCCTGGCCAGGCTGCCCTGGGGCATCGAGGGGAACAGGTGGTGCTCGATCTGGTAGTTCAGCCCGCCGTACATGAAGTCGATCAGGGGGGACGGGTTGATGTTGCGGGAGGTCAGCACCTGGCGCTCCAGCCAGTCCAGGGTTTCCTCCTCGCCGTCGCGGATCTCCATGCCCTTGTGGTTGGGGGCGAAGATCATTCCGAAGTAGACGCCCATCACGGCCTGCTGGACCAGCAGGAACACCACCGCGAGGACCGGGGACAGGACCAGGAACAGGCAGGTCAGGTACACCGCGAGGCGCACGACGATCAGGGTGGCTTCCAGAACGGGGTTCTTGACCTCCCGGTCGCGGATCATCTTCACCGCGGTCTTCTGCATCTTGTACGACTCCAGGGTCAACAAGAGGAAGAAGAGCACCGACTGGTGCCGCACGATGAAGCGCTGCACCGGCGTCCTGGAGGCGTACTGCTTGATGTCGAAGATCGCCGTCCGCCGACCGATGTCCGGGTCGAGCGAGAGGTGGTTGGGGTGGCTGTGGTGGCGGTTGTGGTGGTTGACCCACCACCCGTAGCTGAACCCGTTGACGAGGTTCGCGTGGGTGTAGCCGACCACCGTCGCCGACGCGCGGGCCCGGAACATCGACTTGTGGCCCGCGTCGTGGAACATGAAGGACGCCTGGGCGCACCAGAGGCCGATCCAGACGGCGTTGACCACCTGCCACCAGGTGTCGCCCAGGACGAAGAACGCGGCGATGCCCGCGGCCAGCATCGCCAGGTTCACGCCGATACGCCGGTAGTACCAGCCCGCCTGGAGGTCCAGCAGGCCCTCCGCCTTGACCCGCCGCAGCAGTTCGGTGAAGGTCGCCGAGCCTGTGTTGGTGCTGACTTGCGTTGACTGCATGCCGTGACTCCTCAGCTAAACGGTGATCAGCCCGCGAGGGCCTCGTGCAGGGCGGCCAGGGTGTCGTCGGCGGCCTCGGCGACTGCCTCGTCGTCGGGCGCGCCGAAAATGCCCATCAGCTGGCCTACGGTGGCTTGCATCAATTCCTCAGTGGACACGACTGGCTCCGATCAGAAGGCGCCGCAGGCGCGGAAGACGTGGGCGAACGCGTGCAGGGAGGCGCGGTCCGGGAAGGCGATGTACTCCGGGATCACCAGCGACGGCGCCCACTTCTGCTTGTACGCCAACTGGCTCTGCGCCGGGTACAGGTCCCCGCCCTGGGCGAACAGCGCGTGCATCAGCCACTGGTAGCCCAGGTTGTGCCCCGGGATCTCCTGGGTGGAGTCCAGGCCGGTGAACGGGGTGAAGCCGAAGTGCAGCCACGGCACGCCCTCGGCGCGGAAGGTCTCGATCGCGGTGGAGTTGATGGCCTCCATCAGACCGGGCGAGGTCTCCGGGATGCGCCGGGAGAGGTCGTGCATCCAGCCGTGCCGGGTGCCGTACACCGGGGAGTAGGAGATGTAGCCGACCGGCTTGTCGTCGATGGTGCCGAGGAAGAGCCGCCGGTGCGGGGCGCCGTCCCCGCCGATCTCGCCGACCAGGAACTCCAGCTGGTGGGCGCCCTCGCCCTTCGAGGACAGCCACGAGCGGTCGATCTCGGTGATGGAGCCCGCGAAGTGCTCCGCGGTGGCCTCCTGCACGACCAGTCCATTGCGGAACGCGCGGGAGATCTTGTTGCGCAGCTGCATGAAGCGGGTGCCGCGGAGGGTGAACTCCGGCAGCGACACCGCCCACGAAGCGCCCATCTGGTTGACGGTGAAGCCGTGCCGGGCGTAGATCTCGGCGTCGTGGCGCTGCAACTGCACGGAGACGACCTTGCAGCCCTCCGCGGTGGCGTAGTCGAGGAAGGCCGCCAGCAGGCGGTCGTAGTCCTCCGGCGGGGCGAACACCCCGCCGAACTGCACGAGGTAGTTCCCGGCGCGCCGGTATGCCACCGCGCCCTGGGCGAGCGGGCTGGTGAAGGTCGCGGTTCCCTTGTTGAGCGCGAGGAAGGCTGATGCGTTCTCGGCCTGTGTGTACGCCCGGATCGCGTCCAGCGCCGGGATATCTGTCCTGCTCACTGTGCTGGTCACGCCTGGCACCCCTTTCTGCGTGTGGCTTTCTCGGCGAGGCAGCGCTCAGTAGAGCACCGGCGCAATGGCGATGAAAGGCACTGTCAGTTCCCCATCAGGCCCTGGTCAGATCGGGTGGAGAGGGTGTTGTCTGGGCGCCGATTCCTCGGCGGACAGCCGAAACGCGCGGGGAGCATGCCGATGAGTGGGCCAGTGTCCTACCCGGGTCGGGCGCTGGTGATCGCCAACCCGGCCGCGGGCAGCGCGCGTGACGCGCTGCTCTCGGCGGTGCGCGACGCCTGCGCCGCGCACGCCGAGACGACCATGCACGTCACCACCGCCCGCGGCGACGCGACCGAGACCGTGCGGCGGGCCCTGGCCGGGCGCACGCCGCCGGAGCTGGTGGTCGCCGTCGGCGGCGACGGCACCGTCCGCGAGGTGGTCGAGGGGATGGCGGGCTCCGCGACGGCCACGCTCCTGGTGGTCCCGGGCGGGACCGGCAACTCGGTGTACCGGATGCTGTGGGGCGACCGGCCGTGGGCCGAGGCGCTGCGCGCGGTGGTCGCGGGCGACGCCGTGCGGCGCAGGCTGGACCTGGCCCGGCTGGCCGAGACCGGCACCGTCGTCTGCCTCGGCGCCTGCTCCGGCGTCGTCGCCGAGGCACTGGACTTCGCCAAGCGCACCCCGCTGGCCGGGCGGGCCCGCTACGCCAAGGCGTTCGGCGACGCGCTCGCCGCGCACCGGCCCTACCCGGGCCGGGTGAGCGTGGACGGCAAGGTGCTCTACGAGGGCGACACCGTGCTGGCCAACGTCGGCGGCGGTCGCTACCGCGGCGGCCAGTACCTGCTGCTCCCGCTCTCGGAGCTGACCGACGGCCTGCTGGACGTGTGCGTGGTCAGCGACCGCGTGCCGCTGGCCCAGATCCCGGACCTCGTCCGCACGGGCGCGCACGTCGGCGAGCCCGGTGTCTACTATGGACGCGGCAGCCGGATCACCGTGGAGCGCCTCGACGGGGAGAACCTGGTCTTCGAGCACGACGGCGAGCTGGTCGCCGACACCGCCTCCAGCATGAGCCTGCGGGTCTCGCCGGGCGCGCTGCCGGTGTGGGTCGACCCGGCCATCGCCGCGGGCCCAGCCTGGTGATGGGCACCCGCTTGGAGAACCTGGCCGCCTGGGCGGCCGGGCTGCGCCCCGACGACATCCCCGCGCGCGTCCGGGAACTGGCCGCCAGCCAGGTCCTCTCCCAGCTCGCGGCGATCCGCGCGGGCATGGCGCACCCGAGCGCGGCCAAGCTCACCGCCGCGTTCGGCGGCCCCGCCCAGCCCGACCGCAAGGCCGCCGCCTGCGTGCTGGCCGCCCTGGGCTCCTGGCTCAACCTCGATGACACCGCCTACGCCGGGCACCTGTCCAACTCCACCGTCGCCGTGCCGCTGGCCTACGCCGAGGACGGCGCCGAGCTCATCACCGCGGTCGTCACCGCCAACGAGTGCGCCGCCCGGATCACCGCCGCGGCCACCCTGGGCCCGCTGCGCGGCCAGAGCGCGGTGCACACCCACCTCGCGGGCGCGGTCGCGGGCAGGCTCAAGTGCGAGGGCGCGCACCGGGACCGCTGGACCGACGCCTTCGGCCTCGCCTTCGCCATGCCGAACTGGCCGCTGCTACGCGCCTTCCTGGCCAGCGACGCCCGCCTGCTGTGCACGATGACCCCGGTCCGCACCGCGCTGGACGCCTGCGACGCCGCGCACGCGGGCCTCACCGGCGCCGCCGACCTGATGGAGCACCCCGACGGCTTCCTGGCCCGCTTCGCCACCGTCGCGCTGCCCGAGCAGATCGACCACGCCCTCGGCGAGCAGTGGCACACCGAGACGCTGTCGTTCAAGCTGCACCCCGGCGGCCCCGGGATCGACGCCGCCGTGGACTGCGCCGCCGAACTCGCGCCACTGCGGGAAAGCGACATCGACGAGGTCGTGGTCGAGGCGTCGGCGTACACCCTGATGGCCGAGCGCACGGCCCGGCGCTACGTCGACGGCGCGGACTCCCCGCTGGGCGCGCTCGTGCTCGACGTGGCCTACCCCGTCGCGACCGCCCTGCTGACCGGCCACCTCACCACCGCCGACCTGGAGCGCCCGGCCACCGAGGACCGACAACGGTGGGACCTGGCCGGGAAGGTGCGCCTGGCGCACGACCCGGAGATGACCCGCGAGCTGCTGGCCTCCGACGCCCCCTTCGGCGCGGCCCTGCGCATGGCGGGCCCGCGCGCGGAACCGTGGCTGCGCTCCTTCGGCCTGGACGGCACCGTCCCCGCCGGGCGGACGGACTTCGCCACCGCCACGAAGGCGACCCCCGCGCGGGTCACCGTCCACCTGAAAGACGGCACCACGAGGACGAAAGAGCGCAGCATCCCGCTCGGCGCGGCCGGCCCGGACACCCGGGCCGGTCACACCGAGCTGATGCGGGCGAAATTCCTTTCCACCGGCGGCGACCCGGAAATAGCCGACGCCGCCCCGAAAATCGAGTCGATGACCACGGGGGAACTGCGGTCCTGGCTGCGTGCCGCGTTGAGTTGAGGGTTTCTCATCACCGCGGTGTCAGGGACCGGTCAGACGATTCTGCGAGAGTCGGTGACGCGGACCGCGGAATGCGCGCCGGGAATTCGTCACGTACCCGCTGACTGTCGGGAAGGGCATTCGATGATGCTTTTTGAGGGAGATCCCCACCAGATATCCGGTGGGACGGCGGAGGCCCCCGGCCGGGACAAGCCGCTGCGCAGCTATGACCTGTTCATCGGCGGCAAGGACGTCCCGGGCGACGGCTGGGTCTACACCACCAGCGCGGCCTCCCTGCTGGAGGACGTCTTCACCAGCATCAGCCTCAAGCGGGCGCTGGAGAAGGACCCCGATGACGCCGCCTCCCAGCACCGCTACGTGGTGGGGCGCTGCGCGGTGGCCTCCACCGCGCACATCGACGAGTCGCTGGTGTCCGCCGCGGAGGCGGCGAAGGAGTGGGCCAGGGTCCCGCTGGAGCGCCGCCTGCGCCTGGGCGAGCTGTTCCGCGAGACCCTAAAGGAGAACCAGGACGAGTTCCTCGAGCTGCTGGTCGCCGAGTCGCACCCGGTCAAGCTGGCCCGCTGGGAACTGAGCTGCCTGTACCAGCTCTACGGCGCCGAGAGCGTCGAGTGGTACGCCGAGCAGATGCACAAGGAGTTCTCCTACGGCAACCGCAGGCTGATCGTGCGCCGCCAGCCCGACGGCGTGGTGTGCTTCAACCCGCCGCAGAACGCCGCCGGGCCGTCGGCCGCGCTGGCCGTGCTGCCGCTGATGGCGGGCAACGCCGTCGTCGTGCGGGCGCCGCGCAGCATCCCACTGTCCACGATGTACCTCTGCCGCGAGCTGATCGCCCCGCTGCTGGAGGAGGTCGGCGCCCCGCCCGGCGTGCTCAACGCCCTGTGCAGTAACCCGAAGCAGACCACCGACCGGTGGGTCGAGAGCCCGCTGGTCGACGACATCTTCTTCGTCGGCGGCTCCGAGGAGGGCCTGAAGCTGCAGGAGCGCTGCATCGCCAACGGCAAGAAGCCGATCCTGGAGCTGGCGGGCAACGACACCATCGTCATCTGGAAGGACGCCGACCTCGACGCGGCCGTCGAGGCGGTGCTGGAGTGCTTCTACGGCTCCGGCCAGATCTGCATGGTGCCCAACTGCGTCGTGGTCCACCCGGACATCGCCGACGAGCTGATCGCCCGGATCAAGACCGAGATCCTCGACGTCAAGCCCGGCTACCCCGACCAGGAGGACGTGCTGCTCTCCCCGGTGCGCCGCGCGGAGAAGTTCTTCGCGCTGCAGCGCCAGGCGATCGAGCGGGGCGCGGAGCTGATCAGCGGCGGCGGCCGGATGGAGGTCGACGGCACCCCGTCGGAGACCGGCGTGTTCCTGCAGCCGACCGTGCTGCGGGTCAACGGCCTGGACACCTCGCGCGAGATGGACATGGTCAAGCACGAGACGTTCTTCCCGCTGCTGCCGGTGATCGTCCCGGCGGCCTCCACCGACCTGGAGCTGCTGGAGGCGTTCGTCGACTTCGTCAACACCAACGACTACGGCCTGCGCAACTCGCTGTGGGCGCGCTCGGACGAGGTCATCGACCTGTTCGTGCAGCGCATCGTGAACGGTGGCCTGCTCAAGGTCAACGACTCGCACATCGGCTTCCTGCCCTACCTGCCCAGCCACGGCGGCACCGGCCTCACCGGCGGCGTCTACGGCGAGGCCAACTACCCGATGCTCAAGACCTCGCACGTGCAGGGCGTGAGTATCGCCACCGGTATCCGCCCACGCCAGGCCGTCTTCGACGGCGCATGATCACTGGAGGTTCGACGTGCGATCCCTCGATGCCGCTCGCGAGGTGTGCGAGCAGTTCCACCCCGGTCTCGTCGGCGCCCTCAAGGAGCTGACCTTCGCGGAGCGGGAGGCGCCGGGCAGCCCGGTGATCGACCTCTTCCGCGCCCACGAGGGCGTCGCCCTGCTGGTGCCGGAGAACCACGGCGGCGCGGGCGCCGACCTGGTGCAGGCCGTGCAGGTGATGCGGGCCCTGGGCTCGCTGTCGCCCTCGCTGGCCGCCGCCGCGACCATGCACCACTTCACCGCGGCGACGCTCTACGCCCTGGCTCCCACCGAGGGCAGGCTCACCGGGGCCCAGATCGAGGTGCTCAAGTCGGTCGTGCCCGAGCGCAAGATCATGGCTTCCGGGTGGGCCGAGGGCCGCACGGAGCAGAACATCCTCACCCCCGCGGTGAAGGCGGTCCCGGTCGAGGGCGGCTACCTGCTCAACGGCACCAAGAAGCCGTGCAGCCTCTCGGGCTCGATGGACCTGCTGACCGCCAGCATCGCGGTGCCGGGCAAGACCGGCGAGCCGAAGCTGGCGATGGCGCTGATCCCGGCCGACAGCCCCGGCATCTCGGTGCACCCCTTCTGGGGCAACGACGTGCTGGCCGCGGCCGAGAGCGAGGAGGTGCGGCTCAAGGACGTCTTCATCCCCGAGGACCTGGTCATCCGCACCACCGACGAGGACCCCGAGCGCATGGAGGCGCTGCAGCTGGCCGGGTTCGTCTGGTTCGAGCTGCTGATCTCCGCGGGCTACGTCGGCGCGGCGGGCGCGCTGGTGGAGAAGGTGCTGGAGCGCAACCGCGGCGGCGCCGGGGAGCAGGCGGCCCTGGCGATCAAGGTCGAGTCGGCGTTCGGCCTGCTGGAGGGCACCGCCCGCGCGGTGCTGGACGGCGTGGACGGCGAGGAGGCCGTCGCGGCCGCCCTGGTCGCCCGCTTCGGCGCCCAGCAGCTCATCGCCGAGTCCACCGCGGTCGCCCTGGAACTGCTGGGCGGGCTGGACTTCATCACCTCGGCCGACAGCGCCCGGCTCGCCTCGGGCGTGCGCCCGCTGGCCTTCCACCCGCCGTCGCGGGCCTCGGTCGCGGAGTCCCTGGTGGCCTACTTCGGCGGCGAGCCGCTCGTCCTGTCCTGAAAGGACCGTCATGACCGCGATGGCCAGAGCACACGTGCCCGCGACGCCCACCGCCGACCACGGCGCGGCCGAGCAGCGCGTGCTCGACCTCTACCGCACCCACCTCAGCCGCGGCCGGGCCACCCTGGCCGAGCTGTTCGGCTGCCACGTCGAGGCCCAGTCCGACGGCGCCTGGCTGACCACGAGCGACGGGGAGCGCTTCCTCAACTGCGGCGGCTACGGGGTGTTCATCCTCGGCGCCCGCCACCCGATCGTGCTGGAAGAAGTCCAGCGCCAGCTCGCGACCAACCCGATGGGCACCCGCATCCTGCTGGAGCCCACCGCCGCGGAGGCCGCCGAGATGCTGTGCTCGGTGGTGCCCAAGGGCCTGGACCGGGTGCACTTCTCGCTCTCGGGAGCCGAGGCCGTCGAGACCGGGCTGAAGCTGGCCCGCGCCAACGGGTTCAAGCGCACCGTGTCGATGGTCAACGGCTACCACGGCAAGTCCCTGGGCGCGCTGTCGGCCACGGCCAAGGACGTCTACCAGAAGCCGTTCCGCCCGCTCATCCCCGACTTCACCCACATCCCCTTCGGTGACGCCGACGCGCTGGAGGCCCAGCTCAAGGCCCACCCCGGCGAGACCGCGGTGATCCTGGAGCCGGTGCAGGGCGAGGCGGGCGTCATCCTGCCCCCGGCGGGCTACCTCAAGCAGGTCGAGTCCCTGGTCCGCGAGTACGGCGGGTTCCTGATCCTCGACGAGGTGCAGACCGGCATGGGCCGCCTCGGCGAGTGGTGGGGCGCGGACCTGGAGGAGATCACCCCGGACGTGCTGCTGGCGGGCAAGTCCATCGGCGGCGGCGTCATGCCGGTGTCGGCGGCCATCGCCACCCGCAAGGCGTTCAAGCCCTTCGACAAGGACCCGTTCCTGCACACCGGCACCTTCGCCGGGATGCCGGTGCTCATGGCCGCGGTCAAGGGCTCGATCCGCGCGCTGCAGGAGGAGCGGCTGGTCACCAGGGCGATGGAGCTGGGCAACCAGCTGCTGCCCCGCATCGCCGACATCGCGTACCGCAACATCGGACACCTGGTCAAGGACGTGCGCGGCCAGGGCCTGCTGATCGGCGTCGAGCTGGTCGAGCCGGGCCTGGCGGGCGAGCTGCTGACCGAGCTGTTCAACAACGGCGTGGTGGCCAACCACTCGATGACCGGCAGCGCCGTCGTGCGCTTCACGCCCCCGGCGATCCTCACCGACACCGAGGCGCAGACCCTGCTGTCCGCGTTCGACCAGGCCACCCGCGACCTCATCACCAACTCGGCCACGATGCCGGAAGGCAGGTAAGCCCGCGATGCGACACGTTGACCTGGAAGCCAGGGTCCGCGACACCAGCGCAGAGGACGCGTTCCGCGCGCTGGTCCGGTTCGACCGCTACCCGGAGCTGGCCCCGCACGTGCGGGCCACCACGGTGCACGAGACCCTGCCCAGCGCGACCGGCACCTCCAGCTGGGAGCTGTACTTCCGCAGCGGCCTGCTGCGCTGGACCGAGACCGAGAAGCTGGACCTGGCGGGCCTGACCGTCGAGTTCGAGCAGGAGGACGGCGACTTCGACGTCCTGGCGGGCGTGTGGCGCTTTGAGCAGGACGGCGCCGACACGGTCGTCCGCTTCGACGCCGACTTCGACTTCGGCATCCCCTCCATGGAGGGCATCCTCGACCCGATCGCCGAGCGGGTCATCCGGGAGACGGTGGCGTGGGCCATCGACGGCTCCTTCCCCGAGGTGTCCTTCACGGGCGACCTCCAGCTCACCCCCGCCGCGGCCACCACGCCGGGCCAGTAAGACCAGGAGTCCACGATGGACCAGCTCAACCCCTACGAGACGCCCAACACGTTCAAGGCGCACCGCGCGGAGTACCTGTTCGGCCTGGTGGTCGTCACCGGCCTGATGGTGTGGAACATCTCCGATGTGCGCTGGTGGGTCGCCGTCGGCCTGTTCTTCTACATCGACCTGATCGGCTACCTGCCCGGCGCGATCGCCTTCAAGAAGGCCGCGGGCGGCCAGATCCACAAGGCGTACTACGTCCTCTACAACGTGATGCACTCGATGGTCACGCAGGGCGCGGTCATCCTGGTGTGGTGCCTCACCCTCGGTCCCGAGTGGGCACTGCTGATCATCCCGTTCCACCTGTTCGGCGACCGTGCCATCTTCGGCAACTTCATGAAGCCGCTCGGCCTGCCGTTCGAGCCCGTCGCGCAGCCCGCCTACCAGCGGATGCTCGACGAGCTGGGCATCAAGCAGAAGGGCCCGGAGGGCGGCCACGCCCCCGCGGCCAAGGCCGAGCAGGCGCCCGCGCTCGCGGGCCGCTCGTAACAAGGAGAGGCGATGACACCCGCTGCGTCAACCTCCGGTCGCCAAGGGCGTGGCTGCCGGCCGCACCCAAGGGGAACGGGACGCAACCCGGCCACCGACACACACCAAACCGGAGAGTGGCGACCCAACGTGTCCACCATGGTTAATGACGGGGAGGCGGACCAGTGACCAACGCAATCGCGCCCGAGGCCGACTTCGACAACGCCCCGAGCCTGCTCGACGGCGCCAAGGAGCTGGTGCTCACCGCGGAGCACTGCAACCTCGCCTACTGGTTCACCGACGTCGCCCAGGGCACCCTGGCCGGGCGCGGCGCCACCGGGCACACCCCTGACGCGCTGGTCCCGGACTACATGCGGCAGAAGGGCCACCCGCTGCGCGAGGCGCTGGTGCTGGAGTTCGGCTTCCGCGCGCTGTCGGAGGAGCTGGCCACCCGGGTGCTCTCGCACTACGTGGCCAACGCCCCCGGCATCCCGGAGATGGAGTTCTTCGCCACCCAGCTCATCGACGAGGCCCGGCACGCGCGGGTGTTCCGCGAGCACCTGGTCGAGATGGGCGTGGCGCGGGACCGGCTCTTCCGCGAGATCGAGGAGATGACCGCGGACTACCGCAAGCGCGTGCTCGCGCCGGTGGAGGACTACGCGCTGGACATCGTGCGCGACCGCAAGGACTTCTACGGCGGCGTCGCGGTGTTCACCATCGTCATCGAGGGCGTGCTCGCCCCGGCCGCTGAGCTCAGCGAGCGCAAGTGGGGCGTGCTGGACCCGGCCGCGGGCGAGATCTCCCGCGGCACCTCCATCGACGAGATCCGCCACCTGGTGGTGGGCTCGACGATCCTGCGCGATCACCTGGCGGTCACCCCGGGCTACCGGCCGCGGCTGCTGGAGATCCTGGAGGCGGGCAGGCAGCTGTGGAACGAGGTGCCCGACCGCGAGTACGTCATCCACCGCGAGGAGCTGTTCCAGGAGGGCATGCTCCGCCACGCCGACCTCGTCGCCGACTACGAGCTGTGGCCGGGCGTGCGGATGCTCGACACCACGCCGGAGGAGCGCTACGACGCCGCCGAGCGCTGGACCGACGAGATGGCCGCCTCCCGGATGGCCTTCATGGGCCTGCCCACCGACTGGCTGTCCGGCGGCGCCGCCGCCGCGGCGGCCTGAGACCGGCGTCCGCCGGACCGATCCCCACCAAGGTTAAGGAGAACGCCGTGTTCGAGACCCTGAAGACGATCCTGGTCGACAAGCTCAAGGTCAGCCCGGACCAGATCATCGCCGAGGCGACCAAGGAAGACGTCGAGCTGGACTCCCTCGCCGTGGTCGAGCTGTCGCTGGTGCTGGAGAAGGAGCTCGGCCTCAAGATCAGCGACGACGAGCTGATGGAGCTCGACACCGTCGGCGAGATCGTGGCCCTGATGGAGCAGCGCGCCGGGAGCGTGACGGTCTGATGGCAGGCCCCGACGACGTCGCGGTGACCGGGCTGGGCCTGGTCACCCCCGGCGGGATCGGGGTCGAGCCCAGCTGGGCGGCCGTGCTGTCGGGCCGGTCCCGCGCGGCCCACGACCCCGTCCTCGCCGCCAACCCGGTGTCGATCTCCTGCCGGGTGCCTGGCTTCGACCCTGCCGAGCGCCTGGGGGGCCGCAAGGCCCACCGGCTGGACCGCTTCGTCCAGCTGGCCCTGGTCGCCGCGCACGAGGCCGTCACCAGCGCCGGTCTCGACACCGAGACCTGGGACGGCGCCCGGGTGGCTGTGGTGATCGGCAGCGCCGGTGGTGGGGCGGAGACCTTCGAGGCCCAGCACCGGGTGCTGCTGGAGGAGAACCCCGCCTGGGTCTCCCCGCTGCTGCTGCCGATGCACCTGTCGAACATGGCCGCCGGGCAGGTGGCCATGGAGTTCGGCGCCCGCGGGCCGAACATGGTGGTGGCCACGGCGTGCGCGTCCGGGGCGACGGCCATCGGCATCGCCAGGGACCTGCTGGCCAGGGACCGCTGCGACATCGTGCTCGCGGGCGGGACCGAGGCCCTGCTGAACCCGGTCACCATGGCCGGGTTCGCCCGGATGGGCGCACTGTCCAAACGGGAGGACCCACTGCTGGCGTCGAGGCCCTTCGACACCGACCGCGACGGGTTCGTCGGCGCCGAGGGCGCGGCGATGCTGGTGCTGGAGCGGGTGGCCGACGCGGTCGCGGCGGGCAGGCGCGTCCGGGGCCGGGTGCTGGGCTACGGCGCCACCGCCGACGCCCACCACGTCACCTCGCCCGACCCCGACGGCAAGGGCGTGCAGGCGGCCATCAACGCGGCGCTGGCCGAGGCGGGCGCCTGCGCCCGCGATGTCGTGCACGTCAACGCGCACGGCACGTCCACGCCGCTCAACGACCTGGTCGAGGCGCAGGTGCTCGCCAGAGTCCTGCCACACCGGCCCCTGGTGACCTCCACCAAGGGCGTCACCGGGCACATGATGGGCGCCGCGGGCGCGGCCGAGGCCGTGTTCTCGGTGCTGGCGATGGAACACGGGGTGGTGCCGCCGACGGCGAACACCACCCGGCTGGACCCGCGCATCGACATCGACGTCGCGCTGACGGCGACGCCGGTCTCGTCGGGCC
Source organism: Actinokineospora lacus (assembly GCF_053813445.1). NCBI lineage: Bacteria > Bacillati > Actinomycetota > Actinomycetes > Pseudonocardiales > Pseudonocardiaceae > Actinokineospora > Actinokineospora lacus. The sequence continues at coordinate 149,837 of NZ_JBQERA010000008.1, forward strand.
TGGTGCTGAGCAACTCCTTCGGGTTCGGCGGGCAGAACGCGGTGCTGGCCATCGCCGCCGCCTGACCCCGGCATGAGACAGCGGGGGCCGCGCGTTCACACGCGCGGCCCCCGCTGCCGTCAGCCCACGATCAGACCCCGATCAGGCAACCGTGATCGGATTCCCTTGCAGGACACGTCATTGTGGAGGCGGATCATGACCGTACGGACCAACACCGTCGAGGCGCTGCTCGCGCTGCCCGCCTCGGAACGACCCGACGCGCTGGAGGCGACCGTCGTCGCCGAGTTCCGCGCGGCGATGCTGATGGACGACAGCGAGACGCTGCCGGTGGACAAGGCGTTCTTCGAGCTCGGCCTGACCTCGCTGCGCATCACCGACGTCAAGCGCAGGCTGGAGGTCGCGCTGGACTGCGAGATCAGCGCCAACGCGCTGTTCAACCGGCCCACCGTGCGCGACCTGGTGGCCTACCTGATGTCCGACGTCCTCACCGACGTGTTCGGCAAGAGCGCGCCCGCGCCGGAAGCGGCGGGGGTCAGCGCCTCGGACAAGGCGCTAGTCGACGACTTACTGCAGGACCTGTACCGCGCCTGATCGGCCGCGGCCCGACCACGGAGGCCCCATGACCGAGCCGGACCCGGACCAGCTGCGCGCGACGGTGGCGCGCCAGCGGGCAACCATCCGGGAGCTGATGCTGGAGAAGTACGAACCCATCGCGATCGTCGGCATGGGTCTGCGCTTCCCCGGGGAGACCCGCACGCCCGCCGAGTTCGCCGAGTTCCTGCGGGAGGGCCGCTCGGGCATCGGGCCGCTGCCGCGCGACCGCTGGGACCACGACGCGTTCGTGCCGACGGGCGAGTCCGACCAGGGCAAGATCCGCGCGGAGAACGGCGGCTACCTGGAGCGCCTTGACCTGTTCGACGCGCCGTTCTTCAACATCTCGCCCAAGGAAGCCCAGTACATGGACCCGCAGCAGCGCCTGCTGCTGGAGACCTCCTGGGAAGCCCTGGAGCACGCCAACATCGACCCGACCCCCCTGCGCAAGGGCACCGGCGGGGTCTACGTGGGCGCCAGCTCCATCGACTACGCCTTCGAGATGGACCAGCTCTCCTACCCCGAGCTCGACGGCCACCTCGCCTCCGGGGTGACGTTCTTCCCGCTGTCGGGGCGCCTGTCGTACTTCCTCGGCTGGCACGGGCCCTGCATGACCGTGGACACCGCGTGCGCCTCCGGGCTGACCGCGATCCACCTGGCGGTCAAGGGCCTGCGCTCGGGTGAGTGCGAGATCGCGCTGGCGGGCGGCGTCAACGCGCTGCACCACCCGCGCACGCAGGTCATCTTCTCCGCGGCCAACATGCTCGCCCCCGACGGCCGGTGCAAGACCTTCGACGAGTCCGCCGACGGCTACGCCCGCGCCGAGGGCTGCGGCATGCTGGTCCTCAAGCGGCTCTCCGACGCCCGCCGCGACGGCGACACCGTGCTCGCCCTGATCCGCGGCACCGCCGTCGGCCAGGACGGCGACAGCGCGGGCCTGACCGTCCCCAATGGACCTGCGCAGGAGAAGGTGATGCGCACGGCGATCGCCGCCGCCGCGCTGGAGCCCAAGGACATCTCCTACGTCGAGGCGCACGGCACCGGCACCCCGCTGGGCGACCCGATCGAGATGGGCGCCATCGCCGACGTGTTCAGCGCCTCGCACACGCGCAGCGCGCCGATCCCGGTCGGCTCGGTGAAGACGAACCTGGGCCACATGGAGCCGGTCGCCGGGGTGGTCGGGGTCATCAAGACCGTCCTGCAGCTGCGGGAGTCCACGATCTTCCCGCACCTGAACCTCACCACGCTCTCCGGCCGCATCCCCTGGTCGAGCTACCCGGTGGAGATCCCCACCTCGTGCAGGCCGTGGACGGCGGAGATCAAGCGCGCGCTGGTCAACAGCTTCGGGTTCGGCGGCACGATCTCCGCCGCGGTGATCGAGCAGGCCCCGCCCGCGCCGGTCAGGACCGCGGCGCCGATGCCCGAGGCGGGCACCGTGTTCGCCCTCTCGGCGAAGAACCGGCGCTCGCTGGCCGCGCAGATCACCCGCTACCGCGAGTACCTGGCGGACAACCCCGACGTGGACCTCGCCGAGCTGGCGCGCACCGCGACGACCGGGCGGGCGCACTTCCCGCTGCGGGTCGCCGGGCTGGTGCGCGACGTCGCCGGGCTGGACGCCTTCCTGGAGCGGCAGGCCGACACCGAGACCGCCGTCCCGGAAGGCCGCAAGCTGGCGTTCCTGTTCACCGGGCAGGGCTCGCAGTACCTGGGCATGGGCGCCTCCCTCTACCGGGACTACCCGCTGTTCGCCGCCACCGTGGACGAGATCGACGCGCTGTTCGAGCCGCTGCTGGGCCGCTCGGTGCGGGCGCTGCTGCTCGGTGACGCCGAGGACGGCGTGATCGACCAGACCCGCTACACCCAGGCCGCGCTGTTCGCCCTGGAGTACGCCCTGGCCCAGCTGTGGATGTCCTGGGGCGCGAAGCCGACCTCGCTGATCGGGCACAGCATCGGCGAGGTCGTGGCCGCCACCGTGGCCGGGCTGTTCACCCTGCCCGACGCGGTGAAGCTGGTCGCGGCGCGCGGACGGCTGATGCAGTCGGTGAGCGCGCCCGGCGGGATGGTCGCGGTCACCGCGCCCGCCGAGGAGGTCGAGCCGCTGCTGGCCGGGTACGCAGACTTGGCGATGGCCGCCTACAACGCGCCGTCGCAGTGCGTGGTCTCCGGCGGCGAGGCGTCGCTGGCCGAGGTCACGGCCGCGCTGGCCGAGCGCGGCATCAAGGCCAAGGCGCTCGCGGTCTCCCACGCCTTCCACTCCCCGCTGATGGCCGAGGTGTTCGACGAGTTCCGCGCGGTCTTCGCCGACATCGCCTTCCACGAGCCGAAGCTGACCCTGATCTCCAACCTCACCGGCAAGGTGGCGCGCTACAACCAGATCTCCGACCCGGAGTACTGGGTGCGCCACATCGGCGAGGCGGTCGACTTCGCCGCGGGCATGGCGGCCCTGGAGCGGCGCGGCAAGCACGTGTTCATCGAGATCGGCCCGTCGGCGCAGCTCAGCGGGCTGGCGAAGAAGTGCGTGAACGCCGACGACCACCGCTGGCTGACCAGCGTGCACTCCAAGGACGCCGAGGGCGCGACCATCCGCAAGTCGCTCGCGCAGCTCTACACCGCGGGCGTGCCGGTCAACTGGACCGGTTTCCACGGTGTCCCGTCGGTCCCCCTGACGCTGCCCACCTACGCCTTCGACCGCAAGCGCTACTGGCTGCCCGAGGGCAAGGGCGCGTGGGCGCAGTCCGGGCGCGGCGGCGGGCACCCGCTGCTGGGCGCCGAGACGCCCGGCGAGTCCGGCGGGCGCGAGTTCCGCGCCGCCGTCGGCGCGTCCGACGTGGACGTCGTCGCGGGCAAGTCCGTGCTGTCGGCCGGAGCGGTGCTGGACCTGCTGTACGCCGTGCAGGACACGGTGTTCGGCGAGACCACGCGGCTGGTGCGCGACGTCCGGCTGGCGCAGCCGCCGGTGTTCGCCGAGGACGAGCCGGTCGCCCTGCGCACGGTCGTCACCCAGGCGGGCGACGGCGCGTCCGTCGAGGTCTACGCCGGGGACTCCCTGCTGGCGACGGCGTCGCTGGGGGAGGAGCCCGCGGACGTGCGGGACGGCCCGCCGGTGCCCGACGGCGGCACGGAGCTGACCGGCGCCGAGGTCTACGACCTGGTCGACAAGGCCGGGCTGAGCGCGGGCCACACGCCGGTGCGCGGCGTCCGCGTGCTCGACGCGGGCCTGGCCGTGGCCGAGCTGCTGACCCCGGAGCTGGGCGCCGCCGAGCACCTGCCCGCTTCCCTGCTCGACGGCGTGTGGCACGCGGTCACCGCCGCCCTGCCCGGCGCCGCCTACCGGCCGGTCCGGCTGGAGCGGCTGGTGCTGGCCAAGAAGCCGCGCGCGGAGGTGCTGCGCGCCGTGGTCCGGCTCGCGCCCGCCGCCGAGGTGGACGAGGACCTGGTCGCGTCGGTGACCCTGTACGAGGGCGCGCGGGTCATCGCCGCGCTCGACGGGGTGGGCCTGCGCCGGGTCGACCCGGACGGGGCCGCGCCACGGCACTTCCTGCACCGGATGCACTGGGTGCCGATGGCCGCCACCCCGGCCGACGCGGGCCGCCGGGTCGTGCTGCTGGGTGCCCAGGCGCCCGCCGACACCCTGGGCGCGACCGTCATCGCCTCGGACAACGGCCTGGCCGCCGCGCTCGCGGAGAACCCGACCGACGTCGTGTGGTGCTGGCAGTCGCTGCCCGGCGAGGGCGTCGAGTGGCTGCGGGCGGAGAACGAGCACAACTTCACCGACCTGCTGGCGACCCTGAAGACGCTGGCGGACAACGGGTTCGGGCGCGGGCAGCGGCTGTGGCTGGTCACCGGCAACGCCCAGGTGCTGCCCGGCGACGACAGCACCCGGCTCGCGGCGTCGACGCTGTGGGGCTTCGCGCAGGTGCTGCTCAACGAGTACCCCACCTACCGGCCGACCCTGGTCGACACCGACAGCCTCGACGGCCTGTTCGCCGAGCTGACCGCCACCGACACCGGCGACTTCCAGGTCGCCTACCGGGGTGGTCAGCGCTACGCCAAGCGCCTGCGGCCCTACGGCCCCGACGCCGAGGCGCCCGTGCGGGAGACCCCGGTGCGGCCGGACCGCACGTACCTGATCACCGGTGGCCTGGGCGCGCTGGGCCTGGTCACCGCCGAGAAGCTGGTCGACCTCGGCGCCCGCCACATCGCGCTGGTCGGCAGGCGGGGGACCCCCGCGGCCGACGCCGCCCCGATCTGGGACCGGCTGCGCGACCGGGCGGAGGTGACCGTGCTGCTGGGCGACCTGTCGGTGCCCGCCGACGTCCACCGGATCGTCGGGGAGCTGGCCGGGGGCGAGCACCCGCTGGCCGGTGTCGTGCACGCGGCAGGCGCGCTGGCCGACGCGCCGATCCCGGCGCAGACCTGGGAGTCCCTCGACGGGCTGTTCGGGCCCAAGGTGTACGGCTCGTGGCTGCTGCACGAGGCCACCGCCCCGCTCGGCCTGGACTTCTTCGTCGCCTACTCCTCGGCGGCGTCGGTGGTCGGCGGCATGTCGCAGTCCAACTACGCCGCGGCGAACGCCTTCCTGGACCAGCTCTGCCACTGGCGGGCCGCCTCCGGCCTGCCCGCCCTGGCGGTCAACTGGGGCCCGTGGTCGCAGGTCGGCATGTCGGCGCGGCTCTCCGAGCTGCACGTCAAGGCCCTGGAGCACGAGGGCGTCTTCTACTTCTCCCCGGAGAAGGCGCTGCGGGCGCTGGCCGTGCTGCTGCGCCGCGACGCGCCGCAGGTGGCCGCGGGCGAGGTGGACTGGGCCCGCTTCACCTCGGCCAAGCCGGTGGCCAGCGGCCTCTACAGCGAGCTGCACACCCGCGCCGACGCCGACGGCGGGCTCGACCTCGTCGCCCTGGCGGGCATGTCCACCGAGGACCGGGTGGTGGCGCTGCGGGAGCACATCCGCGGCACCGTCGCGCGCATCCTGCACATCGACGACCTCGCCGACGTCGACCCGAACACCGAGTTCGTCCGCCTCGGCATGGACTCGCTGGCCTCGGTCGACCTGAAGAACTCCGTGGAGTCCGCGGTCGGCGTGCCGCTGCCCTCCGGGGTCACCTTCGACCACCCGACGCCGACCCGGCTCGCCGCGTTCGTCGACCAGTGCATGAGCGCGCCCGCCGCAGCGGCCGCGTGAGGGAGTAGCCATGAACGAGAACTGGACGCTGACGGCGACCTCGGCCCGCCACGCCCGCGAGCGCGGCGAGCACCCCGCCGTGCTGTGCGAGGACCGCGTGGTCACCTACGCCGACCTGCACCGCGAGTCCAACCGGACCGCGCACCGCCTGCTCGCCGACGGCCTCGCCGTCGGCGACCGGGTGGCCTACCTGGGCCTGGAGTCCGAGCACTACTACGAGATCGCCCTGGGCTGCGCCAAGTCCGGGGTGGTGCTGGTGCCGGTGAACTGGCGCCTGACCGCCGACGAGGTCGACCACATCCTGCGCGACTCCGGCGCGACGACGCTGTTCGTCGAGCGGGAGTTCGCCGGGCTGGCCGAGAAGATCCGCCCCGAGCTGCCGACGCTGAAGTCCATTGTGGAGATGGACGGCGCGCTGGAGCGGGCCGAGGGCTTCCACGCCTGGAAGGCCGGGGCGGCCGAGGACGACCTGGTCTCCCCGACCGGGCCGGACGACGCGATCCTGCAGATCTACACCAGCGGCACCACCGGCTTCCCCAAGGGCGTCGTGCTGGCCAACCGGGCGTTCTTCACCCTCCCGGCCGCCCAGGCCGAGGCCGGGGTGGCCTGGCTGGACTGGCTGCCGAGCGACCGCAGCCTGATCTCGCTGCCCGGCTTCGGGATCGCGGGCATGGGCTGGTTCATGCACGGCTTCAACGCCGGGGCCACCAACGTGGTCATGCGGATGTTCATCAGCGAGGAAGCCGTCAAGCTGATCCAGAGGGTCGGGGTCACCACGACCTTCGCCGCGCCCGCCATGCTCCAGATGATGATCGAGGAGCGCGGGGTCACCCGCGAGACGTTCTCCTCCCTGCGCAAGGTCGCCTACGGGGCCGCGCCGATCTCCTCGGACCTGCTCGAGCGGCTCATCGACATGATGGGCTGCGAGTTCGCCCAGATCTACGCCGCCACCGAGACCGGGACCTGCGCGGTGTGCCTGCCGCCGGAGGACCACGTGCCCGGCAGCCCGCTGCTCAAGGCCGCGGGCAAGGCGTGCCCCGGGCACGAGATCAAGGTCATCGACCCGGAGGGCAACGAGCTGCCGGTCGGCGAGATCGGGCAGGTGTGCATCAAGACCCCCGCGCACATGCTCGGCTACTGGAACCTGCCCGAGGCCACCGCGCGCACGCTCATCGGCGACTGGCTGCACATGGGCGACGCGGGCTACCTCGACGAGAACGGCTACGTCTTCCTCTGCGACCGCATCAACGACACGATCATCCAGGGCGGGCAGAACATCTACCCCGCCGAGATCGAGCGGGCGCTGGCCGGTCACCCCGCGGTGCTGGACTCGGCGGTCATCGGCCTGCCGCACCCGCTGTGGGGCGAGGCCGTGCACGCCTGCGTCGTGCTGCGCCCCGGCGCGTCGGCGACCGCGCGGGAGCTGATGGTGTACCTGTCCGGCCGCATCGCCGACTACAAGATCCCCACCGAGTGGGAGTTCCCGGAAACCGTGCCGCGCAACCCCTCCGGGAAGATCCTGCGCCGCGTGCTGCGCGACGAGCGCATGACCGAAAGGGCCTCGTGATGACCACCCCGGCCGTGCGGATCGGCGCGCTGCTGCCGACCCGCGAAATGGCGATCCTCAACGACTTCTCCGTCACGCCACTGCTGGACTTCGCCCGGCGCGCCGAATCCCTCGGCTACGACTCGCTGTGGACCGGCGACTCGCTGACCGCCCGCACCCGGCTCGACCCGTTCGTCGTGCTGTCGGCCGCCGCCGCGGTGACCTCGACGATCTCCCTGGGCACCGCCGCGCTGACCGCGGCCCTGCGGCACCCGCTGCTCGGCGCCAACATGGTGTCCTCTTTGGACCACGCGTCCGGCGGCAACCGGCTGGTCCTCGGGCTGGGCGCCGGGTTCCCGATGCCGGAGAGCGAGGACGAGTTCACCTCCCTCGGCGTGCCGTTCACCGGCCGCGTCGGCAGGCTGGACGAGAACGTCCGGTACTGGAAGACGGCCTGGGCGTCGCGATCGTCCGGGGTGAGCGCGCACTCGGGCAAGCTGTGGCAGCAGGAGGGCCTCGACCGCCTCGCCGCGCCCGCCACCCCCGGCGGCCCGCCGCTGTGGCTGGCCAGCAGCGACACCCCCAAGGTGCTGGCCAGGGTGGCCCGGCTCTACGACGGCTGGCTGCCGTTCGTGCCCACCGCGCAGGCGTACACCAGCGCGTGGGGCCAGGTCCAGGACCTCGCCGGGGAGGCAGGCCGGGAGGGCGCCATCACGCCCGCCCTGTACGCCACCATCACCATCAACCCCGACGCCGCCAAGGCCAAGGCCGCCCTGGAGGACTACCTGCAGGGCTACTACGGCCGCTCGCTGGAGGTCATGTCGACCTTCCAGGCGTACGGCTACGGCAGCGCCGACGACTGCGCGGAGTGGCTGGCCGGGTACATCCGCGCCGGTGCCCGGCACATCATCATCCGGATCGGCTCGCTGGACCCGGGCGACCAGCTCGACCAGCTCGCCGCCGACGTCCTGCCCGCCGTGCGGTCGCTGGTCAAGGGGGCGTCGTGAGCGGGAGCTGGTTCGAGACCGCCGCGGGCAACCCCGACGCGCCGCTGCGGCTGTTCCTGCTGCCGCACGCGGGCAGCGGCGGCACCATCTACCGGAACTGGGGCTCCCTGCTGCCCGGGGACATCGCCCAGCACGTGGTGTGCCCCCCCGGCCGGGAGCGCCGCTTCGCCGAGGACGCCTACACCGAGATCGAGCCGCTGGTCGAGGCCCTGTACGAGGCGCTGCTCGACGAGCTCGACGACCGGCCGTACGCGCTGTTCGGGCACTGCCTCGGCGCGCAGCTGGCCTACCGGGTGGCGGTCAGCATCTGCCGCGACGGCGAGCGCCCGCCGCTGCTGATCGGGGCCTCCGGCTGGGCGCCGGAGGGCTTCCAGCAGTCGACCTACGAGCAGAGCCAGATGCCCGAGCCGGACCTCATCGAGTGGATGAAGACGCTGGGCTCCTTCCCGCAGGAGGTCTACGGCGACCCGGAGGTGATGGCCCGCATCATCCCGGCGCTGCGCGCGGACCTGGCGGTCGTGTCGACCTATGTGGACGACGCGGCGCCGTGCGGGGTGCCACTTGTCAGCTACAGCGGCAAGGCCGACCCGCTGATGTACCCGGGGGCGATGGAGTCCTGGCGCACGCGCTCGCCGGAGTTCCTGGGCAACAGCGAGTTCGCCGGGGACCACTTCTACATCGACGACCCCGGCAACGCCGTGGCCGTCACCGCGGACCTCACCCGGCACCTCCAGCGGCGCCTGGCGCTCGTATGAGCGTCTCGTCGGCCTCGCCCACCGAGCTGATCCTCGCCCAGCTCCCGTACGCCAGGCTCCTGGGCGTGCGGCTCACGGAGGCGACCGCGGCGGAGGTCCGGGCCGAGCTGGACTGGTCCCCGGAGCGGTGCACGGTCATGTCGGCCATGCACGGCGGCGCGCTGATGGGCCTGGCCGACACCGTCGGCGGCGTCCTGGCGTACCTCAACCTGCCCCCGGGCGCCGCGACGACGACGGTGGAGTCCAAGACCAACTTCCTGCGCGCCGTCCGGTCGGGGATCGTCACCGCGGTGTCCCGGCCGATGCACGTCGGCGCGCAGTTCATCGTCGCCCAGACCGACCTGCTCGACGACACCGGGGCGCTGGTCGCCCAGACGACGCAGACCCAAGCGGTACTCCGGCGCTGACAGACTACTGACAGTGCACTGACAGAGCACTGTTTCACCCTGATAGACAGTGGCTTTCCGCCCCCGAAACCGTCACCCTGGGGGTTGGAACCAATCCGATAGGAGAAATCGACGTGACCACGACCGCGCACGGTTCGACGCGACTGACAGACACCCCCGCCCCGGCCACGTCCGCGGCGACCCTGCTCCGTCGGTTCCTCGCCCTCGACGCCGTCGTCACCACCGGCAACGGCCTCATCTACCTGGCGTTCTCGACCTGGGCGGCCTCGCTGCTCGGCGTCAACGCCACCGCCCTGATCGCCATCGGCGCCTTCCTGACCGCCTTCGGCCTCGGCGTCGGCGCCCTGGCCCTGGCCAAGTCCCCCTCGACCACGGGCACCACCGTCGTCGCCGACGCCAACATCCTGTGGGCGGTGGCCAGCGTGGTGGTCGGGGCGTTCGGCCTCATGGACGCCAACACCATCGGCACCCTGTGGACCTTCGCCCAGGCCCTCACCGTCGGCGCCTTCGCCGCCCTGCAGATCTACGGCCTGCGCAAGCTCAAGGCAAGCCGCTAAGAAGCAGCACATCCGAAAGCCGCCCCGCAAGCCAGCGGGGCGGCTTTCCGCTGTCCCCGAAACCCCTGCTCACCACGCGGGCGCCATCCGCCGCACCCTTGGTGCCACGTCCAGAGCCCCGGCGAGCAGTGGCGCCGGGCACCCTGCCGAAAACCAGTGGAGCGGTGCCGCTGCGCGCCATTACCGTGCTGCTGGACCGAGTCGTCTAGGCAAGGGCGTGCCGTTGTACACCTCGTGAGACCTCCTCAAGCGCTGATCCGAAGCGCGTCGCGCATCTGCGCCGCGCTCCTTTTCGCTGCGGACTTCTCACTGGAACCGGTGTACTCCTGTGCTCACGAACTGGATGGTCGTGCCCACCTGCCTGCCGCTCGTCCGCCGCCGCTGCCACGCGTGCGCGTCCGAGCGCTTCCGGGCGAGCGGCAAATTCCGTGTCAACGCGAACCACAAGCTCATCGACGCCTGGCTCCTCGCGCTCTGCGCCGCGTGCGGGGACACCGTAAAGCTCACCCTGCTGGAGCGGACGAACGTGCGCTCCATACGGCCTGAGCTGCTGGACCGGCTGCACGACAACGACCTCGGCCTGACGGCCGAGCTGCTCCAAGACCCGCTCGTGCGGCACCGCAACCGCGTCACCCTCGACTGGGACGGCGCGTGGCGCCTCGACACCGACGGACCGGATCACCTGGACCACGAGGTGATCGACGTCGCGGTCCGCTTCGCGGCGCGGATTCCCGTCCGGCCGGTGCGGCTGATCGCGCAGGGGTGCGCCCTCCCGCGGGCCGAGGTCGAAAGGCTGATCACGAAGGGGAAGCTCGTGTCGGCGGTCCGGCTGGGCGGCAAGCTCTCCGGCGACTTCACCTTCACGCTCAAGCGCTGAGCCCGGGGGCCTGTCCGGCACGACCCGCCGGACAGGCCCCTACGGCTTGCGCTTGAGGAAGGCCGCGGTGTGCTCGTCCGCGGGCAGGAACGTCTCGATCGCCAGCTCCGACACCGTGACGTCCATCGGGGTGTTGAACGTGGCCGCCGTGGTCAGGAAGGACAGGATCGTGCCGTCGCACTCGACCTGGAACGGCTGGGCCACAACGGAGATGTCCGGCAGCGGGGAATCTCCGCCGACGGCGCCACGGACCACCGGGTACGCCGAGATCTCGTCGTACAGCTTCCGCAGCGGGGTTTCCGGCCAGGCGGCCAGCTGGCGCTCGACGCGGTCGAGCAGGTAGAGCCGCCAGGCCGGGAAGTGCACCACCCGGGGGGCGAGGCCGTCCGGGTGCAGCATCGCGCGCATCAGGTTCCGGCCCAGCGCGGGGTCGACACCGGCCAGCATCACCCGGGAGACGCCGGTGTTGGCGGCCACCACCTGGTAGCCGCCGTCGAACACCAGGGCGGGGAACGGGTCGTACGCGGTGAGCAGGCGGTCCAGGCCCGCGCGCACCGCCGACAGTGGCGGGGAGCCCAGCGGCAGCGCGGTGTACACCGGCGCGTACCCGGCCGCGACCAGCAGCGCGTTGCGCTGGCGGACGGGGACGTCGAGGTGCTCGGCCAGCTTGAGCACCATCGCCGCGCTCGGCCTGCTGCGCCCGTTCTCCACGAAGCTCAGGTGCCGCGCCGAGCTGTCCACCGCCAGCGCCAGGTCCAGCTGGCTGATCCGCCGCCGCTGCCGCCAGTGCCGCAGCATCGGGCCCACCGCCATCGCCGCCTCCTACTGCTTCACGTACTGCTCCACCTCGACGCCAGTCGTCCGGTCGCCCAGGGCCAGCAGGACGACCACCATCACCGCGATGCACGCGGTGATCACCGTGAACAGCATCCCCGCGCCGTACGAGGTCAGCACCGGCAGCAGGACGAACGGGATCGCCGCCGCGCTCAGCCGGGAGAACGAGTACGCCATCCCCGCCGCCGTCGACCGGATCTGCGTCGGGTACTGCTCGCCGAGGAACACGTGCGAGGCGTTCGCGAAGATGTTGCTCACCAGCGTGTACCCGATGCCGCACGCCACCATCGCCGGGACCGAGTCGGAGAGCCCGAACCCGAGCCCGAACCCGGCCATCGCGATCGCCGAGCCCGCCAGCAGGGTCTTGCGCTCGAAGCGGTCCATCAGCGGCACCGACAGCAGCGAGCCGATCGGGTACCCGATGAACGACACCGCGACGTACCCGAGGCTGGCGATGATGCCGTACCCCTTGGCCGCCATGACCTGCGGCGCCAGGGTTCCGAAGCCGTAGTACGCCGTCACCGACAGGACGCTGAACGTCCACAGCACCAGCGTCCGCTTGCGGTACTCCCGCGCCAGCAGCGCGCCGATCCCCGGGCGCTTGCCGGTGGGCACCACGGAGGGGGCGGGCGTCGGGCTGCTCAGACCGGCCTCGCGCTCCATCGCCCGCACCAGCACGTCGGCCTCGTCGTCGCGCCCCTGCACCGACAGCCACCGCGGCGACTCGATCAGCTTGCGCCGCAGCACCCACACGATGGCCGCCCCGAGCGCCCCGAGCACGAACAGCACCCGCCACCCGTCGACGCCCATGACCGTCTGCGGCGCCAGCCACAGCGCCGCGAACCCGACGGCCGGGACACCGCAGAAGCCCACGGTGTAGGCCCACGCGATGAACCGCCCCCGCTTCTTCGCGGGCAGCATCTCGGCGAGGTAGCTGTCCGACAGCGCGTTCTCCGCCCCGATCCCCACCCCGGCCACGAACCGGGTGACGATCAGCCACAGCGCGTTGGGCGCGAACGCCCCCAGCAGCGTGAAGAACGAGTAGATCCCGAGGTTCAGCATGAACGCCCGCCGACGCCCGTACCGGTCGGCGAAGCGGCCGAGGAAGATCGACCCGAAGAACTGCCCGACGAACGCCGAGGCCAGCATGAGCTTCAGCTCGGTGCCGCCGAAGGCGAAGTCCGCCTGCAGCACCTTGGCGATCGTGCCGGACAGGTTGCTGTCGAAGAAGTCGAAGAACAGCCCGATTCCGATCACCAGCGTCAGGTGCCGGTGACTGCGCACCACCGGCAACCGCTCCATCCGCTCGGAGATGGTCGCAGGGGCGGTACGGGTTGATAAGGCTAAGGTTTCGGACATCACGCTCTCCGGTGGCCACTGGGGGGACGGCGAAAAGGGGGAGGGCGGTCGCCCGCCTCCCCCGTCAACCGCCGCCAGTGTGTGCGCTGCCGCTGACCGCTACCTGACCCCGCTTCGATGCTCGAAGGCAAAAGCGTTTCGGCAAAGGGGAAGTGCCGGTCCACTCCGGCAGAGTGGCCCGGCCCACGGTGCTGGTCCGCGCGGGTGGTGGGAAGTCGCCTACGGGCGGATGCGGTCGTAGCGGACGAACATGCGCTCCGGGCCGCGCAGGTTCACGTGGGGGCGGTAGGTCAGCAGGTCCGCCTCCAGTTCCGGGTTCTGGACCCGGCGGGCGAACTCCGAGAGGGCGATGCCCGCCTCCAGCTTCGCCAGGCTCGCGCCGATGCAGAAGTGCGGTCCGGCGGCGAAGGCCAGGTGGTGGTTGGCCGCCCGGCGGGGGTCGAAGCGGTCCGGGTCGGCGAAGGCGGCGGGGTCGCGGTTGGCGGCGGCGAGCAGGAGCATGATCACGCCGTCCTCGGGGACCGGGACGCCGTCGATGTGGGTGTTGCGGCGGGAGACGCGGGTCACCATCTGGGCCGGGGTGTCGTAGCGCAGGACCTCGTCCACCGTCGCCGAGGCCAGGGCCGGGTCCTCGCGCAGGGCGGCGAGGGCTTCCGGGTGCCGCACCAGGGCCAGCACGCCGTTGGAGATCAGGTTCGCGGTGGACTCGTAGCCGCCGACGAGCAGCAGGGCGCAGGTGGCCAGCAGCTCGGGCTCGGTCAGCGCGTCGCTGGTGCGCTCGAGCTGCACGAGGCGCGAGAGCAGGTCCTCGCCTGGGCGGACGCGGCGGTAGGCGATGAGGTCTGCGAAGAAGGCGCGGAAACCCTCCTTGGCCAGCTCGATGTCGGCGATCACCACCGGGTCGCCGATGTCGGTGGCCGGGTCGAGGCCGCGCACCAGGCGGTTCGACCAGTCCTGCAGGATGTCGTGCTCGCCGACCGGGACGCCGAGGAGCTCGTTGATGATGGTCACCGGCAGGACATTGGCCAGCTGCGAGACGACCTCCATCGCGGTGGCCTCGGACGCGGCGTCGAACTGGGTGCGGACGATCTCGCGGACGCGCGGCTCCAGCGCGGTGATGACCCGCGGGGTGAACGCCTTGGCGACCAGGCCGCGCAGGCGGGTGTGGTCGGGGGCGTCCATCGACAGGAACGAGTCCGCGGGGACCTCGTCCGGCGTCGCGCCGAAGGTGGCGCCCAGCAGGGACCGCTGGCGGTCGCTGCTGACGGTGGGGTCGCGCAGCACCGCGGAGCAGTTGCGGTAGTCACCGACGACGACGAGCGCGCCGCCCAGCTCGGCCCGCGGCGCGGCGCGCAACCCGGCCAGCACCGGGTACGGGTCCGGGCGGGAGGCGGGGTCGAACAGTGTCGCCAGGGAGGGTTCCGCGGTCACGGTCATTAGGTCTTCACCCCTGTTACGTGAGTTGGCTTCTCGCCCGGCCGGATTCACCCGGGGCGAGACCCAGAATATCAGGGTACTGCTACATATCAAGGCTCGATTATAGTGAGGAAGTCTTGCTATACAACGGAATCCGGTGAACCCTGGACATGGCGGAGCCGGGCCGGGTGCATGGTCACCCGGCCCGGCTCGTCCGCCCAAGGTGGCAGGGGAGTCTGACCTAGCGCTGACGCGGCGGTGCGAGGACCTCCAGCACGGCGGCGACGAAGTTGAACCCGACCCCGACGCCGAAGACCAGCACGCGCTCGCCCGGGACCAGCGAACCGGCCACTGAGTCCAGTCCGGCGAACTGGTCGCCCGCGCCCAGGTGCCCGACCGTGCGGCCGTAGTCCCACACCGTCTGCTCCTCGGTGAAGCCGAGCACGTCCCAGTTCTCCCGCTGCCCGCCGCCGCGGTGGATGAACGGCAGCACCGCGCGCGAGATCTGGTCCAGCTCGACGCCCGCCTCGGACAGCACCTGGTCGCGGGTCTTGAGCATGGCCGCCTCGATGCGCTCCCAGCCGTCCTCCGAGCCGGGGGTCTGCGAGTGCTGGAGCAGTCTGCGCAGGACCGGCACCGGCGCCTCGGTGCCGGGTGCGAACCGGAACGCCTCGGTGCCGCGGCCGAAGCCCTCAAGGGAGTTGTCGGCGAAGGCCGAGGTGGCCAGCACCCGGGCGAACCCGTCGCGGGTGGACAGCGCGAGCGCGGTCCCGCCGTCGCCGAACAGGGTGTACATCTGGGAGTTCCACCGGTCGAACGCGGGCGCGGCGAAGTTGTCCCCTGTGGTCAGCAGCGCGGTCGAGGCGTACCCGGCCCGCAGGTACGCCGTGGCCATGTGCAGCGCCGCCATCCCGCCGCAGGAGCGCTGCTGCAGGTCCATCGACAACGCCTGCGCCCCGACGGTCTCGTTGGCCACGTAGCTGGCGGTGCCCCACATGTCCAGGCCCTGGAACCACAGGCTGGAGTGGATCATCAGCTCGTACTCCTGGGCGGGGAACCCGGAGCGCTCGATGGCCTTCCGCCCGGCGGCGATGGCCAGTTGTGGCCCCGCGACGCCCTCGGCGACGGCGATGCTGTCGTAGCCCAGCCCGGTGTGCATGTCGTCGACGAGCCCGGCGGCCTCCGCCTGCGCGACCGGGACCAGGCCCGGAATCGCCGTGGCGGTGGCCGCGACGAAAATATCTTTGTCGCAGCGCACGGTAATACACCCCTAACGCGTATATCGGCGGTGATTTGCGCACAATGTCGTGACCGCCCCTGATTGCCCGCTGACACCCACCTGACAGTGGACCTGGTGCGAGATTTCCGCAAAGTACCTGCTCAGACCCTGGTCAGCGGCACGTCAGTCCGCTGGACTTAACTCTCGGTCACCTCGTTTACCGAAAGGCGGCTGCCGTGACCGCGATCGATTCGCGAATCGATGCCCGACCCCGCGGAATTCTCCCGGTGCTGCTCGCCTGCGATTTCATGATCACTTTGGATTTCTTCGCGGTCGCCGTCGCGCTGCCCGCCATCGCCGCCGACCTGTCCGCCGGTCCGGCCGCGATCCAGTTCATCGTCGTCGGCTACGGCCTGGCCTACGCGGCCGGTCTGATCACCTGGGGCAGGCTCGGCGACCTGCACGGCCGCCGCCGGATGTTCGCCATCGGCCTCGCCCTGTTCACCCTGACCTCCGCGGCCTGCGGCCTGGCCCCGACCCCGGCGCTGCTCGTCGCCGCACGGGTGCTGCAAGGCGCGGCGGCGGGCATGATGGCCCCGCAGGTGCTGGCCATCCTCGGCACCACCTTCACCGGGCAGGAGCGGGTGCGCGCGTTCGCGCTCGCCGGCCTGGGCAAGGGGATGGCCGGGGTGTTCGGCCAGCTCATCGGCGGCGCGCTGATCGCCTCCGACGCCGACGGCCTCGGCTGGCGGCTCTGCTTCCTCATCAACATCCCGATCGGCGTCGTCGCCCTCGTCGCCGCCCGCCGCGTCCTGCCGGAGTCCCGGGTGGAGGGTC
Organism: Actinokineospora lacus; assembly: GCF_053813445.1. Taxonomy (NCBI): domain Bacteria; kingdom Bacillati; phylum Actinomycetota; class Actinomycetes; order Pseudonocardiales; family Pseudonocardiaceae; genus Actinokineospora; species Actinokineospora lacus. The sequence goes on from NZ_JBQERA010000008.1 coordinate 166,424, forward strand.
GCGGGCTCGACGGGGTCAGCGCCGCCCTCGCCGCCGTCGCCCTGACCGCGCTGGTCCTGCCGCTGGTCGTCGGCCGCGAGCAGGGCTGGCCGCTGTGGTCGTGGCTGTCACTGGCGGCGGCCACCGGCCTCGCCGCGGTGTTCATCGCCCGTCAGCGGGCCAAGACCGCCGCCGGGGACAACCCGCTGGTCGACACCCGCCTGTTCGCCCTGTTCGCCCGCGGCACGGTCCTGACCACCGGGTACTACGCCGCGATGGGCGCGTTCCTGCTCGTGCTCGCCCTCTACCTCCAGGACGGCCTCGGCCTGGGCCCGCTCGCCGCGGGCCTGCTCTACACCGCGCTCGGGGCGGGCTTCCTGCTCGTGCTGCTGCGCGGCCCCGCCGCCGTCGTCCGCCTCGGCGGGCCGCGGGTGATCGCGCTCGGCGCGGTGATCCTGACCGCGGGCTGGATCGCCCTGGCCGCCACGGTCCTGACCACCACCAGTCCACTGTGGCTGATCCCGGCGCTGCTGGTGTGCGGGGTGGGCATGGGCCTGGTGATGGCCCAGCTCACCGCCGTGGCCATCGCCGCCGTCCCACCCGGGCACGTCGGCGCGGTCTCCGGCGTGCTCAACACCGCCGTGCAGGTCGGCAGCGCCGTCGGCGCGGCGGCGATCGGCGTCGTCTTCTACGGCGTGCTCGGCGCGGGCCACCCGGCCGCGCTCGCCGCGAGCCTGGGCGCGCTGGCCGTGCTGGGCCTGCTCATCGCCGCGGCTGCTCCCCACCCCATCGCAGAACAGTGAGGTCCCCATGTCCGCGACCCTGGTGTCGGCAGACTACGACCAGGCCAGGCAGCCCCACCTCAAGGAGGTCCTCGCCAGGATGTCCGCCGAGGCGCAGAAGCTGACCTGGCCGATCGAGCGCCTGCACGCCCTGCGCGACGAGCGCCTGCGCGACCTCGTCCGCCACGCCAAGGCCCATTCCCCCTGGCACGCCGAGCGCCTGCGCGACATCGACCCCGAGGGCCTGACCGGCGCCGACATCGAGCACCTGCCGGTCATGACCAAGGCCGACGTCATGGCGCACTGGGACGACATCGTCACCGACCGGCGGCTCAACCTCAAGGTCGCCCAGGAGCACCTGAACTGGGTCACCGAGAACGGCCCGGCGTACCTGTTCGACGAGTTCCACATCGTCACCACCGGCGGCTCGTCCGGCCTGACCGGGCTGTTCCCCTGGGACTACCAGGGCTGGCTGGAGGCGGGCCTGGGCTCGTGGCGGCTGATGCCGTGGGTCATCCGCGACCTGGCGCTGTCCCCGCCGCGTGGGGCGTTCATCGGCGCCGCGCACGCCTCGCACATGTCCGACGCCATCCGGGCGACCTTCGACATGGGCGACAACAGCATCAAGGTGCCGGTCACCCTGCCGCTGGCCCAGATCGTGGCCGCGCTCAACGACTTCCAGCCCAACCAGCTGCTGGCCTACCCCTCGATCCTGTGGCGGCTGGCCCTGGAGCAGATCGACGGCCGCCTCGACATCCACCCGGAGGTCATGCTCGGCGGCGCGGAACCGCTGTTCCCGCACCAGCGCAAGACGATCGAGGAGGCCTTCGGCGCGCCGGTGATCGACTTCTACGGCACCTCGGAGACCTGGATGCTGGCCTGCTCCATGCCCGGGCGCGAGGAGATGCACCTGGGCGAGGACCTGCTCGTCGCCGAGCCCGTCGACGCCGCGGGCGCCCCCGTCGCGCCGGGGACCTCCAGCGCGAAGCTGCTGGTCACCAACGTGATCAACAAGGTGTTCCCGCTGATCCGCTACGAGATCGCCGACCAGGTCCTGTTCCTCGACGACGACAACCCCGGCCCGTGGACCGGCAGGCGCATCGCCCCGGTCTCCGGCCGCCACGACGACGTCTTCGAGTACCCGGACAACGTCTACGTCCACCCGTACGTCTTCTGGACCCCGCTGTGGGACTCGCGCATCGCCCAGTACCAGGTCCGCCAGACCCGCAACGGCGCCGACGTGACCGTCGAACTGCGCTCCGAGTGCGACATCCGCCCGATCCGCGACGCGCTCGTCACCGCGATGCGCGAGGCGGGGCACCCGGACCCGGAGGTCACCATCACCGTGGACGACATCCCTCGGCACCCGGTGTCGGGGAAGATCAAGAACTTTGTGGCCCTGAAGAAGCGCTGAGTGGATGACCGCCGGGGCGTGACCGCCCCGGCGGTCAGTTCGCTTCTCGGGCGAAGGCGTCGATGACGCGCTGGAGGTAGTCGCGCAGCTGGCTGCGCTCGCTGGGGTGCAGGGTGTCGGCGAGGCGCGCGCCCGCGGACTCCGTCAGCGACTCGGCCTTGCGCATCAGCGCCCAGCCCTTGGGGCTCAGCCGGGACAGCAGCACCCGCTCGTGGACCTCCGACGGGGTCCGCTCGATGAGCTTGCGCTCGGCCAGCTTCGCCAGGATCGACGCCATGCTCTGCGGGGTCACCAGGCACTGCCTGGCCAGGTGCGCGCCGGAGAGATCGGGGCTCTGGGCCAGGATCAGCATGGTCGAGTACTGCCGGACGGTCAGCTCGAGGCCGCGCAGCAGCTGCGCCGTCTCGACGGTGATCGCGTGCTCCGCGCCGCGCAGGGTGGCGGTCAGCTCGTGCAGACCCGGCCCGTCGGGGGAGGTCGTCTTCATGTGGTCCCCTCCGGCCGCGGTGGCGGTCCCGCGTGGGACCGGCGTCCCGGCAGCTTAGCAGGACTCTCTGTAGTATCAGTACACGTACATGAAAATTTGTCCGGACATGACAAGAGGGGCCGCCGTTTTTCGGCGACCCCTCCGGTGTCGGACTACTTGCCGCCGAGGATCTTGACCGCCCGGTCGAGGAAGTCGGCGAAGCGCTCCAGCTCGTCCTGGGTGAACTCCGCGGCCAGGTTCTCCTCGACCGCGTGGACCTTGACGTCGGCCCGCTTGAGCAGCGCGCTGCCCGTGCGGGTCAGCTTGGTGACGAACACCTTCTGGTGCACGCTCGACGGGGTTCTGGTGATCAGGCCCTTGGCCTCCAGGTTCGCCAGCACCGTCGCCATCGTCTGCGGGGTGACCGCGCAGATCCTGGCCAGCTGCGCGCCGGACGCGCCGGGCAGGTAGGACAGGACCAGCAGTCCCGCGTACTGCGGCACGGTGAGGTCGAACGCGCGCAGGGCCCCGGCCTTCGCGGTGGTCAGCGCCTGCTCGGCACGCTTGATGGCGTGGCCGGGTCGACGGGCGATCTCCGCCTCCAGGTCCGCCATGCCAGAACGTGTATTCAAGCCAGCCTCCTGTTTTGCAATCGACCTATGATATGCCCCTCGCGGGCCAGACCACAACGCCGCCCCGCCCGCGGGTCCAGGGCGGTGGCGCGAGTGTTCCCCGGGCGTGGCCGTTCGGTGTAAGCTTCCTGAGTCGCGTGAGTAACCTGATGCCGCATGTGGGTACCTGTGTCCGGAAAATGTGAAGGACGCTCATGATACAGCGATCGCGAGGTGCGCGGCGCTCGCGCGCCCGATTACCTGCCCCGGGCGGCCCGGCCGAGCCCGGCTCCGCGTCCACGCTGCCGACAGCCCCCCGCCCCGGTCCGCGCCGCGCCCGTCATCGCCGCGCGGGTCCGGCGCGTGAGGGCGGACGGCCGAATTCCGCCGAACGGCCCAGTGTCAGTAGTCTGACAGAGGGCTGTCTTTCAGGAGTTCGTCAGCGATTTGTCTGGCCGCTAACGATAGTAGAACCCTTGTCCGACAAGGTATGTGGAGGCCGCTGACCCGAGGTGGCGTGCTTGACTTCGAGTACGAGCAGTGGTCATGATTCTGATGCACCTCAGGCACCCGTAGATAAGTTCGAAGTCTGATACAAGCCAGATGCTTGAGACAGGACACTGCCATGGACATCCAGCACCGGCCGACCATCCACCTCGTCGGGGAGCGGTTCGCGACCTTCGGGGCCAACGAGGACGTCGCCACCGTCAACAGATTCATCGGAAACGTCCGCAGCGGCTTATACGACGATCTGCCCCAACCCGTCCGGCTCGCCGTCGGGCAGGGCGTGGACGCCTCCGACTGGGAGGTCGTCGCCGCCGAACTGGCCCGACGCGGCCTGCTGGACCGATTCCGCCTGCCCGCGGTGCCGGTGGTGGTGGCCGCCGCGCTGGTGCACAAGCGTTCTCCGGAGAACGTGATGCTGGCCGACGCCCGCCGCCGCGGTCCGCTGCGGATGGCCGCGCGGCTGTGCCTGTCGGACATGAACGAGATGGTCCAGGACCACGTCACCGGCCAACACGTGGCGGGCATGGTCCTCATCGAGGCCGCCCGCCAGCTGATGCAGCTGGCCAACCACGAGTTCGTGGTCGACGACGACGCGCACGCCTTCGTGCTGTGCTCGCTGGCCGCGTCCTTCGAGGGCTACGTCTTCCCCGTCGGCGTCGACCTCGAGTGCGTGCTGACCCGGCTGGACACCTCCAAGCCCGCCCGGCAGGAGTACACCGCCGAGGTGGTCATCAGCCAGGGCGGGCGCAGCCAGGCCACGATCCGCGCGGAGTACCAGATCGTGCGCGCCCGCACCCTCGCCCGCCAGGAGGCCATGCTCGCGGCCAAGTCCGTCATCGCCGAGCCCGACCTCGCCGTCAACTCGCGGGTGTGCGCGACCCCGGTGGCGCTGCGCACGGGCGAACGCGTCCCCATGAACTCCTGACGTGGCCCCTGACGTGTCCACGAAGCCAGGGGCGGCGTTCTTCGACGTCGACGAGACCCTGATCACCCGCACCAGCGCGATCGACTTCCTGGACCACCGGATGGACCGCTCGCCCGCCGCACGGGCCGCGCTCGCCCCCGCCGCCGCACTGCCCCGGGAGACCGCGGGCCACGCGTACTTCGCCTTGTACGCGGGCCTGCCGGTCGCCGAAGTCGCCGCGCAGGGCAGGGCGTGGTTCGCGGAGGTGGCCGCTGAGCTGTTCCACCCGCCGGTGTTGGCCGAGCTGCGCTCGCACGCCGACCGCGGGAGGCCGGTCGTGCTGGTGTCCGGGTCGTTCGCGGCCTGTGTCGACCCCATCGCCGCCGCCGTCGGCGCGGCCGCGGTGCTGTGCTCGCGGCCGCGGGTCTCCTCTGGCATCTACACAGGACACGTCGACCACATGATGATCGGCGCGGCCAAGGCGGTGGCCGTGCTGGCCTACCTGGAGGCCGCCGGGCTGTCGGCGTCGGCGTCCCACGCCTACGGCGACCACGTCAGCGACCTGCCCATGCTCGCCGCCGTCGGCCATCCCGTCGTCGTCGGCGACGACCCGGGGCTCGCCCACATCCCCGCCCGCAGGTTGCCCGGTGTGGCCCCGCACCGCGACCTGGTGACCCGTTCTCTGACCGCAGGAGCGCCATGACCGACATGCTGAGCAGCGCCGAGGTGATCCGGGCGCGCATCCGCGACGTGCCCGCCGGGACCTGGGTCAAGTGCCCCGGGTGCCGCGCGGGCGTCCACCGCGACCGGCTGGCCCGCCACCAGAACACCTGCCCCGAGTGCGGCCACCACTACCCGCTCAACGCGGGCGAGCGCATCGACCTGCTGGTGGACCCGGACAGCTTCGTCGAGTGCGACGCCGACCTGCGCCCGCTGGACCCGCTGTCGTTCGTGGACAGCAAGTCCTACCCCGAGCGGGTGGCCGACGCGGTCCGCCGCACCGGCCGCCAGGACGCCGCCCGCTGGGGCGCCGCGACGGTCCTCGGCCAGCCGCTGGTGCTGTGCGTGCTGGACTTCGGCTTCATGGGCGGCAGCATGGGCGCCGTCGTCGGGGAGAAGGTCAGCCGCGCCGCCGAGCACGCCCTGCGCACCCGCACGCCGCTGGTCGTGTGCTCGGCCTCGGGCGGGGCGCGGATGCAGGAGGGCGTGTTCTCCCTGCTCCAGATGGCCAAGACCGCCGCGGCCCTGCGCCGCCTCTCCGACGCGGGCGTGCCCTACATCTCCGTGCTGTGCGACCCGGTCTACGGCGGCGTCAGCGCCTCCTTCGCCAGCCTCGGCGACGTCATCGTCGCCGAGCGCGGCGCCCGCGCGGGGTTCGCCGGGCCGACGGTCATCGAGCAGACCATCCGCCAGAAGCTGCCCGCGGGCTTCCAGACCGCCGAGTTCCTCCTGGAGAACGGCCACATCGACGCCGTCGTCGGCCGCTCGGAGCTGCGCCTGACCATCGCCAGGGTCCTGCGCTGGCACGCCGCCTCCGACGCGCCTGTCGAGACCGCCCCCGCCATCGTCCTGCCCGTCCAGGCGGGTGAGCAGCGCTCGGCGTGGGACGTGGTGAAGCTGGCCCGGGACCCCAAGCGGCCGCACCTCGGCGAGTACATCGCCGCGGTGTTCGACGACTTCGTCGAGCTGCGCGGCGACCGGGCCAAGGAGGACGACCCCTCGATCGTCGGCGGGCTCGCGCTGCTCGACGGCGCGCCGGTGGTCGTCGTGGGGCACCGCAAGGGCCGGGGGACCGCGGACGGGGTCGCGCGGAACTTCGGGATGCCGCACCCGGCCGGCTACCGCAAGGCCGCGCGGCTGATGCGCTACGCCGAGCGGTTCGCCACCCCGCTGGTGACCTTCGTGGACACCCCCGGCGCCTACCCCGGCATCCGGGCCGAGCAGGAGAACCAGAGCGGCGCCATCGCCGACAACCTGGCGCTGCTGGCCGGGCTGGAGACGCCGATCGTGTCCATCGTGGTCGGCGAGGGCGGCAGCGGCGGGGCGCTCGCGCTCGGCGTGGCCGACCGGCTGGTCATGCTGGAGAACACCATCTACTCGGTCATCAGTCCCGAGGGCTGCGCGTCGATCCTGTTCAAGGACGCCGGTCGCGCCCCGGAGGCCGCCGAGGCGCTGCGGCTGACCGCCGCCCAGCTCTACGCGGCCGGGGTCGCCGACCGGGTCGTGCCCGAGCCGCCCGGCGGCGCGCAAGCGGACCACGCCGCCACGACGGCGGCCGTGCGGGCGGCGCTGTGCGAAGAACTGGCCCCACTGCGGCAGGTCCCGGTCCGGGAGCTGCTCGACCGCAGGTACCGCAGGCTGCGCTCGGCGGGCACGTTCGCCGGCGCTGACACCGAAAGGCACTGAAACATGTCACCTCTGGACGCGACGGCGCAGCTGACCGAGGTCCCGCGCCTGACCCGGCACGCGGCACCTCGGCCGGACGGGGACCAGGTAGCCGCGGCCCTGGCCGGGGCCGGACAGCTCGCTGACATCCTGCGGCGCACCGGTGTCCAGCGCATCGCGGTCACCGTCGGGGACATCCAGTGGGAGGTCGAGGCGCCCACGACGACCACGGTGGTGACCAGCGCGCCCATCGCCGCCCCCGAGGCGGTCCAGGAGGCCGCCATCGGCCACGACCTCACCGCGCCCCTGGTCGGGGTGTTCTACCGGGCCCCCGGGCCCGGCAAGGCGGCCTACGTCGAGGTCGGGGACAGGGTCGAGACGGGACAGCAGGTGGCCATCGTCGAGGCGATGAAGATGCTCAACGAGGTCGTCGCCGACCGCCCCGGCGTCATCGGCGCGGTGTACCCGGTCGACGGCGACGTCGTGGAGTACGGCCAGCCCCTCTTCCGCATCGACCCGGCCTGAGGCCGGCCATGGTCGACAAGATCCTGGTCTGCAACCGCGGCGAGATCGCCGTGCGGGTCATCCGCGCCTGCCGCGAGCTGGGCATCCCGAGTGTGATCGCCTACTCCGCCGCGGACCGCGAGTCCCGCGCCGTCGCCCTGGCCGACGAGTCGGTGTGCGTCGGGCCCGGCCCGTCGCCGCGCAGCTACCTCAACGTGCCCGCCCTCATCCACGCCGCCGAGAAGACCGGCGCGGACGCCGTGCACCCGGGCTACGGCTTCCTCTCCGAGGACGCCCAGTTCGCCCAGGTGTGCGCCGACCTGGGCATCACCTTCATCGGCCCACCCCCCGACGTGATCACCGCGATGGGCGACAAGACCAACGCCCGCCGCGCGATGGCGCTGGCCGGGCTGCCCCTGCCGCCGGGCAGCGAGCAGCCGCTGACCGGGCCGACCGAGGCGCTGGAGCGCGCCGCCGAGATCGGCTACCCGGTGATCCTGAAGGCGGCGGCGGGCGGCGGCGGCAAGGGCATGAAGGTCGTGCACCGCGCCGAGGACCTGGCCGACGCCCTCGCCGACGTCCAGCAGACCGCCCGCACGATCTTCCTCGACGACCGGGTGTACCTGGAGCGCTTCGTCACCGGCGCCCGCCACGTCGAGGTCCAGATCCTGGGCGACCACCACGGCACCATCGTCCACCTGGGCGAACGCGACTGCTCGATCCAGCGGCGGCAGCAGAAGCTCGTGGAGGAGTCCCCGTCCACGATCCTGACCCCCCGGCTGCGCGCCGAGATCTGCGCCGCCGCGGTCTCCGGCGCCACCGCCGCGGGCTACCGCAGCGCGGGCACCGTGGAGTTCCTGGTCGACCCGGCGGGCGAGTTCTACTTCATGGAGATGAACAGCCGCATCCAGGTCGAGCACCCCGTCACCGAGATGCGCAGCGGCATCGACCTGGTCGCCTGGATGATCCGCGTCGCCTCCGGCGAGCCGCTGGCCTTCAGCCAGGACGACATCACCCTGACGGGCCACGCGATCGAGTGCCGGATCAACTCCGAGGACGCCGCCCGCGACTGGGCGGGCTCCTTCGGCCGCCTCGACCAGTTCGTCCCCCCCGCGGGCCCCGGCGTCCGGGTGGACACCCACGGCTTCCCCGGCTACTCGATCCCCCCGTACTACGACTCACTGCTCGCGAAGGTGATCGTCCACGCGGACTCCCGCGAGGAAGCCCTGGCCCGCATGCAGCGCGCCCTCGCCGAGTTCGACTGCACCGGCGTGTCCACCACCATCGCCTTCCACCAGGAACTGATGTCCCACGCCACCTTCCGCGCGGGCACCCACCGCCTCGACTTCGTGGACCGCTACCTGACCGAATCGGGAACCCTGCGGGAGGAGGCGCCTGTGGACTGACCCTTCGCGGAATTCAATGGGTGACCAGGGCGTGGGAAACCTCCCACGCCCTGGTCTTTTTGCGCGCCATCTTCCGTGGAGAGGGCCAGCGGTATCCGTGCTCAGAAGGCGGCGAGGACAGGGGACGCCGAACGGGTGCTTCTTTGTCGCCTGGCGCTCACAGCAAGCCGCCTCGTTCTACCCTGACAGGAGACCGGCCGGAGATTTGGGCAGCAGAGAAACCGGTCACATCGTTAGCAGGGAAGCAATGGTCGGACTAAAAGTCTGGTACGAGCACCCGGATGACCCGGCCGCTGAGCCGTTCTTCGTCATCGACTCGACGGATGAGCTGAACGCCTTCATCGACCGCGTGCAAGACGAGACAAAAGACCACCGCTGCCCGGCCGCTATCCAGGTCAACATCAACGGCCGCGCTGGCTTCCCCATCCTCGAAGTCGGGATCGGCCAGGAGAAGGGCTTCATGCGCTACTACGCCGACGACGCAGGCAGCACCAAGGGCGACGGCGACCCCAACGACCGCGCCGAGTACATCTACATGAGCCACCTCAGCGTGGTGCCTGCTGATGTCGAGGTGGATATCCATACGGTGCGGCTGGGGCTGGTGGAGTTCCTGGAGACGGGGAAGCGGCCTTCGGTGATCGTGGGCTAAGGGTTTCTCGCCGAGTATCGGTTCGGCCGTGGCGAATGCCAGGAGGATGTACGGCCCGACCAGAGGTGGGCTGAACCGCACACGATGCCCGCCAGCTAAGGAACCCCCGCGCTCTTGACGTCCTTCAGAAGCTCGTCGGGGTCGGGGATACGGTACGTGGGCAGCGGCTCAGCGAACCAGGCCTGTTCAACTTGCACCCCCGAACGCAGTTCGACGGCGGCGAAGCTTGAGGCGTTGGGCCGCTCGATGTCGAACTCCACTTCTGCAACCCAGTCCGGCACGACATCACCGGCCCCACCGGGTTCGCCGACGAGGAACGGATTGAAGTAGGCGACTACCTTGCCATCCTCGGCTTCAACGATCTGGCGCGCACCGGACATGCTCCAGAAGACGCTGAAAAATGTTCCACCTCGCGAAGCGCGCCTCGCGATCTCTGGGACAGCACCCGTCCACCCATTCGGCTCGATCGCCACCGTCGCCCCACAGGCCTCGACAAGTTGCACGCGGCAGTAGGAACCAAAATCTTCGGGCGGCACCCAGGCGTCGTGGTGGGTCAAGATGTGCGGCTCTTGATCCTCAGCCCCGTAGATGCGGGTCACCCTGCTGAACGAGCCCCGCATCACCCCAAGCGTCAGCACCAAGTCGTCATCCTCGTCGGCCCAAGCGTACTTCTCGATCAGCTCCCGCATGATGTCGTGTCCTCAGCGACGTCTTGTCCCTGGTAGGGCTTGATCTCAACCCTACTCGGGTTGCTGATTATCACCAGGAAGTCTTCACCGGCCTTGATCCCCTGCCACCTGGTGGCATTGCCAATAGCTGCGCCTTGACACCTCTGCTCCCTTCTGGGGACCTCCTCGGTTCGGGCGCCTGCGCCACCTTGAATACTCATGGCAAAGGGGTACTCATCACATTCACCGTCCGCGTACTTCTTCACGAATGCGCCACACGCGAGCTTGTAGTTCTGGTCCCGCGGTTTGCTGTTCTTGGTGAGGATGAAGTCTTTTCCTTCGGCCCAAGCGAGCGAGATGTTTCGGGTGATATACGGCATTTTGACCGCATCCATGATGACGACCTTCAGGTCTCCGCACCGCTTCGTGGTCAGTGCCACCGCCGCCGTGCACTGTTCAACCATGGATTCAGCACCACCGGCAACCATGATCGCCGCATCGCCGCTGCCGACGATCACCGGATCGCTGCCGAGTAAACGTTCAGTGGCGTCCATGATCTTCTCGCCCCCGAAGTACGCGACCACCCCTGCGACAAGCACGAGGGGCAACAGTATCCCGCCTTTGGTCTTTGTCGCCATAAACCATCTCTCGTGGTAGTCGTATATCGGGTGACCTATGGGGGCCTCCTTGCTCCCAGTTCGTACCGAAGGCAGCTAGTGCGACAGTGCCCTCTGTCCCGTTGTGTCCTCTTATGTACCAAGCAGGCGGCTGTCAAAACCCGCATCAAGCAAACGGTTGTAGGCGGCCATGACATCAGCAGGCACGTCTTGGGGTGCGGCAAAGCCTAGTTTGGGATACTCGATGATCCGTTGCAGATCACCCACCACCATGTCGGTGACCAGCCGCTCATCGCCGATGGACTTCACGTAGTCCGTGAACGTCAACGGCTCTGAGGTGCACACGACTTCGACGTTTGGCCATGCAAACTGACAGGTGGCGAAGGCGCGGCGTTCCATGTAGGGCTTGGAAATGATCATGATTGTGCGGGGTGCCAAGCCGTGTGTGGCCAGCACCGCCTGCGACAGGGAGATGTTCTCGCCAGTGTTTCCCGCCTTGGGCTCCACCAGGATGGCGCTGTCGGGCACGCCGTTGGACATGGCGTGTTCGCGGTAGTGCACGGCTTCACCGCGCGGGAATCGCTTCGCCGTGGTGGGGCTGTTGCCCCCGCTGAATACCACCAGCGGGAACATGCCTGCCTGGTATAGCTCGGACGTGTACCTGGCCACGCCAAGGTCATGGCTGCCGAGTCCGATGGCCACGTCGCAGGGGTGCAGTTCGTGCCCCATCTGATGGTAGTCCCAGATCAATTCGGCATCTCGCCGGTGATGCTCGGTGATGCCTGTCGGTGTCATAGGGCGTTTCGTCCTCTGCTTGGTGCCGTGTGCCCGTTCGAAGGCGTTGCGGATGCCTTCGATGCTGGCCGATTGGTGTGGCATTCCGTACTCGCTGGCAGTTCCTGCGGCCCGGGTCAGCAATTCGAATCCGCTGTTCGCCGTTGCTTTGTCGGACAATAGTATATGGGCGTGGGCGGTATCCAGGCGGACGCGCTGCATGGGTGAATCCGTCGCGCGCGTGGACAGTGCCACCTCGATGTAGCGCAGAGCGCTGGACAAGTCGCCTGAACTCCGATGTGCCAATGCTAGCTTTTGATGTGCCACTGACCAGTCTGTTGGTTCTTCGAGGTCTTCGAAACTGCGGGTGGCGTCACTCATGACGCGCACGGCGTAGGCGGTATTGCCTTCCTTGGTCAGCGAGGTGCCTACCCACAGTTTGGCGCGGGCGCGGTCACGGCGGTCGAGTCGATCGTCCTCGGCCAGCGCCTCATAGCATTTGGCGGCAGGCTTTAAACGTCCACCCATTTCCTCAATGACCGCCAGCGACAGCTCGGTCTGCGCAGCCCGCCTGGGCACGTCCAACTCTTGAAAGAGTCGCTGCGCCTTGCGGTAGGTCCGCTGTGCGGAAAACGCACCGTGGATGTCTCCTTGGTCGCGCTGCAAGTCCCCTAGTAGCACCAGTGAACGGGCGTGGAGGTACAACCCGTGGTTGTCCAGGCTGTGGGGGTCGAACCGCCGGAGCCAGCGGTCAACCAGGCTGGCCGCGAACGTGAAGTCTTGCCGCGCGAGGCAGGCTGCCGCCCGTCCGAGGTCGTCCGTCCAGGTTTCGTAGTCCCACTCGCGCGGAGCGCGTTGGTAGTAGGCCTTGAGCGGGGCGTTGCCCTCGGCCATCAGCAACAGCTCGAAACGCAGCTTGGCGTCCGCGTCGGCGCGCGAGAGCGCTGTATCCAAGATGGCCTGCTTCTCCGGCCGCGGGGTCGTCTCCGTGCCCAGGGACTCCCACTTGGTCACGGTGCGGATACCGACGCCGAGGTACTCACCAAAGGCGCGGATGCTCATTCGCGTGGCACGGCGAAGTGCTTGTGCTTCCCGACCCGTCCACTGTCGGACTGACGCCACGCTCGGCACCCCCTTCGGTTCCCATGCAACCACGCCACAGGGACGTGGTGCACCACAAGTGCAACGGAAGTGCTACAGCCGTTCGTTCCGCTGCCCAGGGTTCCCTGGCCAAGCTTGTAATACGGCACGCCGACCTACCCCTGCCGCAGCGTGGCGACGGCGCGACCCCAGAGTGGTGGTGAGACGGCCATGGCCGGCAAGAGGGGATGATCAGCAATGAGAGGAAACCGGAACATGTTCACTCGTCATGGGATCGCTGTGAGCGCCTGGGTAGATCTGGACTCGACCTGTGAGATCAAGCCGGAAGTGTGCGGGGAGCAGCTTCAGATCGAGTTCGGGTCGCATGCCGGGTCGTTGGGCATGGTCATCACGGAAGACATGGTGGACAGGTTGGCCGTGGTGTTCGCTGAGGCGAAAGCGCGGCTCCGTGAACTGGATGGCGAGGCTGGGGCGTGACAGCCACGCCCACCGCGTAGCTCGTGTGGCTGGCCAATCCTGACGCCCACACCTGAAGAACTTCGACATCTGACGGGATCGGACACGGCGTGGCCGGGGTGTGGCGACAGCCCCCCGGCCGCGCCGTCACTGTTCGATGGCCTAGACCCCCTACTAGGTAGGGCGATTTGGTCTTAGCGAGTGCTGCTTAGTTGTGGCCGGAGACCGGCGCGGGCGGGCTCGGCGGATGTCGGAAGTGTCGGGCTCTACGCTTACTATCCTTGCCAGCAAAGGAAATCACGCTGTCCAAAGGGTACATGTAGAAGCTGGGGGAAAGGGCGCTTTGTCTACAGGTAGACAAGGTAACCCCCGTAGGGAGGTGGTGTCGGCGTGCGGGTGAGCGTTGGGCCGGTGGTGGCGCGGCGGTTGCTGCGGTACGAGCTGGAGCGGATGTGTGCCAAGGCCGGGGTGACGCATGCCGAGATGGGGGAGCGCCTCGGTGTCTCGCGGGCGTCGTTCACCCAGTTGTTGGCGGGCAAGAACCTGCCGAGCAGACCGGCGTTGGAGGTCATGGCCCAGCACCTCGACGCCGCCCAGCGGCTGCCTCGGCTGGTCGAGCTGCTGGCCGTGGCGCGGCCCAGGACGACGGAGCGGGAGGCCGGGTCGGGGGTGCACGACCACGAGCTGGCCCTCGGGCTGGAGGCGTTCGCCAGGGAGATCGAGGTGTTCGACCCGGCGGCGGTCACCCCGTTGCTCCAGACCGGGGCGTACGCGCGGGAGCTGGTCAGCACCGAGGAGGAGGTGAACGCCCGGCTGCGGCGGCAGGGGACGCTCACCGCCGATGAGCCCGCGGTGCTCCACTTCCTGACCGACGAGCACGCCCTGCGCAGGCGGGTCGGCGGGGACGAGACGATGGCCGAGCAGTGCGACCACCTGCTCGCCATGGTCGCCCGCCCGAACGTCACCGTGCGGGTCATCCCGGTCGCCGGGCCGCCGCCGCTGGTCAGGGCGTTCCAGCTGTTCCGCGCCGACGACCTCACCGTCGCCCACGAGGAGACCAGGCGCTCCGCCTACTACTACGACGACCCCGACGCGGTGGCCGACTACGAGGGCGTGCTCGAGGACCTGCGTGGCCGCGCCCTGGACCCCGAGCAGTCCCGCGAGCTGATCGCGGAGCTAGGAGTGCGCGGGGACCGGCCGTGGCTGTAGCACCGGGTCGTGGGCCAGGATCGCCATCTGGCACTTCTGCAGCACCGGCGAGGGCTCCACACCCAGCTCGTCCATCAGCCGACCGCGCATCCGCTGGTAGGTCGCCAGCGCGTCCCGCTGGCGGCCGCCCCGGTAGAGGGCCACCATCAGCTGCTGGCAGAGCCGCTCGTTCAGCGACTCGCTCTCCACCAGCTCGCTGAGCTCGGCGACGATCTCGTTGTGCCTGCCGATCCGCAGCTCGGCCTCGAACAGCCGCTCCAGCGCCGCGGCGCGGTACTCCTTGTAGCGCACGGCCGCGGCCTGGCAGATGAAGCCGCCCAGGTTGCCGCCGAAGGTCGGCCCGCGCCACAGGGTCAGCGCGTCGCGGAGCTTGGAGATCATCTCCATCGGCGTCAGCGCGGTGTTCGCCCTGACGTCGAGCAGCGCGTGGGTGAACACGTCGGCGTCGACGCTGTCGCCGTTGAGGCAGAGGCGGTAGCCGGAGGGCATGCTCAGGAACCGGCCTGCTCGCTCGTCGGGGTCGACGCTGCGTAAGCGCCTGCGCAGCCGGCTTATGTGAGCCTGTAACGCGTTCTCGGCGTTGCGTGGGGGATTGTGCTCCCACAGCTCACCGATGAGCGAGTCGGTCAGGACCAGGCGGTCGTGGTTGACCAGCAGGGCGGCCAGCAGGGTGCGCTGGAAAGTCCCGTTGATCTCGACTGGTTCCCCCTCTGCCTGCACCTCGATCGGACCGAGGATTCGATAGGTCAGCATGGTCACTCCTGTGGGTGGGCGGGTGCCCTAGCGTTGCAGAATGCTTCCATGAATCAGAACTCTGATGCAAGACGTACTCTGATACTAGACAGGTTCCTCACTCTCGTGTGTGCCGGTTGGCGCAACCGACACCACCTGGTCAGCTCCCCATCAACCGACCGTCAGGACCGACCGTGAGCATCGGTGCGTGCCGAACCGTCCAACCCCGATGAGGTAGCGATGTTCCTTCACGGAAAGCGATTGCTCGTCACCGGAGTGGTGTCGACGAAGTCCATCGCCTACGCGGCCGCCAAGCTGGCGCTCGAGCAGGGCGCCCAGGTCGTGCTGACCGGGTTCGGCCGCGGCCTGCGGATCACCGAGCGCCTCGGCGAGAACCTGGGGGTCGACGTCTACGAGATGGACGTCACCCAGCCCGATCAGGTCGCCGCCGTCGTCACCCGCGTCGAGCAGACCTGGGGCGGGCTCGACGGCGTCCTGCACTCCATCGCCTACGCCCCGGCCGACGCCCTCGACGGCGGGTTCCTCACCGCCGAGTGGGAGCAGGTCGCCACCGCCCTGCACGTCTCCACCTACTCCTACGTCGCCCTCGGGCGCGCCTTCGCCCCGCTGATGACCGGCGGCGGCTCCATCGTCGGCCTGGACTTCGACGCCACCGTCGTCTGGCCGGGCTACGACTGGATGGGCGTGGCCAAGGCGGGCCTGGAGAGCGCCAACCGCTACCTGGCCCACGCCCTGGGCCCGCAGAACATCCGGGTCAACCTGATCGCCTCCGGGCCGCTGCGCACCATCGCGGCCAACGCGATCAAGAGCTTCGGGGTGTTCGAGACCGTCTGGCGCGAGCGCGCCCCGCTGGGCTGGGACGAGGACGACGCCACCCCGGTCGGGCGCGCGGTCTGCGCGCTGTGGTCGGACTGGCTGCCCGCGGTCACCGGCGAGGTCATCCACGTCGACGGCGGTGTGCACGCCGTGGGCGGCACGGTGCCCGCGGTGCCGGTGCCCGAGCAGGTGCGCGAGATCGCGGCGGTCCGGTGAGCATCCCGCTGAGCGAGCTGGCCTCGCACGCGGGCTCGACGCTGGGGACCAGCCAGTGGTACCCGCTGACCGAGCTGTGCGTGCAGCAGTTCGCCGAGGCCACCCAGGACTTCCAGTGGATTCACGTCGACCCGGTGCGCGCCGCGGCGGGCCCGTTCGGCGTGCCGATCGCGCACGGGCTGCTCACGCTGTCGATGCTGCCCGCGATGGTCACCGACACCCTCAGCGTCGACGGCGCCGACCTGGTGCTCAACAAGGGCTTCGACAAGGTGCGCCTGGGCAAGCCGGTGCCGGTGGGCTGCCGGGTCCGCGGCACGGTGAAGCTGGCCGCCGTCCGCCCCCGGCCCAAGGGCTACACCGAGGTCACCCTCGGCGTCTCGGTGGAGGTCGAGGGCCAGAAGGGCGCCGTGCTCACCGCCGAGATGATCTTCCTCTACCACGCCGCGGCCCTGGTGGGCGCCTCGTGATCACCGACGAGATCGCCACCCAGAACCGCGTCGCCCTGCGCAAGCTGGCCTCCGGCGTCGCGGTGCTCACCTTCCGCGACGGCGAGTGCGCCCACGGGGCCACCGTCAGCTCGGTCAGCGCGGTCTCGCGCGACCCGCTGCTGCTGGCCACCTGCCTGCGCCGCGGGTCGCAGTTCGGCGACCTGGTCGGCGAGCCGGGCGCGCGCTTCGCCGTCAACATCCTCACCGCGCGCCAGGCCGCGCTGGCCAGCTGGTTCGCCGACCCGCGCCGCCCGCGCGGGCTCACCCAGTTCGAGTGCGTCGGGTGGTCGGCCGACCCGTTCAGCGGAGCCCCGCTCATCGACGGCTCACTGGCCGCGCTGGGCTGCCAGGTGCGCTCGTTCCTGCCCGCGGGCGATCACCACCTGCTCGTCGCCGAGGTCTTCACCGGCGTGCCCGGCGACGGCCTGCCGCTGCTCAGCTTCGCGGGCCAGCTGCACGACGGCGACCTGCGCAGCCTGCCCGAGCGGCAGGCCCACCCGTACGCCACCGAGGAGGAACCCATGACAGCCAGCTCCGTCGGGGCGCCACGATGACCGCCGCCGTCGTCACCGGGGTGGGGGCCGCCATCCCGCCCCGCGTCGTCACCAACGACGACCTCTGCGCCTACCTCGACACCTCCGACGAGTGGATTCGCTCGCGCACCGGCATCGCCGCGCGCCGCTGGGTCGAGCCGGGGATGTCCACCGGCGACCTGGCCGTGGCCGCGGGCGAGCTGGCGCTGCGCTCGGCGGGCATGGACCGCGTCGACGCCGTCATCGTGGCCACCACCACGCCCGACCGGCTGTGCCCGGCCACCGCGCCGGAGGTCGCCACCCGCCTGGGGATGACCGGGGTGTCCGCGCACGACGTCAACGCGGTGTGCACCGGGTTCCTGTACGGCCTGGCCAGCGCGGTCGGCCTGATCGCGGCGGGCAACGCCGAGACGGTGCTGATGATCGGCGCGGAGACCTTCTCCACCATCCTGGACCCGCAGGACCGCGGCACCGCGGTGATCTTCGCCGACGGCGCGGGCGCCCTGGTGCTGCGCGCGGGCTCGCCGCGGGAGCCCGGCGCGGTCGGGCCGATCGTGCTCGGCAGCGACGGCAGCCTCTCCGACCTCATCCAGATCCCCGCGGGCGGCTCCCGGCAGCGCTCCTCGGGCACGCTGGCCCCGCCGGAGGACTACTTCTTCCAGATGCGCGGGCGCGAGGTGTACCGGCACGCGGTGGAGCGGATGGCGGCCTCTTCGCACGAGGCGATGGCCCGCGCCGGGCTGACCATCTCCGATGTGGACAAGTTCGTGCCGCACCAGGCCAACAACCGGATCTCGGTCGCGGTGGGCGAGCGGCTGGAGATCGGCCCCGACCGGGTGGTGTCCAACGTGGACCACATGGGCAACACTGCGGCGGCCTCGATCGGCGTGCTGCTGGCCGAGGCGTCGGTCGACGGCGACCTGCACGCGGGCGAGCGCCTGCTGCTGACCGCCTTCGGCGGCGGCCTGACCTGGGGCGCGACCACGCTGGTGTGGCCCGCCCTGACCGCGCACATCTCCGTCCTGCCGCGCCCGGTGAGCGCGCTGGCGGGCTGAGGAAAGGACAACCGCGCCGTGCACGACGCCAAGGCACTGACCGAACCGGGGGCCGCGCAGAGCCTGGCCCGCCGCCGCCACGCCCTCGACACCGCCGCGCTGGCCGAGCTGGTCCGCGAGCGCGGCGAGCTGAACGACGTGCTGCAGAAGCTGCGCACCGAGGCCAACCGCCTGGCCAAGGAGGGCCGCACCGGCGGCGAGGCCGTGCGCGAGCGCGCGCGGGAGGTCAAGGAGCAGATCCAGGAGGTGGAGGCCCGCCAGCGGGTCGCGCAGCAGGCGCTCGCCGACTTCCTGATGGTGGTGCCCAACCTGCCCGACGCCGACGCGCCCGACGGGGTGTCCGACACCGACGCCGTCGAGGTGCGCAGGGTAGGCGTGCCCAGGACGTACGACTTCGAGCCCCGCCACCACGCCGACATCGGCGAGTCGACCGGCATCCTGGACCTCGGCAGGGCCGCCAAGCTCTCCGGCGCCCGGTTCTCGGTCGCCGTCGGCGCCGGGGCCGCGCTGGAGCGCGCGCTGGGGGCGTTCTTCCTCGACCTGCACACCACCGAGCACGGCTACACCGAGTACTCGGTTCCGACGCTGGTCAACCGGGAGACGATGACCGGGACCGGCCAGCTGCCGAAGTTCGAGGACGACCTGTTCCGGACCGCGGTGGGCGGGCGCGAGCTGTTCCTGGTGCCCACCGCCGAGGTCCCGCTGACGAACCTGGTGGCCGGGGAGACCCTGGACCTCGCCGCGCTCCCGCTGGCGATGACCGCCCGCACCCAGTGCTTCCGCGCCGAGGCCGGGTCCTACGGCCGGGACACCCGCGGCATCCTGCGGATGCACGAGTTCACGAAGGTGGAGCTGGTCCGCGTCGTCGACCCGGCCCGGTCCCGGGCCGAGCTGGAGCTGATGGTCGGCCACGCCGAGGAGTGCCTCAAGCGCCTCGGCCTGGCCTACCGGGTGGTCGCCCTGGCGGCGGGCGACCTCGGCTTCTCGGCGCGCTACACCTACGACATCGAGGTGTGGCTGCCCGGCCAGCAGCGCTACCGGGAGATCTCCTCCTGCTCGGACACCGGCACGTTCCAGGCCCGGCGCGCGGGCATCCGGTACAAGGGCGGCGGCGCGCGCGGCTTCGCGGCCACCCTCAACGGCTCCGGCCTGCCGGTCGGGCGCACGTTCCTGGCCATCCTGGAGCAGCACCAGAGCGCGGACGGCGGCGTCGACATCCCCGCGGCCCTCGTCCCGTACACGCGCTTCAGCCGCATCAACCCCGACGGCACGACGTCCTGACCCGGATGACGACGGTGTCCGATCAGTGACAGTCACAAACCCGCCATCTTCCAGATACGGCAGGTGTGTGAACAAGTTCGGCCAGCTCCGAGCACACTTTTGCTGAAGCTCGACAAAAGTGAGAGGTGACCACTGCTCCACTCGGACTATTGCGAGCGCTATCCCCCTGGATGAGGCTGCCGGCTGTGAGGTGAGACACCTCGATCAACAGCTCCTCGACGTGGAGGCGATGTGCGGGGTCTGCTCGCGATGACCGGGATCGTCAAGACGTTCCCCGGGGTGCGCGCGCTGGACGGGGTCGACCTGGTGGTCGAGCCCGGGGAGGTGCACTGCCTGCTCGGGCAGAACGGCGCGGGCAAGTCGACCTTGATCAAGGTCCTGGCGGGCGCGCACCAGCCCGACAGCGGCCAGATCCACTGGCGCGGCGAGCCCACCCGGCTCACCTCGCCGGTGGCCGCCCTGCGCCTCGGCGTGGCGACGATGTACCAGGAGCTCGACCTGGTCCCGGGCATCTCGGTGGCGGAGAACATCTTCCTCGGCCACGAGCCCGCCCGGTTCGGCTTCGCCAGCAAGGGGGCCGCGCGGGCGATGACGGCAGCGCTCATGCGCAGGCTCGGCCACCCCGAGATCCACCCCGACCGCGAGGTCGGCACCCTCTCCTCGGCCGGGCAGCAGCTGGTCTCCATGGCCCGCGCGCTGGCCCACGACGCCCGGCTGATCGTGATGGACGAGCCGACCGCGGCGCTGGCCTCCGACGAGGTGGACAACCTCTTCCGCATCGTCGGGGAGCTGACCGCCGACGGCGTCGCCATCGTCTACATCTCCCACCGCCTGGAGGAGATCCGGCGCATCGGCACCCGGGTCACGGTGATCAAGGACGGCCGGACGGTGGCCACCGGGCTGCCCGCCGACACCCCCACCGCCGAGCTGGTCGACCTGATGTCCGGGCGCAAGGTGGAGGCGGTCTTCCCCACCCGCGACACCTCCACGGTGGACAGGTCGCGGGAAGTGCTGACGGTCACCGGGCTGACCCGGCACAAGGAGTTCGCCGACATCAGCTTCACCGTGCACGCCGGGGAGATCGTCGGCATCGCCGGTCTCGTCGGCGCGGGGCGCAGCGAGATCCTGGAGACGGTCTTCGGCGCGCGCAAGGCCGACTCCGGCGTCGTCAGGGTCAACGGCAAGGTCGTCCGGCCCGGCAGCGTCGCCGCGGCGGTCAAGGCGGGCATCGGGCTGGCGCCGGAGGAGCGCAAGAGCCAGGGCCTGCTGCTCGACCTGCCCGTCGCCCACAACGTGACCCTCGCCAGCCTGCCCTTCTACAGCAAGGCGGGCTTCCTCGACCGCGCCCGCGAGCACCGCGACGCGAAGGCCACTTTGGAGCGCCTCGACCTGCGCCCCGCCGACCCGCGCAGGCTCGTGAGCACCTTCTCCGGCGGCAACCAGCAGAAGGCCGTCGTGGCCCGCTGGCTCGTCCGCGGCTGCCGGGTCCTGCTGCTGGACGAGCCCACCCGCGGCGTCGACGTCGGCGCCCGCGCCGAGCTCTACCGGCTCATCCACGAACTGGCCGCCGCGGGAGTCGCGGTGGTCCTGGTGTCCAGCGAGGTGCCAGAGGTGCTCGGTCTCGCCGACCGGGTGCTGGTGCTGCGCGACGGACACGTGGCCGCCGACCGGCCCGCCGCGGACCTCACCGAGGCCGCGGTCCTCGACATCGTCATGGAGGGCAGTGCCGTCTTGGCCGACGACGCCCTGGAACCCGAGGAGGCGATCTGATGGCGGAGAAGACCGCCGTGCGCGCGACGGCACCGCCGCCGGGCGCGCCCGCCAAGCACACCGGCAGGCTCGACCTGCGGCTGGCCGGCCTGCTGGGCGTGCTGGTGCTGCTGTGCGTCGTGGGCTACGCCACCCGCCCGGAGAGCTTCCTGACCGAGGCCAACATCTCCACCATGCTGCGGCTGGCCGCGGCGATCGGCGTGGTCAGCGTCGGCATGACGTTCGTGATCATCAGCGGCGGGATCGACCTGTCCGTCGGCTCGATCGTGGCGCTGGCGAGCGTGTGGACCACCACGGTGGCCACCCAGGCGTACGGCCCGGTCGTCATGGTGCTGTGCGCGCTGCTGGTGGGCCTGGGCTGCGGGATGGTCAACGGGGTCCTGATCTCCTACGGGAAGATCGTGCCCTTCATCGCCACGCTGGCGATGTACGCCTCCGCCCGCGGCCTGGCCGAGCGGCTCTCCGGGCGCCGCACCCGGGTGGTGAGCGAGACCGCGTTCACCGACTTCTTCCGCGGCGCGTTCCTCGGCATCCCGGTGCTGATCTGGATGCTGGCCCTGGTCTTCGCCGTCGGCTGGGTCGTGCTCAACCGCACCACCTTCGGCCGCAGGACCTTCGCCGTGGGCGGCAACGCCGAGGCCGCCCGGCTGGCGGGCATCGACGTCAAGCGGCACACCGCCATGGTCTACGGCATCGCCGGGCTCTGCTGCGGCATCGCCGCGATCATGGTCATCGCCCGCACCACTTCCGGGTCGTCCACCAACGGCATGTTCTACGAGCTCGACGCCATCGCCGCGGTCGTCATCGGCGGCACCCTGCTCAGCGGCGGGCGCGGCACGCTGATCGGCACCCTCATCGGCGTGCTGATCTTCACCGTGCTCAACAGCATCTTCACCCAGAACAACCTCGACACCGACGTCCAGAACATCGCCAAGGGCGTGATCATCGTCGCCGCGGTCCTGCTGCAGCGCACGACCTCCCGCAGGCGCGCCGACACCAGATAGCCCGCACCTCCACCCGCACACCAACACCGCTGGAGTTCGCCATGCCCTCATTCGACCGCCGGAAATTCCTGTGGGGCTCCACCGCCGTGGGCGCCTCGGCCGTCCTCGTCGGCTGCACGTCCAACGAGGCCCCGCAAAACAACACCGCCGCGGTCGCGGGCCAGACCGGGGAGAGCGGCGCCCCCGGCGCCCCGGTCACCATCGGCTTCTCCGCCCCCGCCGCCGACCACGGCTGGATGGCGGCGATGACCAAGAACGCCCGCGCGCAGGCCGAGCAGTTCTCCGAGGTCACCTTCAAGGCCACAGAGGGCACCAACGACGTCAACCAGCAGATCGGCCAGGTCGAGTCGCTCATCAACGACAAGGTCGACGTGCTGGTCATCCTGCCCTTCGACGGCAAGGCGCTCACCGCCGTCGGCCGCCAGGCGATGGACGCGGGCATCCCGGTGATCAACGTCGACCGGATCTTCGACACCGCGCTGGCCTACCGGCTCTGGATCGGCGGCGACAACTACCGCATGGGCGTCAACGCGGGCAACTACATCGCCGAGCAGATGAAGGCCAAGGGCGTGTCCGCCCCGGTCATCGGCGAGGTCGCGGGCATGGACGAGCTGCCGCTGACCCAGGAGCGCAGCAAGGGCTTCGCCGACGCGCTGGCGGGCCACGGCTTCAAGGTGGGCCCCCGGGTCGCCGCGCGGTTCACCCCGGAGACCGGCGAGCAGCAGACCGCGAACCTGCTCCAGGGAGCGTCCAAAATGGACGCCCTGTGGAACCACGACGACGACCAGGGCATCGGGGTGCTCGCCGCCATCGACAGCGCGGCCCGCAAGGAGTTCATCATGGTCGGCGGCGCGGGCTCGAAGAACATGATGGACCTGATCAAGGCCGACTCCGGCGTGGTCAAGGCCACCGTGCTCTACAGCCCGTCGATGGCGTCCTCGGCGATCGCGCTGGCCCGCCTGCTCGGGCAGAGCAAGGGCGTCGCCGACCTCGCCGAGCACGAGGTCCCCGCCTCGATCACCACCTACTCGGCCGTGGTCACCAAGGAGAACGTCGACCAGTACGCCGACGTGGGCTTCGAGTCCTGACCAGGCCACGGGCGGAGTGCGGAGATGACGGAGGGCGAGGGATGAGCGGGGAGATCGGCATCGGGATGATCGGGCACGCGTTCATGGGCGCGGTGCACTCCCAAGCGTGGCGCAGCGTGCACCGGTTCTTCCCGGTGGCGCTGGCGCCGCGGCTGGCGGTGCTCTGCGGTCGCGACGCGGCCCGCACCCGGGACGCGGCGGCGCGGCTGGGCTGGGCGGTGGCCGAGACCGACTGGCGCGCCGCGGTCGCGCGGGATGACGTGCAGTTGGTCGACATCTGCACCCCGGGGGACACCCACGCCGAGATCGCGCTGGCCGCGCTCGCCGCGGGCAAGCACGTGCTGTGCGAGAAGCCGCTGGCCAACTCCGTCGCCGAGGCCGAGGCGATGGCCACGGCAGCGGCCGTGGCGGCCACCAAGGGCGTGCGGTCGATGGTGGCGTTCAACTACCGCCGCGTCCCGGCGCTCGGGCTGGCCAGGCGGCTGGTCGCCGAGGGCAGGCTGGGGCAGATCCGGCACGTGCGCGCGGTGTACCTGCAGGACTGGCTCGCCGACGAGACCGCGCCGATGACGTGGCGGCTGCGCAAGGACAAGGCCGGGTCGGGCTCCCTCGGCGACCTCGGCGCGCACATCGTCGACGCCGCCCAGTGGGTCACCGGGCAGCTGGTCACCGGGGTCTCGGCGATCTCGGAGACGTTCGTGCGCACCCGCCCGTCCGACGACGGGCCCGGCGAGGTGACAGTGGACGACGCCGCGCTGTTCCTGACCCGCTTCTCCGACGGCGCGGTCGGCTCGTTCGAGGCCACCCGCTACGCCCTGGGCCGCAAGAACGCCATGCGCCTGGAGGTCAACGGCAGCCTGGGGAGCATCGCCTTCGACTTCGAGTCGATGAACGAGCTGCGCTTCTACGACGGCGCCGACCCCGGCGCCGAGGCCGGGTTCCGCCGAATCCTGGTCACCGAGGCCGAGCACCCCTACGTCGGCGCGTGGTGGCCGCCGGGGCACCTGCTCGGCTACGAGCACACCTTCACCCACGAGGTCGCCGACCTGCTGGAGGCCATCGCCACCGGGAGCGATCCCGCTCCCGGGTTCGCCGAGGGGCTCCAGGTGCAGCGGGTGCTGGCGGCGGTGGAGGACAGCGCGGCGGCCGGATCGGTGTGGACACCGATCGGGGTGCTGGGCGCGGCGGGCAACGGCCGCGCCGAAATGACCGGGGCAGCTCTGAGCTGACCCTGGGGTGGTGTCGCCTCGGGCGTGCGGGCCAGGGGCGACACCACCTAACCGAGAAAGGATTTCCGCCCTTCCTGGTGTTCCCAATCGCGTGAGAACGAGGAGAGCTTAACTGTGCTAGGCAAGAGAAGTCGCGGTCGACCCCTGACCCGGGTGGGCGCCGTCGCGCTCGCCGTCGCCACCGGCCTCGGCGGCGTGGTGCTCACCGCGACCCCGGCCGCCGCCCACGGCACCCACGTGCTGGTCTTCTCCAAGACCGCCGGGTACCGCCACGACGCCATCCCCGACGGCATCGCCGCCATCACCGAGCTCGGCGCGCAGAACGGCTTCGAGGTCGAGGCGACCGAGGACGCCGCCGCCTTCACCGACGAGAACCTGGCCGGGTACGCCGCCGTCATCTGGCTCTCGACCACCGGCGACGTGCTCAACGAGGCCCAGCAGGCCGCCTTCGAGCGCTACATCGACGGCGGCGGCGGGTACGCGGGCGTGCACGCCGCGGCCGACACCGAGTACAGCTGGCCGTGGTACGGCGAGCTGGTCGGCTCGTACTTCAAGTCCCACCCGCAGATCCAGGAAGCCGACGTCGTCGTCGAGGACCGCGAGCACCCGTCGACGGCGCACCTGCCGGGCACCTGGACGCGCACCGACGAGTGGTACAGCTACCAGTCCAACCCCCGCGGCCGGGTGAAGGTGCTCGCCGCGCTGGACGAGACCAGCTACACCCCCACCGACCCCAGCGGCGACCACCCCATCGTGTGGTGCCAGGGGGTGGGGCAGGGCCGCTCCTGGTACACCGGCATGGGCCACACCAAGGAGTCCTACACCGACGCCGCCTTCCGCGAGCACCTGCTCGGCGGCATCTCCCACGCCGCCGGGATCGCCGAGGCCGACTGCGCCCCCGACCCCGACGCCCCGCCGACCGACGCCGACTTCGACCAGGTGACCCTGGCCCTGGGCTCGGAGAAGACCGGCGAGCCGATCGCGCTGGCCGTGCTGCCCGACCGCAAGGTCGTGCACACCTCCCGCGACGGCCGCGTCTGGCTGACCACCCCGCAGGCCACCACCACCCTGGCAGGCCGGATTCCGGTGTACAACCACGACGAGGACGGCCTGCAGGGCGTCGCCGTCGACCCGGACTTCGCCACCAACCGCTGGCTCTACCTCTACTACGCGCCGCCGCTGGACACCCCCGCGGGCGACGCGCCGACCGACGGAACCGCGGCGGACTTCGCCCCCTTCAAGGGCCACAACCAGCTCTCCCGTTTCACACTGACCACTGACGGCGTGCTCGACACCGCCAGCGAGCAGCAGATCCTGCGCGTGCCCGCCGACCGCGGCATCTGCTGCCACGCGGGCGGCGAGATCGACTTCGACGCGCAGGGCAACCTGTACCTGTCCACAGGGGATGACAGCAACCCGTTCGCCTCCGACGGCTACACCCCGATCGACGAGCGCGCCACCCGCAACCCCGCCTACGACGCGCAGCGCTCCTCGGCCAACACCAACGACCTGCGCGGCAAGATCCTGCGCGTCACGGTCGCCGAGGACGGCAGCTACACCGTCCCGTCGGGCAACCTGTTCGCGCCCGGCACCGACAGGACCAGGCCCGAGATCTACGCCATGGGCTTCCGCAACCCGTTCCGGTTCGCCGTGGACCGGGCCACCGGCTGGGTCCACCTCGGCGACTACGGCCCGGACGCCGGGTCGGCCAACCCCGCCCGCGGCCCCGGCGGCCTCGTCGAGTTCAACCTGATCAAGGAGCCCGGCAACTACGGCTGGCCGTACTGCGTCGGCGACAACACCCCCTACATCGATTACGACTTCGCCTCCGGCGCCTCCGGCGCCTCCGGCGCGCCGTTCGACTGCGCCGCGCCGAAGAACACCAGCCCGAACAACACCGGCCTGGTCGACCTGCCGCCCGCGAAGCCCGCCTGGATTCCCTACGACGGCGCCTCGGTGCCGGAGTTCGGCGGCGGCGGCGAGTCCCCGATGGGCGGGCCGACCTACCACTTCGACCCGGCCAACGAGATGGTCACCAAGTTCCCCGAGTTCTACGACGGCAAGAACTTCGCCTACGAGTGGGACCGCGGCTGGATCAAGACGATCGAGGTCGGACCCAACGGCGAGCGCGGCCCGATCCAGCCCTTCTTCAACTCGATGACGCTGACCCGGCCGATGAACCTGGAGTTCGGCCCGGACGGCTCGCTGTACGTGCTGGACTACGGCAGCGGCTACTTCGGCGGCGCCGCGGACTCGGCGGTCTACCGCATCGACTACACCCGTGGCAACCACACCCCGGTCGCGAAACTGGCCGCGGACAAGACCAGCGGCCCCGCGCCGCTGACGGTCAGCTTCGACCCGGCGGGCACCACCGACGAGGACGGGCCCGAGCTGACCTGGGCGTGGGACTTCGACGGTGACGGCACCACCGACTCCACCGAGGAAGGCCCGGTGTCGCACACCTACGACACCATCGGCCAGTACAGCGCCCGGCTCTCGGTCACCGACCCGACCGGCCTGACCGGCTCGGCCACCGTGGTCGTCAACGTCGGCAACACCGCGCCCACCGTGACGATCACCGCGCCCGCCAACGGGACGGTGTTCACCTTCGGTGACGAGGTGCCCTTCGAGGTCACCGTCAGCGACCCCGAGGACGGCGAGGTCGACTGCTCGAAGGTGACCGTGGAGTACATCCTCGGCCACGACAGCCACGGCCACCCGCTCTCCCGCGAGACCGGCTGCCAGGGCACCATCGCCACCCCGTCGGACGGCGGGCACGGCGCCGACGCCAACATCTTCGGCGTCATCAACGCCTCCTACACCGACGAGGGCGCCCCGGGCGCCACCCCGCTGACCGGCTCGGACGAGATCATCCTGCAGCCCAAGACCAAGCAGGCCGAGTTCTTCACCACCAACAACGGCGTGCAGGTCGTCGAGGCGGGCGGCGCGGTGGGCAACAAGCGCGTCGGCTACATCGACAACGGCGACTGGATCATGTTCGACCCGGTGAACCTCGCCGGGGTCGGCGGAATCGGCTACCGGGTGTCCTCCGGCGGCGCGGGCGGGGTGCTGGAGGTCCGCTCCGGCGCGGTCGACGGCCCGCTGGTGCAGTCGGTCCCGGTCGGCAACACCGGCGGCTGGGACACCTACGCCGACATCCCGGCCGCCCCGATCACCGACCCGGGCGGCACGCACCCGCTCTACCTGGTGTTCAAGGGCTCCGGCTCCGGCGGTCTCTACGACATCGACGAGATCCGCTTCGACACCTCCGGCTCCGTCGGCCCGCGGACGCTGCTGCCCGCGGAGTCCTTCGACACCATGTCCGGCGTCAACCTGTTCGACGACGCCGCCGCGCAGGGCGGCCGCCAGGTCGGCGACGTCGAGGACGGCGACTGGATCGCCTTCGAGGGCGTGGACCTGGCCGACGTCACCGGCCTGGGCTACCGGGTCGCCTCCGACACCCAGGGCGGCACCATCGAGGTGCGCGCCGACGCCCCCGACGGGCCGCTGGTGCAGAGCACCGCGGTGGGCAACACCGGCGGCTGGCGCACCTACGCCAACCTGCCGCCGACCCCGGTCACCGACCCGGGCGGCCCGCGCACGCTGTACTTCGTCTTCCGCGGTGGCGCGGGTCCGCTGTTCGACGTGGACACGATCGTCGTCGAGGGGACGTTGGGGCGCACGTGCGTGCCGAGCACGCCGGAGGCGGGCTACCGCGCCCTCTACAACGGCACCGCGGACAGCCTCGCGGACTGGCGGATGGCCGGGCCGGGGCGCTTCGTCCAGGAGGACAACTGCGCCATCCGCACCGAGGGCGGCCTCGGCCTGCTCTGGTTCCCCGAGGAGTTCAACTCCTACAGCCTGCGGATGGACTGGAAGCTCGCCGGTGACGACAACTCCGGGGTGTTCGTCGGCTTCCCCGACCCGGGGACCGACCCGTGGGTCGCGGTCAACTCCGGCTACGAGATCCAGATCGACCCGACCGACGCCGCCGACCGCACCACCGGCGCGGTCTACTCCTTCCAGTCGGCCGACATCGCCGCCCGCGACGCCGCGCTCAAGCCCGCCGGGCAGTGGAACGCCTACGAGATCACCGTGACCGGCCAGACGATCAAGGTGTTCCTCAACGGCGCGCTGGTCAACGAGTTCACCAGCGCCGACCCGGCCCGCGACCTCACCCAGGGGTACGTCGGCCTGCAGAACCACGGCGTCGGCGACGACGTGTGGTTCCGCAACGTGCGGATCAAGGAGATCGACGCCACCGCGCCGACGACCACGGCGAGCACCGACCCGGCCGCGCCCGCCTCGGGCTGGCACACCACCGCCCCGGTCACGGTGACGCTGTCGGCGAACGAGGATGGCGCGACCACGCGATACCGGGTCGGCGGTGACTGGCTGCCCTACACCGGGCCGTTCACCCTCGGCGAGGGCACGCACGCGGTGGAGTACCGCTCCACCGACGCCGCGGGCAACGTGGAGGCGGTCAAGACCCTCGCGGTCAAGGTCGACACCACCGCGCCGCTGACCACCGCGGAGTTCCCCGGCGACTGGAGCACCGAGGGCGTGTCCGTGGTCCTGACCGCGACCGACGCGGGCTCGGGCCCGGCGGGCACCGAGTGGAGCCTGGACGGCGGGGCGTGGACGGCCTACACCGGACCGGTCGCGGTCTCCGGCGACGGCGAGCACACGCTGCTCTACCGCAGCCGCGACATCGCGGGCAACGCCGAGACGGACAAGGCCGCGACCATCAAGATCGACGCCACGGCGCCGACGCTGGTGGTCTCCGGGATCGCGAGCGGCCGGGTTTACGGCGACGCCACCGACGTGGTGGTGTCGTGGTCCGGTGCGGACGAGACCTCGGGGCTGAAGTCGGTGACGGGCGGTATCGACGGCGCGGCGCTGACCTCCGGCGCCGTGGTCGCCCTGCACACCCTGCCGCTGGGCGTGCACGAGCTCTCCGTGACCGCCGTCGACAACGCGGGCAACCGCACCGTCAGCCGCATCCCCTTCGCCACCACCACGTCACTGCGCGACATCGGCCAGCTCCTCGACCGCTTCCGGGCGAGCAACCGCCTGACCCTGGCGGAGTACCAGGACCTGTCCAAGTCGCTGGCCAAGGCCCGCAAGGCCGAGGCCGCGGGCGACGACGCGAAGGCGGCGCGGGAGCTGGGCGCGTTCAAGAGAGCCGTTTCGAAGGTGACGGACGCGGGCGTGCGGACTGTTCTCGCCAGGGACACCGACCACGTGATCGGCGTCCTGACCGGGTCGGCTGCCAAGGGCAGGAGGTCCGGCCGCAACTGATCGGCACGGCCGGGGGGAGCGCGCACCGCGCTCCCCCCGGCACCGGATGAAAGGGGAAGGCGATGACCGGTGAGCGCACTGGCCTCTGGCTGGTCGGCGCCCGCGGCTCGGTGGCCACGACGGCGGTGTGCGGGCTGGCCGCCTTGCGCGCGGGTCTGGTGCCGCCGACGGGGTGCGTGACCGAACGCCCGGAGTTCGCCGCCGCGCCGCTGCCCGGCTGGGACGAGATCGTCGTCGGCGGGCACGACCTGGTGACGACCTCGTACGAGAAGCGGGCCGAGGACCTGGCCAGGGCGGGCGTCCTTCCCCACCACCTGCTCGCCCCCATCACCGAGGCGCTGCGGGCCGCCGACGCCGAGGTGCGCGACGGCTACCACCCGACGACCCACCGCGGGGCCCAGGACCTCGCCGTGGAGCGCCTGGTGGCCGACCTGGACTCGTTCCGGTCGCGGCACGGGCTGGCCCGGGTGGTCGTGGTGAACGTGGCCTCGACCGAGCCGCCGGTGCCGTCGATCCCCGAGCACGCCTCACTGGACTCGCTGCGCACGGCGCTGGCCGACCCCGCGCTGGCCGTGCTGCCGTCGAGCAGCGTGTCCGCCTACGCCGCCCTGAGCGCCGGGTGCTCCTATGTGGACTTCACCCCGTCGACCGGGGTCGCGATACCCGCCCTGGACGAGCTGGCCCGCCGCCAAGGCGTGCCCTACGCCGGGCGCGACGGCAAGACGGGGGAGACCCTGCTGCGGACCGCGCTCGCCCCGATGTTCACCGACCGGGCGCTGCGGGTGCTGTCCTGGTCGGGGACGAACCTGCTCGGCGGGGGCGACGGCGCCACGCTGGCCGACCCCGCGCACGCGGCGAGCAAGCTGCGCTCGAAGTCCGACGTGCTCTCCGCCCTGCTCGGCGGGCCGATCGCCGCGCCGCTGCACATCGACAACGTCCCCGACCTGGGCGAGCAGAAGATCGCCTGGGACCACGTGTCCTTCGAGGGGTTCCTCGGGGCGCGGATGAGCCTGCAGTTCACCTGGACCGGGCTGGACTCGGCGCTGGCCGCGCCGCTGGTGCTGGACCTGGCCCGGCTGCTCGCCGCCGCGCACTCCCGTGGGATCTCCGGGGTGGTGCCGGAACTGGGGTTCTTCTTCAAGGACCCGCTGGGGTCGACCGAGCACGGCCTGGGCGCGCAGAGCGCCGCGCTGGTGGCGTGGGCCGCGGGCCTGGGAGGTGCCCGGTGAGGGCGTACGTGGAGTTGGTGCGCGCGCCCGCCGCGCTGGAGGACCCGGCCAGGCACGGGTTGGGCGTGCAGGATGTGGCCTTGGTGGACCCGTTGGGCGCGGCGCTGGTGGCGTGGGCCGCGGACTTGGGAGGTGCCCGGTGAGGGCGTACATGGAGCTGGTGCGCGCGCCCGCCGCGCTGACGGTGCTAGGCGACACCGTCGCCGGGGCGGCGTTCGGGCCGGGGCTGGCCGGGCGCCGCGCCCTGCTGCCGCTGGCGTCGGTGGCCTTCTACTGGGCGGGCATGGCGCTCAACGACTGGTCCGACCGGGCCCTGGACGCGGTGGAGCGCCCGGAGCGGCCCATCCCGTCCGGGCGCGTGCGGCCGGAGACGGCGCTGGGGGTCGCCGTCGGTCTCACCGCCGCCGGGCTGGGGTTGGCGGGCGCCGCCGGTCGGCTGCGGGCCGCCGTCCCGCTGGCCGCCGCGGTGTGGGCCTACGACGTGGTGCTGAAGTCGACCGCGGCCGGGCCGCTGGGCATGGCGGCGTGCCGGGCGCTGGACGTGGTCATGGGCGGCGGCCGGGCCGCGCTGCCCGCCGCGCTCGCCGTCGGCGGGCACACGCTGGGGGTGACCGCGCTGTCGCGGGGCGAGGTGCACGGCGGGTCGCAGACCGTGGCGCGCGGCGTGCTCGCCGGGACGCTGGTCTCGGCCGTGGCGGCCGGGGCAGGCCCGGCGCGGTCGTGGCGGCACCGGGCGCTGGGCGTGCTGGGGGCCGCGGCGTACGCCGGGCTCGTCGGGCAGGCGCAGCTGGCGGCGGTGCGCGAGCCGAGCGCCGGGGTCGTCCGGTCGGCGACGCGGGCGGGCATCCACGGGATGGTGCCGCTGCAGTCGGCGCTGGCCGCGCGGGCGGGGTCGCCGGTGGCGGCGCTGGCGGTGGCGTGCGCGCTGCCGCTGGCCCGTCGGCTCGGCAGGAAGGTGGGACCGACATGAGCTTCGACCTGGGGTACGGCACCAACGGGTTCGCCAACCACCGCCTGCACGACGCGCTCGCGGTCATCGCCGACCTGGGCTACACCGGGGTCGCGCTGACCCTGGACCACCACCACCTCGACCCGTACGGGCCGGACCTGGCCGCCGAGGTGGAGCGGACCGCCGCCCGGCTCGACGCGCTCGGGCTGCGGGTGGTCATCGAGACCGGCGCCCGCTACCTGCTCGACCCGACCCGCAAGCACCACCCGACGCTGGTCAGCGACGGCCAGGACGTGCGGGTCGACTTCCTGCTGCGGGCCGCGCGCATCGCCGCGGACCTCGGGGCGGACTGCGTGTCGTTCTGGTCGGGGGTCCTGCCCGCCGACGTGGACCCCACCACCGGCTGGGAGCGCCTGCGCTCCGGGGTGGCCCGGCTGCTGGAGGCCGCGGACGGGCTGGACGTGCCCTTCGGGCTGGAGCCGGAGCCGGGGATGGCCGTGCAGCACCTGGCCGAGGCGCTGCTGCTGCGGACCGAGCTGGGCTCGCCGCGGCTGCTGGGCATCACCCTGGACGTCGGGCACTGCGTCGCCGTCGAGCCCGACGACGCGGCCACGTGCGTGCGGCAGGCGGGGGAGCTGTTGGTCAACGTGCAGCTCGACGACATGGTGCACGGCGTGCACGAGCACCTGGAGTTCGGCACGGGCACCCTGGACCTCTCGGGCACGCTGGCCGCGCTGACCGAGGTCGGCTACGCCGGCCTGGCCGCCGTCGAGCTGCCCCGGCACAGCCACGCCGCCCCGGACGTGGCGCGGCGTTCGATGGCCGCCCTGCGCGCCGCCGCCGACCCGCCGTGGCTGGTCGAGGCCGAGAGCCGGGTGCGCACGGACCCCGCGGCCATCCGCGCGCTGTTCCCCGCCGTCGGCCGGAAGGTGGGCCGGGCGGTGGCGCGTCCCCGGGTGGACCCGCAGGGCCTGGTGCACGGCACGGTCGACGACGCCGCGCGCGCGCGGCTGCTGTCCGCCCTGCCGGACGCGGGCGAGCTGCCCGACCTCTACCGCTACGGCGACGACGCCGAGAAGCGGGGGGTCCTGCGCGGCCTGACCCCGTCGACCGACCCGTCCGTCGGCGTCCCGATCGTGCTGGATGCCTTGCGCACCAACGACGCGCGGCTGGTCGCCGCCGCCCTCGGCCCGTTCGCCGCGGCGCACCTCGACCGCCACTCCTGGCGCCACGGCGTGCTCAAGTGCCTGTTCATGGGCATCCCGCTGCGCTGTGTGTCCCGTTTGGACGATCTGGCCGATGACGAACTGACCCGCATGGTGGCCGACTACGCCGCCGAACGCCAGGCCGCGGGACGTCCCGTCCCGGTCGACGCCACCGACCTGCTGGAGAGGGCCCGCCGGTGAGGATTTTCGACCCGCACATCCACATGACCTCGCGCACCACCGACGACTACGAGGCCATGCGCGCCGCGGGCGTGCGCGCGCTGGTGGAGCCCGCGTTCTGGCTGGGCCAGCCCCGCACGAGCGCGGCGTCCTTCGCCGACTACTTCGACGCCTTGATCGGCTGGGAGCGCTTCCGCGCCGCCCAGTTCGGCATCCGCCACCACTGCGCGATCGCGCTGAACCCCAAGGAAGCCAACGACCCCCGCTGCGTCCCCGTGCTGGAACTGCTGCCCCGCTATCTGGCCAAGGACGGCGTCGTCGCCGTCGGCGAGGTGGGCTACGACTCCATGACCCCGGAGGAGGACACCGCCTTCGCCCAGCAACTGGCCATGGCCGTCGAGTTCGACCTCCCGGCACTGGTCCACACCCCGCACCGCGACAAGGCCGCGGGCACCGCCCGCACCCTCGCCGTGGTCCGCGAGTCCGGCCTGCCCGCGTCCCGGGTGGCCGTCGACCACCTCAACGAGGTCACGGTCAAGGCGGTCAAGGACTCCGGCTGCTGGATGGGCTTCTCCATCTACCCGGACACCAAGATGGACGAAACCCGCATGGTGGCCATCCTCCGCGAGTACGGCACGGACCGAATGCTGGTCAACTCCGCCGCCGACTGGGGCCGCTCCGACCCCCTGAAGACCCGCAGCACCGCCGAGGCGATGCTGGCCGCGGGCTTCACTGAGTCCGATGTGGACAAGGTGCTGTGGCAGAACCCCGTGGACTTCTACGGCCAAAGCGGCAGACTGGTCTTGGACGAGCTATCCGACACCACCCCGGCCACCTTCTCCGGCAACTCCATCCTGCGCGGCGGTACCCAGTGACCCGTTTCCATTGTCGCGGGCGACTTCGTCCTGTGTGGTGGTGCTCAGTGACTTTGTCTTACTACTCAATTGGGGTTGTCGCGGGCACATTACCCGGTATGTCCACTCTTTATGGCGGTGCCCGGTGACGCTGTCCTACTGCACCAACGTCCACCCGGCCGAGACCGTCGCGGGCATCGTCGAGCAGCTCGACCGCTACAGCGTCCCCGTCCGTGAGCGGCTCGGCGTCGACCGCTTGGGCCTGGGTCTGTGGCTGTCGGCCCCCGCGGCCCGCCACCTGGCTTCCGACCCGGCCGCCAGACGCCGCTTCCGCGGTGAACTCGACGCCCGCGGCCTGGTGGTCCCCACCCTGAACGCCTTCCCGTACCGGGGTTTCCACGAACCGGTGGTCAAGCACTCGGTCTACCACCCCAACTGGACGGAGAAGGCCCGCCTCGACTACACCCGCGACTGTGCCACCGTCCTGGCGGCCCTGCTCCCGGACGACGTCGAGTACGGCAGCATCTCCACCCTGCCCTTGGGCTGGCGCACCGAGTGGACCACCGCCGACGACGGCCGCGCCACCGCCGCCCTGTCCGACCTGACCGAGTACCTGACCACCCTGGCCCGTCCCATCCGCATCGCCGTGGAACCCGAACCCGGCTGCGTCCTGGACACCATGGCCGACGCCATCACCTGGCTCGCGGGCCGCGTCGACCCCGACCACATCGGCGTCTGCCTCGACACCTGCCACCTGGCCGTCTCCTTCGCCGACCCGGCCGAGACCGTCAAGGCCATCACCGCCGCGGGCCTGCAGGTCTTCAAGGTCCAAGCCTCAGCCGCCCTGCAAGCCCCCCCAGGCCACCACGAAGCCCTCGCCCGCTTCATCGAACCCCGCTACCTGCACCAGGTCCGTGCCCAAACCCCGGACGGCACCATCCACGCCACCGACGACCTCCCCGCCGCCTACACCGACCTCCCCACCCCCACCCCCTGGCGCGTCCACTTCCACGTCCCGCTGCACGCCCACCCCGAACCCCCCTTGACCACCACCACCGACATCCTCCGCACCACCATGGCCACCCTGACCTCCGCGGGCCTACACCCCCACGTAGAGGTGGAGACCTACACCTGGACCGTCCTCCCCCAAACCCCCACCAACCCGCTCGAAAACCCTTCCACCCCAACGCAAAACCCCTCATCTCCAACCCAAAACCCCGCTCGCGACACCGCCCTGAGCCCCAACAAACAGCCCCCGCCACTCCCAGGGGGGACGGCCCCTGGCCAGTCTACTGCCACCCCCACCCCCCAATCGGGTGAACTCGGTCCGCTGTGGACAACTCAGGCGCCGGTGGACAATCGCGGCGACGACGCGCTGGTACATGGTATTGCGGCCGAGCTGCGCTGGGCAGCCGACCACCTCGAAGGAGTGCGACTGTGAAGCCGCTCGTGGTCATCGACGTGGTCGGCATGACGCCCGCGCTGCTGCCGCACATGCCCAACCTGGCCAAGCTCGGCTGGCAAGCTGAGCTCGGCACCGTGCTGCCCGCGGTCACGTGCAGCGTGCAGTCGACGTTCCTCACCGGGCTGATGCCCAACCAGCACGGCATCGTCGGCAACGGCTGGTACTTCCGCGACCTCGGCGAGGTCTTCCTGTGGCGCCAGCACAACCGCCTCGTGCAGGGGGAGAAGGTCTGGGAGACCGCCCGCCGCGCCAAGCCTGACTACAAGGCGGCCAACATCTGCTGGTGGTACGCCATGGGCGCCAGCACCGACATCACCGTCACCCCGCGGCCCATCTACCACGCCGACGGCCGCAAGTCCCCCGACGCCTACGTGCGCCCGCCCGCCTACCACGACGAGCTGACCCGCGAACTCGGCGAGTTCCCCCTGTTCCAGTACTGGGGCCCCACCGCGGCGCTGGCCTCCAGCGAGTGGATCGTCAAGGCCGCCCTCAAGACCTTCCGCGACCACCGCCCCGACCTGCTCCTGGTCTACGTCCCCCACCTGGACTACGACCTGCAGCGCCACGGCCCCAACTCGCCGCAGGCCAAGGCCGCCGCCCGGGAGATCGACAGCACCCTCAAGCCGCTGCTGGACATCGACGCCACCATCGTCGCCCTCTCCGAGTACGGCATCACCGAGGCCAGGCGCCCCGTCGACATCAACCGCGCCCTGCGCTCGGCCAAGCACCTGGAGGTCTACACCCAGGCGGGCATGGAGTACCTGGACCCCTGGACCTCCACCGCCTTCGCCGTCGCCGACCACCAGGTCGCCCACATCTACACCGACCAGCCCGCCAAGATCAAGGACCTGGTCGCCCAGCTCGACGGCGTCGACGAGGTGCTCGACCGCGACGAGCAGGCCCGCTACGGCCTCGACCACGAGCGCGGCGGCGACCTCGTCGCCATCGCCGAGCCCGACGCCTGGTTCACCTACTACTACTGGCTCGACGACGCCAAGGCGCCGGACTTCGCGCGCGGCGTGGAGATCCACCGCAAACCCGGCTACGACCCGGCGGAGCTGTTCTTCAACCCCGGCGACCCGTTCGTCAAGGCCAAGGCCGCGGCGAACCTGGCGCGCAAGAAGCTCGGGCTGCGCTACGCCATGAACGTCGTCCCGCTCGACCCCGCACCCGTCCGCGGCACGCACGGCAGGCTGCCCGACAGCCCCGCCGACGGCCCTGTCCTGCTCTGCAACGACCCGACCGCGGCGACAGACCGTCTACAAGCGACTGACGTCCGCGACCTGCTGCTCACTCTTCAGGGCCTGAAAGGAAACCCGCGATGAGCCGACCGATCACCCTGTTCACCGGCCAGTGGGCCGACCTGCCGTTCGCCGAGGTCTGCGCGCTCGCCGCGAAGTGGGGCTACGACGGCCTGGAGATCGCCTGCTCCGGCGACCACTTCGAGGTCGACAAGGCCCTCACCGACGAGGACTACGTCCCGGCGAAGCTCGCCCAGCTCGCCGAGCACGGTCTCAAGGTGTGGACGATCTCCAACCACTTGGTGGGCCAAGCCGTCTGCGACGACCCGATCGACTTCCGCCACCGCGACATCCTCCCCGCCCGCATCTGGGGCGACGGCGAGCCCGAGGGCGTCCGGCGGCGCGCCGCGCAGGAGATGGCCGACACCGCCCGCGCCGCGGCGAAACTGGGCGTGGACACCGTCGTCGGGTTCACCGGGTCCAAGACCTGGAAGTACGTCGCCATGTTCCCCCCGGTCTCGCAGGCGGTGATCGACGACGGCTACGCCGACTTCGCCGAGCGCTGGAACCCCATCCTGGACGTCTTCGACGAGGTCGGCGTCCGCTTCGCCCACGAGGTGCACCCCTCGGAGATCGCCTACGACTACTGGACGACGCGCCGCGCGCTCGACGAGATCGGCAACCGCGCCGCCTTCGGCCTCAACTGGGACCCGTCGCACTTCGTCTGGCAGGACCTCGACCCGGTCGCCTTCATCCTCGACTTCGCCGACCGCATCTACCACGTCGACTGCAAGGACACCAAGAAGCGCTTCGACGGCCGCAACGGCCGCCTCGGCTCCCACCTGGCGTGGGCGAACCCCCGCCGCGGCTGGGACTTCGTCTCCACCGGACACGGCGACGTCCCCTGGGAGCAGTGCTTCCGCGCCCTCAACGCCATTGGCTACAGCGGCCCGATCTCGGTGGAGTGGGAGGACGCGGGCATGGACCGCCTGCGCGGCGCCGAGGAAGCCCTCGGCTTCATCCGCGGCCTGCAGTTCGACCCGCCGACGACCTCGTTCGACGCCGCCTTCGCCACAGAACGCTGAAGGAGAACTGCCATGACCACCCGTCGCACCTTCCTGCGCGGCACCGCGATCGGCGCCGCGGCCATCGGCGCGGCCGCCGCGCTGCCCGGCACCGCGGGAGCCCACCGCTCGAACTCCGGCCGGGTGCCGAGGAACGCCATCAGCATCCAGCTCTACACCCTGCGCGACCTCATCGGCGACGAGCCGGAGCCGGTGCTGTCCGCCCTGGCCGACATCGGCTACCGCAAGGTCGAGCTGGCCGGGTTCTACGGCCGCTCGGCCCGGGAGATGGCCGCCATCCTGCGCCGCCACCACCTGCACGCCACCTCCACCCACACCAGCCTCGACGGCGACCTCGACCAGGCCATCGCCGACGCCCGGGTCTTGGGCCACAAGTACCTCGTGGTGCCGTGGGTCAACTACGACACGATCGGCCAGTGGGCCGCCTTCGCCGACCGGCTGGAGGCCGCGGGCAAGGTGCTGCGCCGCGTCGGCCTGCAGGCGGGCTACCACAACCACGCCCACGAATTCGCCGTGGTGGAAGGAAAGCGCCCGTTCGACGTCATCGCCGAGCGCACCACCGCCCGCAACGTCCACTTCGAACTCGACCTGTACTGGGCGGTGACCGGCAACGTCGACCCGATCCGGCTGTTCTGGGACCACCTGCCGCGCGTGCGCCAGTACCACGTCAAGGACCGGGCGCCCGACGGCGGTTTCGCCGACCTGGGCACCGGCACCATCGACTTCGCCCGCATCTTCGCCAAGACCTGGGTGAACGAGTACATCGTGGAGAACGACCAGCCCGCCGACGCCTTGGTCACCGCCGAGGTCGGCTACAACTACCTTCGCGACCTGCGCTGGTAGCACCCCGGCGACCCGCGGCGGTGGTCGACCGCCGCGGGTCCTCCCCTTCAGAACTGGTCGGGGGTGGCGATGCGGGCGCGAACCCAGACGCCGGACTCCTTGAGGTTGCCGAAGGCGCCCGCCGAACAGCTGCCGGTGCGCAGGAC
Organism: Actinokineospora lacus; assembly: GCF_053813445.1. Classification (NCBI taxonomy): domain Bacteria; kingdom Bacillati; phylum Actinomycetota; class Actinomycetes; order Pseudonocardiales; family Pseudonocardiaceae; genus Actinokineospora; species Actinokineospora lacus. The sequence continues at coordinate 205,587 of NZ_JBQERA010000008.1, forward strand.
GGCGCCGGAGCGGAAGTCGTCGGAGAAGTTCCAGTTCACCCAGCTGATCTTCTTGGCGGCCATGAGGTCGATGTAGCGCTGGGCCATGGCGAAGTCGTTGGGGCCGTCGCCGCTGTACTCCTGGGTGCCGAATTCGGTGACGAAGATCGGCAGGCGGTCGGCGGCGCGGCTCAGCGCCTGCAGGTACCAGTCGCGGTGGGAGGCGGCGTAGAAGTGGAAGACGTACATCACATTGGCGGCGCGGACGGGCGCGTTGACGATGTCGGCCTCGGTGCGGCCCTCGGACAGGCCCAGTGACGACCAGGCGGCGGTGCCGACCAGGATCGGGGTCTCGGGGTCGTGGCTGCGGATGGTCGGGATGAGCTCCTCGGCGTAGGCGCGGATGCGCGACCAGGCCACCCCGCTGGGCTCGTTGGCGATCTCGTAGAGCAGGTTCCGCTTGCCGTTGTGCCGCTGGGCGATCTCGGTGAAGAACGTCCGGGCGCGGGCGAGGTTGTAGTACGGGTCGCCGGGGGAGAGCATGTGCCAGTCGACGATGACGTACATCCCGCGAGCGGTGGCCTTGTCGATGAGGGTGTGGACGAGGTCGGTGTAGAAGCGCGGGTTGGTCTCGTAGCCGCCTTCCTGCACGTAGGTCGAGACCCGGATGACGTCGGCCGTCCAGTCACGGGAGAGGACGTCGAGGGAGGCGTCGGTGAGGCAGTGCCGGTACCACTGCGTGCCGTGGCTGCTCATCCCCCGCAACTGGATGGCCCGCCCGCTCTCGTTGCACAGCTTCACCCCGCACACCCGCAACTGCCCGTTCGCCGCCACCGGCGACACCGCGCCTTCCGCCGCCTGCGGAACCATGAGTCCGGCGACAGCGGTCAACAGCACCACCAGGGACACCCGCCACCTGCGCATATGGCCCTCCGAATCAATGGATAGGAAACCTGACTAACAATTAATTGGTAAGGACCATTCGCCACCCGTCAACCCCGACCACCCGTTCAGCCGAACGATCTGTCGAGCATCGAGGAGACCCCGCCCGCGCACGGCTCCCCCGATGGCCGCTGACGGGCGCGGAACGACACCGTCGAGCAGGGACCGCCGACAAGGGCGCATCCGCTGGCGAGGTACTTCGGCCGCCAGTCGAGGAGGAGCCAGCCGGGGTGCAACTTTTCTCCGGTGAGAAAACTCTGGTCAGCGGCCGTCGAGGAGGGTGGCCCACAGGCGGTCGCGGGCCGCCTCGGTGGCGCCGAGCAGCACAGCGTCGCCCTCGACGCCGCTCGGGACGACGTCGGTCCGCAGCACCGACAGGTCACGCAGCGCTGAGCGGACCGCCCGGCACAGGAGCAGCCCGCCCGCCCGGCCGACCTCGCCCGACACCACGACCACCGGCGGCTCCACCACCGCCACCACCGCCGCCACCCCACGCGCCACCCGCTGCCCCAGGTGGGTCAGGAACCGCCACCCGGGGTCGCGCGAGTCGGCGCCCGCGCCCCGGTCGGCGAGGTGGACGGGCATGTCCGCAGGCAAGGGCGAGACCGGCTGGTACGCGCACACCCGCGCGACGGCGGCGCTCCCGGTCTCGGCGTCCACCCCGTGCCGCGCGGCCAGCTCGCGCACCGCCGCCCCGCCGACCGAGGCGTGGAAGTCCCCCGACGGCCCCACCGGCAGGTACCCGATCTCCCCGGCCCCGCCGCGCGCCCCCCGCACCAGCCGCCCGTCCAAGACCACCGCCAACCCCAGCCCTTCCTCCCCGAGCCACAACAGCGCGAACGACCCCACCCCCCGGGCCGCCCGCTCCGCCACCGCCGCCAGGTTCACGTCGTTGTCCACCTCGACAGCAGCCCGCAAACGCTTGCCCAGTGCCTGACCCACGCCCGGCCGGTCCCACCCCGCCACATCCACCAACCGCACGACGTCACCAGCCGGGTCGTACGCGCCCGGCACCGCGACCTGCACCACCCCCACCCGCGACACCGCGACGTGCCCCCGCCGCGCCGCCGCCTTCACCACCTCCGCCACGTCCCGCACCGGGTCCCCACTCGCGCGCCCCTCCGCCGCCCCGCGCACCACCCCGGTAACGTCGCACACCACCGCCGCGATCGAGGAGTCCCCCGCCCGCACCGACACCGCCGCCGCGAACCCCGCGTCCGGCTCGACCGAGTAGATCTCCGCGTTCGGCCCCGGCCTGCCACTGGTCCGCCCGCTGACCCGCACCAGCCCATCGGCGTCGAGCCGCCGCAACACCTCCGACGTCGTCGGCTTCGCCAACCCGGTCAGCCCCCGCAACTGCGCCCGCGTCAACGCCCCCCGCTCCAGCAACAGCCGCAACACCGCCGCGTCGTTGATCGACCGCAACAGCCGCGCCGAACCCGCCACCAGAGCCCCTCCACACCGACGTCGACCGACCGCACAGAGCGTAGCCGCCGATCAACCGGTGGCGGCGGCGGCGAACTTCCGCCACACCACATCGTGGGAGTCCCGCACAGACCGTCGAAAGTCGCCGAGACCGGCCCCGAACCCTTTCCTGGGATTCACCCGGTCTGTCGACGGGTGGGACGTGGACGAGATGCACCGGGTGGCGAGTCTCGCCCCACACCATGTCGACGGTGACCGGCTCCTGCACACCGACCTGCACGGGCACCAGTTCATCCTCGGTGCCGCTGGGGAAGTACATGTCATCGACTGGGGGTGGCCCGCGTCGGGTGCACCGTGGGTCGATGCGGCCTTTCTGGGAATCCGCCTGGTCGAATCCGGGCACGACCCGCGCGAGGCGATGCGCTGGGCGCGCTCGTTGTCGTGCATGACCGGCGTTGAGACCGAGTCGATCAGGTCATTCGCCGCGTACGTCTCGGGACTGTGGACCTACCGGGCTGTCAGTGAGCCCTCGGTGGGTGCCATGCGGCCCGTGATTTCACCGGGTTCGCGGTCAGCGCGTCGTGATCGACAGGAACGTCCGCCACGCCTGATCAGGCAGGCGAAGGATCTTGTCGGGGGCTCCCTTGGTGTCGCGGACGAGAGGGGTCGAGCCGTCCCACGCGAGTTCGACGCAGGCGGATTCGGTCGCGCTGAAGCTCGACTTGCGCCAGGTGGGATCGGTCAAGGCCGGTCACTCCCTCTCGTAGCGCGCAGCCATATCCATGACAAGGTCAGCGGACTGTGCCTGGTCGAGCGCGATGGCGATCATCCTAGCAATGGCGTCCACGTACGGAATCACATCCGACGGCTCGTCGAGGAACAGGCCGGACCGAAGTTGCTCCACATGGACCACCGGTCCACCTTGTTAAACTTGATCAGCGCGAATGCCCGTTGACGCCTCCGTGGTCGAACGGGATGACGTGCAGGTTCACCTGGCGCCGCTCTGCCATCTCGATAGTCGCGTACGTCTCGGGGTTGTGGGACCTACCGGGCTGTCAGTGAGCCGTCGGCGGTGCCATGCGACGGGCTCTGGCGGCCCGTGACTTCGCCGGGTTCGCGGTCAGCGCGTCGTGATCGACAGGAACGTCCGCCACGCCTGCTTGGGCAGGCGAAGGATCTTGTCGGGGGCTCCCTTGGTGTCGCGGACGAGAGGGGCCGAGCCGTCCCACGCGAGTTCGACGCAGTTGGACTCGGTGCCGCTGAAGCTCGACTTGCGCCAGGCGCGGTCGTTCATTGCCGGTCACTCCCTCTCGTAGCGCGCGGCCATGTCCACGATGAGATCGGCGGACTGTGCTTGGTCGAGCGCGATGGCGGTCATCCTAGCAACGGCATCCGCGTATGGGATCACGTCCGATGGCTCGTCGAGGAACAGGCCGGATCGCAGGTGTTCCAGGTGAACCACCGGTCCGCCCTGTTTGAACTTGATCAGCGCGAATGCCCCGTTGACGCCTGCGTGGCCTCCGTGGTCGAACGGGATGACGTGCAGGTTCACCTGGGGCCGCTCAGCCATCTCGACCAGGTGTCGCAACTGCTCGACCATCACTCGTTTCCCGCCGATACGGCGGTGCAGCACGGCTTCATCGATGATCGCGGTGATGGTGGGCGGAACGGGGCGGTCGAGTAGTTCCTGTCGTTCCAGTCGAAGGCTGACGCGCGGTTCGATCTGATGGGCGGCGACACCGCCGGAGTTCATCATCGCCCGGATGTAGCCGGGTGTCTGCAGGAGCCCTGGCATCAGGACCAGTGCGGCGTCGGTGATCCCGGTGGCCTCGGACTCGTACTGGGCGAGAGTCGTCGCCTGGATTGGCACGGCTTCGCTGTACCGGGTTTCCAGCCAGTTCGAGCGGTCCCGGTCGTGGGCCATCGCGATCAGGCGCTTGCGGTCTTCGCCCGTGACGCCGCAGACGGCGAGGAATGTCGCGACCTCTTCGGGCGAGGTGTGGCGCTTGCCGGTTTCGGTGCGGCTGACCACTGACTGCGACCAACCGAGCTTCTCAGCTATCGCTGTAGTGGTCAGGCCAGTCGCCTTGCGCGCCGCGCGCAGACCGGCGGCCAGGCCGCGCGCCTGTGGCTTGGGTCGGGACTTTGGCACCGGAACCTCCTGTCACCGCAGCGTAGTCGATCCACTTCGCTGTGTTGCGAACACTCGAACGAGACTCTAGGCTATTTTATGTCGAATAGATCAGACGCCTGGAGGGTCATCGTGAATTTTGCGAACTTTCTCTACCGCATCTCACCCTGTGGCTGTGCTCAGCGGCCGTTCTGGGAGCTGATCGCGTCCCAGCCGGTGGAGCTCCACTCGGAGCTGACCATGATCGATCCTCGTGTCCACCAGGCCATTGAGGACATGCGGGCGTGGGGGACCTCGCTGCTGGCCGACCGGCCCGACGAGTACCAGCTCTACCTGATCACGCTTGGATCAGTGGACGAGTACGGCCAGGTGGACCAGGCCATCGCCGAGGAGTACCGGGTGCGCAACGACGGCGACGACCTCGACACCGGCGTGGCCATGACCTACCCGTACGCACTGAGGCCGTGCCCCGAAAGGGACACGGCCTCAGTGATGGTGGACGTCAGCGGCGGAACAGGAGGGCGCGCTTGACTTCCTGGATGGCCTTGGTGACCTGGATGCCCCGGGGGCAGGCGTCGGTGCAGTTGAAGGTGGTGCGGCAGCGCCAGACGCCTTCGGCGTCGTTGAGGATGTCGAGGCGTTCCTGGGCGCCTTCGTCGCGGCTGTCGAAGATGAAGCGGTGGGCGTTGACGATGGCGGCGGGGCCGAAGTAGCTGCCCTCGGTCCAGAACACCGGGCACGACGTCGTGCAGCAGGCGCAGAGGATGCACTTGGTGGTGTCGTCGAAGCGCTCGCGGTCGGCGGCGGACTGGATGCGCTCGCGGGTGGGCTCGTTGCCGTAGGTGATGAGGAACGGCTTGACCGCGCGGAACGCCTCCATGAAGGGTTCCATGTCCACCAGCAGGTCTTTGTGGACAGGCAGGCCCTTGATGGGCGAGACCGTGATGGTGGTGTGCTTGTCCTTGCGCGCCAACAGGTCCTTCACCAGCACCTTGCACGCCAGCCGGTTCACGCCGTTGATCTGCATGGCGTCCGAGCCGCAGATGCCGTGGGCGCAGGAGCGGCGGAAGGTCAGGCTGCCGTCGATGTACCACTTGACGTAGTGCAGCAGGTTCAGCACGCGGTCGGTGGGCAGGGCGGGCACGCCGAAGGACTGCCAGCTCGGCTCGCTGTCGGTCTCCGGGTTGAACCGCAGCACCCGCAGGGTGACGGTGACGGCGCCCTCGGGCACCGGCGGCATGGTGCCGCGGGTGCCGGTCTGCTCAGCTGTCGCAGCGGTCATCAGTACTTGCGCTCCATCGGCTTGTACCGGGTGAAGGTCACCGGCTTGTAGTCAAGGCGGATGTCCGACTTCAGGCCGTCGCCCTGCTTGTAGAACATGCTGTGGCGCATGAAGTTCGTGTCGTCGCGGTGCGGGTAGTCCTCGCGGGCGTGCCCGCCGCGGGACTCCTTGCGCTCCAGGGCGCCGACGACCAGGACCTCGGCCAGCTCCAGCAGGAAGCCCAGCTCGACGGCCTCCAGCAGGTCGGTGTTGAACCGCTTGCCCTTGTCCTGCACCGAGACGTTGGCGTAGCGGTCCTTGAGCGCCTGCACGTCGTGCAGCGCCTGCTTCAGCGTCTCCTCGGTGCGGTACACCGACGCGTTGGCGTCCATTGTGGCCTGCAGCTCGGTGCGGATGTCGGCGATGCGCTCGTGGCCGTGCTCGGAGAGCAGGTGGGCGACCTGGGACTCGACCACCGTGGCAGGCGAGTCCGGAAGGTCCACATGCGACCGGCCGGCGGCGTACTCCGCCGCGGCCAGCCCGGCCCTGCGGCCGAAGACGTTGATGTCCAGCAGCGAGTTCGTCCCCAGCCGGTTCGCCCCGTGCACCGACACGCACGCGCACTCACCGGCTGCGTAGAGGCCCGGGACGACGTGGTCGTTGTCCCGCAGCACCTCGCCGTGGATGTTGGTCGGGATGCCGCCCATGGCGTAGTGCGCCGTCGGGTACACCGGCACCGGCTCGGTCACCGGGTCGACCGCGAGGTACGTCCGGGCGAACTCGGTGATGTCGGGCAGCTTGGTCTCCAGGACCTCGGCGCCCAGGTGCGTGCAGTCCAGCAGCACGTAGTCCTTGTTCGGCCCCGCGCCGCGGCCTTCCAGCACCTCAAGGGCCATCGACCGGGCGACGATGTCGCGCGGCGCCAGGTCCTTGATGGTCGGGGCGTAGCGCTCCATGAACCGCTCGCCGGAGGCGTTGCGCAGGATCGCGCCCTCGCCGCGGGCGCCCTCGGTCAGCAGGATGCCCAGGCCCGCCAGGCCGGTTGGGTGGAACTGGTAGAACTCCATGTCCTCCAAGGGAAGGCCCTTGCGGAAGACGATGCCCATGCCGTCGCCGGTCAGGGTGTGGGCGTTGGAGGTGGTCTTGAAGACCTTGCCGAACCCGCCGGTGGCGAAGACGACCGCCTTGGCCTGGAACACGTGGATCTCGCCGGTGGCCAGCTCGTAGGCCACCGCGCCGGTGCAGACCGGGCCGTCCTCGGTCTCGGTGAGGCAGATGTCGAGGACGTAGAACTCGTTGAAGAACTCGATGCCGTGCTTGACGCAGTTCTGGTACAGCGTCTGCAGGATCATGTGGCCGGTGCGGTCGGCGGCGTAGCAGGCGCGGCGCACGGCGGCCTCGCCGTGGTTGCGGGTGTGCCCGCCGAAGCGGCGCTGGTCGATCCGGCCCTCGGGCGTGCGGTTGAACGGCAGGCCCATCTTCTCCAGGTCGAGGACGGCGTCGATGGCCTCCTTCGCCATGATCTCCGCGGCGTCCTGGTCGACCAGGTAGTCACCGCCCTTGATCGTGTCGAAGGTGTGCCACTCCCAGTTGTCCTCTTCGACGTTGGCCAGCGCGGCGCACATCCCGCCCTGCGCGGCGCCGGTGTGCGAGCGCGTCGGGTAGAGCTTGGTGAGGACGGCGGTGCGGGTGCGCTGCCCCGCCTCGATGGCCGCGCGCATGCCCGCGCCACCCGCGCCGACGATGATCACGTCGTACTTGTGGAACTGCATGTCGTGTCGCTTCCTTAGTCGGCGCGGATGTTCGGGTCGAACGTGAAGACCACGTACGTGCCCAGGGCGAGGATCAGCACCATCGAGACGTAGAGCATGATCTTCAGCCAGAACCGCGTCGAGTCCTTGCGGGCGTAGTCGTTGATGATCGTGCGCAGGCCGTTGCCGCCGTGGATCTCGGCGAGCCAGAGCATCGACAGGTCCCAGAACTGCCAGAACGGGCTGGACCAGCGGCCCGCGACGAAGGCGAAGTTGATGCGGTGCACCCCGTCGTCGAGGATGTTCATGATGAACAGGTGCCCGAGCACCAGCACCACGAGCGCCATCCCGGAGATGCGCATGAACAGCCAGGAGACCAGCTCGAAGTTGCCGCGCCGGGCGGCGGGCCGCCGGGGGCTGCGGGGCTTGTCCAAAGCCAGTGTCATCGTGCTCAGCCCCCGAACATCTCAGTGACAGTGCGGTGGACCATGAAGTAGGTGCCGGGGATCATCACCAGCACCCAGATCCCGAGGATCGCCCACAGCATCTGCTTCTGGTAGCGCGCGCCCTTGCCCCAGAAGTCGACCAGCATGACGCGGATGCCGTTGAGCGCGTGGTACAGCACCGCCCCGACGAGGCCGACCTCCAGCAGGTTCACCACCGGGGTCTTGTAGGTCTCGATGATCTCGTCGTATGCGCTCGGCGACACCCGCACCAGGGCGGTGTCGAGCACGTGCGCGAACAGGAAGAAGAAGGTGAGCACCCCGGTGATCCGGTGGGCCACCCACGACCACATGCCGGGGTCGCCGCGGTACAGCGTCCCGCGGGACACCGCTTTCCCGGTGGTGACCGAGTCGGACATCGGTTACCGGCCTCCAACGTCATTGATGTCGGCGCGCGCGATGCGGCGTCGAACTCCATGCCCACGGGCATTGACCCATCGGATGCTAGCCCTCAGGGCAGGCGCTCATGTAACGCGCGCTTCCCCGCTGTGACCGACGACGCACGCGCACCGCGCTCCCATCGCGACAGTGAGGTCTCACCAGATCGGGCGCAGTGGCGGGGGCCGGTCCCCGGCCAGCGCGCGGATCACCCTGGTCAGGTCCCCGCGCAGCGCGTCGAGGTCGCCGCCCGCGCGCTCGGCCAACTCCGCTTCCAGCGCGCGCATCGTGTTGCCCGCCACGATCAGGTGATCCCGCGCACGCCCGGTCAGCTCGACCAGTTTTCGACGTCCGCCTGCCGGATGCTGCACCCGCCGCACGTACCCCTTGCATTCGAGCTCGTCGACGATCTGCCCGGCCGCCTGCTTGGTGACGCCGAGCACCTGGGCCAGTTCGGTGCTGGTCGCCCCGCCGTGGCGCAGGGCCTGGAAGACGAGCCCGTGCACCGGCCGCAGCTCGGTGTGGCCTGCCGCGTCGAGCCTGCCGACGAACTCGCCGAGCACGAGTTGGAAGGCCATCCCGAGCAGGAAGGTCAGCTCGGTGCGGGCCAGCGGGTCCTCGCTCATGGCCCTCATCTTGACGGGTCGAGTGACAAGGCGCTTTACTCGCACTGAGTAAAGCAACTTTACATCAAGGAGGACCCCGTGCCCGTCGTCCGCGAGACCGAGGAGCGCACCACCGCCACCCCCAACGCGACCATGTACGGCCTGGCCGCGCCCAGCGTCGGCGCCGCCGAGCTGAGCACCTGGCGCGTGCGGATGCCCGCGGGCAACGCGGGCCCCGAACACGTCATCGACCGCGAGCAGGTGTTCATGCCGGTCAGCGGGTCCGTCGAGGTCATCGTCGACGGAGTCGCCGAGACCTGCGCCGCGGGCGAGGCCGCCGTGCTGCCCGCCGGGGCGACCCGGCGGATCAGGGCGATCGAGGACGTCGTCGCGCTGGTCGCCATGCCCGCGGGCGCGCTCGTGCGCGCGGCCGACCGGGGGCCGGGCCCACTGCCCTGGGCGGTGTAGCGGGCGCTGTGGACGGTCCCGGGCGTCCGATCGCACGTCAACGATTGGGTCACGGCCCGCCTCCGGGATGAAGTCCACTCGTACCTGCGGGTACGGTTCCGCGAATAGCAACCGCGACCCGGTCACCCCGGGCGTCTCGGAAGGAGAAACCCTTGCGTCGAATGCGAGGAGTTCGACTTGCCGCCGGGCTGTTCGCGCTGGGCCTCGGCCTGGCGTCCTGCGCGTCGGACACCCAGCAGCCCGGTGGTGACGGGGCCACCTCGGGCGCGCCCGCGGCCTCCACCGTCAAGGTCGGCCTGGCCTATGACATCGGCGGACGCGGGGACCAGTCCTTCAACGACTCCGCGGCCCGCGGGCTCGACAAGGCCAAGTCCGAGTTCGGCATCGAGGTCACCGAGCTGGAGGCCGCCGCCGGGGAGACCGACGCGCAGAAGGAAGACCGCCTGCGCCAGCTCGCCGAGGGTGGCTACAACGTCATCATCGCCGTCGGCTTTGCCTACGCCCCGCCGCTGGCCAAGGCCGCCCCGGACTACCCGGACGTGAAGTTCGCGCTGATCGACAGCGAGGACGCCACCGGCGAGAACATCGCCAACCTGACCTTCGCCGAGGAGCAGGGCTCGTTCCTGGTCGGCGTGGCCGCCGCGCTCAAGAGCAAGACCGGCAACGTCGGCTTCATCGGCGGCGTCAACACCCCGCTGATCCAGAAGTTCGAGGCGGGCTTCGAGCAGGGCGTCAAGGCCGTCAAGCCGGACGCCACGGTGCAGGTCAAGTACCTGACCCAGCCGCCGGACTTCACCGGCTTCAACGACCCGGCCAAGGGCGAGACCGCGGCCAACGGCATGTTCGACGCGGGCGCCGACGTGGTCTACGCCGCGGCGGGCGGCTCCGGCAACGGCGCCTTCAAGGCCGCCAAGGCCAAGGGCAAGATGGGCATCGGCGTCGACTCCGACCAGTACAACCTGCCCGGCCTGCAGGACGTCAAGGACGTCATCATCACCTCGATGCTCAAGCAGGTCGACGTGGCGGTCTACGACTTCATCAAGTCGGTCAAGGAAGACGCCTTCAAGGCGGGTCCGAAGGTCTACGACCTCGCCGCGGGCGGCGTGGACTACTCCACGAGCGGCGGCATGATCGACGACATCAAGCCGCAGATCGACGAGTACAAGCAGAAGATCGTTTCCGGGGAGACCAAGGTCTCCGTGGAGAAGTAGGCACCTCCCGCCTCGAACGGACCCGGGTGAGTCGCGCGAGCGGCCCCGGGTCCTTTCGCTCCCCTGCCACCAACTTAGGATGCGGCCGTGTCAGAGCCACCGGGCGGCGACCCCGCCCTCGCCGTCGAGCTGACCGGGATCACCAAGCGGTTTCCCGGCGTCGTCGCCAACTCCGATGTGAACATCGCCGTCCGCGCGGGCACGGTGCACGCGCTGGTCGGGGAGAACGGGGCGGGCAAGTCCACGCTCATGAAGATCCTCTACGGGATGCAGCGCCCGGACGAGGGCACCATCGCCGTGAACGGGTCCACTGTGGACTTCCACACCCCCGCGGACGCGATCAAAGCGGGGATCGGCATGGTGCACCAGCACTTCATGCTCGCCGACAACCTGACCGTGCTGGAGAACGTCGTCCTCGGCGACGAGCCGCGCGCGGGCCTCGGCCTGGACTTCGCCGCGGCGCGCAGGCGGATCAGGGAGATCTCCGACTCCTACGGCCTCGGCGTCGAACCCGACCGGCTGGTCGACGAGCTCGGCGTCGGCGAGCGCCAGCGGGTGGAGATCCTCAAGGTCCTCTACCGCGGCGCGCGCATCCTGATCCTGGACGAGCCGACCGCCGTGCTGGTCCCGCAGGAAGTGGACGAGCTCTTCGGCAACCTGCGCGACCTCAAGGCCGAGGGCCTGACGATCCTGTTCATCTCCCACAAGCTCGACGAGGTGCTCTCCGTCGCCGACGACATCACCGTCATGCGCCGCGGCACCACCGTGGCCAGCGTCTCGCCCCAGGAGACCACCGCGCGCAACCTCGCCGAGCTGATGGTGGGCAGCGCGCTGCCGGTGCCGGAGCTGCGCGAGTCCACGGTGACCGACCGCCCGGTGCTGACGGTGCGCGACCTGACGCTGACCGGCGCGGACGGCCGCAAGGTGCTCGAAGGCATCTCCTTCACCATCCACGCCGGTGAGGTGCTGGGCATCGCGGGCGTGGAGGGCAACGGGCAGGCCGAGCTGGTCGAGAGCCTGATGGGCATTCGCAGGCCGGACCGCGGAACCGTGCACCTGGCCGACGCCGACATCACCGGCGCGCCCACCAAGGCCCGGCGCGCGGCGGGCATGGGCTACATCCCCGAGGACCGCCACCGCCAGGGCGTGCTGCTGGAGGCCACCCTCTGGGAGAACCGCGTCCTCGGCCACCAGGGCAGCAAGCCCAACGCCCGCGGCCCGCTGCTGGACCGCCGCGGCGCCCGCGCCGACACCGAGCGCATCGTCGCCGAGTACGACGTGCGCACGCCGGGCATCGACGTGCACGCCTCGGCCCTGTCCGGCGGCAACCAGCAGAAGCTGATCGTCGGGCGGGAGATGTCGGGCAACCCCGTCGTGCTCATCGCCTCGCACCCCACGCGCGGGGTGGACGTCGGCGCGCAGGCCGCGATCTGGGACCACATCCGCCGCGCCCGCGCCGAGCACCTGGCCGTGCTGCTCATCTCCGCCGACCTCGACGAGCTGATCGGCATGTCCGACACCCTGGCCGTGATCCTGCGCGGCCGCCTCGTCGCCGACTACGACCCCGCGACCGTCACCCCCCAGGACCTGGGCTCGGCGATGACCGGCGCCGGGAGGGATGCCGAATGAGGACCCTGTCCGCGCGGTCGGTCCTGCTGGGACTGGCCGCCCCGCTCGGGGCACTGCTGTTCTCGGTGCTCGTGTGCGCGGTGATCCTGGTGGTGTCCGGGCACTCGCCGGTGACCACTGTGGACTCGATGGTGGCCGCGGCGCAGCGCCCGCGCACCTCGATCAACTCGATCAACAGCGCGATGCAGTACTACCTCGCCGCGGTCGCGGTGGCCGTCGGCTTCCGGATGAAGCTGTTCAACATCGGCGTCGACGGGCAGTACCGGCTGGCGGCGATGCTGTCCGCGGCGCTGGCCGGGGCGGCGTTCATGGAGTCGCTGCCCTCGGTCGTGCGGGTGGCCATGACCATCGTCGCGGCCATGCTGGTCGGCGCGGTCTGGGCCGGGATCGCCGCGTTCCTGAAGGTGACCCGCGGCGTCAGCGAGGTGATCTCCACGATCATGCTCAACGCCATCGCCACCTACCTGGTGTCCTACCTGCTCAACCCGGCGCGGCTGGCCCAGGACGTGCCCGGCTCCAACAACATCGGCACCGTGCCGATCACCGAGGGCGGGCAGGTGCCCGGCATCGAGATCCCCGGGTCCACCTCGGCGCTGTTCGGGCTGGTGTTCCTGGCCGCGGCCGTCGGCGTGGGCTACTGGTTCCTGTTCTCCCGCACCCGCCTCGGGTTCGAGATCAAGGCGACCGGGCTCAGCGAGTCCGCCGCCGTGGCCAGCGGGGTCAGCGTCAAGAAGATGGTGCTGGTCTCGATGCTGATGTCCGGGGCGGTGGCGGGCCTGATCGGGATGCCGCAGCTGCTGGGCTCCTCGCACGCGTACTCGCTGGACTTCCCGCCGGGCATCGGGTTCATCGGCATCGCGGTCGCGCTGCTCGGCCGCAACCACCCCATCGGCATGGCGTTCGCCGCGCTGCTGTGGGGGTTCCTGGACAACTCCTCGACCTCGCTGGACGTCTCCGGCGTGCCGCGCGAGATCGTGCTGATCATGCAGGGCGTCGTCGTGCTGTCCGTCGTCGTGGCCTACGAGCTGGTCCGCCGCTACCGCGTCCGCGCCGAGCAACGCGACGTCGGCAAGGCGCTGGGCACGACCAAGGTGGGGGTGTCGGCATGAGCGGGGGACTGAACGTGGACGTGCGGACCGCGCCGCAGGCGAAGCGGTCCAAGCGCTCGGCGATGACCGTGGCCCTGATCGCGCTGGGCGCGCTGCTGGTGCTCTCCGCGGTCCGGGTGATCACCGGGGCGGGCGACCTGACCTCGACCGGCAGCGTGCAGGCCGCGCTGACCGCGGCCGTGCCGATCGCGATGGCCGCGCTGGCGGGCATGTGGGCCGAGCGCGCGGGCGTGATCAACATCGGTCTTGAGGGCATGATGGTGCTGGGCACCTTCGGCGCCGGGTACGCGGGCTACCAGTGGGGTCCGTGGGCGGGCGTGGTGTTCGGCCTGCTGCTGGGCGTGCTCGGCGGCGCGCTGCACGCGGTGGCCACGGTGACCTTCGGCGTCGACCACATCATCTCCGGTGTCGCGATCAACCTGCTGGCCCCGGGCGCGGCGCTGTTCCTGTCCAAGCAGTTCTTCTCCGACGCCCCCGGCGGCGGGCAGAAGCAGTCCCCCCGGATCGAGGACGCCGAGAAGGTGTCCATCCCCGGCCTGCCGGACCTGCTGGGCTCCATCGAGGCCAAGGGCTGGTTCTTCGTCTCCGACCTGGCGGGCATCCTGCGCGGGCTGACCACGCAGGTGTCGCTGCTGACGATCCTGGCCGTGCTGCTGATCGTCGGCTCGGGCTACGTGCTGTGGAAGACGCCGTTCGGGCTGCGGCTGCGCTCGTGCGGCGAGGCGCCGATCGCGGGGGAGTCCCTCGGGGTCAACATCTACAAGTACAAGTACATCGCGGTCGTCGCCTCCGGGGCCTTCGCCGGGCTCGGCGGGGCGATCCTGGCGGTCACCTCGGGGCAGTTCCGCGACGGGCAGACCGGTGGGCGCGGCTTCATCGGCCTGGCCGCGATGATCTTCGGCAACTGGCGGCCCGGCGGGCTGGCCACCGGCGCCGGGCTGTTCGGCTACACCGACGCGCTGGCCCTGCGCGGCTCGCTCGCCGTGCACGCCTTGTTGCTGCTGCTGGCGATCGCGCTGGTGGCGGTCGCGGTGTGGCAGTACCGGCTGGGCGCGCCCGTGCTCTCCGGTGTCTCCGCGGTGATCGGGGTGCTGTTCGGCTGGTGGTACTTCAGCAGCGACGGCATCCCGCCGGAGCTGGTCGGGGCCGCGCCGTACGTGGTGACGATCCTGGTGCTGGCGCTGGCCTCGCAGCGGTTGCGCGCGCCGCGCGCCATCGGCGAGGTCTACCGGCGGGGGCAGGGCAAGTGACCGACTGGGACGCGCTGCGCGCCGCGGCCGTCTCGGCCGCCGCGCTGGCCTACTGCCCGTACTCCGGGCTCCAGGTCGGCGCGGCGGCCCTGGTAGACGACGGGCGAGTGGTGACCGGGTGCAACGTCGAGAACGCCTCCTACGGCGTCGGGCTGTGCGCCGAGTGCGCGCTGGCCGGTCAGCTGCGGCTGACCGGCGGCGGCAGGCTGGTCGCGCTGGCGTGCCGCAGCGGCACGGGCGAGCTGCTCATGCCGTGCGGGCGCTGCCGCCAAGTGATCTACGAGCTGGGCGGTCCCGACTGCCTGGTCGACACCCCGTCCGGCCCGCTGCCGATGTCGCGAGTCCTGCCTGATGCGTTCGGTCCCGAACAGCTACCGTGACCGCCGTGCACACCGCTGTAGACATCATCCGCGCCAAGCGCGACGGCGCTCGCCTGACCGACGAGCAGATCGACTGGGTCATCGACGGCTACACCCGGGGCGCCGTCGCCGAGGAGCAGATGTCGGCGCTGGCCATGGCGGTCTACCTCAACGGGATGAGCGCGGCCGAGACCGCCCGCTGGACCGCGGCGATGATCGCCTCGGGGGAGACGCTGGACCTGCGGGTCGACCGGCCCACTGTGGACAAGCACTCCACCGGCGGTGTCGGCGACAAGATCACGCTGCCGCTGGCGCCGCTGGTGGCCGCGTGCGGGGCGGCGGTGCCGCAGCTCTCCGGGCGGGGCCTCGGGCACACCGGCGGGACCCTGGACAAGCTGGAGGCCATCCCCGGCTGGCGCGCCCGACTGTCCACTTCGGAGATCATGGCGCAGCTGGACTCCGTCGGCGCGGTGGTGTGCGCGGCGACGGAGGGCCTGGCCCCGGCCGACCGCAAGCTGTACGCGCTGCGCGACGTCACCGGGACGGTGGAGTCCATCCCGCTGATCGCCAGCTCGATCATGAGCAAGAAGATCGCCGAGGGCGCCGACGCGCTGGTGCTGGACGTCAAGTGCGGGTCCGGGGCGTTCATGAAGACGCGCGCGGACGCCTCCGCGCTGGCCTCGGCCCTGGTGGACATCGGCGTGGCGCACGGGTTGAAGGTCTCCGCGCTGATCACGGACATGTCGGTCCCGCTGGGACGGGCGGTCGGCAACGCCGTGGAGATCGCCGAATCGGTGGAGGTCCTGCGCGGCGGCGGCCCGGCCGACGTGGTCGAGCTGACGGTGGCGCTGGCCCGCGAGATGCTGGCCCTGGCCGGCCTGTCCGATGTGGACCCGGCCGCGGTGCTCGCCTCGGGCGAGGCGTACGCGGTGTGGGAGCGCATGATCCGCGCCCAGGGCGGCGACCCGGACGCTCCGTTGCCCTCGGCGTCGCACGTGCACACCGTGACCGCGTCCGCCGACGGCGTGCTGGCCTCCCTGGACGCCTACGCGGTCGGTGTCGCCGCCTGGCGCCTGGGCGCCGGGCGGGCCCGCAAGGAGGACCCGGTGCAGGCCGCCGCGGGCGTCATCTGCCTGGCCAAGCCCGGCGACGCCGTGCGCGCGGGCGAGCCCGTCCTGGAGCTGCGCACCGACACCCCGGACGCCGTCGCGGGCGCCTTGGCGGCCCTGGAAGGCGCCTTTCGGATCGCCGACTCGGCGCCGTCACCCGGCCCGCTGGTGCTGGAAACCGTGCGCGGCTGACGCCGAACACCGTTATTCGGTCGATGCCCGCGCCTGGGTGAAGTGCTCGATGCCGTCGAGGATGCGCTCGAGGCCGAAGGTGAAGTCGGCGTCGGGCTCCTCGTCCTCGTCGGTGAAGACGCCCGCGCTGATCAGCTTGGACAGCTCGGGGTAGCTCGCCGGGCGGACCAGGCGGGCCAGGAGACCGCCGTAGTGGACCATCATGGCGGTGGAGTCGTCGTTGTGGGCGGCGAGGTCGGCGTCCAGCGTGGCGGCGTTGCGGACGTAGCCGCTGAGCAGCAGGACCACGGACAGCTTCTCGCCGGGCGTCAGGTTGGTGTCCACCATGGCGCGCAGGCCCGATTCCAGCCACAGCAACTGGTTCGGGGTCGCGGGCGGGCCGGTGATCGGGACCTGCAGAACCCACGGGTGGGCGCGCAGCATGGCCAGGTACGTCCACGCCCACTCGGCCAGGCCGGTGCGCCAGTGGTCGGTGGCGATGACGGGGGGCTCGCCGCCCGCGCCCTCGATCATCAGGACGATCAGCTCGTCCTTGGACTCGACGTAGCGGTAGAGGGACATGGGCTTGGTGCCCAGCTCGGCGGCGATCCGGCTCATCGACAGGGCGGCCAGCCCCTCGGCGTCGGCCAGGGCGACCGCCGCGGCGACGATGCCCGCCCGGGTCAGGCCGGGCTTGGGGCCGCGGCTGGGCCGCTCCCGCAGGCCCCACGCCGCGGCGAGGTAGCCGGGCAGTTCGCTCTCACTCATATGGACCGCAGTCTAGTCGCGGGTTGACTCCCCGCCGCTTCACTGCGTATAACCTACGCGGTAGTGCGTAGGCGATACGCAGTTAGAGGGGGTTCGTCATGAACGTTCGCGCCGGACGGCGGGAGTGGGCCGGGTTGGCCGTCCTGGTCCTGCCGTGTCTGCTGATTTCCATGGACATCAGTGTCCTGTTCTTCGCCCTGCCCTTCATCAGCGCCGACCTGGGGCCCAGTGGCACCGAGCAGCTGTGGATCATGGACGCCTACGGCTTCACGCTGGCGGGCGCGCTGATCACGATGGGCGCGGTGGGGGACCGCATCGGGCGGCGCAGGCTGCTGTTCGTCGGGGCGGCGGCCTTCAGCGCCGCCTCGGTCGCCGCGGCGTACGCGCCGACGGCGGAGCTGCTGATCGTCTCCCGCGGCCTGCTGGGGCTGGCGGGCGCGACGCTGATGCCGTCCACCCTGTCGCTGATCCGCACCCTGTTCCCCGACGACGCCCAGCGCAAGACCGCCATCGCGGCCTGGACCGGCGGCGTGACCGCCGGGGCGTTCCTCGGCCCGATCGTCGGCGGGCTGCTGCTGGAGTTCTTCTGGTGGGGCTCGGCGTTCCTGATCAACCTGCCCGCGATGGCGCTGCTGCTGGTGCTCGGCCCGATCCTGCTGCCGGAGTCGGTGTCGCCGCCCTCGGGCCGCTTCGACTACCCCGGCGCGGTGCTCTCGGCGGCCGCCGTCCTCGGCGCGGTGTACGGGATGAAGAAGCTCGCGGTGGAGGGGGTCGAGGCGCTGCCCGCCGCGGCGCTGGTCGCCGGGCTGGCGCTGGGGGTGGTGTTCGTCCGCAGGCAGCGGCGCGTCGAGCACCCGCTGCTGGACCTGACGCTGTTCCGGGACCGCACGTTCGGCGCGTCCGTCGGGATCAACGTGGTGGCGATGTTCTGCTTCATCGGGATCACCCTGTTCACCAACCAGTACATCCAGCTGGTGCTGGGGATGCGGCCGTTCGAGGCGGCGCTGTGGTCGCTGGCGGTGGTGCCGGTCATCGGGGTCGCCATGACGGTCTCGGCGGTCCTGGCGCAGAAGGTCCGCGTCGCGCCGCTGGTGGCCGCCGGGCTCGTCGTGCTGGCCTCGGGCTTCGTGGTCGTGTCCTTTGTGGAGGTATCGTCGTCGCTGCTGGTCGTGCTCATCGGCTCCGGCCTGGTGGGCGCGGGTGTCCTGGCGACGACGATGCTGACCGGCGACCGCATCCTCACCTCCGCGCCGCCGGAGCGGGCGGGCGCGGCCTCGGCGATCGCGGAGACGGGCACCGAGCTGGGCGCCGCGCTGGGCATGGCCGTGCTGGGCACGGTCGGCGCGGCGGTGTACTACCGGCAGATGGCCGACGCCGTCACCGGCCTGCCCGCCGAAGCGGCCGATGCCGCGCGGGACACGCTGGGCGGCGCCACGGCGGTCGCCGGGACCCTGCCCGACGGCGGCCCGCTGCTCGCCGCTGCCCGCGAGGCGTTCACCGACGGGCTCACGACGACCGCGCTCGCCGGGGCGGCCCTGGTCCTGCTCCTCGTGGTGCCCGCGTACCGAGCGCTGCGCGGAGTGCCCGCGCCGGTCAAGACAAAGGAACCGGCACAGCCCTGAGCGCCGGTCAGAACCGGAAACGGTGCTGCTCTGGGTGCCGGGTCAGAACGAAGGAACGGCGCTGACCTGAGTGCCCGCGCTGGACGGGACGGCGGGACTCGCACTGCTCTGGGTGCTGGTCTCGCCGTGCCGCCCGCCGTGTGGCCATCGCCGTCGTGGTGCGCGAGAGGGGCGCGTTCCCGTGGGAACGCGCCCCTCTCGGCAGTGCGGCTGTGTCAGGCGGCTGTGTTACGCGCCAGCGGCGATGTCGTTGCTGTCCTCGGACTCGTCCTCGCGCTTGTCGATGGCCTTGGTGGGCTTGCTGCCGTTGGTGCGGCGGCGCGGGCTCTGGCGGGGGAGGGTGGTCGGCGGGGGCGGGGCGGACTGGCCGCCGCCCATCATCAGCTCGGCGAAGGTGGCCATCGCCTCGTCCAGGTGCCCGCCGATCTCGCGGACCGACTGCTCGTTGCTCCTGCGCACCAGCGACTCCACCGACGTCGAGTCCGGCTGCTTGTGCAGCGTGGCGTCGACCTTGCTGAACTCCTGGCGGATCGTGCCGCTCAGCTCGCCGATCTTGCCGGTGAAGCCGTCCTCCACCGCGTCGATGCGGGTGGCCATCTCGTCCAGGCGGCTGGTGACCCGCTCGAGGCGCTGGGCGAGGGACTCCAGCCGGTCGCTGGCGTCGACGGTCTCCTGGGTCTCCCGCAGCGCCTCGCGCAGGGCGTTGGTGGCCTGGTCCAGCTTGCCGTGCACGGCGTCGCGGCTCTCGCCGAGCGAGGAGCCCAGCGAGGCGCGGGTGTCCTCCAGCGCGGCGGCGGCGGTGTCGAGCTTGGCGTGCAGGGTGTCGTTGGCCTCGCCGACGCGGGCCTCGACCGACGTGGTCGCCTCGGTCAGCTTGGTCTGCGCGTCGGACACCCGGCCGGTGACGGCGTCGGTGCCTGCGGCGACCTTGCCGCTCACCGCGTCGCCGGTCTCGGTGACCAGGCGGGCCAGGGCGTCCTTGGTGCCGTCGAGGTGCTCGTGCACGCCCTCGTCGACCTCGTCGAGCCGACCGCGCAGCGCGGTCTCCATGATGTCCACGCGCTCGCGCACCGGGCCGTGGACGGCGCTGGGCAGCTGCTCCAGCCTGCCGTCCTGCTTGTCCAGGTGGTGGTCGAGCTCGTCGATGCGGCGGTGGATGTTGGAGAGCTTGTCCTCCAGGCCGTCCATCCGCCCCGCGACGCCCTCGAAGCGGCCCGCGACGCCGTCCAGGCGGCCGTCGAGCTGGGCGAACGGGGTCGCCAGCTTGTCGACGATGCTCTCGACGGCCCTGCCGATCGAGGCGATGGCCGCGTCCTGGGCCTCCAGCTTGCGCAGCGCGGCGTCCAGGCGCTCGGCCAGCACCGTGGTCTCCGAGCGGTCGGGCATCTCCGACAGCCGCTTGCGCACAGCCCCGATCGACTCCAGGGGCGACAGCCGCGCGTGGATCTCGTCCAGTGCGTCGAAGATCTGCTGCTGTTCGCTCTCACGGATCTCGGCCGCGCGCGTGAGCATATTGCGCATCCGGTCGAACGACACCGTGTGGTTGTTTTCGTTCACGGAGGTGACCTTCGTCCTGGGGAGGGGATGTGGAGACGAGAGGCAGCCTAACCACTGGGGGAAGTCGTCCCTACACCACCCGTTGTGGTTGCCGGGTTCGTGACACGCTTAGTTGAGCCGTTCGGCGCATCATTCCCGACGCTTGCGTCCACCTTACGTGATCAGGCTGCTACCCGATCGGGTAACGCCCAGCGGTGAGTACCGTGTTGACATGTCGACCCCGCTCACCGCGGACACGATCCGCCAAGCTCCCAAAGTCCTGCTGCACGACCACCTCGACGGGGGCCTGCGGCCCGCGACCGTCCTGGAACTGGCCGACGCCTGCGGCTACCGTGACCTGCCCCATGATGACGCCACCCGCCTCGGCCAGTGGTTCCGCGACTCGGCCGACTCCGGCTCGCTGGAGCGCTACCTGGAGGGCTTCGCCCATACCTGCGGGGTGATGCAGGACGAGTCCGCCCTGGTCAGGGTGGCCGCCGAGTGCGTGGAGGACCTCGCGGCCGACGGGGTCGTCTACGCCGAGGTCCGCTACGCGCCGGAGTTGTTCACCGCCAACGGCCTGGGCCTCGACCGGATCGTGGAGGCCGTCCAGGAGGGCTTCCGGGAGGGCGAGCGCCGGGTCGCGGCGGCGGGCAGGCGCATCAGGGTCGGGACGCTGCTGTGCGCGATGCGCCAGAACGCCCGCTCGCTGGAGATCGCCGAGCTGGCCGTGCGCTACCGCGACGCGGGCGTGGTCGGCTTCGACATCGCCGGGCCGGAGGCGGGCTTCCCGCCCACCCGCAACCTCGACGCCTTCGAGTACCTGCGCCAGCAGAACGCGCACTTCACCATCCACGCCGGTGAGGCGTTCGGCCTGCCGTCGATCTGGGAGGCCCTGCAGCACTGCGGCGCCGAGCGCCTGGGCCACGGCGTGCGGATCGTCGACGACATCAAGGTCGACGCCGACGGGACGGTGCACCTGGGCAGGCTGGCGAGCTACGTCCGCGACCGCCGCATCCCGCTGGAGATGTGCCCCACGTCCAACATTCAGACGGGCGCGGCGACCACGATCAAAGACCACCCGATCGGACTACTCGCCCGGCTGCGTTTCCGGGTGACGGTCAACACCGACAACCGCTTGATGAGCGGGTGCACGGTCTCCAGCGAGATGGCCGCGCTCGTCGACGCGTTCGGCTACGACTGGGCGGATCTCCAGTGGTTCACGGTGAACGCGATGAAGTCGTCCTTCATCGATTTCGCGGACCGGCTGGAGATCATCAACACCGTCGTCAAGCCCGGCTACGCCGCGCTGATGGCCCAGAACTGATGGGCCAGGGCTGATGACCCAGGGCTAGCGGGTCTGGAGCCGGTCCTCGAAGTTCTGCACCAGCTTCGCCCACGCCGCGGACTCCGCGTCGAAGGGCGGGCTGGGGGCCAGCCGGGTCGGGTCGGGGGCGAGGATGAACGAGACCAGCCAGCCCAGGCTCTCGGACTGGTTGAGCGCGGTGGCGACGCTGTCGTCCTCGGCCCACTCGGCGGCGTCGGAGAGCAGTTCGACGGCGAGGTCGAGCTGGACGGGGTCGACGGCGTCCATGCCCTCGGCGAGGTCTTCGGCCAGGCCCTGCAGGACGTAGGTGTTGTCCTCGTCGACGGTCACGTCGAGGCTGCCGTCGGTGGCCTTGGCCGCGACCTCGTCCCAGGTGGAGACCTCGGCGAGGTCGTTGTCGGCGAAGTCGCCGACCGCGAGGTACTTGGCGAGCTTGTTGGCCGAGGTGGTGACGTCGATCCGGCCCTCGGAGCCGAGGAAGATCGGCTTGTCGTCGAGGTAGCAGCGCAGGGTGTAGTACTCCGAGCCGTCGGAGATGATCTTGATGGGGTCGATGCCGACCTCGGCCCAGAAGCCGACCGGGGCGTCGTCGGCGGCCTCGGCCTCCTCGTCGGTGGTCTCGGCGTCGCCTTCCTCGTCGTCGTCCTCCTTGGCCGCCGCGGCCTCGGCCTCGGCCTGCAGGACGGCCAGCTCGCCCGCGGCCTTGTCCAGCTCGGGGCCGGTGACCTCGGGGACGGTGACCACGGAGTCCAGCGCGTCGAGCAGGTCGTCCCACTTGTCCACGACGGTCTTGGCCAGGTCGTTCCACAGCCGCTCGCCCTCGCGGCCGGTGAACGGGTAGGTGCCCTGGTCGAGCACGGCGAACCCGTCGGCGGAGTCGAGGATCTCGTGCACCTCGTCGAGCTCGCAGACGTCGGCCAGCGAGCGGACGATGGAAACGATCTCGGCCAGTTCGCCGATGGTCCAGGTGTCGGGCTCCTCGGCCACCAGCTCCGGCACGCCGACCAGGTCGTACTGGTGGGCCTCGGCGGGCATCAGCTCGGCCACGGTCAGGGCGGGCACGTGGTTCCACGCCGGGTGGTCGATGAGGTCGTGGTCCTCGGCGGTGCGCACGAAGGCGGCGAGGTGGGCGGGGTCGGGGAAGGCGTAGAGGTCCTCCTCGTGGCCGAGGAAGGCTTCCCACTCCTCACCACCCTCCCGCCAGCGCGGCGCCCACAGGGTGACGAGGTCGCCCTGTGGCAACCCCAGCTCAATGGGGACGATGTCCTGAGCCATGGGAGGTCCTCCTGGTCGAGCAGCCGGGTGCGTCGGCAGCCTACGGGGTAAGGATCACACGGACGAACGTAGGGACCCACCGAGTTCTTTGGGGGTCCATCACCTGTCCGAGCGCAGGAACGACACGTCGAAGGACAGCGGGTCCTCCGGGTCGAACTCGTCGGTGCGCGGATCGGGCTCCCGCCTGCCAGGACGCTGCTGCTGGTGCTGCTGGGCCATCCGCTCGTCGCGGCGGCGCTGGAACTCCTCGGCGGTGATGCCGGGGCGGGCCTCGCGGCGGGCCGGGGCGGCGTGGCCGGAGACCAGCTCCATGGCGTAGGTCAGGTTGTCGCCGAGCAGCGGGGCCAGCCGGTTGTAGCCCGCCTGCGTGGCGTCGTCCATCGCGGCGTGGGCGACGTGGACGATCACGCGGCCCAGGTCGGCGCCCCAGCGGACGGCGTCCTGGCGCAGCCACAGGTCCAGGAGCCTGCCGCGGCCGTCGACGGTGACGCGGACGGTCTGGTACTCGTCGTGGGCGGTGCCGCGGACTTCTTCCAGGATTTTCTCGACGCCTGCCAACGCCTCCTGGCGGGCGCGGCCGTCGTCGATGAGCTGCTGGGTGGTGCGCTCCACCGGGACGCGCTCGTTCATCGGGCGAGGGGGTTGTCGTAGTCGGCGTCGTCGTCCTCGACGGGCTCGTAGCCCAGGGACGTGAGGTGCTTCTCGCC
This sequence comes from Actinokineospora lacus, assembly GCF_053813445.1. Taxonomy (NCBI): domain Bacteria; kingdom Bacillati; phylum Actinomycetota; class Actinomycetes; order Pseudonocardiales; family Pseudonocardiaceae; genus Actinokineospora; species Actinokineospora lacus. Next base: position 229,103 of record NZ_JBQERA010000008.1, read on the forward strand.
CCCCGGCCCGAGGACGGGCGCGAGGGCGGCGTACATCGCCCCGCCCGCGCGGCGGGTGGCGTGGGCGGCGACGGCCATGACCTGGGCGGCCACCGCGTCGGCGCCCAGCCGCAGCGCGCGCGGGGTGATCACGATGTCGGTGGGCAGCCCGCCGGGCCGGACCTCGACCGACACGGACCCGTCGCCGTTGGCGGCCCGGCCGCTGACCGGCCCGAGCCGATCGGTCTGCTCCCGCGCCTCGGCCCTGGTCCGCTCGACCTTGCGCGCCACGGAGTCCAGCTCGTGGTCGATGTCGATTTCCACGTCCCCACCTTACGGCCGAGATCAGCCCGTCGGGCGGTAGAAGCCGACGAAGGGCATGCCGGAGTTGGTCGTGCGCAGCGGGCCCACCTGGACGGGGTCGCCCGCCTCGACGATCTGGCCGTTGCCGATGTACATGGCCACGTGGCCCTCCCAGCAGACCAGGTCGCCGGGCAGGAGCTGGTCGGCGGAGGGGACCTCGGCGCCGATGTCCTGCTCGCGGGAGGTCCTAGGGATCTCCAGGCCGCCCTCGCCGTAGGCGAACTGGGTCAGGCCGGAGCAGTCCAGGCCGACCCCGGGCGAGGTCCCGCCCCACACGTACGGCACGCCCAGCTGGGACAGGGCGGCCCGGACGGCGCGGGCGGCGGTCTCGTTGGGGGCCTCGACGGAGCTGCCGTCGGGGAGGTTGACCATGACGCCGGTGCCCGGCTGGGGCGGGATCGCCACCGGCAGGCGCCGCTTGGTGACCGTGCCGCCGCTGTAGCCCCCGCCACCGCCACCACCAGAGCCACCGCCACCACCACCGCCGCCTCCACCGGAGCGGTCGTTGTAGGCGGCGGGCGGCGCGGTCGTGGTCGCCGAGGACGTCGACGTCGAGCCCGAGTCGCCGGTCAGGCGGGAGACCACGGCGCCGAGCTGGTTCATGACCTGGTCGAGGTTGCGCGAGGTGTCGCCGGTCAGCTGCCCGGCGTACTTCGCCAGCTCGGCCAGCTTTCGCTGCGCCCCGGCGGAATCGCCCGCCTGGCGCAGCGCCGCGGCGGCGGAGAGCAGCTCGGCGGCGCGGCGGTTGAACTCGTCGATCTGGTCCTGGTTGACCTTCTGGCCGACCTTGAGGACCTCCCCGGCCTCGCGCACCGCGGCCCGCACGTCGGCGCTGTAGGTCGACAGCGCGCGGCTGGAGGTCGCCTGGCTCGCGACGTCGTCCTGGTGGCGCACGGCGCCTTGACCCGTCCACCCCGAGCGCAGCGAGGACGCGTGCCGGTCGGCGTCATGCCCGACGGTGTCCACAGTGGAGGCGATGGTGCCGTGCCCCGTGCCCACCCTGTCGATGGCGGTGTCGTCGGTGGCCAGGTGGCGCTGGGCGGTCGCGGCGGGCTGGATCATCGGCTCCAGCAGGTCGCGGGCGGTCACGTCGGCTCACCGGCGGCGCGGCGCAGGTTGCGGGCCTCGTCGTCCTCGACGCCCTCGAAGTTGGTCCACGTGTTGGCCACGGCCGCCGCGGTGCCGCCGTAGCTGTCGGCCAGGCCGCGCACGCCCCGCACCTGGCGCTGCCCGGCCGCGCGCAGCGCCGCGGACAGGCCGACCTCGTCGCCGATCTTGGAGAACGCCCCGTCGGCGAAGTCCAGGTCCCCGCCCGCGGCCCCCCGCAGCTGCTCGGCCAGTGGCCGCATCCCGGCGGTGTAGGCGTGGAAGGACTCCGCCTCCCCGCGGTACCCCCCGACGTCCGACTCGCTCATCAGCGACTCCCCTCTAGTCGGGCGTTGGACGCACGCCCGGCCGCGCTGGCTCCCTTCGATTACACACCCATCGGGTGCCACACGGTCTTGGTTTCGAGGAATGCCCGCAGCCGGGTCATGCCCGGCTCGGCGGCCCAGTCGGGCTCGGCCGCGCGCAGCACGCGCTTGACCGTGCCCGCCGCCGCCTGCTCCAGGTCGGCGCGCTGCTCGGGCGCGACGCCCACCAGGTCCAGGGCGTTGACGTCGGCGTGCGCGGCCAGCCAGGGGGCCAGTTCCGCGGTGTGGCCGGTGAGCAGGTTGACGACCCCGCCGGGCACGTCGGAGGTGGCCAGCACCTCGCCGAGGGTGATCGCGGGCAGCGGCCGGTCCTGGCTGGTCAGCACCACGGCCGCGCACCCGGTGGCCAGCACCGGCGCCAGCACGCTGACCAGGCCCAGCAGCGAGGACTTCTGCGGCGCCAGCACCCCGACGACCCCGGTCGGCTCCGGCACGGAGAAGGAGAAGTACGGCCCCGCGACCGGGTTGGCCGCGCCCAGCACGGTGGTGATCTTGTCGGTCCACCCCGCGTACCAGACCCACCGGTCGATCGCGGCGTCGACCAGCGCGGCGGCGCGCTTGGCCTGCACGCCCTCACCCGCGGCGACCTCGGCGCAGAACTGCTCCCTGCGCCCCTCCATGATCTCCGCGACCCGGTAGAGCACCTGGCCCCGGTTGTACGCCGTGGCGCGCGACCACTTGCCGAACGCGCCCCGGGCGGCCACGACCGCCTCCCGGACGTCCTTGCGCGAGGCCTGCGCGGCGTTGGCCAGGAACCGCCCGCGCGCGTCGGCGACCGGGTAGGTGCGGCCGGACTCCGAGCGCGGGAACGCCCCGCCGAGGTAGAGCTTGTACGTCTTGGACACCGTCAGCCGATCAGACATCGAGGTACGCCTCCAGACCCGCGCGGCCGCCCTCGCGGCCGAAGCCCGACTCCTGGTACCCGCCGAACGGCGCGGTCGGGTCGAACCGGTTGAACGTGTTGGCCCACACCACGCCTGCGCGCAGCCGGTCGGCCATCCACAGGATGCGGGACCCCTTGTCGGTCCAGATCCCGGCGGAGAGCCCGTAGGGGGTGTTGTTGGCCTTGGCGACGGCCTCGTCGGGCGTGCGGAAGGTCAGCACCGACAGCACCGGCCCGAAGATCTCCTCCCGGGCGATCCGCATGGCCTGGCTGACCCCGGCGAACACCGTGGGGGCGAAGAAGAAGCCCTTCTCCGGCAGGGGGCACGGCGAGGTCCAGCGCTCGGCGCCCTCGGCGTCGCCGGAGGCGACCAGCTCGCGGATCTTGCCCAGCTGCTCGCCGGAGTTGATGGCGCCCACATCGGTGTTCTTGTCCAGCGGGTCGCCGACGCGCAGGGTGGAGATCCTGGTGCGCAGCTTGGCCAGCAGCTCCTCGGCCACCGACTCCTGCACCAGCAGGCGCGAGCCCGCGCAGCACACGTGGCCCTGGTTGAAGAAGATGCCGTTGACGATGCCCTCGACGGCCTGGTCGAGCGGGGCGTCGTCGAAGACCACGTTGGCCGCCTTGCCGCCCAGCTCCAGGGTCAGCTTCCTGCCCGTGCCCGCCAGCGACCGCTGGATGACCTTGCCGACCTCGGTGGACCCGGTGAACGCCACCTTGTCCACGCCCGGGTGGTTGACCAGCTCGGCGCCGACGTCGCCCGCGCCGGGCAGGATGTTGACCACGCCGGGGGGCAGCTCGGCCTGCTGGATGATCTCGGCGAGGACCAGCGCGGTGAGCGGGGTGGTCTCGGCGGGCTTGAGCACGACGGTGTTGCCGCAGGCCAGCGCGGGCGCGATCTTCCAGGAAGCCATCAGCAGCGGGAAGTTCCACGGGATGACCTGGCCCGCCACGCCCAGCGGCCGCGGGTTCGGGCCGTAGCCCGCGTAGTCGAGCTTGTCGGCCCAGCCCGCGTGGTAGAAGAAGTGCGCCGACGCGGTGGGCACGTCCACGTCGCGGGCTTCCCTGATGGGCTTGCCGTTGTCGAGGCTCTCCAGCACGGCCAGCTCGCGGGAGCGCTCGGCGATCATCCGGGCGATCCGGTAGATGTACTTGGCGCGCTCGGCGCCGGGCATCCGGCCCCAGGTCTTCTCCTGGGCGCGCCTGGCGGCCTTGACGGCCCGGTCGACGTCGTTCGGGCTCGCGGTCGAGACCTCGGCGAGGACTTCCTCGGTGGCCGGGTTGACCGACTTCAGCGGCTCGCCCTCGCCCTCGGTGAACTGTCCGTCGACGAACATCCGGTAGCTCGGCTTGAGGTTCGCGATCGCCCGCGACTCCGGCGCGGGAGCGTAGTCCCAGGTCATGGTTCTCAGTCCACCGTTACGTAGTCGGGGCCGCTGTAGTGGCCCGCGAGTTGGGTGCGGCGCTGCATCAGCAGGTCGTTGAGCAGGCTGGAGGCGCCGAAGCGGAACAGGTGCGGGACGAGCCAGGCCGGGCCCGCCACCTCGCGCACCGCCACCAGGTAGCGGATCGCGTCCTTGGTGGTGCGGATGCCGCCCGCGGGCTTGACGCCGCGGTGCTCCCCGGTGGCGTCGTGCCAGTCGTGGACGGCCTGGAGCATCACGTGGGTGACCGGCAGGGTCGCCGCCGGGCTGACCTTGCCGGTGGAGGTCTTGATGAAGTCGCCGCCCGCGAGCATGGCCAGCCAGGAGGCGCGGCGGACGTTGTCGTAGGTGGCCAGCTCGCCGGTCTCCAGGATGACCTTCAGGTGGGCGTCGCCGCAGGCCGCCTTGATCGCCTGGATCTCCTCGTAGACCTGGCCGTAGCGGCCGGAGAGGAACGCGCCCCGGTCGATCACCATGTCGATCTCGGTGGCGCCCGCGTCGACGGCCAGCTTGGTGTCGGCGAGCTTGACCGCGCGGCTGGAGCGCCCCGAGGGGAAGGCGGTGGCGACGCTGGCGATGCCGACGCCGGTGCCGTCGAGCTCCCGGACCGCGGTGGCGACCATGTCCGGGTAGACGCAGACGGCGCCGACGTGCGGCACGTCGGGGAACTCCGGGTCGGGCCTGCGGGCCTTGGCGCACAGGGAGCGCACCTTGCCCTCGGTGTCGGCGCCTTCGAGGGTGGTCAGGTCGACCATGGAGATCGCGGTGTCGATGGCCCAGCGCTTGCTGTCCTTCTTGATGCTGCGCGTGGCCAGCCCCGCCGCCCGCTGCTCGACTCCCACCTGGTCGACGCCGGGCAGCCCGTGCAGGAATCTCCGCAGCGCGGTCTCGTCACGGGTGGCGTCGGCGAACTCCGGCGGTGGGGTACCCGCGGACAGCGCTGTCTGGTCGGACATGCGCCCGAGTCTAGGCCGGTCAGTCCTCGATCTCGTCGCGGCGCTTCTTGTCCTTGCGCTTGCGGAGGGGCTTGACCTCGACGCCGCCCATCATCGCGAAGCCGGTGACCCGGACGACGGGTCCGGTGGGCCCGCCGTGGGTGGTGACCTTGTTCTCGAAACCGCCCATGAAGCCCGCGCCGGTGACGTGCACGGTGACGCCCTCGGGCACCCGGATCTCGACGCCGCCCATCAGGGCGAACGCCTGGATGACGGTCTCGCGGGACTCGAAGGTGGCCTGGGACAGGTCGATCAGCACCCCGCCCATGACGGCCACGGCGGAGAAGGTGGGCGGGATCGTCCACGGGCCCTTGCGGTCGGACCCGGACAGGATCGCGATGGCGCTGGAGGAGGTGCCGCGGCCGCCGACGCGCGGGCTGTTCACCGACGCCGGGATCAGCTGGGTGGCGGGCAGCTGCTGGTGGGCGGGCAGGTCGCGGATGACCGGCTGCAGTTCGCCGAAGGTCTTCGCGGCGTAGACCTGGTCGAGGCGTTCCTCCAGCTCACCCACGGTGAGCCTGCCCTCGGCCATCGCGTCGTGCAGAACCTTGGCGAAGCGCTCCCGGTCGGCATTGGACGCGCGCATCTCGTGCGGGCCGGGGACAGCGGGCACATCACTCACACGGGGAGAGTAGCGCGACGGGAGGGGCCACCGTCCGGGCATCGCCAAGGCACCCCGCCGCCCACCTCCGGAAACCGGTCGACGGGCTCGGCGGGCGGAGATCCGGCGCCGTGTCCCCGGCGGCTTCCGCATGTGCGTGACCATGTTCGCGGTCGCCGCCGTCCGCGACTAGATTCCCGCGTCATGGACGTGCGCACGGTCGACCACCCCTTGGCCAAGTCCCGCCTCACCGTCATGCGGGACGCGCGGACCGACAACGCCACCTTCCGCTCCGCCCTGCACGAGCTGACGGTCATGCTGGTCTACGAGGCCACCCGCGACGCCCCGCTGCGCACCGAGCGCATCCACACCCCGGTCGCGCGCACGGAGGGCCACTGGCTGGCCAACCCGCCGCTGCTGGTGCCGGTCCTGCGCGCAGGCCTGGGCATGGCCGACCAGGCCCACCGCCTGATCCCCGAGGCCCAGATGGGCTTCGTCGGCCTGGCCCGCGACGAGGAGACCCTGGCGCCGACGCCGTACATGGAGTCGCTGCCGGACTCCCTGGCCGACCGCCCGGTCTTCGTGCTGGACCCGATGCTCGCCACCGGCGGCTCAATGGCGTACACGATCCGCCTGCTGGTCGAACGCGGCGCGACAGACGTCACCGCGATCTGCGTCTTGGCCGCCCCGGAAGGCGTCAAGCACCTGGCCGAATCCGGACTGCCGGTCCGCCTGGTGACGGCGAGCATCGACGAACGCCTCAACGACTCCGGCTTCATCGTCCCGGGCCTGGGCGACGCCGGTGACCGCCAGTACGGGGCCGTTTAGCCGTACGCCGATCCGGTGAGAGCGGGAACCCCCGCGCGGGGGTTCCCGTCCTTCTCCGTGTGACATCACCTGGGGGATCTTTCAAGGCCGAGCTGGACGTGCTCGCGCCCGTGGCACACCACACCCTGCCCGCCGTGGCCGAAGCCCTGCGCGCCCAGCGCGCGGTCGTCACGGCGCACGAGGGTCTGGAGGGCCCGGGCACGTTCGGCGCGGTTTACCCGATGGAACACGCCTACGCGCGGTTCACCGACATGATCGGCACCCGCCTGTGGCTCGGCGCTGAACGCATCGACGAGACCGCCCACGTGCTCACCGAGATCATCGAGCTCTACCGGCGGGCCGACGGCCAGTGACCGCGACAGGCTGGGTGACCGACACCGAACTCGGCATGGTGGCCCACCGCCTGGGCCAGAAGATCGTGGAGATGTACGCCAAAGCCGAGATCGGCAGCGTCGGCGGCTTCGGCCCCAACCACGACGCCACCCTCGTCGAATCGGTGCTCCTCGACGCGATGGACTTCGCCACCCTGGACCCCCAGAAGATCATCGACGAATCCGAGCGCATGCGCGGCGTGCGGAGCGCCCTGGGCGAGGACCAGCAGGCGAGGGCGGACATCGACCAGGCGGCCACGTCCCTTGCCGTCAACTGGACAGGCGAGGCAGCGGACCGCTTCCACGACCAGATGAAGTTCATCGAGTACTACCTGACCGACCACGCTGAGCTGGCCGAGCGGGCGTTCCTGGCGATGGGCATGGCCTTCGCGGTCAGCGTCCGGGTCAGGCAGAACTTCCGTGAACTCGCCGAGGGCGCGATCGTCGCCTGTGACCAGGAAATGGCCGCGCAAGAGGTGCGAACGGCAGAAGCCGACATCAAGCGCTCCGCTACCGTGATCAATAGTGTTCTGGAAATGTTCAGCAACAGTCCGGCCGAACTGCTGAAGGGCGGCATTCAGGGATTGGTCAACGTGACGGCGACAGAACTTGAGATCGACCTCAAGACGTCCGGGGCCGTGCAAGTTGTCGAGGCGTACACAAGAGGTCGGGACATGCTGCGTCGTGATTTCGAGGATGCGATGCTTCAGATTGAGCAGTGGCTTGATCGGCAGATGGCAGCGATGGGTAGGGAGTCGGTCGCATTGCTGAGGCCGCTTCCGGCATCATACAGTCCTTCCAGTCCGGATTTCCGATACGAACAGTTCGCGAGCGACTATCGGCCGTCCGAGGAGTTTGGGTCAGCGGTGGAGAAACGACGGGCAGCGGAACGGGAACCTGACCCAAAAAGTATCGTGACCAGGCGATTGGGTGCGCAGTGAAGGGGCTCGTCCTTGTGGCGCTAGTCGGCCTCACGGCATGTGGAGGACCGCAGGACGACTTGCCTCTGCCCACCACCACGGAGTCCACGCCAACCACGCTGACGGCTCCTCCCACCATCAACGAATCGTTGGATGTGAAGCCATTGTTGGCAGTAGATCCGTGCGACCTTGTCGGCAGTGAAATCCGTGGTCCATTGAATGTCGATGTCGAGGGCGTCGAGTACACCAGTGATGGCCTCCATGTCTGCAGGTGGGAAGAAGACGGGATGTCCGGAATCGGTCTCGGTATCAGCGTCGAGCGTGAGAACGATCCTTTGGAGAAAAATTACGACCACCCGGAAGCCCAAGTGGTCGAGATCGACGGGTTTCCGGCGATAGCGGTGGCGGTTCAACCTGACCACGTGTGCGACATCGCTGTGAAGACGTCGCCGAACCAAGGGTTCAGCGTGATCTACGGTGCCCTTGACCAGACCCTCGATGCCTGCGGGGGCGCCCGCACGGTGGCCGAGCACCTCGCTGGGCGAGTACGTGAGAGCTGAGGGCGTGGCGAGTCCTCCTGAGTATGGGAGGTACGCACGGTCGGGACAGGGCTGGTGACCAGTGTGTCGAGGTCGTCGTACTTATTCAGAGCCATGAGGCGTGCGGGGGCGCGTACGGTGGATGGCGCTTCGCCAAGCGACCCCGGTGGGCGGGCGGCCGGATGGGCCCGATGAGGTTGTCGGCCTCACCCTGGGACGATGGGGATATCGCGGTGGTCGTAGTCTGCTGCGACCCGGCCGATCATCGTGAGGTGGAGCGCGCGTGCGCAAGTTGACGTTGTCGCAGCTTGAACGGCATTTGTTCGCTGCGGCGGACATTCTGCGGGGCAAGATGGACGCCTCGGAGTTCAAGGACTACATCTTCGGGATGCTGTTCCTCAAGCGGGTGTCCGATGAATTCGACCCAGTCCGGGAGCAGTTGATTGCTGAGCAGCTGAAAGCCGGGCGGACCAAGGGGCAGGCAGAGGTGCGCGCTAACGCCTCTGTCAGCTATGTGAACACGATCTTCGTGCCGCCCATCGCCCGATGGGCGCACCTGCATGATGAGGTCCACACCAATGTCGGTGACGCGCTGAACAAGGCCCTCGAAGCGTTAGAGGGCGCGAACGGCGAGCTGGAGGGTGTGTTCCAGCACATCAATTTCGCCGCCACCATCGGCAGCAAGCAGCGGTTGAACGACCGACAGCTACGCGACCTGATCAAGCACTTCAACAAGTACCGCTTGCGCAATGACGACTTCGAGTTTCCGGACCTGCTTGGCGCGGCATACGAGTATCTGATCGGCGAATTCGCCGACAGCGCGGGAAAGAAAGGCGGAGAATTTTACACCCCGCGATCAGTCGTGCGGATGATGGTGCGGCTGGTCGAGCCAGCCGAGGGCATGCGCGTCTACGATCCCTGCGCGGGGTCCGGCGGCATGCTGATCTTGAGCAAGGAGTACATCGAACAGCACGGTGGTGACCCGAGGAACCTGGCGCTTTACGGCCAGGAGTCGAACGGGGGCACGTGGGCGTCATGCAAGCTGAACATGCTCCTACACGGTATCAAGGACGCCAAGATCGAGCACGGCGATGTATTGGCCGAACCCGCCGAGTACGACGGCCGTTTGCGCAGTTATGATCGGGTGCTGTCAAATCCGCCGTTCTCACTGAACTATGACTTCAGCGAATTGAAGCACCCGGAGCGGTTCAAGTGGGGTTGGGCGCCGGAGGGCGGCAAGAAGGCCGACTTGATGTTCCTCCAACACATGGTCTCGGTCTTGCGGCCCAACGGCATCGCGGCGACTGTCATGCCGCACGGCGTGCTGTTCCGCGGTGGCGGTGAGCGGGACATCAGGACCAAGCTGCTGGATGACGACGTCATCGAAGCGGTGATCGGCCTCGCCCCGAACCTGTTCTACGGCACGGGGATTCCGGCCTGCGTACTGGTGATGAGGCCGCCGAACAGCAAGCTCGCCGAGCGACGCGGCAAGGTGCTGTTCATCAATGCTGACCGCGAATTTTCGGCAGGGCGAGCGCAGAACTATCTGCTGCCAGAGCACTACGAGAAGATTGTCGCCGCTTACCACAAGTTCGCCGACATTCCTGGATATGCCCGCTTGGTGACGCGGGATGAACTGCGGGAGAACGAGGACAACCTGAACATCCGCCGCTACGCGGACAACGCGCCACCGCCGGAGCCGCAGGACGTGCGCGCGCACCTGCACGGCGGGGTACCGCGCGCCGAGGTGGCCGCGAAGGCTGACCTGTTCGCCGCCCTTGGGTTCACGACGGAGCGGGTGTTCGTGGACCGGGACGCAGAGTACTTCGACTTCGCATCGGGGCTGGAGAAGTCCGACTTCAAGCGGATCGTCGCCGAACACGAGGGCGTGCTGGCGCGAGAGGCAGAGCTGCGCGCGGCGGTGGACTCGTGGTGGGCCACGCACTCGAAGCGACTGGTGGAGTTGCCGGGCGGTCGGCTGATGGATGTCCGCCGTGAGCTGCTGGACAGTTTCATCGAGGCAGTTCGCCCGGTCGGCCTACTGGACAGATTCCAGACGGCGGGTGTAATCGTGAGGTGGTGGGAGACTGTGCAGTACGACCTCCGCACGCTCGCAGCCAACAGCTTCGCGGAAGTGATCGATGGATGGATCACCTCGATCACGACGGCGCTGGAGGACAAGAACAGCAAAGTCGATCCGTTTGACCACAAGCTGGTCCCGGTGCTCGTAGGCGGGTACCTGGAGCGGATCGCAGCGGTCGAGGACCGGCGTGCAGAGCTAGATGCGCGGGTGAAGGCCGCTTCAACGAGTGGGGACGACGAGGACGAAGACGCGCAGGTCTCCCCGGATGAGCTGGCGCACTTAAAGAAAAATTTGACCGCCGCCAAACGTGAGCACAAGAAGCTTCAGGAGCGACTGCTGGTGGAGTTGGAAGCTGAGCGAGTAGCGCTGGTGAGTGAGCAGACGCTTGTGTTGAGCATCATCCGCTCTGAGATTGATGGGCAGGTGAGTGGCTACGTGAGCGCCCATCGATCAAAGGTAGTAGCGGCGCTAGCAAACTGGTGGGACAAGTACTCCGTGTCCTTGTGCGAGCTACAAGAGGCACGAGACTCGGCTGCTGCTAAACTCGCTTGCTACCTACGGGAGCTTGGCTATGAGTGAGTTGTGGACCGAAGTGGAGCTCGGCTCGATTGCTTCACTTAGTTTCGGCGCTACGCCATCTCGAAACGTGCCACACTTTTGGGCTGCCGGTGAAGATGGGCACCCATGGGCGTCTATCGCTGATCTACGCTCGGATCCGCTGGTGGAGACCAAGGAGCGAATAACTTCCGCTGGTGCCCGGGCGAGCTCGGTCTCATTGGTTAAACCGGGGACGCCGCTCATGAGTTTTAAACTCACCATCGGACGAGTGGCAACTGCAGGAAAGGAACTCTATACAAACGAGGCGATTGTCGCGATAGACGGCGATCGTCAGATCGTATCCAATGCATATCTGGCTTACGCGCTACCAACGATAGTCGTCCGCGCTGTGGTAGATATTGCAGTCAAAGGGGCGACGCTAAATAAAGATAAGTTGGCAAAACTTCGATTCCTGCTTCCCCCTCTTTCTGAGCAGAAAGAGTTTGTGGAAGTTCTCCGCTCTACGGATGAGTCGATTCGCTCAAGCAAGCGAGTAATTGAGAAGCTTGAAAAGATGTTGAATGGAGTCGCGAACGATCTGTTCAAGCCCTCGCCTGGGGAATTCTGGGACAGGCGAGTTCTAGACGATTTAATTGATTCGGCTAGGCCGATCGTGTATGGAATACTTATGCCTGGTCGCGGAGTTGAATCTGGTGTTCCCGTGGTGAAGGTTAAAGATATTACTGATGGATCTATAGCTGTGGATAATCTGCAGTTGACCTCGCGTCGGATCGATCAAGAGTATCGTAGGTCGCGACTTCGCGAGGGGGATCTGCTCTTTACCATTCGCGGTACTGTCGGCCGTCGTGCGTTCGTTCCGCACTCGCTCAACGGCGCGAACATAACACAAGACACCGCACGGATTGCCATCTCACGGGCGGACCCTCGCTACGTCTGGTACTTTTTGGACCGTCCCGAAGCGCGTCGTTTTATTGATCTGCATACTTTGGGGCAGGCAGTGCAAGGAATAAATCTTCGAGATGTCAGATCGATTCCAATTCGCCTACCTGAAATGAAGAGGCAAGCTGTTATTTCGAGCACACTCGACGGCCTTAGTCAATGTATCGACAAGGAGCGGGAGTCGTTTTCAAAATTGAGCGACGCAAAGGTCGGAATAGCTGCAACTTTGCTTAGTGGGCGAGTGAGAATGAAGGCGGTCTGAAGAAAGCTAGGCCGTCCTCGAATATGCGCCATGTTGTCATTTGGCCGCTATTCCGTCGGCGGAATCCATTCAGGCTGTGCTCTTGATCGAAGCCCGTCTTTCGGGTCGGCCATTTCGGTCTGGTAGTAGAATAGTTTCCAGTTTTCTTCTGACCCGACGAACGACTGAGCAGTGGAAACTCCCGCCTTGTCTGAACCAGCCGGTAATGTCGGAGCGTCGTCATACGATCATCCAAATGAGGTACGACGGCAGTGGGGAGCGAACGCGGTGGTGTCGAAGTTGCCCAACGAGGAACATGGCGTGGAGCGCCCGCTGCTCGCCCAGCTCGTCGCGATGGGCTGGCGGGAACTTCCGGCGCTCACCCCGGACGGCATCCCCACCGGTCGCTCGTCTTTCCGTGACACGATCCTCACTGAGCACCTGCACGCCGCCCTCCGGCGCGTCAATCTCCATGACGGCCAGCCCTGGCTTGATGATGTCCGCCTTGCCCAAGCCGCCAGCGCGCTTCTGCGACCGCAGGCGACCAGCCTGGTCGAGATCAACCGCGAACTGACGGGCCTGCTGATCACTGGCACCTACGTCGCCGCGCCCGAGGGGGCCAGCCGTGACGTTCACATCGACTACATCGATTGGGGCCGGCCGGAGAACAACGACTTCGTCGCCATCCGCCAGTTCCGGGTCGTTCTGCCCGGATCGCAGAGCAAGGCCATCCGGCCCGATGTCGTCCTGTTCGTCAACGGCATCCCGCTCGTGGTCATCGAGGCCAAGGCTCCACATACCTCCGACCCCGTTGCTGAGGCGATCCGCCAGCTCCGCCGGTACGCCAACCAGCGCAGTGACCAAGGTGAGCCCGAAGGCAGCGAGCGCCTCTTCCACGCCAACCAGCTCGTCATCGCCACCACCAACGACGAAGCCCGTGTCGGAACGTTCACCTCCGGACCCGAGCACTTCGCCGAGTGGAAGACCCTGGAGCCTCTCAGCGTCGAAGACGTGGCCGCGGAACTTGACAAGCCCGCGGATTCGCTCTCCAAGCAGGAGGTCTTAGCCGCCGGGATGCTTCGACCGGCCATCCTGCTCGACCTCGTCCGTCACTTCACCCTGTTCATGACGGTCAACGGCCGCAGCATCAAGATCGTGGGCCGATACCAGCAGTACCGCGCCGTCCGGAAGGCGCTGCGGCGGCTCCTGATTGGCAAGACCCGGATCCAGGACGGGCAGGACGACCGGCGCGGCGGCATCATCTGGCACACTCAGGGCTCGGGCAAGAGCCTGACCATGGTTTTCCTGGTCCGCTGCATGCGCTCGCACTCCAAGTTGACCGCGTTCAAGATCGTCGTGGTGACCGACCGCCGCCAGCTTCAGCGGCAGCTCGCCGAGACGGCTGCACTCACTGGCGAGACCGTCCGCACGTCGGTCAAGGTCGAGCAGGTAAGCCAGTACTTGGCCGAACCGGGCAAGGACCTCGTCTTCGCCATGATCCAGAAGTACCGCGGCACCGATGACGGTGAGGAAGGCGTCGATCGGACAGGTACCGGGGCCGCTGAGGCCGTGAGGGTGATGAAGACCCTGGGCGAGCTCAACACCGACACCCGCGTCCTCGTCCTCATCGACGAAGCCCATCGCAGCCAGAACAGCGACTTGCATGCGAGCCTGCGGCAGGCCCTGCCGAACGCAGCGCTGATCGGGTTTACCGGCACGCCCATCATCCTCGGTCGCAAGAAGCACACCACCGCGATCTTCGGCGAGTACATCGACGAGTACACCATCCGTCAGTCCGAAGAGGACGGTGCGACGGTGCCGATCATGTATGAGGGGCGCACCACCAGATCGGCGGTGCGCGATGGCGGCGACCTCGATGAGGTGTTCGACGATATTTTCGCCGAGCAGACGCCCGAGCAGCAGCAGAAGATCAAGCAGCGCTACGGCACCAAGAACGCAGTGCTCGAAGCCTGGAACGTGATCGCCAAGAAGGCGCGGGACATGCTGCGCCACTACGTTGATACCGTGCTGCCCAACAGGTTCAAGGCCCAGGTAGTGGCTGTCAGCCGCGAGGCGGCCGTGCGCTACCGCGCCGCGTTCCTCGCCGCCCGTGATGAACTCCTCGCCGAACTGGACGGCTTGCCCGAGGACCTGCGCACAGTTGACGCGGCTGAGAACGTCGCGAGCCAGTCTGGGCCGAGAGCCAGACTGGTGCGGGCCTATCGCTACCGCTCGCTCATCGCGGCACTCGATTTCGTTCCGGTGATCTCCGGCAAGTACAACGATGAGAAGTACCTGGCCGAGTGGACTGATGAGGTCAAGCAGCGGGGCGTCATCGAGCGGTTCAAGGAGTCGCTGCCTGAGCCGGAGGCCGAGACCGTCGAGCCCCAAGTCGCGTTCCTGATTGTGAAATCCATGCTGCTCACCGGCTTTGATGCCCCCGTTGAGCAGGTGCTCTACCTCGATCGGCATATCAAGGAAGCCGAACTCCTCCAGGCCATCGCCAGGGTCAACCGCACCGCGCCCGGCAAGCCGGTCGGGTATGTCATCGACTATTACGGAGTCACCGAGCACCTCAAGGTGGCACTTGCCGCATACGCTGCCGAGGATATTGAAGGGGTGCTCGCCAGCGTCGCTGATGAGGTGCCCCGGCTCGCCGACCGCCGCCAAGCCGTTCGCGAACTGTTCCTGGCGAAGGGTGTCGACCAGATCGTCACCGACGACGACGTCGAGGCGTGTGTGCAGGTGCTCGCCGACGAGCGGCTGCGAGCGGAGTTCGAGGCCCGCTTCAAGCTCATGGCGGCGAGTATGGAGATCGTGTTGCCCCGCCCCGAAGCTCTCGCGCACGTCGGCGCGTTCAAAGTGTTCGGCCGCGTCCGATATGAAGCGCGCAAGCGCTATCGCGAGGACGAAGGGTTCGACGTGTCGATCTATGGCGAGAAGGTGCGCAATCTCATTGATGACCACGTAGTGGCGCTGGGCGTCGCCAACCGCGTACCACCGACGTCGATCACTGCGGCCGACTTCGAGGCCAAGGTCGAGGACCTGCGGTCGGACCGCGCCAAGGCCTCGGAGATGGAACATGCGATCAAGCACCACATCCGGGAGAACCTCGAAGACGATCCCGTGCACTACGAGACGTTGTCCCAGCGGCTCGACAACATCCTCAGGCAGTTCGACGGACAATGGGACCAGATGTACGCGGCGATGAAGGGCCTGCTGGACGATGTCCGCGCGGGACGTCAGTCCGATGACAGCGGCCTTGACCCGAACACGCAGCTGCCGTTTCTCGACTTGCTCCGTCAGGACGTCGAGCGCCGCAGGCGCGCGCTGACACCGGAGATTCAGGAGGTGCTGTGCGCGGTCACCATCGATATCGTCAGCCTGATCGGCAACGAGATCAGAGTAGTGGGATTCTGGGAGAACGCACACGCACAAGAGACGCTACGCCGTAAGGTCGTGCATGAGCTGGACGGTCAGGTCGTGGATGGCGAGGACCTGTTCGATTTCGAGGGCCTTGCTGAGCTCTCGACCCGGGTGGTCGAGTTGGCGAGACGCAAGCGCGTCCGCTTGACTGGCGGGTGATGAAGACCGAACTCCCCGAGCGGATGCTGGTCGGCGACCTGGAGTTCGCCGTCCAGTCGTCGTCATCGCGGCGCACGGTCGGCATCACCGTCGACCGGGATGGGGCACTGCTGCTGCACGCCCCGGCGTCGTGCCCGCCAGGCACCCTCGCCACTTGGGCGCATGGCAAGCGGCATTGGGTATACGCCAAGCTCGCGGAGAAGGACCTGCTTCTGGCGCCACCGGTCCGTAAGGAGTTCGTCTCCGGGGAAGGCTTCGACTACCTTGGGCGCAGGTACCGATTGCTGGTCGTGGACGACGATCGCGCTGTCCGGCTGGAACGGGGACGTCTTCGGATTTCGCGTCCCGAGGGGGCCGACGCGGTGATCCGTTGGTATCGCCAACGCGCCCTTGCGTGGTTGCCGAGCCGTATCCGATCCTGGTCCCTACGGGCGGGCATGGTGCCCGGCGCGCTCGATGTGCGCGACCTTGGCTACCGGTGGGGATCACTGGGGAAGGGCGACCGGTTCAACCTGCATTGGGCGGCGATGCAACTCCCCGCCAGTCTCGTGGACTACGTGATCGTGCACGAACTCGTCCATATCAAACACGCGAATCACACGCCCGAGTTCTGGGCGCTCGTTGCCCGGGTCATGCCGGACTTTGAGGTGCGCAAGAATCGGTTGGCGATCGCGGGAGCAAGACTCTGGCTCGGTCAGTCCGTGTGACGAAGGGCCGCAGGTCTGTTTCGAGGCAGCGTGCGCTCGCTGGGAGACCGACGGGATCGCGACGGTGACGATGTGATCTCAACGGGTACTGGGTCGACGCGGACACCGGCGCCGCGCTCGGCCTGGTGTGGGAGGTCGGGCGCGACGCCGTCGAGGTGCTCAAGCTCGCCGAGTGTCTGGCGGCGTGGGCTGTGCCGAAATGAGCGGGCTGCGGAGCTGGGGGCTGGGCTAGCTACACGGGGTGCCGTTGAGGGTGAAGGACGTGGGTTTGGCCGTGTTGCCGTTGTGGGTGGCTTGGAAGCCGACCGACACCGAGCCGTTCGCGGGGATGGTGGCGTTCCACTGGACGTTGCGGGCCTGGACCGGGCCGCTGGTGGGGGTGTAGGTGGCGTTCCAGCCGCTGGTGATGGTTTGGCCGGAGGGGAGGGTGAACGCCAGGGTCCAGCCGTTGACCTGGGCGGTCGTGGCGATGGTCACGGTCGCGGTGAGGCCGTTGTTCCAGGTGTTCGTCGTGTACGTGATCCGGCAGCCCGACGGCGGCGGCGTGGTGGTTGTTGTCGGTCCGGTGGTGGTGGTGCTGGTGGTCGAGGTTGGCGGGGTGCTGGTCAGGCCCAGGAATTGCAGGGCCATGAGGGCCATGCCGTTGGACAGCAGGTTGTGGCCGGTGCCCTGCATGCTGATGGCCTCGACCTTGTCCGAGTACCGGGTGCGGGTCCAGTTCGCCTGGGGGTGGTCGGTTGAGGTGGGGGTTTGGGAGAGGCCGTGGACGTTGGTCCACTGCTTGACCTCCTCGCCGAGGTTCGGGTGGCGCAGGGTGTCGTCGGCGGTGCCGTGCCAGACCTGCATCCGCGGACGGGGGCCGCTGTAGCCCGGGTAGGCGCCGCGCACCAGGTCGCCCCACTGCTGGGCGGTGCGGATGAGTTGGCCGTTGGCGCACTGGCTGTTCCAGGACGAGCCGTCGGTCGTGGCGAAGCAGCCGAAGGGGACGCCCGCGAAGGCCGCGCCCGCGGCGAACACCTCCGGGTACGCGCCCAGCAGCACGTTCGTCATCATCGCGCCGGAGGACACCCCGGTGGCGTACACCCGGGCCGGGTCGGCGCCGCGGGTGGAGATCACGTGCTTGACCATCGAGACGATGCCCAGCGAGTCGCCGCCGCCGTTGTGGGTCAGCGTGGCCTGCGACGAGACGTCGAAGCAGTTGCCGCTGCGGTTGGCCGACGGGTAGATCACGATGAACCCGTGCTGGTCGGCCAGGCGGGCGAACTCGGTGCCCGAGTGGAACGCCGGTCCGGTTCCGGTGCAGTAGTGCGAGGCCACGAGCACCGCGGGCCGCTGCCGCACGGAGTCCGGCACGTACAGGTGCATCCGCAGGTTGCTGGGGTTCGCGCCGAAGCCGGTCACCTCGACCAGCGCCGCCGCCTGCGCCCCCGGCGCGGCGACCACCAAGGCGGCCGCCGTCAGCGCCGCCGTCGCGCCCGCGGCCAACGCCGCCCAGAGCTGCTTCACGGCGCCACCGCCACGGGCAGGCCGTCGCGCACGGCGATCCTGCCCGCGCACAGGCCGCGGTCCTCCAACTCGGCCACGACCCGAGGGACGGCGTCGATCGTGTTCTGGATGCCGTCGTGCATCAGGATGATCCCGCCGGGCTCCAGGGCCCGCGCCCGCTCGACGATCTCGGTCACGGGCACGCCCGCCCAGTCGCGCGAGTCGACGGTCCACAGCACCTCGGTCATGCCCAGCCGCCTGGCCGTCGCCGCGATCTCGGCGTTGGTGGCGCCGTAGGGCGGGCGGAACAGCGTCGGCCAGGTGCGGGTGACCTTCAGGGAGACGACCTGGGTCTTCACCAGCTCGGTGACGACCTCGCCGCGCGGCAGCTCGGTCAGGTTCGGGTGCGTCCAGGTGTGGTTGGCGATCCACATTCCGGCCTGCTGGGTGATCCGCTGCAGGTGCGGGTTCGCCTCGATATTCCGGCCGACGGTGAAAAAGGTCGCCCGGACGCCGGAGTCGCGTAGCGCGGACAGCAGTTTTGTCGTGGTTGCCGGAATCGGGCCGTCATCGAAAGTCAGGGCGACGTAGCCGTTCTCGCAGGTCCGGGGCGTCGCTTGCGCGGGATAGGCGAGTGCCGCCAATGCCAGAATGGCAATGGCTGCCGCTTTCCGAAATTGTTTCCTAGGCATTCATCAACTATCGCCCGGAAAGTGTGTCGTGGACAACACCGGCGAATCTGTTTCGAGACGAGCGCTCACCTCGGCCGGATGAACGGCGCACGAACGGCGGCGCTCGGGTTGACCTGGAGCGCGCTCCAGCTTCTACCGTGACGGGGTGACCTACGCGATCGCCGAGGCAGCCCACCGCAGCGGGCTGTCGATCGACACCCTGCGGTACTACGAGCGCATCAACCTCATCGACCCGCCCGCCAGGGACTCCGGCGGCAGGCGGGTCTACAGCGAGGAGGACCTCGGCTGGCTCGGCTTCCTGACCCGGCTGCGGACGACCGGAATGCCGATCAAGCTCATGCGCGAGTACGCCCGGCTGCGCCACCTCGGCGCGCCCTCGGTCGCCCAGCGCAAGCAGATCCTGGAAGACCACCGCGCCGACGTGCTCGCCCGCATCGAGGAGCTGCGGTCGTGCGTCGGCGTCCTCGACTACAAGATCGACAACTACGAGCGGATCGTGGCGGGGCACGACAAGTCGTGCGCGCCCGAGACAGGGGAAACACCATCATGGACACTCGCACACTCGGCGAGCTGACCACCTCGGCCCAGGGCCTCGGCTGCATGGGCATGAGCGACTTCTACGGCACCGGCGACGAGGCCGAGTCCACCGCCGTCATCCACCGCGCGCTCGACCTGGGCGTCAACCACCTCGACACCTCCGACATGTACGGCCCGCACACCAACGAGCGCCTGGTCGGCAAGGCCATCGCCGACCGGCGGGACCGGGTCGTGCTGGCCACCAAGTTCGGCGTCGTGCGTGATCCCGAGGACTCGAGCGTGCGGGGGCTCCGGGGGGACGCGGCCTACGTCCGCCAGGCGTGTGACGCCTCACTGCTGCGCCTGGGCGTCGACCACATCGACCTGTACTACCTGCACCGCGTCGATCCCGCGGTGGAGATCGAGGAGACCGTGGGCGCGATGGCCGAGCTGGTCGCCGCGGGCAAGGTCCGGCACCTCGGGCTGTCCGAGGCGGGCGCGGGGACGCTGCGCAGGGCGGCGGCGGTGCACCCGATCGCGGCGCTGCAGACCGAGTGGTCGCTGTGGACCCGCGACATCGAGGCCGAGATCCTGCCGACGGCGCGCGAGCTTGGCGTCGGCGTCGTGGCGTACTCGCCGCTGGGCCGAGGCTTCCTGACCGGCCGCTTCGCCCAGCGCTCCGACCTGGGCGACGGGGACTTCCGCGCGGCGGGCCAGCCCCGGTTCGACGAGGGCAACTTCGAGCGCAACCTGGCCATTGTGGACGCCCTGCGCGCGCTGGCGGCCGAGCGCGGGGTGACGCCGGGGCAGCTGGCGCTGGCCTGGGTGCACAGCCGCGGCGGCGACGTCGTGCCGATCCCGGGGACCAAGCGCGTCAGGTACCTGGAGGAGAACGTGGCGGCGGCCGGCCTCGATCTGTCCGATGAGGACATCCGGGCGATCGAGGCCGTCGTCCCCGAGGGCGGCGCCGCGGGGGAGCGCTACGCCCCGGCGGGGATGACCACGATCGACCGCTGAGAACCGAAAGAGCACGCCGCCACCGGAAAGGGTGGCGGCGTGCTCCGCGGGTCGTGGACAAAGGCGGATCGGGTCAGGAGCAGGTGACCAGGAGGACGCCCAGCACCGCGCAGGACGAGGTGGACTTGTCGTTGGCGAGGTTCGGGTCGGCAGGAGTGCTGGCGGTGCGCTGGGCGGTCAGGCTGAAGGTGCCGATGCCCAGCAGGTTCAGCGGGACGGTGAAGGTGCGGGTGACCGAGCCGCTGACGGCCAGGGCGCCCGTCGAGCAGGTCAGGGTGCGCTCGACGACCGAGCAGCCGGTGCCGGGGGTGATCCGGACGTGCCGGGGGATCGCGACGGTGACCGCGCCGGAGGTCAGGGCGTCGGGGCCCTGGTTGCGGATGGTCAGGGTGTAGCTGATGCGCGAGACCAGCAGGCCGATCTGCGGGCGGGCGGTCAGCTTGACCGACAGGTCCGCGGCGGGCGGCACCGGCGAGACGGTGCGGTTGAGCAGCACCGAGACGCCGTCGGCGTGCCGGTTGGTGGTGACCAGGTCGGCGCGGCCGTCGACGTCGAGGTCGGCGGCGTGGATCTCGGTCGGCCAGGTGTTGACGCCCAGCGTGGTGGCCGGGGTGAACGTGCCGTCGCCGTTGCCGAGGACCGCGACCGAGTCCTGGCCCGCGACGGTGACCGCGAGGTCGGCGTCGCTGTCCCCGTCGAGGTCGGCCACCGCGACGCCGTAGGGGTTCGGGCCGACCGGGATGGACACCGGGGCGCCGAAGCCGGTCCCGGTGCCGGAGAGGACCGAGACGGTGCCGGAACCGTGGTCGGCGGTGGCCAGGTCGACCACGCCGTCGCGGTCGAAGTCGCCCGCGGCGATGTCGATGGGGTTGGTGCCCGACGGGTAGGCCGCGGGCGCGGCGACGGTCCCGTCGCCGGCGCCCTTGTAGACCGACACCGTGCCCGCGAAGAACCCGGCGGTGGCGATGTCGGTGACCGCGTCGCCGTCGAGGTCGGCCAGGACCACGCCGCGGGAGTAGCCGCCGCCCGGGACGTCGGTGGGCGCGCCCAGGGCGCCGTCGCCCGAGCCGAGCAGGACGGAGATGCCCTCCGGCCGGGAGAGGACCACGTCGGCGGCGCCGTCGGCGTCGAGGTCGGCCGCGGCGATGCCCTCGGCGCCGCCCGCGACCGGGTACCCGACGCGGGGGGCGAAGGTGCCGTTGCCCGCGCCGAGCAGCACCGACACCTCGCCGGTGGTGGTCACCGCGAGGTCGGTCCTGCCGTCGCCGTTGAGGTCGGCGGCGGCCAGCCCGGTGGGCTCGGGGCCGGGGTAGACCGCGCTCGCCGGGCCGAACGCGCCCGCGCCGGTGCCCAGCAGCACGCTCAGCGCGGCCTGGTAGCGGTCGGCGGTGATGAGGTCGGGCCTGCCGTCGGCGTTGAGGTCGGCGGAGATGACCGATTCGGGGTGGTTGCCGGTCGGGTAGTCCACCCGCGGGGCGAACGTGATGGGGTTCTCCGCCGCCGCGGGGCTCGCGGTGATCAGGGCCGCGGCCGTGATCAGACTCAGGGCGGCGGCCACCTGGGCGCGCAGGGTCATCGAGACTACCTCTCGGTGGGGATCACGGGGCGTCTACGTCACCATCGTTTCCTGGTGGCATTCCGTTTCCTCTGACCGTCCTGTCCCGTTCGGACGGTGGCTAGGGCCTGTCCTAGAGCAGCCCGGCGGCCACCGTCGCGCCCAGCTCCCGGCACCGGTCGAGATCCGCCTTCGCGGGCGGCCCGAGCACCGTGACCGGCGCGGCGACCGGCTTCCACGACAGGGCGGCGGCGACCTTCTCGACACTGCCGACAGCCCCCTCGACACCGTCGTTGCCGTGGACGTAGAAGCCGAACGGCGTCCCGCGCCCGGCGTCGAGCGTGGGGTAGTAGACCGTGTCGAAGAAGTGCTTGAGCGCGCCGCTCATGTAGCCGATGTTGGCCGGTGTGCCCAGCACGACCCCGTCGGCGTCGAGCAGGTCGGAGGCGGTCGCCGACAGGGCGGGCCTGCGGACGACGGTGACGCCGGCCAGGTCGGGGTCCTGGGCGCCGGAGAGGACGGCCTCGAACAACGCCTGTGTCGCGGGGGAGGGCGTGTGGTGGACGATCAGAAGCGTTGGCATGACAAGGAATTCTAGGTCACCGCAGCAGCGCGGCGACCTCCTCGGCCAGCGCGTCCAGGCGGGCGGACGCGGCGGCGCGCTCGGCGGCGGGGGCGACGACCTCCAGGTACGCCTTGACCTTCGGCTCGGTGCCCGACGGGCGCACGATCACCCGCACGCCCTCGCCGCGCAGGCGCAGGACGTCGGCCCTCGGCAGCAGGTCCTCGGCGGTGACGGCGACCCCGGCCAGCGCGGCAGGCGGGTTGGCGCGCAGCGCGGCCATCAGCGCGCCGATGCGGTCCAGGTCGGTGACCCGGACCGACACCTGGCGGGTCAGGTGCAGGCCGTGGGTCTCGGCCAGGTAGTCCAGGGCGTCCAGCAGCGTCCGGCCCGCGGCGCGGACGGTGGCGGCGAGGTCGCAGGCGAGGACCGCGGCGGAGATGCCGTCCTTGTCCCGGACGGAATCCGGGTCGCAGCAGTGGCCGAGGGCTTCCTCGTAGGCGTACACCAGGCCGGTGCCGCTGCCGTCGCCCGCGCGGACCAGCCACTTGAAGCCGGTCAGGGTGGCGTCGTGGCGGACCCCCCGGGACGCGGCGATGGACTCCAGCAGCGACGACGACACGATCGTGGTGGCCACCAAGGCGTTCGGGTCATCCACAGTGGACAGGATGTGCGAGCCCAGCAGGGCGCCGGTCTCGTCGCCGGAGAGCATCCGCCAGCCGTCGGGGCCGGGCACGCCGATGGCGCAGCGGTCGGCGTCCGGGTCGAGGGCGATGGCGATGTCGGCGTCCACCGCCGCCGCCTGGGCCAGCAGCAGGTCCGTCGCGCCGGGCTCCTCCGGGTTGGGGAAGCCGACGGTGGGGAAGTCCGGGTCGGGCTCGCTCTGCTCGGCCACCATGCTGACGTCGGTGAAACCCGCCCTGGACAAGGCCGACGCGAGCGGGCCCGCGCCGACGCCGTGCAGGGCGGTGGCCACGATCCGCAGCTCGCGGGCGGCCCCCCTGGGCAGGGTCGCGACCCGGCCCAGGTACTCCTCCAGCAGGTCCACCTCGACCGCGCCGGGCTCGCGCGGCACCGACACCGCGGCCGGGGCCGCGGCGATCATCGCCTCGATCTGGCGGTCGGCGGGCGGGACGATCTGCGTGCCGTCGCCCAGGTAGAGCTTGTACCCGTTGTCCGCGGGCGGGTTGTGCGACGCGGTGATCTGCACGCCCGCCACCGCGCCGAGCCTGCGCACGGCGAAGGCCAGCACGGGGGTGGGCAGCGGACCGGGCAGGACGCGCACGTCGAAACCGGCCGCGGCCAGCACCGCGGCGGCGTCGGCGGCGAAGGGCTCCGAGCCGTGCCGGGCGTCGCGGCCGACCACGACGGTCCCGGACCGGCCCTGCGAACGCAGCCACGCGGCCACGCCCGCCGTCGTGCGGATCACCACCGCGCGGTTCATCCCGTTGGGCCCGGCCCGCACCGGGCCGCGCAGCCCGGCCGTGCCGAAGGTCAGCGGGCCGGCCATCCGGTCGGTCAGCTCGGCCAGCGCGGCCGGGTCGGCGCCCATGGCGCGGGCCAGGATCTGCTGCAGCTGCGTCCGGTCCTCCGGCGACGGGTCGTCGGCGATCCAGCGGAAGGCCCGGTCGCGCAGGTCGGGGGTCAACCTCATGCGCGGGAGATCAGCTCGCGCAGGAACGCCCCGAGCGCGGTCGCCGACTGGCGGCCCGCCTCGAGGACTTCCTCGTGGTTGAGCGGCTCGCCGGTCATCCCGGCGGCCAGGTTGGTCACCATGGACAGCCCGAAGACCTCCACGCCGAGCGCCCGCGCGGCGATGGCCTCCAGCACCGTCGACATGCCCACCAGGTCCGCGCCCCAGTTGCGGAACATCCGGATCTCGGCGGGGGTCTCGAAGTGCGGGCCGGGCAGTCCGACGTAGACGCCCTCGACCAGCGTCGGGTCGATCTCGCGGGCCAGGCCGCGCAGCCGGGGGGAGTACAGGTCGGTCAGGTCGACGAACTCCGCGCCGACCAGCGGGGAGCGGGCGGTCATGTTGATGTGGTCGCTGATCAGGATGGGCTGGCCGATGCGGGCCTCCGGGATCAGGCACCCGGCGGCGTTGGTCAGGATGACCGTCTTGACCCCGGCCGCGGCCGCGGTGCGCACGCCGTGCACGACGCTCGCCATCGGCACGCCCTCGTACAGGTGGGTGCGGCCCAGCGTGATCAGCACCCGCCTGCCCTCGACCTCGACCGACCGCAGGGTGCCGCCGTGGCCCGCCGCGGTGGGGGCGACGAAGCCGGGCAGGTCAGCCAGCGGCAGCTCCGCGCTCGGCTCGCCGAGCACGTCGGCGGCGGGCCGCCAGCCGGAGCCCAGGATCAGCGCCAGGTCGTGGCGCTCGACGCCGGTCTTCTCGGCCAATGCCGTCGCCGCCTGCCCGGCGACGCCCAGGGGGTCAGTCTCGATGTCGGTCACGGCGGCGAGCCTACGCGGGCACGGGCACCCGCCGCCGCGCGCGCGTGCGCAGTGCGAGGAACACCGGCAGCACCAGCGGGGAGAGCAGGATCAGCGCCACCAGCAGCGGGCCCATCAGCAGCGGGGACATGTCCAGGCGCCGCGATTCCAGGTAGACCCAGCGGCCGAGGAACAGGTCCCAGGCGATGATCTGCGCCCACAGCAGCGCCACGGCCCGGTCGTCGGCCAGGAGTCCTTTCAGGCCCTCCAGCGACGGGTTCGCCACCGCCGACCACAGCTCGGGGAAGACCGGCACGGCGAGCGCGATCCACACCGCCACGATGGGCAGCACGATCAGCGGCGAGCCGATCACCCGTTCGGTCAGCTCCCACCGGGGCGCGAGGACCATCAGCGCCCAGAACGGGGCGGCGAGGTAGAAGGCGAGGTCGAACAGGAACGAGGTCACGCCGCCACCAGCTCGTGCTCGGCGGACTCGGCGGCCAGCGCCCACGACATCCCCGCCGCGCCCGCGCCCAGCAGGGCGGCCAGCGCGGTGAGGGTCTGCCAGTCCGGGGCCAGCAGCGGCTGCCCGCGCAGGGCCTGCCAGGTGACCAGGGCGATCAGGCCCGCGTAGACCAGGCCCGCCGTCCAGACCATCCGGGTGCGGACCTCCTCGGACCGCAGCGCGGCGTGGCGGGCGGCCAGCATGGTCAGCGCCAGGGCGAGCAGGGGCAGCACCTGCAGGGCGTGCAGGCCGACGAAGTGCGCGATGCGCAGGTCGCCGCCGGTGGTGCTCCACCCGGTCAGCGGCATCCCCGGCCCGCCCTCGACGACCCCGACCGAGTGCGTGCCCGAGAAGCCTTCGCGGCTGCTCTGCATGACGTTGGTCATCAGCGCGCCGAGGGCCATCCCGACCAGGGAGATCCCCAGGCCGAGCCGGATCGCCAGGTTCTCCGGCCGCGGCGCGACCCGCCGGGCGCCGATGACGACGGAGGCGATCAGGGTGGCGATCCAGAAGACCAGGATGGTGGTCCCCATCAGGCCGAACAGCACCGCGTCGAACGCGGTGGTGGTGTTGAAGTGGCTCTCGCGCCCGCGGAAGGACTGGGTGAACAGGACGACCATCTCGATCGCGGAGGTCGTGAGGATGACCGCCGAGGCCGCCTTGAGCGTGCGGGAGGGCTTGACCAGCGAGATCAGCCAGGCCCACGCCAGGCCGTAGAGGACGAAGGAGAGGCTGAACTTCAGCGGCTTGAGCCAGACCGGCGCGCCGAGCAGCGTCCGGTCGTCGACAATCAGGCCGCCCACGGAGAACGCCCCCAGCGCGGCCATGACTACGGTGAAGATGATGAACGGACGGTTCCAACTCGCTAACGCGGCGCGCATGTGGTTGCCCCCGGATGATGGATAGCGGAACTCTCTACTGTCGATAGCTACACTATCCGAAAAGGCGGGGGTAAGGGCAACCCCGAAGAACCCTGAACTTTCGACCCTGAGAAGTTCGACCCTCACAAAGGAGGCACGGGATGCGGATCGCCGAACTCAGCAGGCGGAGTGGGGTCCCGGTGCCGACGATCAAGTTCTACCTGCGCGAGGGCATGCTCCCGCCCGGCGAGCGCACCGGCCGCAACCAGGCGCGCTACGACGAGTCCCACGTCCGCAGGCTGCGCCTGGTCCGGGCGATGGTCGACCTCGGCGGGCTGTCGCTGGCCAGCGTCCGGGAGATCCTCGGCGCGGTCGACGCCCCCGGCGAGGACGTGGACAACGCCATGGGCGTGGTGTCCAAGGGTCTGATCCCCGAGCCGGAGGCGGTCGACGACGACGCCCTGGCCGCCGCCCAGGGCGTGCTGGTCACCCTCGGCTGGGAGGACGCGTGCGAGCACCCGTCCGTGCGCACCCTGGCCGCCGTCATCGCCGCGGGCCGCGACCTCGGCCACGAGCTGGTGCCCAACCTGGTCGAGTTCGGCCGCGCCTGCGAGCGCATCGCCGTGGTGGACCTGGACTACGTCGCTGACGAGAAGGACCTGGACCGGGTCCTGGAAAGCGTCGTGGTCGGCACCGTCCTCGGCGACTCGGCGCTGATCGCCCTGCGCCGTATCGCCCAGACCGTGGAATCGCACCGCCGCTACGCCCCGGAGAGCTGAACGCCGCAACGGCTTCCGGGACAGGTGACGCCGTTACCCCGCTCCGGCGAGGCGACGGGCCCGTGCGTCGGCGACGACCGGTTTCCGCGTCGGAGAACGGTGACACCGCCGCGGATCGGGCCTTCTCGACACGTAGACCATTGTGGACTGTCGCCCGGGTCAGGAGTCGCTGAGCCCGGGACGGGCCTCGGGGGCGGCGATGCGGCTGGCGTCGGCCGCCTCGTCGTCGGGCTGGGTCTGGGAGACGCGTTCGGCCGCCACGCGGGCCAGGTAGACCTCGACCTCGCGGGCGCGGGTGGCCTCGTCCCAGCCCAGCACGTCGCCCATGAGGTCGGCGACCTGGCGGGCGGTGTCCACCCCGCGGTGCGGGTACTCGATGCTGACCCTGGTGCGGCGGGCGAGGGTGTCCTCCAGGTGCAGCGCGCCCTCGTGGCTGGCGGCGTAGACCGCCTCGACGCGCAGGTAGTCCGCGGCGCTGTCGAGGGGCTTGAGCAGGTCGGGGCGCTCGGCGGCGAGTTCGAGGACCTCGTGCAGCAGCGAGCCGTAGCGGTCGAGCAGGTGGCGCAGGCGGTAGGGGTGCACGCCGTGCCGGGCGGCCAGCAGGTCGGCCTGGTTGACCAGGGCGTGGTAGCCGTCGGCGCCCAGCAGCGGCACCCGGTCGGTGATGCTGGGCTGCAACCGGCCCGGCAGGTCGGCCGCGGCGGCGTCGATGGCGTCGGCGGCCATCACCCGGTAGGTCGTGTACTTGCCGCCCGCGATGGCGATGAGGCCGGGGGCGACCCGGGCCACGGCGTGCTCGCGCGACAGCTTCGATGTGGACTCGCTCTCGCCCGCCAGCAGGGGGCGCAGGCCCGCGTACACGCCCTCGATGTCGTCGTGGGTCAGCGGGCGGGCGAGCACGGTGTTGACGTGGGTGAGGATGTAGTCGATGTCGGCGCGGGTGGCCGAGGGGTGGGACAGGTCGAGGTTCCAGTCGGTGTCGGTGGTGCCCACGATCCAGTGGTTGCGCCACGGGATGACGAACAGCACCGACTTCTCCGTGCGCAGGATCAGCCCGGACTCGGCGATGATCCGGTCGCGCGGGACGACGATGTGCACGCCCTTGCTGGCCCGCACCCGGAACCGGCCGCGGCTGCCGGAGAGCCGCTGCAGCTCGTCGGTCCACACGCCGGTGCAGTTGATGACGACCTCGGCGCGCACGTCGGTCTCCCGGCCGTCCTCCACGTCGCGCACGCGGACGCCGGTGACCCGGTCCGCCTCGTGGCGGAAGCCGACGACCTGGGTGGAGGTGCGCACGACGGCGCCGTAGTGCGCGGCCGTGCGGGCGACGGTCATGGTGTGGCGGGCGTCGTCGGCCAGCGCGTCGAAGTAGCGGATGCCGCCGATGAGCGCGTCGCGGCGCAGGGCGGGCACCAGGCGCAGGGCGCCCGCACGGGTCAGGTGCTTCTGGCCGGGGACGGACCGGGCGCCGCCCATGCTGTCGTAGAGGAACAGGCCCGCGGCGGTGTAGGGGCGCTCCCAGCCGCGGTTGGTGAGCGGGTAGAGGAAGCTGACCGGCTTCACCAGGTGCGGGGCCAGCGTGGTGAGCATCAGCTCGCGCTCGCGCAGGGCCTCGCGGACGAGTCCGAACTCGAGTTGCTCCAAATAGCGCAGTCCGCCGTGGAAGAGTTTGCTGGAGCGGCTCGACGTGCCCGAAGCCAGGTCGCGCGCCTCGACCAAAGCCACCCTGAGGCCCCGCGTCGCGGCGTCGAGAGCGCTCCCAACGCCAACGACACCACCGCCGACGATGACCACGTCGAAACGCTGCTCGCGCAGGTCGGACCACGCCCGCTCGCGTTGCCCCGGCCCCAGTGCGCCCCCGAAACTGTCCCCTGTGGAGTGTTCCCCGGCCACGTGCCCACCTCCGGTCGTCACCCGACCACGCTACCGCCGCGCGTCATTGCCTGCGCGCCTCGCGAGCGGTAGCGTCCGAGATCACTCTGGGTAGGCACCGTCGCCTCCCGCGCGGAGCCTGCCCCACTGCGTGAGGGGAGACCTGCGTGGAACTGAGCTTCGGCGAGATCCTTCTCTGGGAACTGATGGGCACCACGGCGCTGATCTTGCTCGGCTGTGGTGTGGTGGCCAACACCGTGTTGCGCCGCTCACTGGGTTTCGACGGTGGGTGGCTGCTTGTCAACCTCGGCTGGGGTTTCGCCGTCTTCGTGGGCGCCAGCATCGCCGCACCGAGCGGCGCCCACATCAATCCGGCCGTCACCGTCGGGCTGCTCGCCGCGGGCAAGCTCGAATGGGCACTGGCGCCCGCCTACTTCATCGGGCAGTTCGCGGGCGCCTTCCTCGGCGCGGTGCTCTGCTGGCTGACCTACAAACTCCAGTTCGACACCCACGACGAGCCGGAGAACACCCGGGGCATCTTCTGCACGGGCCCGACCGTCCCGCACCCGGTGTGGAACACCGTCACCGAGGTCATCGGCACCTTCGTCCTGGTGCTGTGGATTCTCACCAGCCCGACGATGACGATGGCCGAGGGCGAGGTCCCCGACTTCGGCAACTCCGCGCTCGGCTACGCCGCGGTGATGTTCGTCGTCGTCGGCATCGGCAACTCCCTCGGCGGACCGACCGGGTACGCCATCAACCCCGCCCGCGACCTCGGCCCCCGGCTGGCCTACGCGGTGCTGCCGATCAAGGGCAAGGGCAGCGCGGAGTGGGGCTACTCCTGGGTGCCCATCGTGGGCCCGCTGGCGGGCGCGGTGCTCGCCGGTCTCCTGTCGCAGATCCTGCCCGGCTGATGAAAGGCGCACAGATGACGAAGTACGTGGCTGCGGTCGACCAGGGCACGACGTCCACCCGGTGCATGATCTTCTCGCACGCGGGCGAGGTCGTGGCGGTCGACCAGCGCGAGCACCGGCAGATCTTCCCGCGCGCGGGCTGGGTCGAGCACGACCCGGCCGAGGTGTGGGAGAACACCAGGGCCGTGGCCGCGGGCGCGCTGGCCAAGGCCGACCTCGACGTCTCCGACATCGTCGCGGTCGGGATCACCAACCAGCGCGAGACGGCGGTGGTGTGGGACCGCAGGACCGGCGAGCCGGTCTACAACGCGATCGTCTGGCAGGACACCAGGACCGACCGCATCGCCACCGCGCTGGGCGAGCTCGGCGACGGCCAGGAGCGCTACCGGGCGCGCACCGGGCTGCCGCTGGCGACCTACTTCTCCGGGCCCAAGATCCGCTGGATTCTGGACAATGTGGACGGCGCGCGGGCGCGGGCGGAGGCCGGGGACCTGCTGTTCGGCAACATGGACACCTGGCTGCTGTGGAACATGACCGGCGGGGTGGACGGCGGCGTCCACGTCACCGACCCGACCAACGCCTCGCGCACCCTGCTGATGGACCTGTCCACGCTGGACTGGGACGCCGGCATCGCCGAGGAGATGGGCGTTCCGCTGTCGATGCTGCCCGAGATCCGCTCCTCCTCGGAGGAGTACGGCCGGGTGCGGGCCAGGGGCGCGCTGGCGGGCGTGCCGATCGCCGGAATCCTCGGCGACCAGCAGGCGGCCACCTTCGGCCAGGCGTGCCTGTCGCCGGGGGAGGCCAAGAACACCTACGGCACCGGCAACTTCGTGCTGCTCAACACCGGGACCGAACAGGTGATGAGCGAGAACGGCCTGCTCACCACGGTCTGCTACAAGATCGGCGACGCCGCCCCGGTCTACGCCCTGGAGGGCTCGATCGCGGTCACCGGCTCGCTGGTGCAGTGGATCAGGGACAACCTCGGCATGATCAGCGAGGCCGCCGAGATCGAGCAGCACGCCCGCACGGTGGAGGACAACGGCGGCTGCTACTTCGTCCCCGCCTTCTCCGGGCTGTTCGCCCCGTACTGGCGCTCCGACGCCCGCGGCGCGATCGTCGGGCTGACCCGTTTCGTCAACAAGGGCCACCTGGCGCGCGCGGTCCTGGAGGCCACCGCCTTCCAGACCCGCGAGGTCATCGACGCCATGAACGCCGACTCCGGCGTGCCCCTGACGGCGCTGAAGGTCGACGGGGGCATGGTCGCCAACGAGCTGTTGATGCAGTTCCAGGCCGACATCCTGGGCGTCCCGGTGATCCGCCCGGTCGTGGCGGAGACGACCGCGCTGGGGGCGGCCTACGCGGCCGGTCTCGCCGTGGGCTTCTGGGAGGGCGAGGACGACATCCGCGCGAACTGGGCCCAGGACAAGGAGTGGACGCCCGACCTCTCCGACGACGAGCGGGACCGGACGTACCGCAAGTGGAAGAAGGCGGTGACCCGCACCTTCGACTGGGTGGATGACGAGGACTGACCACCCTCGCCGCGGCGCCCCCGCAACCGCGTCGTGCGGGGGCGTCGCTCTGCCCGGACCTGGCTGCCTGGGGCTGGCTGCCCGGACCTGGCTGCCGGGACTGGCTGCCCGGACCCGGCTGCCCGGACCGGCTGTCCTGACCTGGTTGGCTGGACCTGGCTGGCTGCCCGGACCTGGCTGACCGGCTCAGCTCGGGCGCAGTCGGGGGACCTGGCCGAGCCCGCCGCAGCGGCGGCAGAAGTCGCGGCGGTTGGGCGCCAGGCCCGAACCCAGGCATTCGGGGCACTCGTTGCGACGAGACATGGCCGCCTCCGTGACGAATTGGTTCTTTAGAGGTACCGGCTCGGTTGAATCGGTGGAAGGGAATTGGGCGCGTTCACCCGCACTCGCGACCCCATGATCACGCTGAGCGTGCCTCTCCCGCGCCGCGGCGCCGCCCGCTCCCTCCTGAACGGGTGAACTCAGTCGAGGTCGTCGTGGCGCATCAGGCGGCGGCCCGCCTCGGTGATCGACCCCGACAGCGACGGGTACACCGAGAACGTCAGCGCCAGGTCGTCGACGGTGAGCTGGTTCTGCACCGCCAGGGCGATCGGCAGGATCAGCTCGCTGGCGCTGGGCGCCACGATCACCCCGCCGATGACCACGCCCGTCGCCGGGCGGCAGAACAGCTTGACGAAGCCGCGGCGCAGGCCCTCCATCTTCGCCCGCGCGTTGGTCGCCAGCGGCAGCATGATCGTGCGCGCGGGCACGGTGCCGGAGTCGATGGCCTGCTGGCTGATGCCGACGGTGGCGATCTCCGGGTGGGTGAACACGTTCGCGGCGACCGTCTTGAGCTTGATGGGGGCCACGCCCTGGCCGAGGGCGTGCCACATGGCGATGCGGCCCTGCATCGCGGCCACCGACGCCAGCATCAGCACGCCGGTGCAGTCGCCCGCGGCGTAGATGCCCGGCACGCCCGTGCGCGAGACCCGGTCCACGGCGATGAACCCGCCCGCGCCGAGCTCGATGCCGACGCGCTCCAGACCGATGTCGGTGGTGTTGGGCACCGAGCCGACCGTCATCAACGCGTGGCTGGCGTGGACGGTCTCCCCGCCCTTGAGGTGCACGACGACGCCGTCGCGGTCGCGGTCGATGCGCTCGGCGCGGGCGTGCTTGACCAGCGTCGTGCCGCGCTCGGCGAAGACGTCCTCCAGCACCACCGCGGCGTCGGCGTCCTCGTGCGGCAGGACCCGGTCGCGGCTGGAGATCACCGTGACCTTGACGCCCATCTCGATGAACGCCGAGGCGAACTCCGCCCCGGTCACCCCGGAGCCGACCACCACCAGGTGCTCGGGCAGTTCCTCCAGGTCGTAGATCTGGCGCCAGTCCAGCACCCGCTCGCCGTCGGGCTCCGCGCCCGGGATGACCCTCGGGGTGGCGCCGGTGGCGATGAGCACGACGTCGGCGTCGAGCACCTCGGTGTCCCCGCCCAGCGTGGTCACCGCGATCCGGTGCGCGGCCATGCCCGCCCGGTCGTCGCAGAACCTCGCCACGCCGGGGACCACCCGGATGCCCTCGCGCTGCAGCCGGTTGCGGATGTCGGCGGACTGGGCCAGCGCCAGGCCCTTGACCCGCCCGCGCACGACCGGCAGGTGCACGGTGGAGTCGACGTCGTCGGTGCCGATGCCCAGTTCGTCCGCGTCGCGGAAGGCCGACCGGGCCCCCGCCGAGGCGATGAACGTCTTCGACGGCACGCAGTCGTAGAGCACGCACGCGCCGCCGACGCCGTCGCGCTCGACCACGGTGACCTGGGCCCCGTGCTGCGCGGCGACCAGCGCGGCCTCGTAGCCCGCCGGTCCACCACCCATGATCACGATGCTGGTCAAGGGGTGCCTCCACTCGCTAGTACGTCCGCGGAGACTCCCTGTTCAGCCGTCCGCGCACGTCGGTACGTCCGCGGACACCCTATGCGGCTGTCCGCGCTCGGCGAACGCCAACCCGCGCGCCCGCCTGCCCTCACCGCTCCGCGCCGCTAGGCTGTCCCGCGTGCCGCTCTACGCCGCCTATGGGTCGAACATGGACCCGGCCCAGATGATGAAGCGTGCCCCGCACTCGCCCATGGTGGGAGCCGGGTGGCTGGTCGGCTGGCGCCTGACCTTCGGTGGTGAGGACCTCGGGTGGGAGGGTGCGCTCTCCACCATCGTCGAGGACCCCGACGACCAGGTGTTCGCCGTGCTCTACGACGTGCAGGACGACGACGAGACCCACTTGGACCAGTGGGAGGGCGCCGAGATGGGCTTCCACTCCAAGATCCGGCTGCGCGTGCAGACGATGGAGGGCTCGGTGCTGGCCTGGCTGTACGTGCTCAACGACTACGAGGGCGGCCTGCCGTCGGCGCGCTACCTCGGCGTGATCGCCGACGCGGCCGAGGCCGCCGGGGCGCCCGCGGACTACGTGGCTGATCTTCGGACACGACCGTGCAACGGAATCGGGCCCGCGCCCACGAGCTGACAACCTCACCCCCGGTTGGGCGTCCTCCCTTATGTGACAGCAGTCACGGGTTTTTTGATCCAAGGGAGGGGATTTCGATGCGAGGTACCTGGGCCAGACGCGCCGTCGCCACGCTGGCGGCCATCGGCGCGGCCGCGACCCTGTCGGTGCTCGGCACGTCGTCGGCCACCGCGACACAGGGCTACTGCGGCATTTCCTGGGGGTCGCTGCCCAAGTCGGCGGTGCGCACTGAGGTCGCCGCGCTGGTCGACGTCCGGGCAGGCCGCCACCAGTGCTGGGACCGGCTGGTGATCGACATCCGCGCGGGGGGCGCGGACGGCTACCACGTCCAGTACGTCCCGCAGGTGAGGATGAGCGGCTCCGGCAACGTCGTGCCGCTGCGCGGTGGGGCCAAGCTCCAGGTCACCGTCGATGCCCCCGCCTATGACGACGCGGGCAGGTCGACCTACAACCCGGCCAACCGCAGCGAGCTGGTGAACGTCGCCGGGTGGGACACCTTCCGCCAGGTCGCGTGGGCCGGGTCGTTCGAGGGTGAGTCGACCATCGGGCTGGGCGTGCGCGCCCAGCTGCCGTTCCGGGCGTTCGTCCTGGACTCCGCCGACGGCGGCTCGCGCCTCATCATCGACGTGGCCCACCGCTGGTCGTAGTTCGCAGGCCAGTCTGTCAGCCAGTCCATCAGCCGGTTGGAAAGCTGCCCGGGGCCCTGCTCCGGGCAGCTTCGCCGTGCCCGATGTGCTCGTGCCCGATGTGCTCGTGCCCCCAGGTGTTCGTGCCCCAGGTGCTCACCACGTCACCGGCAGTCCGGTCAGGCCGCCGGTGAGGGTGCCGTGGCGGAAGTCGAGGTCCGCCATCGGGACCGCCAGGCGCATGGTGGGGAAGCGGGGGATCAGCTGGGAGAACACGGCCCGCAGCTCGACACGGGCCAACGGGGCGCCGACGCAGTAGCGGGGGCCGTGGCCGAAGGCCAGGTGGGGGTGGGCCGTGACGACATCGATGTGGTCGGGGAAGACCGCGGGGTCGTGGTTGGCGGCGTTGGTGTCCAGCAGGACCAGTGCGCCCGCGGGGATGGCGACGCCGTCGACCTCCAGGTCGGTCCGGGCGTAGCGGGGGATTCCGGTGCCCACGGCGCCCTGGGCCCGCAGGAGTTCCTCGACGGTGTTGGGGAGCAGGTCGGGGTTGTCCAGCACGGCTTGGCGCCGCGCCGGGTTGGTGAGCAGGAGCAGCGCGCCGAGTCCGATGTGGACGACGGTGGTCTCGTGCCCGGCGAACAGGACGGCCAGGGTCAGCCCCGCCGCCTCGGGATCGCTGACGCCGTCGGTCGCGCACAGGCGGGAGATGACGTCGTCGCCGGGGTCGGACCGCTTGCGGGACACCAGTTCCAGGCAGTACTGGTACAGCTCGGACATGCCCTGCTCGGAACGGGCCCGGTCTCCGGTGTCGGCGACGGCGTCGGTCCAGGCCCGGAACCGGGCGCGGTCGTCGTAGGGGACGCCGAGGAGTTCGCAGATCACCAGGAGGGGCAGGGGGAGGGCCAGGGCGGTGTGCAGGTCCGCGGGCGGGGTCAGCTCGTCGAGCAGCTCGGTGGTGAGGGCTTCCACGCGGGGGCGCAGGGCGCGCATGTGCCTGGCGGAGAAGTGCGGTTGCAGGAGCGCGCGCATCCGGGCGTGGTCGGTCCGCTCGGTGTCGTAGTTGCCCAGGGGGCCGCCGAACAGGGCGGAGTCACCGGAGCGGGCGGCGGTGTCCGGGGCCGGGTGGGAGCGGCCGAGGCGGTCGTCGGTCAGCAGGGCGCGGACCTGGGCGTAGCCGGTGACCAGCCAGGCGTCGTGGCCGACGGCGGTGCGCACCCGGTGGACCGGGCGGGCCAGGAGTTCCGGGGCGACCTCGAAAGGGTGTGAATGGCGTAAGGGCAGCTGGAGGGTCATGGCGGTCTCCGTATGTTTAGTCATGGATATACAAGTCCGAAGATACTTGTATAGTCCGACTTGTACAAGGGAGGTCTGCCGATGGCGGAGCGGATGCCGCGGGCCCAGCGGCGGGCCCAGTTGCTGGACGCGGCCACGCGGGCGTTCGCGCGGACCGGGTTCGCCGCCACCGGCCTCGCCGACGTCGCCGCCGAGGCGGGCGTGACGCAGGTGATCCTCTACCGGCACTTCGAGTCGAAGTCGGAGATGTACCGGGCCGTCCTGGAGCGGGCGCGGGTCCGCCTCGATGAGGCGGTCGGCTCCGATGCCTTCGACGAGCACAGCATCGCGGCGCTGCTGCGCGCGGCCTCGGCCGACCCGGACGGGTTCCGGCTGCTGTTCCGCCACGCCGCGCGGGAGCCGGAGTTCCGCGACGTGGTGGACACGCTGCGGTCGGCGTCGGTAGAGATCACCGCGCGGCACCTCGCCGAGGTGGTGCCGGACGCGGAGTTGCGCGACTGGGCGGCCCGGCTGCTGCCGGTGGCCGTGCTGGAAGCGGTGATCGCCTGGCTCGACGCCGGTCAGCCCGACCCGGAGCAGGCCGCGCTGCGTGTCGGGCTCGTCATCGACGGGGTCGTGCGGGCGGCGGCTCAGCCCCGCAGCGCGCGGACCACGCGGGAGGGGCTGGGGCGGCCGAGGTGACCGGCCATCCAGAGGCTGGTGTCGGCGAGCTTGTCGAGGTTCACGCCGGTCTCGACGCCGAGGCCGTCGAGCATCCAGACCAGGTCCTCGGTGGCGAGGTTGCCGGTGGCCGACTCCGCGTACGGGCAGCCGCCGAGCCCGCCTGCTGAGGAGTCCACTGTGGTCACCCCGAGGCGCAGGGCGGCCAGGGTGTTCGACAGCGCCTGGCCGTAGGTGTCGTGGAAGTGCACGGCGACCGAGGAGACCGGCACGTCGACGGCGGTGACCGCGCCGATGACCGCCTCGACGTGGCCCGGCGTGGCCACGCCGATGGTGTCGCCCAGGGACAGCTGCGAGCAGCCCATCGCCATCAGCCGCGCGCCCACCGCGGCGACCTGCGCGGGCTCGACCGGGCCCTCCCACGGGTCGCCGAAGCACATCGAGACGTAGGCGCGGACGTCGAGGCCCTCGGCCACCGCGCGGGCCACCACCGGCTCGAACATGGCGAACTGCTCGTCCAGCGACCGGTTGAGGTTGCGCCGGGCGAAGGACTCCGTGGCGCTGCCGAAGATCGCGATGTGCCGCACGCCCGCGTCCAGCGCGCGGTCGAGGCCGCGGTCGTTGGGGACCAGGACCGGGTAGCGCACACCGTCCACGGGGGACAGTCGGGAGAGGACTTCGGTGGCGTCGGCCAGCTGTGGCACCCACTTCGGGTGCACGAAGCTGGTCGCCTCCAGCGTCCGCAGGCCCGCGTCGGCCAGCCGGGCCAGGAACTCGACCTTGACGTCGACGGGCACCACGGCGGACTCGTTCTGCAGGCCGTCGCGCGCGCCGACCTCCCAGACGGTGACGCGGGCGGGCAGGCCGTCGGCCGGGACGCGCTGGGGCAGGCCGACTTCACGCGAACCCATCAGAGCTGCCTGCTGAAGTCGTCGTTCGGGTTGTCGTTCACCTCGCGGTACAGCAGGGTGTGCACCCGCTCCACGTTGGGGATGTCGTCGAACTCCAGCGGCTCCTGCGAGCTGGACTCGATGATCAGCGTGCCGCAGCCGACGATCCGGTCGACCAGGCCGTGCTCGAAGCGCACGCTGCTGATCCGGGAGAGCGGGATGTCGATGCCGGTGCGGTTGATCACACCCTCGCGCGCCATCACCCGATCGGTGGTGACGATGAAGTGCGTGGTGCGCCAGCGCACGAACGGCACCAGGAACAGCCACACGACCAGGGCGAGCGCCAGGACGCCAATGATGATCCAGGCGATGGTGACCCAGGTGAGGTCCTGGACGAGGATCGCGCCCCAGACACCCGCGCCGAGCACGACCAGCAGGGCCAGGTACGGCACCAGCAGCATCTTCCAGTGCGGGTGCTTGTGCAGCACAACGCGCTCGCCGTCGCTGAGCAGGTCATCGGGGTAGGCCACGGTGGTCCCTCCGTATCAGCGCCTTGACAGGACAACCGTACCGCTCGGACCCGGCCCCCGGATCAGGGCAGAGGGCGCAGGTGGACGACGTCGCCCGCGGACACCGTGCGGGCGGTCCCGTCCACGTCGACGACGAGCTGGCCGTCCGGGTCGACCTCGACGGCCAGCCCCTGGCGCGCGGTGTCCCCCGGCAGCTCGACGCGCACGCGCTGGCCCAGGGTCGCGCAGTTGGCGCGGTACTCGGCGAGCAGCCCGGAGGTGACCAGGTCGCCGCCGCGGCCGCGCCAGGAGCGCTCCACCTCGGCGAAGCAGCGCAGCAGGGCGACGGCCACCTCGGCGCGGTCGCCGTGCCCGCCCTCCTCGGCCAGCGAGGTCGCGGGCAGCCCGCCCGGCCCGGCGGGGACCGCGGCGGGCAGCCGCCCGACGTTGAGCCCGATGCCGACGACGACGGCGGGCGGCTCGCCCGCGGCGACCTCGGCGAGCACCCCGGCGCACTTGGCCATCGACGCGCCCGCGAGCAGGTCGTTGGGCCACTTCAGCGCGGCCATCACCCCGGCGTGGCGGGCGGCCCTGAGCAGCGCGACGCCCGCGACCAGCGACAGGGTGCCGAGCTTGGCGGTCGGCACCCCTTCGGGGCGCAGCAGCACGCTCAGGTAGATCCCGGACTCCGGCGGCGAGACCCACTGCCGCGCCCGCCTGCCCCGCCCCTCGGTCTGCTCCTCGGCGATGAGCACGGTGCGGTCGGCGGCCTCGCCCGCGCGGGCGAGCAGGTCGGCGTTGGTGGACCCGGTCGTCGCGACGACGTCGAGGGCGGCGTACGCCCCGGCGGGGTCGACCAGGGCGGCGCGCAGGGCGTCGGCGTCGAGAGCGGCCATGGTGGCCAGACTAGAGGGCGGTGGCCCGGCAGGCCGGTCGGAGCGGAACGGCGTGCCGGGCGCCGCCCAGTCTGCGACCTCCAGCGCGGTGGAGGTCAAGCCAGGCGGGGGCGACGGCGCATCGAGCCGAGCAGCCCGCCCCGCCAGTCCGGGTTCACCGCCGCCGCGCGCCACTGGTCGGCCGCGACGAGGGCGGCGGCGACGGCGAGGAGGTCGGCGTCCCAGACGAGGTCGCCGTACTCGAAGGACAGCAGGGGGATCACCAGGCAGGCCAGCGCGGCCAGGGCCGCGGACCACCGCGCGTGGTAGGCCAGCGCGAAGAGGCAGATCAGCGCGGCGAACCCCTCCCCGACCACCAGCATGATCACCGTCGCCATCCACAGGCGGACCACGAGCAGGCGGGCGGCCGCGGCGGGGTTCGGGCCGGGCGGCAGGTCCGCCATCCCGGGCCCGCGGCGCAGGTGAGCGCGGTCGAGGTGGTCCAGCACGGCGGGGAAGGTGGCCACCCAGACCAGGAAGGTCAGGAATCCCGCCAGCACGAACCCCGATGGCATCGAGTCGTCGGACCGGTACAGGCCGAGGAAGAACGCGGGGAACAGCGTCATCGACAGGGCCATGCCGAAGGTGATCGGCCCGACGCCGTTGAGCCCGGCGCGCGCGGTCCGCCACACCAGCAGCAGCGGGCCCAGCGCCATGGCCAGCCCGAACGGCCCGTTGGGCACGACGAACAGCCAGGTGATGATCCCGGTGCAGATCCCGAACGCCCAGTACACGACCCGGCTGCCGATGCGTTTGACGAGCTTGGGCAGGATGAGTTCGATCAGCTTTCGCAGTACGAGGCCCACGGGGACGCCTTCCTGTGACGGAACGCGTCCAATTTACTACTGACTGTTGCCGTTCGGCGGCTTGCCGGGTTTCCCGTATGCGGCCAGGAAGACGGCGGCGTCGGCGTGGTGGTGGAGTTCGGGCTCGCTGAACAGGGACTCGTCGATGGGCAGGTCATCGCCTTGTGCAGGGGGACCGACAGGACCAGCCAGTTGAAGTGCTGGGCGGCCAGCGCCGGGTAGGGCACCCGCAACAGCCCGCGCTCACCGAGCGCCCGAAACCACTCGGCGAGACCTCCACCGGCCAAACTCTGCGGCCGCGTCTCCAGGTCCCTGGTCACAGCCCTGGGGCAGAACCCGGTGATGTTCCCCGGCGGCCACTTGGCTTCCTGGAGGACCACCGCCTTCGCCACCCGCCTACGCGCCGCGATGATGGAGGGGCAAGGTATCTCGATCGGGTGACGCTCTGTGAAAATAGAATCACCATGTGACATCGCAAGCGCTGGCGAAGTGGAGCGCGGACCGCTCCAAACGCCTTGACCGACTATTCGCCGCGCACGACCTGATCAGCGCGGACACCCACGGACGCACGATGGAGACCGACGAACTCGACCACGCGATCCTGCTGCGGCTAGCTGCGGAGTTCCAAGGGTTCTCGCGGGACTTGCACGACGACTGCATCGAGATGCTCATGAGCGCGGCGAGCAAGGCCGATCCCCGGCTCCGGTTCATCCTCGTCAGCTACAACTTGCAGTTCAACCGTCGCTTGGACTCGGGGAACGCCAGTCCCGGCAGCCTCGGCACGGACTTCGGCAGGCTTGGCGTCCAGTTGTGGCTGGACCTCAAGGTCAGGTTCCCGACGCAGGTGCAGGCGTGGAATGCCCAGCTGACCATGTTGAACATGGCCCGGAACGGCATCGCCCACGATGACAGCGCCAAGATCCAGGAGGTTGAGGCCGCCGGATGGCCCCTCACCCTCGCGACGGCCTGTCGGTGGCGTGACGCGTTGGACTCCCTCGCCGAGGGGATGGACACTGTCTGTAAGGCACACCTCCACGACATCGTGGGGGTCGAACCGTGGTACTAGGAGACGTGATGGCTGAAGACATCCGGGTCGGTAGCCGGGTCCTCGTGCCCTTCGGGATTCACGATCTTGAGGCTGTCGTCACCAGGGTCAGCAAGGTGGGATCGGTGGTCAGGGTTACGGTGAAGCTTCAGATCGAGGGTGCCGACGAGCCGTTCACGCCGACGTTTCGGAGCGATGAGATCCAGGTCGTCTCGGCGGCGTGAACCGGGCTCGGTCGTGATGTGAGATACGCCTGAGCGCCGGTTGAGCAGGGCGTCGCTAGGGTGTCCATCCATGAGCAGCGCGACCGAGCCGATCGGGCAGGTGCCGTCGGGGGAGCCCGACCTCCACACCACGGCGGGCAAGCTGGCGGACCTGTACCGCCGCTACGACGAGGCCGTGCACGCGGGCTCGGCCCGCGCGGTGGAGAAGCAGCACGCCAAGGGCAAGATGACCGCCAGGGAGCGGATCGACCTGCTGCTCGACGAGGGCTCGTTCGTCGAGCTCGACGAGCTGGCGCGGCACCGCTCGACCAACTTCGGGCTGGAGAAGAACCGGCCCTACGGCGACGGCGTGGTGACCGGCTACGGGACCGTCGACGGCCGTCCGGTGTGCGTGTTCAGCCAGGACGTGACCGTCTTCGGCGGGTCGCTCGGCCAGGTGTACGGCGAGAAGATCGTCAAGGTGATGGACCTGGCGATCAAGACCGGCCGCCCGATCGTGGGGATCAACGAGGGCGGCGGCGCGCGCATCCAGGAGGGGGTCGTCTCCCTGGGCCTCTACGGGGAGATCTTCACCCGCAACGTGCGCGCCTCGGGCGTCGTCCCGCAGATCTCGCTGATCATGGGCGCGAACGCGGGCGGGCACGTGTACTCCCCGGCGCTGACCGACTTCATCGTGATGGTCGACAAGACCTCGCAGATGTTCATCACCGGCCCGGACGTGGTCAAGACCGTCACCGGCGAGGAGGTGACGCTGGAGGAGCTGGGCGGCGCGCGCACCCACAACACCAAGTCCGGCGTCGCGCACTACATGGGCGCCGACGAGGAGGACGCCATCTCCTACGTCAAGGAGCTGCTGTCCTTCTTGCCGTCGAACAACCTCTCCGACGCCCCGGTGTTCCCCGGGTTCGTGGAGGACGGCTCGGTCGCGGGGAACGTGCAGGAGTCCGACAGCGAGCTGGACACGCTCATCCCGGACTCGGCCAACCAGCCCTACGACATGCACGAGGTCATCACCCGGGTCGTCGACGAGGGCGAGTTCCTTGAGGTGCACCCGCTGTTCGCGCCCAACATCATCGTCGGGTTCGGGCGGGTCGAGGGGCGCAGCGTCGGCGTGGTCGCCAACCAGCCGACCCAGTTCGCGGGCTGCCTGGACATCGACGCCTCGGAGAAGGCCGCGCGGTTCGTGCGCACCTGCGACGCGTTCAACATCCCGGTGCTGACCTTTGTGGACGTGCCCGGCTTCCTGCCCGGGACCGACCAGGAGTTCGGCGGCATCATCCGGCGCGGCGCGAAGCTGATCTACGCCTACGCCGAGGCGACGGTCCCCCTGGTCACGGTGATCACCCGCAAGGCGTACGGCGGGGCGTACGACGTGATGGGCTCCAAGCACCTCGGCGCCGACGTCAACCTGGCCTGGCCCACCGCGCAGATCGCGGTCATGGGCGCCTCCGGGGCGTCGAACATCCTGCACCGCCGCACGCTGCAGGCGGCACTGGAGGCGGGCGAGGACGTCGCCGCGCTGCGAGCCAAGCTGGACCAGGAGTACGAGGACACCCTCCTCAACCCCTACGTCGCCGCCGAGCGCGGGTACGTCGACTCGGTGATCCCGCCCTCCCACACCCGCGGCTACGTCGCGCGTGCTCTGAGGATGCTCAGTGACAAGCGGGAGTCCCTGCCGCCCAAGAAGCATGGGAACATCCCACTGTGACCAGTGAACCCCTGCTGAAGGTCGTGCGCGGCAACCCGGACCCCGCCGAGCTGGCCGCGCTGACCGTCGTCGTGCTCGCCGCCGCCGCGCCCGGCGGGGACCAGCCCGCCGGGTCGGTGTGGTCGGCGCGCACCGGCCAGATCCGCCGCCCGCTCGACCACGGGCCGGGTGCCTGGCGGGCGTCGGGACTGCCGCACTGACCTCTACGCTTCCCCCGAAACGGGAGGCGGGCATGAGGGGCAGGACGGAGCGGCCGTGGCTCGGGCTGGCCGCCCTGTGCGCGTGCTTCTTCATGGTCATGCTCGACTCGACCATCGTCACCGTCGCCGTCCCGGCGATCCTCACCGACCTCGACGCCACGCTGAACCAGGTCATCTGGGTCAACAGCGTCTACCTGCTGGCCAACACCGTCCCGCTGCTGCTCACCGGCAGGCTCGGCGACCGGTTCGGGCCCAAGCGGGTGCTGCTGGTCGGGCTCGCGGTGTTCCTGGCCGCGTCGCTGTGGTGCGCGCTGGCGGACTCGGCGCCGTCGCTGATCGCCGCGCGGGCGGTGCAGGGGCTGGGGGCGGCGCTGATGACGCCGCAGACGCTGGCGTTCATCACCCGGCTGTTCCCGGCGGAGAAGCGGGCGGTGCCGATCGCGGTCTGGGGCGCGGTGTCCGGCGTGGCCACCATCGCCGGGCCGGTGGTCGGCGGGCTGCTGGTGCAGCACGCCGGGTGGGAGTGGATCTTCCTGCTGAACCTGCCGATCGGGCTGGCCGGGCTGGCCGTCGGCGCGGTGATGCTGCCGGACTGGCGGCCCACCGGGCGGGTGCGCTTCGACACGCTCGGCGCGGTGCTGGCGTCGGCGGGGATGGCCGCGCTGATCTTCGGGCTGCAGAACGGGCAGCACTACCACTGGGGGCGGGTCGTCGGGCCGGTCGGTGTGCTGCACGTGATCGGGGCCGGGCTCCTGCTGCTCGGCGGGTTCATCGTGTACCAGCGGCGGATGCGGGAGGAGCCGCTGGTGCCCGTAGGATTGTTCAACAATCCTACTTTTGGATTCGCGAACATGACCCACGCCGCGCTCGGGTTCGCCACGACCGGCATGTTCCTGCCGCTGGTGATCTACGTGCAGACCGTCCTCGGGCTCGACCCGCTCGCCTCCAGCCTGCTGTGCGCGCCGATGGCCGTCGGCGCCGGGATCGCGGCCATCGCCGCCGGGCGCTGGGTCGGG
Organism: Actinokineospora lacus; assembly: GCF_053813445.1. Taxonomy (NCBI): domain Bacteria; kingdom Bacillati; phylum Actinomycetota; class Actinomycetes; order Pseudonocardiales; family Pseudonocardiaceae; genus Actinokineospora; species Actinokineospora lacus. The sequence continues at coordinate 272,718 of NZ_JBQERA010000008.1, forward strand.
CGGGTCGGCGCGCCGCCGCTGGTCATGGGCGGGCTCGGCGGGCTGGCCGTGGGCGTCATCGTGCTCGCGGTGCTCGCCGAACCGGACACCGACCCGGTGACCCTGGTCCCCGGCCTGGTCCTGGCCGGGGTCGGGATCGGGCTGGTGTTCTCGCCGCTGACCGCCGTGGCCACCTTCGGGCTGCCCTCGCACCTGATCGGCGCGGCGTCGGGGGTGTTCAACACGTCCCGCCAGATCGGCGGCGTCCTGGGCAGCGCGTCCACCGGGGTGCTGCTGCAGGTCGGGCTCAGCTTCACGGTGCCCCAAGCCGCGCGCGAGTACGCCGAGCTGCTGCCACCGAGCTACGCCGACGAGTTCGTGCGCCGCATCAGCGCGGCGGCCAACACCGCCAGCCAGTTCGGCGGCGAGGGGCCCGAGGTGCCGTCGGACTGGTCGCCCAGCATCGCCGAGCGGGTCAGGGAGCTGGCCACCAGCGCCTTCGACCTCGGTTTCACCAACGCCGCCAAGGCCACGCTGGTGCTGCCGGTGGTCGTGCTGGTGCTGGGGATGCTCTGCGCGGCGGGCCTGCGCACACCGGTGCCGCAGCGGCGGCCGTAGTGCTGGGCCGGGCCGTGCTCGCCGTGGTGGCCGTGGTCTTCGCGGTCCTGCCCGGGCGCCCGGTCCCCCCGGTGAGCACGCCCATCCACGACTACGCCGACGCCGTGCGCCACACCGTCTGGGTCGACACCGGCCAGGCGCGGGTGGCCGCCGACGTCATCCGGCCGCGGACCGCCCGCCGGGTCCCGGTGATCATGGTGGCCAGCCCGTACAACACGACGCTCGGGCGGGGCAACGAGCACCAGAAGAAGTCCTACGACGTCGACGGCGCGCCCACCGTCTTCCCGCTGTTCCTGGACAACTACTTCGTCCCGCGCGGCTACGCCGTGGTCCACGTCGACCTGCCCGGCACCGGTCGCTCCACCGGCTGCCTCGACGTCGGCGGTCCCGGCGAGATCGGCGCGGCCCGCTCGGTGATCGACTGGCTCAACGGCCGCGCCACCGGGTACACCTCGGTCGCGGGCCCGGAAACCGCGGGGCCGACCTGGACCACCGGCGACGTCGGCATGATCGGCAAGTCGTGGGACGGCACCATCGCCATCGGCGTGGCGGGCACGGGCGTCGAGGGGCTGCGCACGATCGTGCCGATCGGCGCCATCTCCTCCTGGTACGACTACTACCGCGCGAACGGCGCGGCGTTGGACAGCGGCACACCGGCGGCGCTCGCGGCCGAGGTGGAGAGCGTGAGCTGCTCGTACCCCGGACTGGCCGCGCCGCCGCTCGACCCCGACGCCCCGGTCTGGCGGGAGCGCGACTACCGGCCGTCCGCCGCGTCGGTGCGCGCGAGCGTGTTCGCCGTGCACGGCTTGGCGGAGACCAATGTCCGGTCGCTCCACTTCGGACAGTGGTGGCCGTCGCTCACGGTTCCCCGGCGGGTCTGGCTGTCCCAGACGGGCCACGCCGACCCGTTCGACTTCCGCCGCGCGGAGTGGGTGGCCGCGCTGCACCAGTGGTTCGACCACTACCTGCTCGGCGTGCCCAACGACGTCCCCTCGGGCGCGTCGATCGAGCACGCCCCGGACGTCTGGACCGAGCACCCGGCCTGGCCCGCCGCGACGGCCACCGTGGCCCTGAGCCCCCGGCCCGACGGGTCGCTGGGGGAGCCCGCCCCGCCGTCGACGGCGTCCTTCGACGACGACCAGGGCTGGGTGGGGGAGTGGGTCGGCGAGTCCGGCCCGGCCAGCCTGGTCTTCCGGACGCCGCCGCTGGAGGCCGACACCCGGCTCTCGGGCGTGCCCGAGCTGCGCCTCGCCGTCCGCGCGGACCGCCCCGGCGCCCGCGTGTCGGCGTACCTGGTCGCCTACGGCCCCGCCACCATCCGCGACCCCGTGGACGAGGGCATCGTCACCGGGATCACCCGATCGTGCTGGGGGCAGAGCACTCCCGCCGACAGCGCCTGCTACCTCGACACCGCCACGGCGACCATCCCCGTCCCCCACACCGTCCTGGCGGGCGGGTGGGCGGCCGTCGACGGCCCGCTGACCCTGACCCTGGACGCGGTCGACGCGGTCATCCCCCGGGGGCACCGGGTGGGCCTGGTCATCGGCGGCACCGACCGCGACGTGCTCATGGCGGGCCCGGACGCCCGGCTCACCGTGGACCTGGCCGGGACCGTCGTGCGGCTGCCGGTGGTCGACGGGCTGGGGCTCCGGCTGCCACGGTGACTGGTGTCCGGCCCAGAGCCTTGTCCGGTGTCGGGCGTGGCTCCGGGATGTCGTCGTACTGGTTGTGCGGAGACGTCCCGGCAACGCGGCCGGGCGCGTCGAGACGTGGTGAAGGTTCTGGGGTCGGGGCACTAGGCTGCGGCACCGTGCAGCTCGTACTCGCCTCCCAGTCCCCCGCCCGCCTCGGTGTCCTGCGCGCGGCGGGCACCGACCCGCTGGTGCGGGTGTCGGGGGTGGACGAGGACGCGGTCGCCGCCGCGCTGCCCGACCCCAAGCCGGACGCGGTGGTCAGCGCGCTGGCCGAGGCCAAGGCCCGCGCGGTGGCGGCGGAGTTCGCCGACGCCCTGGTCATCGGCTGCGACTCGATGCTCCACTTCGGCGGCGAGCTGGTCGGCAAGCCCGCCACGCCGGAGATCGCGCGCGAGCGGTGGGCACGCATGGCGGGCGGGGTCGGCGAGCTGCTGACCGGCCACGCCCTGCTGCGCGTCGTCGGCGGGGAGGTCACCGCAGCGGTCACCGGCACCGAGCGAACGGTGATCCGGTTCGGCAGGCCGACGCCGGAGGAGATCGACACCTACATCGCCACGGGCGAGCCCCTGCAGGTCGCGGGCGCCTTCACCCTGGACGCCCTGGGCGGCTGGTTCATCGACGGCGTCGAGGGCGACCCGTCGAGCGTCATCGGCATCAGCCTGCCCCTGGTGCGGCGGCTGCTGGGCGGACTGGGCGTGTCGGTCACGTCGTTCTGGACGCGCTGACGGTTTCGTTCGGGGTGATCGGGCTCGGCCTCCTGGTGGTGCTGCGGGCGTGGTGAGGGTCTGTCCGGGCTGGATAGCGGGCACGGTGGGTGAGGGTCGTCACCCGTTTGGCGGGGAAGCAATTCGGGGGTCGGCTGGTTTGATGCAGGTGATGAGGTCCTTTCGTGTCATCGCGCTGACCGAGCGCCTGCACGTCGACTTGCGGCGGCAGGCCAGCTCGCTCTGTCCGCGCTGAACCCTGCCCGCAGTCCGGCCTCGCACCTTCCCCTGGAGTTTCGACATGTCTACAGACGCGCCCGCTTCCGCTCCGCCGCGATCCGGCAACCGGCGGACCCTCTACTTCGGCCTCGCCGTCCTGGCCGGTCTCGTCATCGGCGCCGTGCTCGGCATCATCGCCAAGGCGACCGAGGCCGAGTGGCTGGTCACCGCCCTCGACACCATCGGCTCGATCTTCACCTCCTTGCTGCAGTTCACCGTGATCCCGCTGGTCTTCACCGCGATCGTGGTCGGGTTCACCAGCCTGCGCGGCCTCGGCGGCGCGCGGACGGCGACGCGGCTCGGCGGCAAGACGGTGATGTGGTTCGGGATCACCTCGCTGATCGCGGTGCTCATCGGCATCGCCGTGGGGCTGATCAGCGGCGCGGGCAAGGGCGTCACTGTCGTGCCGGGGGAGGGCACGGTCGAGAAGCTGGCCGAGCGCTCGCAGGGTGACTGGCTGACGGTGCTGACCGGCCTGGTGCCCAGCAACATCGTCTCCGCCTTCGCCGAGGGCGAGATCCTGCAGGTCGTGTTCGTCGCTGTGCTGGTCGGCATCGCGACGTTCGCCCTCGGGGACAGGGCCGCGCCGTTCGTCTCGTTCAACCGCTCGGTGTTCGACATCATCCAGAAGCTGCTCGGCTGGATCATCCTGCTGGCGCCGCTGGGCGTGCTCGGCCTCATCGGCAACGCCTTCGCCACCTACGGCAACGAGTTCGTCACCCCGCTGCTGTCGCTGATCGTGTCGGTGTACGTCGCCGCCGCGCTGGTGCTGTTCGTGGTGTACCCGGTGCTGCTGCGGTTCGTCGGGGGGATCAGCCCGCTGACGTTCTTCGCCAAGGCGTGGACGGCGCTGCAGTTCGCCTTCGTCTCGCGCTCCTCGGGCGCGACGCTGCCGCTGAGCCGTCAGACGGCGGTGAACCTGGGTGTGGAGCCCGGCTACGCGGGCTTCGCGGTGCCCCTGGGCACGACCACGAAGATGGACGGCTGCGCCGCGCTGTACCCGGCCATCGCGACGATCTTCATCGCGAACCTGTTCGGCTACCAGCTCAGCGTGTGGCAGTACGTCGGCATCATCGCCGTCGCCGTGTTCGGTTCCATCGCCACCGCCGGGACGACGGGCTGGTTCACCATGCTGACCCTCACCCTGAGCACCATCGGCATGCCCCCGGAGATGATCGCCACCGGCCTCGCCATCGTCTTCGGCATCGACCCCATCCTGGACATGATCCGCACGGCGACGAACGTCGCGGGCCAGATCACCGTCCCGGTCCTGGTGGCCCGAGGCGAGGGCCTCTTGGACGACGAGGTCCTGCACACCCCCAGCAACCCCCCACTCCTGGACGAGACCCGAGACCGCACCCCGGTCCCCGCCTGATCGCGCAGAACGACAAAGGCCGCCCCTTTCCCGGGCGGCCTTTGTCGCGTGTGGACTCAGACGAGACCGGTCGGCAGGTCGAACACGCCCTGCTTCTGGCCTCGGGTGTGGGCGTCCCATTCGGCGAAGGTGAACCCGATCGTTCCGGCGTCGGGCCGGTTGGAGTTGCGGATAAGGACTTCGGTGTCGGTCAGCATGACTTCGACGCAGTTGTTGCCGTTGGACGAGAACTTGGTCCACACATGGGACTGGAGAGGCATCGGAGACTCGCTTCACTAGCGACCGGTGAGTTCCTCCAACATATCAACGCTCGTCAACGGGTCGAGCGCCTTCATTCGCACGTCGTCGAACTTCGTGATGGCTTCGACCACGGCCGCGTCTCGGTCGAAGAACTGCTCGCCGATGGTCGTGTCCGCACTGGCGATCTCCGGGATCGCCGAGTCGAAGGTGTAAATCGTCAAGGTGGCGCCGATGAGTTCGTGTTCGCGTGCCTGGAACGGCAGCACCTGGATGGTGATGTTCGGGTGGGTCCGGCACAGGGTGGCGACATGGCGTAGCTGGCGCCGCATCACTGTGGGGCCGCCGATGTTCTTGCGCAGAGCCGCTTCCCCTACAACGACAGACAATCGCAGCGGTGGAGGATCATCGCGGGTCAGCGTGCTCGCCAGGCTCAGTCGGAACTTCAGGCGAGTCTCCAAGACGTCGTCGGTGTGACCGGTGGGGGCCATCACCGCTCGCGCGTAGCTCTCCTCCTGTAGGACGCCGGGGAAGACCTCTGGGCTGTAGTAGCGCAAGGCGCACGCGGAGTTGATCAGGTCGGCCGCCCTTCGCTGGTGCGGCTGGATGTCGGCTCCGCCGGGCACTCTGACCAGGGCTCGGCGAGCGGCGCGGTTGACCTCGATGAGGTCGTCGGCTTGATCCTCCGGGACGCGGTAGAGCTGGAGCAGCAGTTTGAGATCACCGTGGCTGATCTTGGTGCGCCCCAGTTCGATGTTGCCAATCGTTGTGATCGTGCATCCCAGCAGTTCCGCTGCCTGCTCTCGGCTGACCCCGGATTCGAGTCGCATCCGCTTGACCGTGGCTCCGACCTGGATGCGGTCGGCAGTCCGTCGCTGTCCTGTCGCCACTATGCGCTCCATCGGGTGAACCTGTAGGTAGATGCAAGTGCATCTTCCTGTGAAGGAATAAGGTGGTGATATTAGCAGCGCTCCGCAGTTGAGTGGCTACTCTCCGACTGGAAGGACTCGATCGTGTCCTACTACGGCTTTCAGACCAGCGCTTGGCTTCGCATTGACGGCGAGTGCGCCATCGCCCATGACACGACTTCCGGCGAGGCCGAGCTCACCCTCGGTGGTCGGCAGCACGACGTGCAGATCGTGGCCAGTGAGGCTGGGCTCAACCGCCTCATCAGTGCGGCGACCGACGCCCTGACCGCGCTTCAGTCACACGGGCCCAGCGCCGCCGGGCCCACCGACACCGCTGGGTACGCGGGCAGGGACTCGACCCCCGCGTAGTCGCGGGTGCACCCCAGTTCCTCCCCGCCCAGCGTGAACACCTGGGCGTACACCGGGCACCCCTCGCCCGACGGGCAGTCGTACTGGGCGGCGATGACCTCCGGGCCGGAGTCCAGGCCCACGTTCTCCAGCCGCAGGTAGCCCGCCGTGGACAGGTACGCCAGTTCCAGCGGGCTCCACTTGTCCGAGCGGCCCACCACCACCCGGCCCGTCAACCCCTGCTCGCCCGACGCCCGGACCAGGCACGCCGAGATCGACGCGGGGTAGCACTGCAGGGCACCCGAGGGCAGCAGCGTGCCGATGTCGGTGATCTCCACGACCTGACTCACCCCGCCCTGACCGCCGATGCGCAGCCTGCCGGACGTCGCGCCCGCGTCGGCGACCAGTTCGACCAGCGTGTCGCCCAGGGTCTCGGTGCCGATGACCTGACAGGGTTCACGAAGGCAACCGTCGGCGCCGACCCCGGTGGTCGTGGTCGGCGCCGGGGGCGAGGTCGGGGTCGTCGGAACGGCGGATCTGGTCAGCGCGGCGCCACCGAGGGCACCGGCGAAGACGAGTGCGCCCAGCACTGCCGTCACCATGACTGTGCGGGGCGTGTGCCGTGCCACTGCGGCGTCACCTCCCGTCCCAGCAATACTCCGTCCAGGGGACAGTAGTGGCCGACATGTGGGGTTGCTCTCGGTTCCCGCCCGGCGGCGGGTCCGTAAACTGCCCCACAGCCCGCGAGTCAAGGAGGAACGGCGTGTCCAAGGCCCTGAGCAAGGTCCTGATCGCGAACCGGGGCGAGATCGCCGTCCGGGTCATCCGGGCCTGCCGGGACGCCGGGCTGACCAGTGTCGCGGTGTACGCCGAGCCCGACCGCGACGCGGTGTTCGCCCGGCTGGCCGACGAGGCGTTCGCACTCGGCGGCAGCACGCCCGGGGAGAGCTACCTCTCCATCGACAAGCTGCTCGACGTCGCCGCCCGCAGCGGGGCCGACGCCGTGCACCCCGGCTACGGCTTCCTCTCCGAGAACGCCGAGTTCGCCCAGGCCGTGATCGACGCCGGGCTGACCTGGGTCGGCCCCGACCCGCAGGCCATCCGCGACCTCGGCGACAAGGTGACCGCGCGGCACATCGCGATGCGCGCGGGCGCGCCGCTGGTGCCCGGCACCAAGGAGCCGGTCGGCGGTGCCGAGGAGATCGTCGCCTTCGCCGCCGAGCACGGGCTGCCCGTGGCGATCAAGGCCGCGTTCGGCGGTGGCGGGCGCGGCCTCAAGGTCGCCCGCACGCTGGAGGAGATCCCCGAGCTGTTCGACTCCGCCGTGCGCGAGGCCGTCACCGCCTTCGGGCGCGGGGAGTGCTTCGTCGAGCGGTACCTGGACAAGCCGCGCCACGTCGAGGCGCAGGTGCTGGCCGACAAGCACGGCAACGTGGTGGTCGTCGGCACCCGCGACTGCTCGCTGCAGCGCCGCCACCAGAAGCTGGTCGAGGAGGCCCCCGCGCCCTTCCTCAGCGACGAGCAGCGCGCCCAGATCCACGCCAGCGCCAAGGCCATCTGCAAGGAGGCCAAGTACTCCGGCGCGGGCACCGTGGAGTACCTGGTCGGCGTCGACGGGACGATCTCGTTCCTGGAGGTCAACACCCGTCTGCAGGTCGAGCACCCGGTCTCGGAGGAGACCACCGGCATCGACCTGGTGCGCGAGCAGTTCCGGATCGCCGCGGGCGAGGCGCTGCGGTTCACCGAGGACCCGACGCCGCGCGGGCACTCCATCGAGTTCCGGATCAACGGCGAGGACGCCGGGCGCGGCTTCCTGCCCGCCCCCGGCACCGTGACCCGCTGGATCGCCCCCGAGGGCCCCGGCGTGCGGGTGGACTCCGGGGTGGAGTCCGGCACCGTCATCGGCGGGCAGTTCGACTCGCTGCTGGCCAAGGTGATCGTCACCGGCGCCGACCGCGGCGAGGCCATGGCCCGCGCCCGCCGCGCGCTGGACGAGCTGGTGGTCGAGGGCATGGCCACGGTCACCCCGTTCCACCGCGCGATCGTGCGCGACCCGGCCTTCGCCGAGGAGTTCACCGTGCACACGCGGTGGATCGAGACCGAGTTCGACAACACGATCGAGCCGTTCACCGGCGCGGCCGACGTGCCCGAGGCCGAGGCGCGGCAGAACGTCGTGGTCGAGGTCGGCGGGCGGCGCCTGGAGGTCAGCCTGCCGGGCACGCTGTCGCTGGGCGGTGGCGCCCCGGCGGCGGCCAAGGCCAAGCCGCGCAAGCGCGCGGGCGGCAAGAGCGGGGCCGCGGTCTCCGGTGACGCGGTCGCCGCGCCGATGCAGGGCACCATCGTCAAGGTCGCGGTCGAGGACGGCGCGCAGGTGGCCGCGGGCGACCTGGTCGTCGTGCTGGAGGCGATGAAGATGGAGAACCCCGTCACCGCGCACAAGGCGGGCACCGTGACCGGGCTCAGCGTCGGGCAGGGCGAGTCGGTGACCACCGGCACGGTGATCTGCGAGATCAAGGACTGAGAGCACCCTCAGCCAGTCGTCACCGTCGTTCCGTACGATCGGTGGCGTGAGTGAGAACCCGGAGCTGCGCATCGGCGATGCCGAGCGGGAAGCCGCGCTGCGGGATCTCGGCGAGCACATGTCCGCCGGGCGGCTCACCGTCGACGAGTACGGCGAGCGCTCGGCGCACGTGGCCACCGCGCGCACCCAGGGCGAGCTGACCGCGCTGTTCGCCGACCTCCCGCAGCCCCGCCCGCGCTTCGGGCGCCCGGCCCCGCCGCCGCCCACGGCCTATCCGCACCCCCACTACCCGCAGCACCACTACCCGCCCCCGCACTACCCGGCCCTGCCGCCGAGGTCGCCCGCGCAGCGGATGGCGCAGGTCCTGCTGCCGGTGGCGGGCGTGGCGATCGTGCTGATGATGATGTTCGGGTTCCGGTTCTTCTCACCGTTCATGTTCATCCCGCTGGTGTTCCTGTTCGCCTACAGCCGCCGCAACCGCGGCTGGCGGTAGGTTGACCGGCGTGGAACCGGTGGAGATCAACGCTGGCAGGTACTACCTCCGGGCCTTGCGCGCCGATGACCGCATCGACGACCGGCCCGCCGTGGTGGCGGGCTTCACCGACCCGGTCAGCAGGCGCTGGCTGCCGCACATCGCCGTCCATGACTTGGACACCGCGGGCGTCTACATCGCCCTGCGCGCGGGCGACTGGGCCAAGGAGACGCGGTTCTCCTGGGCCGTCGCCGACCCGCTGACCGGGGACCTGCTCGGCGAGGTGCTGCTCAAGGAGCTCGACCTGGCCGCGGGCATCGGCGAGGCGGGCTGCTGGACGCACCCGAAGGCGCGCGGGCAGGGGCTGGCCGCCGAGGCGCTGGGCGCGGTCGTGCGGTTCGGGTTCGGCGCGCTGGGGCTGACGGAGATCCGCTACCGGCACGAGACGGCGAACCTCGCCTCGGCCCGGGTCGCGGAGAAGCTGGGGTTCTCCCTGGTGGGCGCCACTGACGGGACCACGACCCTGGTCTTGCGCAACGCCTGAGCCCGCCGGGGCGTTGTTCCGGGGGGAACCGGCCCGCTGTCGTGCGCGTCTGCAAAGGTGGGTCAACGGTCGAATCCGAGGATCACCACTCGATAGAGTGGGCGCACCACGGGCAGTGACGCGGGGAGGCGGACGTGCCAGCCAAGGACCACCACCTGTTATCGGTCGATCCAGGGGCCATCCCGGAGCTGCGCGGGGCGTTCCTGTCCGCGCTGAACGACCTCGACCGGCAGATCGAGCTGGCCCAGGCCGAGGTGCGGGTCGGCGCGTGGGCCAAGGACCCGGTGAGCGTGGCCGCCGCGGAGAGCGTCAACGCGCTCTCGGCCGACGTCGAGGGCGCCGCGCTCGAGGCGCTGCTGGCCTTCCGGGCCCGGCTGGACGCCGCCGTGGACAACCTCGACAAGACCGCGGAGCAGTACCGGGGCCTTGAGGACGACAACGAGGCCACCGTCACCCAGACGACCGAGGGCGGCTGATGAGCGAGCAGGCGCGCTGGCGCGGTTTCACCCACGAGGAGCTGTACCGGATGCTGCACGACGGTCCGGGGGCCGCGGCGTCGGCCGGACCGTCGCGGCGCTGGGCCGAGCTGTCCACCGTGCTCGACGAGATCGGCCACGGCCTCGGCGCGGCGCTGACCGCGGCGGGCGCGGCGTGGGTCGGGCGGGCGGCGGGCGCGGCCCACGAGCGGCTGTCCCCGATGGCGACCTGGGCGTCGGCCACCTCGGAGCACGCCGCGGAGATGCGCGTGGTCGTCGAGAACCAGGGCGACCACATCGCGCGGGCGCGCGCGGACATGCCCGCGCCCTCGGAGACCCCGGCCGTGGCGCCGGACCCGGCCGCACCGCCCGCGGCGCAGGTGGCGGGCGGGGCCACGGACCTGGAGGCCGCCGAGGCGGCGTCCTCGGCCGGGGAGCAGCGCGCGGTCGAGGTGATGGCCGCCTACGAGCTCAGCACGACGCAGAACCTGGCCGGGCTCACCGCCTTCGCCGTTCCCGGTGAGGTGCGCCGCGAGGGGTCGGTGCACCGGGGCCGCGGCGAAGGCGTGCGGCACGGGACTCAGCTGTCCAGTGTGGACTCGCATGGCCGGTCGGACCACGGCGGGCACCGCTCGCACGGGCACGGGGGTCCCCACGGCGGTGTCCACGTCCGCGAGAGCGGCGGCGTGAACTTCGGCCACACCGCCGGGTCCTCGGCGTCCCCGGCCATCGCGCCGCGACCGCAGCCGCAGCCGATGGCCCCCGGCATCCAGAGCGGGGCCGCCGCGGTGTCCCAGGGCGTCTTCGGCGCCCCCATGGCGCTGGGCGCGCCGGTCCCGCGCTCGGACGACCGCGACCGCGCGCGCCGCGCGCCCGCCACCCCCGCGGCGGGCAACTCGGCGGGCCACTCGGGTGGGTCCGTCGACGCGGGCGACCGCCTGGGGCACAACAACTCCCAGGCCGCGACCGGCCCGGTGCCGCCGGGCACGCCGATGGCCCCCGGGCACGCCACGGGCGCCCCGGTCGGCGCGGCGGGCGCGGGCGGGCAGGCCGACAAGCTCGCCATGCGCCGCTTCGGCGCGGAGGCGATCGGCTCCAGCCAGTGGTTCGCCGACAGCGGTGACGCCACCCCGGTGCGCTCGGTCAGCGGCCGACGCCGGGACCTGGGCTCGACGGAGAACATGACCGAGAACGTCACGGTCGACGGCGAGGACCACCTCCTCCCGCCCCCGGTGATCGGCGGCTGAAACCTGACCGCGCGGCTGGGCGCCGCCACCTGCCCGAGCATGTAAAGCATCTTTGACATCATGTCAGGTGTGCTTTACATTCATGGCATGGCGTACGAGCACAAGAGCGCGTGGATCATGGCCGTGATCGCGGTCGTGGGCTATGCCGGGTACCTGGTCGTCGTCCTGGGCGGAGCCGGGGCCACCCCGCTGGTCGAGGTGGCGTACGTGGCGCCCATGCTGTGGACGATGGGGCTGGCGATCGTCGGCTCGATCGTGGTCCACATCGTGGTGGGGATGTTCGCGCCCAAGGACACCGGCAAGGACCAGCGGGACCGGGAGATCAGCCGCTTCGGCGACCACGTCGGACAGTCCTTCCTGGTCATCGGGGCGCTGGCCGGGCTGGTCATGGCGCTGGCCGAACTCGACCACTTCTGGATCGCCAACGCGCTCTTCCTCGGCTTCCACCTCTCGGCGCTGCTGGGCTCGGTGGCCAGGATCTTCGCCTACCAGCGGGGTTTCCCGTGGTGACCAAGGTGACCAACTCGATCCGCGCCCTGCGCTTCGCCCACGGCCAGATGACCCAGGCCGAGCTGGCCGAGCGCGTCGGGGTGACCCGGCAGACCGTCATCGCCATCGAGCAGGGGCGGTACTCGCCCTCCCTGGAGATGGCCTTCCAGATCGCCCGCGCGTTCGGCGTCGCGCTCGACGACGTCTTCCAGTACCCGGAAGGGGAAAGACCATGAAAGCGATCACCCAGGACAGATACGGCGAGGCCGAGGTGTTGGCCTTCGCCGACACCGACAGGCCCGCCACCGGCCCGGACGACGTGCTCGTGCGGGTGCACGCCGCCCCCGTCGACCAGGGCGTCTGGCACACCGTCAGCGGCCTGCCGTACCTGATCCGCCTGGCGGGCTACGGGTTCCGCGCGCCCAAAGTGACCGTGCCCGGCATGAACCTCGCCGGGACCGTCGAGGAGGTCGGCGCCAATGTCACCCGGTTCGCCAAGGGCGACAGAGTGTTCGGCACCTGCCAGGGCGCCTACGCCGAGTTCGCCTGCGCCGACGTCATCGCGCCCATGCCCGCCAACGTCACCTTCGAGCAGGCCGCCACCGTCCCCACCGCCGCCTGCACCGCCCTGCAAGGCTTGCGCGACAAGGGGAAGATTCGCCAAGGGCAGCACGTCCTGGTCATCGGCGCGGCAGGCGGCGTCGGGACGTTCGCGGTGCAGCTGGCCAAGGCCTACGGCGCCACCGTCACCGGCGTGTGCAGTACGTCCAAAGTGGACTTGGTGCGGACGCTGGGCGCCGACCACGTCATCGACTACACCGCCGAGGACATCACCGGCCGCTACGACCTGATCCTCGACACGGCGGGCCACCGCCCGCTGAGCACCCTGCGCCGCGCCCTGAACCCCAAGGGGACGCTCGTCATCGTCGGCAGCGAGACGGGCGGCCGGTGGACCGGCGGCGTGGGCCACGCGCTGCGCGCGATGCTGCTCTCACCGTTCGTCGGGCACACCCTGACCGCGATGATGCAGACCGACCGCGTCGCCGACCTCGAACTCCTGCGGGACCTCATCGAGCAGGGCAAGGTCACCCCGGTCATCGACCGGACCTTCCCGCTCAGCGACGCGGCCACCGCCCTGCGCCACATTCGCGAGAACCACGCCCGCGGCAAGGTCGTCCTGACCGTCCAGGCGCCGTGATCCCAGGCGCCGGTGATCCCCAGGCATCTGTGATTACCAGACGCCCGTGATCCCTAGGCGACGGTGAACCCGGCCGCGACCTCCGCGAAGATCCCGGAGCGCGCCGAGTCCTCCTGGTCGGTCGGCACCGTCAGCGACACCACCCACAGGTCGTCGCCACGCGGGACGACGTCGGCGAAGGTGACCCTGGTCAGGTCCGGCACCGGACCGCCGGGGGTGTCCTTCACGGACTCCACCGTCCGGTAGGTCAGCCGCAGCCCGGACTCGCCCAGCGGCGTCGAGCCCACCAGCCGGTACGCCGGGGCGCGCGCGGCCAGGAACCTCAGGTACTGCTCGATCTCGTGCTGGGGGAAGAAGGCCGGGAACCGCTCGACCACGATGGCCGACGCGCCGTCCTGGGCCACCCAGTGCACCCGGGCGCTGTTGGGCAGGGGCTCGGCGGCCCGGTGCTCCACGAACTTGGCCCACTCCGCGGGCACCGGCACGGAGAACGCGCCGCCCTGCTCGCCCGCCAGCGTCGAGGCGTCGGCGCCGCGCACCACCAGCTCGGTGACCGGGGCGGACGGCGGCGGCGGCGGGGCGGTCGAGGCGCGCGGCAGCACCGGCTCGCCGCCGACCACCCTGGCCAGGGCGAAACCGCCCGCGGCCCCCGCGGTGAACAGCAGCGCCGCGACCAGGGTGAGCACGGCGGCGGCGAGCACGCCGCGGCTGCGCACGGGCGGGGTGAACGGCAGCGGGCCGGGGGCCACCGCCAGCGGCGCGCTGGCCTCGCCCGGGGGCTCCGGCGGCGCGGGCGCGGGCCGGGTCACCACGGTCTCGGCGTCCTCGGCCGAGGTCTTCAGCGCGGCGAACACCGAGGTCCCCGGCGCCGGGTGCAGCGGGTGCAGCAGCTGGCGGACCCGCTGCAGGGTGATCCGGGCGTCCGGGTCCTTCACCATCAGCCCGGTGATCACCTCGCGCAGCGGCCCCTCCACCGCGGGGATCGGCGCCTCGTCGTCGACGACCCGGTTCAGGGTCTCCAGCACGGGCGCGTCCGGGTCGTAGGGCGCGCGGCCCTCGACCGCGGCGAACAGCGTCGCCCCCAGCCCCCACAGGTCCGCCGCCGGGCTGACCCGGCCCCCGGAGACGACCTCGGGGGCGATGTAGGCGGGCGAGCCGAGCATCACCCCGGAGTGGGTCAGGGTGTGCTCGGAGACGTTGCGGGCGATGCCGAAGTCGGTCAGCTTCACCGTGCTGTCGGTGCCGACGAGCACGTTGCCCGGCTTGACGTCGCGGTGGGTGATCCCGGCGGCGTGCGCGGCGAGCAGGCCCGCGGCCACCGCCGAGCCGATCACCGCGGCCTGCACCTCCGTGCACGGGCCGTTGAGCCGCAGGATCTGGGCCAGGCTCAGCGCCTGGACGTACTCCATGACCACGAACGGCTCGTCGCCCTCGCGGACCACGTCGTGCAGGATCACCACGTTCGGGTGGGCCAGCGCGGCGATCGCCCGCGCCTCGCGCAGGGTGCGCTCGCGCAGCTCGGCGGCCTCGGCGTCGGAGACCCCCGGCGACAGCCGGACCTCCTTGACCGCCACCCTGCGGCGCAGGTGCTCGTCGTAGGCCGACCACACCAGGCCCATCGAGCCCTGGCCGAGGAGCCCGCGCAGGCGGTAGCGCCCCGCGATGAGGCGCTGTTCGGCATCCGTGGTCGACACGGGCGCCATTCTCCCTGATGGGGACCGCCGCTGGTGGGCAAGGCCACAGACCGCTGAATCGTGAACGGCGATTAGCCTCACAACCCGACGTGGTCGAGGTTTCCGTAGCATCGCGGGGCATGACATCCACCGAGCCGGAGGCGCTCTCGCTGGCGGGCGAGCACCCCTCGGCGACCCGCGCGCAGTGGCGGGACCTGGTCGCCGGCGTGCTGCGCAAGTCCGGCGCGGTGCCCGATGACCGGCCGGTCGAGACGCTGATCGCGAGCACCACCTACGACGGCATCGACATCGCCCCGCTCTACACCGCCGAGGACACCGCCCCGCCCGCCGGGCTGCCCGGCCTGCCGCCCTACACCCGCGGCGCCCGGCCCGACGGGCACGTGCGCACCGGCTGGGACGTGCGGGCCCGCCACCTCGACCCGGCCACGACCGGCGCCGCCGTGCTGGCCGACCTGGAGAACGGCGTCAGCTCGCTGTGGCTGGTCGCGGGCACCTCCGGCATCCCGGTCACACGGCTGGGCGAGGTGCTCGCCGACGTCTACCTCGACCTCGCGCCGGTCACCCTGGAGGCGGGGCCCGAATTCCGCGAAGCCGCCGCCGAGCTGCTGCGCGTGCACGCCGACAAGGGCGTCCCCGCCGCCGAGGTGCGCGGCAACCTGGGCGCCGACCCGATCGGCCACCAGGCGCGGACGGCCGAGACCGCCGACCTCGACGCCGCCGCCGCGCTCGCGCTGGACGCCGCGGAGTACCCGAACCTGCGGGTGATCACAGTGGACGGCCTGCCGTACCACGCCGCGGGCGGCTCCGACGCCCAAGAGCTGGGCGCGGCCGTCGCCGCGGGCGTGGCCTACCTGCGGGCCCTCACCGACGCGAGCCTGGACGTCGGGCGGGCCGCGGGGCTGCTGGAGTTCCGCCACGCCGCGACCGCCGACCAGTTCCTCACCATCGCCAAGCTGCGCGCGGCCCGCAGGCTGTGGGCGCGGGTCGGCGAGGTGGCCGGGTTCACCGCGCCGCAGCGCCAGCACGCCGTCACCGCCACCGCGATGCTGACCCGCCGCGACCCGTGGGTGAACCTGCTGCGCGCCACCCTGGGCTGCTTCGGCGCCGGGATCGGCGGGGCGGACGCGGTCACCGTGCTGCCCTTCGACACCGCCATCGGCCTGCCCGACGCCTTCGCCCGGCGGATCGCGCGCAACACCCAGTCGGTGCTGCTGGAGGAGTCGCGGCTGGCCGGGGTGATCGACCCGGCGGGCGGCTCCTGGTACGTCGAGCGGCTGACCGACGACCTGGCCCGCGCCGCGTGGGCGTGGTTCACCGAGATCGAGCGCGCGGGCGGGATCGTCGCCGCGCTCGGGTCCGGCCTGGTGGCCGAGCGGCTCGCGGCGACGTGGGCGGCCCGACAGGACAGCCTCGCCCACCGGGTCGACGCGCTGACCGGCGTCAGCGAGTTCCCGAACCTGGCCGAGAAGCCCGTCGAGCGCCCGGCGGCCCCGGCCGCGCCGTCCGGCGGGCTGCCCGTGCACCGCTACGCCGAGGACTACGAGGAGCTGCGCGACCGCTCCGACCGGGTGCTCGCCGAGACCGGCGCGCGGCCCCGGGTCTTCCTGGCCACGCTGGGACCGGTCGCCGCGCACACCGCGCGGGCCACCTTCGCGGCGAACCTGTTCCAGGCGGGCGGGTTCGAGACCCCCGACGCGGGCGCCGCCGACCCGTCCTCGCTCGCCGCGCGCTTCGCCGAGAGCGGCGCCGGGATCGCCTGCCTGTGCGCCTCGGACAAGACCTACGACGCGCAGGCGGGCGCGGCCGTCGCGGCGCTGCGCGAGGCGGGCGCGCGCAAGGTCCTGCTGGCGGGCAAGCCGTCCCCGGAGTACGAAGTGGACGGATTCGTGCACGCGGGCTGCGACGCGCTCGGCATCCTCCGCCAGACCTGCGACGACCTGGGAGTCCCGGCATGAGCATCCCCGACTTCGGCGCCGTCGAGCTGGGCGAGCCCGGCCCGGCCGACCCGGCCGCGTGGGCGGCGGCGCTGCACGAGGCCACCGGCAAGGGCGCCGACGCGCTGGCCTGGGAGACCCCGGAGGGCATCGCGGTCAAGCCGGTCTACACCGGCGACGACCTCGCGGGCCTGGACTTCCTCGACACCTACCCGGGCATCGCGCCGTTCCTGCGCGGGCCGTACCCGACGATGTACGTCAACCAGCCCTGGACGATCCGCCAGTACGCCGGGTTCTCCACCGCCGAGGAGTCCAACGCCTTCTACCGGCGCAACCTCGCCGCGGGCCAGAAGGGCCTGTCGGTGGCCTTCGACCTGGCCACCCACCGCGGCTACGACTCCGACCACCCGCGCGTGGCGGGCGACGTCGGCATGGCGGGCGTCGCCATCGACTCCATCTACGACATGCGCACCCTCTTCGACGGCATCCCGCTGGACAGGATGAGCGTGTCCATGACCATGAACGGCGCGGTGCTGCCGGTCCTGGCGCTCTACGTCGTCGCCGCCGAGGAGCAGGGGGTGGCCCCGGAGCGGCTGACCGGGACCATCCAGAACGACATCCTCAAGGAGTTCATGGTCCGCAACACCTACATCTACCCGCCGCGGCCGTCGATGCGGATCATCTCCGACATCTTCGCCTATACCTCGGCGCACATGCCCAAGTACAACTCCATCTCCATCTCCGGCTACCACATGCAGGAGGCCGGGGCGACCGCCGACCTGGAGCTGGCCTACACGCTGGCCGACGGCGTGGAGTACATCCGGGCCGGGCGCGGCGCCGGTCTGGACGTCGACACGTTCGCGCCACGGCTGTCGTTCTTCTGGGCGATCGGCATGAACTTCTTCATGGAGGTCGCGAAGATGCGCGCGGCGCGTCTTCTGTGGGCCAAGCTGGTGAAGGGGTTCGAGCCGCGGTCGGCCAAGTCACTGTCGCTCAGGACGCACTGCCAGACCTCGGGCTGGTCGCTGACCGCCCAGGACGTCTACAACAACGTGATCCGCACCTGCGTGGAGGCGATGGCCGCCACCCAGGGGCACACCCAGTCCCTGCACACCAACGCCCTGGACGAGGCCCTGGCGCTGCCGACGGACTTCTCCGCGCGGATCGCCCGCAACACCCAGCTGGTGCTCCAGCAGGAGTCGGGCACCACGCGGGTCATCGACCCGTGGGGCGGCAGCGCGTTCGTCGAGCGGCTGACCGCGGACCTCGCGGCGAAGGCGTGGGGGCACATCACCGAGGTCGAGGCCGCGGGCGGGATGGCGCGGGCCATCGACGCGGGCCTGCCCAAGCTGCGCATCGAGGAGGCCGCCGCGCGCACGCAGGCGCGGATCGACTCCGGGCGCCAGCCGGTGATCGGGGTCAACAAGTACCGGCTCACCGAGGACGAGCAGATCGACGTGCTGAAGGTCGACAACGCCGGGGTGCGCGCGCAGCAGGTCGAGAAGCTGCGGCGGCTGCGCGAGGAGCGCGACCCCGCCGCCGTCGAGAGCGCGCTGCACGCGCTGACCAAGGCCGCCGACAGCACCGGCAACCTGCTGGAGCTGGCGATCAGCGCCGCCCGCGCGAAGGCGACCGTCGGGGAGATCTCCGACGCGCTGGGCAAGGTCTGGGGGCGCCACGCCGCGCAGATCCGTACGATCTCCGGGGTGTACCGCGACGAGGTCGGCAATTCCTCCACTGTGGACTCGGCGCGGGCCGTGGTGGACGCCTTCGCCGAGGAGGAGGGCCGCCGCCCGCGCATCCTGGTGGCCAAGATGGGCCAGGACGGGCACGACCGCGGCCAGAAGGTGATCGCCACCGCGTTCGCCGACCTGGGCTTCGACGTGGACGTGGGCCCGCTGTTCTCCACCCCCGCCGAGGTGGCCCGCCAGGCGGTCGAGGCCGACGTGCACGTCGTCGGGGTGAACTCGCTGGCCGCCGGGCACCTGACCCTGGTGCCGTCGCTGCGCGCCGAGCTGGCCGGGCTGGGCCGCGACGACATCATGATCGTCGTCGGCGGCGTCATCCCGCCCCAGGACTACGACGCCCTGCGCGACGCGGGCGCCTCGGCGATCTTCCCGCCCGGCACGGTGATCGCCGACGCCGCCGCCGAGCTGCTGCGCAAGCTGGCCGAGCGGCACGGGCACTCGCTTGGGTAGGCGGATCGACGTCGGCGAGTACGCCAAGGGCGTGCTCGCGGGCGACCGGGGGCTGCTGTCCCGGGCGATCACCCTGGTGGAATCGCGCAGGGCCGATCACCGGGAGCTGGCCCAGGAGCTGCTGGTCGAGCTGCTGCCGCACGCGGGCGGGGCGCACCGGGTCGGCGTCACCGGCGTGCCCGGGGTGGGGAAGTCGACGTTCATCGACACCCTGGGCACCAACCTGACCGCGTCCGGGCGGCGGGTGGCGGTGCTCGCCGTCGACCCGTCCTCGACCCGCACGGGCGGCTCGATCCTGGGCGACAAGACCCGGATGTCGCGGCTGGCGGTGGACCCGGCGGCGTTCATCCGCCCGTCGCCCACCTCCGGCACGCTCGGCGGCGTGGCGAAG
Source organism: Actinokineospora lacus (assembly GCF_053813445.1). Taxonomy (NCBI): domain Bacteria; kingdom Bacillati; phylum Actinomycetota; class Actinomycetes; order Pseudonocardiales; family Pseudonocardiaceae; genus Actinokineospora; species Actinokineospora lacus. The sequence continues at coordinate 292,024 of NZ_JBQERA010000008.1, forward strand.
GCGACCCGGGAGACCATCGTGCTGATGGAGGCCGCCGGGTACGACACGGTGCTGGTGGAGACCGTCGGCGTCGGGCAGTCGGAGACGACCGTGGCCAACATGGTCGACTGCTTCCTGTTCCTGACCCTGGCCCGCACCGGCGACCAGCTGCAGGGGATCAAGAAGGGCGTGCTGGAGCTGGCCGACGTCATCGCCGTCAACAAGGCCGACGGCGACCACGCCCGCGAGGCCCAGAAGGCCGCCCGCGAACTCGCCTCCGCCCTGCGCCTCATGCGCAACCCCGAGGCGTCCTGGCAGCCGCCGGTCCTGACCTGCAGCGGTGCGGAGAACCTCGGCCTGGACGCGCTGTGGGAGCAGGTCGAGCTGCACCACAGCACGCTGTCGTCCTCGGGCGAGCTGGCGGAGAAGCGCCGCCGCCAGCAGGTCGACTGGACCTGGGCGATGGTCCACGACACGCTGCTGGCCCGGCTGCGCGAGCACCCGGCCGTGCGCGGCGCCGCCCCGGACCTGGAGCGCCAAGTCCGCGCGGGGGAACTCACCGCGACCTTGGCCGCCGAGCGGATACTGCGGCTGTTCGGTGACAGTGCATGACCGGATGACTACCCTGGAGACGATCACCCACCCCCACCTGGAGGTCGCGTGTCCCGGCTGCTGACCGCAGTGCTCCTCGGCCTCACCGTGCTGGGCTCCGTGCTGCTCGGGCCCACCGCGCCCGACGCCACCGCCCAGACAGCTTCGGCGCAGACAGCTTCGGCGCGGTCAGCTGTGGTCCAGATGGTCGCGGCCCAGACGGTCGCGGCCCAGCCGAGCACCGCGCCGCCCGGACCCGCCTTGAACCAGCCCTCCGAGCAGGACCAGGCCGACTCCCGGCACAAAATCGTCATCGCGGTGATCGCGATAGCCCTTCTGGGCGTGGTCTATTACGGCAACCGGGTGCGCCGCAAGCGCGCGAAGGGCTGATCCACGCGGTTCGTCGGAGCCGGAGCACCGATCGTCTTGATCAACAGAACAGTCGGGGCGAAGAGCGCCGGCCGCTCACCGCTTCGACCGTGCCGTCTGACCGACGAGCAAGCAAACCGGCGGCGGTGTCAGCACCGCATGGTGCACTATTGACCGCAAATGAGGACCGGAAGCGCGTTTGAGCAGGTCAGTGGAGGGGTCGCGTGACAGTGTTGGATTCGCGGCCCGACATACCCGCCGACCCCAACAGGGGCGTCCGTGGGGGTAGAGGGGCCGATTCCGCCGTGCTGATCACGCCCACGGGCGTCACTATGCCCCCTGTGGAGGATCTCGGTGCCGGGCGCGGACCGGCGTGGCTCGACGACTGGCTCACGGCCAACACCGCCGACGTGCTCGCCTGGTTCCGCCACATCCACGCCAACCCGGAGCTCTCCCGCCGGGAGTTCGCCACCACCGAGCTGGTGGCGGGGCTGCTCAAGTCCTTCGGCCTGCAACCGGAGCTGCTGCCCGGCGGCACCGGCCTGATCTGCGACATCGGCACCGGCGAGCGCTGCATCGCCCTGCGCGCCGACCTCGACGCCCTCCCGATGACCGAGGACACCGGCCTGCCGTACGCCTCGGAGTCCCCCGGCGCCGCGCACACCTGCGGGCACGACGCCCACACCACGATCCTGCTGGCCACCGGCATCGCGCTGGCCTCGGGCCCGCCGCTGCCCGGCCGCATCCGGCTGGTGTTCCAGCCCGCCGAGGAGGTCATGCCCGGCGGCGCGCTGGAGGTCATCGACGCGGGCGGGCTCGACGGCGTGGAGCGCATCTTCGGCCTGCACTGCGACCCGCGCGTCGAGGTCGGCCGGGTCGGCACCCGGGTCGGGGCCATCACCTCGGCCGCCGACCTGCTGGAGCTGCGGCTCACCTCCCCCGGCGGGCACACCTCCCGCCCGCACCTGACCGCCGACCTGATCCACGCGCTGGGCTCGGTCGTCACCGGCCTGCCCGCCCTGCTCTCGCGCCGCGTCGACCCGCGCTCGGGCACGGTGCTGGTGTGGGGCGCGGTGCACGCGGGCGAGGCGCCCAACGCCGTGCCGCAGGAGGGTGTCCTGCGCGGGACGCTGCGCACCGGCGACCACGACGTGTGGATTGGCCTGGAGCCGCTGGTCGCGGGCCTGGTCCAGGCCCTGCTGGCGCCGACCGGGGTGGGCTTCGAGCTGCAGCACCGCCGCGGCGTGCCGCCGGTGATCAACGAGCGCGAGAGCACCCAGATGCTGCGCACGGCCATCGAGAACGCCCTGGGCGAGGACGCGCTGGCGGGCACCAAGCAGTCCTCCGGCGGCGAGGACTTCGGCTGGTACCTCGAGCACATCCCCGGCAGCTTCATGCGCCTGGGCGTGTGGCCGGGCGACGGCCCGATGCGCGACCTGCACCAGCCCACCTTCCAGCTGGACGAGCGGGCCCTGCTGGCGGGCATCCGCGTCATGACCCACACCGCGCTCGCCGCGCTGGACGCCACCCCGCAGAACGACTGACCGGCGCCGGGAACCGGGGCGCGTTCTCCGCCGTCCAACGGTTGTCCGGAGTCTGTCCGGCGGCGACGATCCCGCGGAGGTGGCGATGGGTGCCGATCACCGGGCCCAGGTCGACGAGCTGCTCGCGGGCTACCGGCGCAGCCGCGACCACCTCGCGGAGGTCCAGCGGGCACTGGGAGCCGTGGGGGAGTCCGCCACGAGCGCGTGCGGCTCGGTGACCGCGACCGTCTCAGCACACGGCGACCTGACCCGGCTCGACCTCCGCGACGACGCCTACCAGCGCTACCGGCCCACGGAGTTGGCGCGGGTCATCGTCGAGGCCGTGGCCTCGGCAGGCGCGCGCGCCTCCCGAGCGGCGGACGAGATCATGGCACCGGTCCTGCCCGCGGGTACCGACCCAGCGGCGCTGCGCCGGGGAATGGCGGACCTGCGCCCGGACGAAGTGACCACGCCCGCGTCGGCACCCGCGTCGGCCTCGGCATCGGTGGAGGAGTTCGACTTCGAGCGCGCCACCTGGCTGCAGTCCGACCGGCAGGGAGGCTCGTGATGGCTGAGGGATTCCGCGCCGACGCCGAGCGGCTGGCTGGGCGGGTCGGGGAGTTCGCCGACCTGGCCGAGCGGGCCGGGGCGATCCACCGGGAGCTGGCCGACCGGCTGGCCGCCGTGGGGGAGTGCTGGGGGGCCGACCGGGTTGGGGAGAGCTTCGCGGGCGCGCACCTCGGGCCCGCCGAGGCGACGCTGGGAGAGTTGGGCGCGCTGTCGGGCAGGCTCGCCGACGTCGGCGGGCGCTTCGCCGACACGGCCCGGGGGTATGCCGATGGCGAGGCCGCCAACGTCCGCGGCCTCCAGGCGTCCGGGGAGTAGCGGCACATGGGAATCGAACTGCCCGCCGAACTCGCCGACGTCGCCGCGGCCGCCGGGGTCGCCTGGCCCGAGGCCGACGAGGACCGCATGCGCGAGGCGGCCCAGGCCTGGCGCGAAGCCGCCGCCCGCATGGGCGCGCTCACCGGCGAGGCCGACGCCACCGCCAGCGCCGCCCTGGGCGCCATCGAGGGCGAGACGGCCGACGCCGCCCGCGCGCACTGGTCGGGATTCGTCGGCGCGGACACCGGCCACCTCACCATGACCGCCCGCGGCTGCCTCGCCGCCGCCGACCGCCTCGACCGCGCCGCCGACCAGGTGGGCGCCGCCAAGGTGGAGATCGTCCGCAACCTGGTCGACCTGGCCCGCAACGCCGACGCCGCCGCGGTCTCGGGCGCGCCCGCTGCCCTGCTGGGCCTCGACACGGCGATCGCGGCGACCGCCGCCAACGTGGGCGTGGTGACCGAGACGCTGGTCGGCGCGGTCACCCCCACCGGCCCCGACATCGGCGCCGCGCACCCGGTGGCCACCGCCAACCCCGGGTCACCCCCACCGGTTCCGTCGAGCGGCTTGGGCGCACTCGTCGGCGGCGTCCCCGGGACTCCTGGATCAGGTGGCGTGACCGACGCCGTCGGCGGTCCTCGCGGCCTGACCGACGCGGCCACCGGGAACAGCGGACTGGTCTCGGCCATCGGGAACACGGTCGGCGGCCCGGGTGGGCTGACCGAGACCGTCGGCAAGACAGTCGGTGGCCCCGGCGGACTGCCCGATGCCGTGAGCGGCGCGGTTCGAGCGCCTGATGGCCTGGTGTCCGCTGTGGGCAATGCGGCAGGCGGCCCCGCTGGGTTGACCGATGCCGTGGGCAACGCGGCTCGTGGTCCTGCTGGGTTGACGGATGCCGTGGGCAACGCGGTGGGCGGGTCCGGCGGGTTGACCGATGCTGTCGGGAAGGCGCTCGGTGGGCCGAGTGGGCTGACCGACGCCGTGAGCAATTCGGTGACCGGCCTCGGTGGGCTGACCGATGCGGTGGGCAGCGCGGTGCGCGGGCCTGATGGCCTGGTGTCCGCTGTGGGCAACGCAGTCGGTGGGCCCGCTGGATTGACTGACGCGATTGGGCAAGCGGTCGGTGGGCACGGCGGCCTGACAGACGCCGTGGGCAACGCGGTCGGCGGGCCGGGTGGGTTGACGGACGCCGTGGGGAATGCGGTGGGTGGTCCTGCTGGGTTGACCAATGCCGTGGGCAACGCGGTTGGCGGGTCCGGTGGGCTGGCGGATGCGGTGGGGAATGCGGTCGGTGGGTCGACTGATACTGGTGGAAAGGCGGCTGGTGGGCCTGGGTTGGCCGATGGCGTGGGCACTGTGGTTGGTGGGTCTGGTGGGCTGACCGACACGGTTGGCTCTGTGGCTGGTGGGGTGGCCCCCGTGGTCGACCAGGCGTCGGGTGGTGCCGGTGGCTCGGTGGCCGAGCCGGGTTCGGGAGTGGGGCTTGGTGGTCTGACGGACGGGTCCGCGCTGGGCGAGATGGACATGCCCACGCCGCCCTCGGGGATGCCGGTGCCGGACGCCGTGCACGCGGCGTCGGCCGCGGTGCTCGACGCGCCTGCCGCGTCGGCGGCGCCGGGGGCTGGTTCCGGGCTGCCTGGGGTGCAGGCCGCGCCTTCCGGGCAAGGCCAGGGTGCGGTGCCCGGGCAGGGAATCGCGCCAGGGCAAGGCGGCGGGGCGTCTGGGCCGTCACTGGGCGGAGGTGCCGCGCTGCCGGGGCCGCGCGCCCAGTCCGGCGGACCGGTTCGCGCCGACCTGCCGCTCGCCGACTCCCGATCCGCTGACTCCCGATCCACCGAGTCCCGGTCTGCCGACTCCCGATCAACTGACTCCCGATCCGGGGACCGTGGTGGGGAAAACCGTGGCGATCAGCGGGCCAAGGCCGCGGCGGGCGACGCGCCCGGCTCGGTGCCCGGACCGTCCGTTGTGGACTCTGCGGTACCCGCCGACAGCGCTGATGACGAGACGCCCGCCTCCGGGTTCGGGATGGCGGTGCCCTTCGGCGGCGCGCTCCTCGGTGGGGCGCTCGGGGGTGGGGCGCTCGGTGGTCATTCCGCTGGGCAGGCGCCCGCCCCGCACCACCCGCCGACCACACCGCCGAGCAGGCCCGCCCCCGGCGGCGGCCCGGTCTTCGGGATGCCCGTCACCCCCTGGCACGATCCCCAGTCCGGCGGGGGCCAGTTGACGCGGCTGCCCGGGGTCTTCGCCGGGGCGTCCATCGGGGACTCCGTCGGCCGGGACTCCCTGGCGCTGTTCCTGCTGCACCTGTTCCCCATCGGCCACCTGCCCGTGGCCGCCGACGAGCCGCACACCCAGCTGCCCGCCCCGCAGGCCGAGGTGGACTACGCCGCGGGCCTGCGCTTCCCCCCGGACGACCACCCCGACGCCCAGCTCGTCGACGCCACCACCCTCACCGCCGTGACCAGCTCTGAGGGCGTCGACGCCGAGCACCTGGCCGAGGGCTACGACCCGCTCGGCGGCCTGCACGAGCGCGACTGGGACCGGCGGTTCCTCGTCCGCCCCGCCGACGAGGCCGCCAGCGCCGAGTACGCCTGGCCGCCCGGCGAGCAGTACCCGGAGGGCGGGGCCGCCGAGGGCGAGCCGGACGTGCTCGCCCCGGGCACCACAGTGGACCGTCTCGGCACCCCGGAGGGCCGGGTGTTCGCCGCCGACGAGACCCCCTTCGCCGCCCGCTCCCTGCCGCCGGACCACCTGGCCGCCGGGCTGCGCCGCTACCGCGTGGCGCGCCCGCTGCCGGTCTGGCGGGCGGCGTCGGCGCCGTGGTTCGCGCAGCGGGGCGGGGGAGCGCGGCTGCGGGCGACGCGCTCGGCGGTGGAGCTGGTGGCGCTGGGGTACCTGGTCGAGATCACGGAGGACGGGCAGTGAACACCGAATCGATCGCCGAGTGGCTGCGCGCGGTCGGCGTGCCCGACCAGGTCGTCTCCATCGGCGCGGAGGTCGACAACACCTGGTGCCTGCTGCGCGACCCCGCCGGGGACGCCTGGGAGGTGTTCTGGCGCGAGCAGGGCAACCGCTACGACTGGGCGCGCTTCAGCAGCGAGCAGGTCGCCTGCCACTACCTGTTCGGGCGGCTGGTCTGGTCGCAGGTGGTCCGCGGCGCGGTCGGGGTGCTGCCCTCAGCGGCGAAGTAGGGCCAGCGCGGACTCGTGCAGCAGGCCGTTGGTCGACAGCGCGGAACCGCCCTCGAAGCTCGGTAGGCCGGTCAGGTCGGTGAACCGCCCGCCCGCCTCCTCGACGATGATCTGCACGGCGGCGACGTCCCACGGGTTGACGATCGCCTCGGCGGCCACATCGATCGCGCCCTCGGCGACGAGGCAGTGCTGCCAGAAGTCGCCGAAGGCCCGGTTCTCCCAGCACGCGTCCACCAGGTCCAGGTACTGCTCCCGCGAGTGGTGCTCGACCCAGGACCCCAGGTGCGTGGTCGACACGTAGGCATCCGCCAGGGTGGTGACCCCGGAGACCGCGATCGGCGCCGAGGCCCCCCCGGCCGAGGCCCACGCCCCGGCGTCCTTGGCGGCCCACCAGCGCCGCCCCAGCGCGGGGGCGCTCACCACGCCCACCACGGGCGCGCCGTTGTCCACCAGGGCGATCAGCGTCGCCCACGCGGGCACGCCGCGCAGGAAGTTCTTGGTGCCGTCGATGGGGTCCAGCACCCACGCCCGGCCCGAGCCGATGATCCCCCCGCGCTCCTCGCCCGCCACCGCGTCGTCGGGGAACCGCTCGGCGATCATCGCCCGGACGGCGTCCTCCACGGCGGTGTCGGCGTCGGTCACCGGGGTGCGGTCCGGTTTGCGGGTCACCACCAGATCGCGTGCCCGGAAGCGGGAGACGGTGATCGCGTCGGCCGCGTCGGCGAGTGCGATGGCGAAGTCGAGGTCGCTTGACACGCCCGAGATCGTGTCACGCCTACGCTGAGGGGTGTGAGCGTGGTGCTACTGGCCGAGGACGACACCGCCATCGCCGAACCGCTGTCCCGGGCGCTGCACCGGGAGGGCTACCAGGTGGTGGTCGTCGGCGACGGCCACCGCGCGCTGGAGCTGGCCAGCGCGGGCGGCCTCGACATTCTGGTGCTCGACCTCGGCCTGCCCGGCCTGGACGGCCTGGACGTCTGCCGCAGGCTGCGCGCGGCCGGTCGGGGCATCCCGGTGCTGATGCTCACCGCGCGCGCCGACGAGGTGGACTTCGTCGTCGGCCTGGACGCGGGCGCCGACGACTACGTCGCCAAGCCCTTCCGGCTGGCCGAGCTGCTGGCCCGCATCCGGGCGCTGCTGCGGCGCCAGGCGCCGGGCGCGATCGACGTCAACGGGGTGCGGATGGACCTGGCCGGGCGGGTGGTGACCGTCGACGGCGTCGAGATCAACCTGGCGAACAAGGAGTTCGAGCTGCTGCGGGTGCTGATCCAGCGCGCCGGGCAGGTCGTGACCCGCGAGGAGATCCTGTCCGAGGTGTGGAGCGCCCCGGAGCTGAAGGGCAGCAAGACCCTGGACATGCACATGTCGTGGCTGCGCCGCAAACTCGGCGACGTCGGCCCGCGCGCGGCCGAGCGGCGCATCGCCACCGTGCGGGGCGTCGGCTTCCGGTTCAACGCCGACTGACGTGCGCCGCCGCATCCTCCTGGCGATCATGCTCGCGGTGCTGGTCACCGCGTGCTCCCTGGGCATCCCCCTGGGCTACACGGCGTTGCAGGTCGTGGAGAGCCTGACCCGCGAGGACCTCGCGGCCCGAGCCCAGCAGATCGCGGCGATCCTCGACGACGAGATCGCCAACGGCCGCCGCGTCGACCTGCAGAAGGTCGCCATCGCCGTGCCGCAGGACGGCAGGCTGGAGGTGACCCTGCCCCGGCAGGGCCAGCGCGTCCTCGGCCCGGAGCCGACGGTGGCCACGGTGGCCGAGCAGGTGCCGATGGTGCAGCAGGGCACGGTGCGCCTGTCGGTGCCCGCCGGGCCGATGCGCACCCGGCAGACCCAGGTCGCCGCGCTCGTCGCCCTGGTGATCGTCCTGACCGTCGGGGTCGGCGCGGCCGTGGCGATGGTCACCGCGCGGCGCATCGCGCGTCCGCTGCGCCACGTCGCCGACCGCGCGACCCGGCTCGGCGCGGGCGACTTCCGCCTCGACAACACCCGCTACGACCTGGCCGAGCTGGACATGGTGGCCGAGGCCCTCGACGCGTCGGCGACCGCGCTGGCCCTGCTCATCCAGCGGGAGCGCGACCTCGTCGGCGATGTGTCCCACCAGCTGCGCAGCAGGCTCACCGCGCTGCAGCTGCGGCTGGAATCCCTTGGGGGCGCCTCCGACGAGGAGACCGCCGCCGACGCCCGCGCGGCCCTCGGCCAGGCCGAGCGGCTCGGCGAGGTCCTCGACGAGCTCCTCGCCGCCGCCCGCGCGGCCCGCTCCGGCGGCGCCGAGCCGGTGGACCTGGCCCGCGAGCTCACCGCCATCGCCGAGGAGTGGCGCAAGCCGCTGCGCGTGGAAGGCCGATCGCTGCGGCTGCGGCTGCACCCGAACCTGATCGTGCGCGCCACCCCGGGCAGGCTCCGTGAGGCGATCGGCGTGCTGCTGGACAACGCCCTGCGCCACGGCGGCGGGACGGTCACGCTCACGGCCCGCTCCAGCGGGGAGACGGTGGTGGTGGAGGTCGTCGACGGCGGGCCGGGGGTGCCCGACGAGCTGGCGCAGCACATCTTCGACCGGGGCGTGTCCGGGGCGGGGTCGACCGGGCTCGGCCTGGCGCTGGCCAGGGCGCTGATCGACTCCGACGGCGGTCGGCTGGAGCTGTCCACGGCGCGCCCCGCGACGTTCTCGGTGTTCCTGCGGGTGCCAAGGGCCGGGGACGTGGCCGGGGTGGACTGGCCCGCCGAGCGCTCGCCGCGCTAGCCGCTAGCCGTAGTTGCGCTGCTCGCGGAGCTGGTCGGGGAAGACCCACTTGCGGAAGCCCCAGAACCGGAAGCCGGTGGCCAGCAGCATGCCGATGATCGAGCCGCTGATGAAGTCGGCGCTCTCCTGCACCAGCAGGCTCACGTGCGGGATCTCCAGGTCCAGGACGTAGCGGGAGATGTAGGGCGGGATCAGGTTGATCACCACACCGCAGCCGCTGAACAGGAAGAACAGCGCGGCCTCGTGGTGGCGCTCGCGCCCGCCCCTGGTGCGGAAGGACCACTCGCGGTTGAGCACGTAGGACACGATGGTGGCGATGATCACCGCGATCGCCTTGGCGGTGATCGGCTTGTCCTCCAGGACGGTGAACTTCAGCACGTACCAGATCGTGTTGTCGATGATGAACGTCGTCCCGCCGACGATGGCGAACTTCAGCAGCTCCCGGTGCTTGAGCAGCACGCCCCGAAGCGGAGCGGGCACCAGGTTGAGGACGGTTTCGACAACGGACACCGCCGCAGTCTACGGAAAACGTGCCTTCTAAGCGGCGCGCTCAGTGGGCCGGGTCACCGTCCGCAGGCGGGCGAGGCGGGCGTCGGCCTGCGGGAACACCCACTTCTTGAACGCCCACCAGCGGAACACCATCGCCAGCAGCGTGCCGAGGACGATCCCGGAGGCGAAGTCGGCGACCTCCTGGGTCAGCCGCGAGACGTCCGGGGTCCGCAGGCGCAGCAGGTAGCGGGAGGCGGCCAGCGGCGCGGAGTTGATCGCCACGCCGATGCCGCTGATCAGGAAGAACAGCGCGGCCTCGTGGGGGCGCTCCCGGCCGCCACGGGTGCTGAAGGACCATTCGCGGTTGAGCACGTAGGACACGATCGTCGCCACGATGACGGCGATGGCCAGCGCGGTCACCGGGTTCTCGGTGAGCACGGTCAGCTTGAGCGTGTAGTTCACCGCGTTGGTGACCACGAAGCAGACCGCCCCCACGATGGCGAACCGCAGCAGTTCGCGGTGCTTGGTGAGAGCGGCCCGGACCGGCTCCGGCAGACGGGCCAGCACGGTCTCGACAACGGCCATGTGGGCGGAGTCTAACCAGGGGTCGTCACTTGCCGTGAGCGAGCCCCGCCACACGGTCAACTCGGCGAGTCCAGCTCAGCAGGGCAGGTCCCAGCGGTTGGGGGTCTTGCCGGTGCAGTGGGGGATGAGGTCCAGGCCGGGGATGTCGGGCCCGGGTCGGGTTGCGGTGGCCGGGGGCGTGGTGGTCGGCGCCGTGGTGGGTGGTGCCGTGGTGGGCGGCGCCGTCGTGGGCGGCTTCGTGGTGCTGGGGGGCCGCGAGGTCGGTTTCGTGGTGGGTGGCACGGAGGTGGGGGTGGTCGGGGGCGGCGTGGTCGGGGTCGCCGTGGCGGTGCTCGGTGGTGGTGTCGTCGTCGGGGGGACGGGGTCGTGGGCTTCCGTCCACCACAGGCCGTGGAAGGGGACCTTGACCGTCTCGCTGGCGACGGAGCGACCCAGGGCGGCGGTGGCGGTGATCTTGTGCCAGGAGTGCCGGTGCGGGCGGTCGAGGCCGAGGCGGATGTGGAGCTGGACGCTGACCACGGTGTCGGGGGCCACGGGGGCGGTGGTGCGGCAGGTCGTGCGGGCCCGGCCGTGGGTGGTGCAGGTGAGGCCGGGGGAGCCGCCGATCTTCGTGCCCGGCTCGTCGACGGTGATCTCGACGGGCTTGGTGCTCTGGCCGGTGTTGGCGGCCTGCGCGGTCAGGCGGACGTCGCGCCCCCACGGCAACAGGGTGTCGAACCAGCCGTGGCCCTTGGCCTCGACGCGGAGCTTCACCTCGTCGCGCGGCTCGCGGACCTGGATCGGCACCGAGATGGCCACGCTGATCGTCGAGCCCGCCATCACCGTGCCGGTGATGCGCCCGCCCCCGGCGCCGGGGGTGGCGACGACGCGGAACACCAGGGTGACCGAGTCGCCGGGGCGCAGGCCCGCGCCGCTGGTGCAGGTGACCGTGCCCTTCCCGGCGGGACAGCGCACGGTGCCGGTCTGCGGGGCGCCGTTGAGCCGCAGTGGCGCGGCCGAGCGGAGCCGCTGGCCCGCGATGGCGTGCACGCCCTTGGGCAGCTCCAGCGTCGCCACCACCGGCTCGGACGCGCTGCCGCCGGTGTTGCGGACCGTGATGGGCAGGTCGGTGGGGCCCTGGCCGACGACGAGCGCGAGCGGGCTCAGCGGGTCGGCCGACAGGCTCGGCGGGCCGGGGGTGGGGGTCGGGGCGGGCGCGGGCGGCGGCTGGACCGGCTCCGGCGCGGGCGCGGCCGCGGGCGGCTCGGCGGGCGGGGGGTTCTGGGCGGGGGGAACGGCGGGCGGCGGCTCGCCGGGGAGCGGCTCGCGGGGAGGCGGCTCGGCAGGCGGCGGCTCGACGGGCGGGGCGGGCGGTGCCGCGGGTGGGGCGGGCGGGTCCTGCGCCGCGGCGGGCGGCGGGGCCGCCGCCGCCGGGATCTGCTGACCCGACGGCGTCGCGGCCAGCCCGAGGGCCACCGCCGCGACCAACGCCACCGCGGAGGTCACCAGGCCGAGGAACTGCCGCGGCACGCTCGTCGTGGCCCCCGCGGCCCCGCCTGCCGAGGAGGACACGGCGGCCCCACCGCCGATCACCCCGCCGAGGGCGGCCCCCGCGGTCACGGTGGTCTGGGCGGTGGCGAGGTAACCGGCCACCGCGCCCGAGCCCAGCACCAGCGGCGCGACGAACACCCGCAGCCCGCTGTTGACGTCGGTCAGCTCCGCGGCCAGCGCCCGGCACCGGCCGCACTGGTCGAGGTGGGACTCCACCTGGGCGGTCTCCCGTTTGGACAGTCCACCCCGGACCCACGCGCCCAGCCGCTCGGCCGCGGCCCGACAGCTCTGCTCGGCGGTCTCGGCCAGGTGCACCTGCAGGTACGCCTGGCGCAGCCCCTCGCGGGCCCGGTACGCCAGCGCGGACACGCCGTTCGGGGTCAGCCCCAGCAGCGGGGCGACCTGCGCGGGCAGCTGGCCCTCGACCTCGGTGTGCCACAGCACCGCCTGCCAGCGCTCGGGCAGCGTGGCGAAGGCGCGCGCGGCCAGCGTCCGGTCGAGCCCGGCGACCGCGGTGTCGGTGAACGGCACGCTCACCGCCGCCTGGTCGACGCCGCTGACCTGCGAGACGTCATCGGACAGCTCGACGCGCTTGTCCCGGCGGGTCTTGTCGTACGCGGTGTGGCGCAACGCCGTCAGCAGGTACGCGCGGAAGGCCGAATCCGGCCCCCGGCCCTGCCGCAGCGTGTCCAGGACCTTGGCGAACGCCTCCGAGACCAGGTCGTCGGCCTCGGCGGGATTGCGGGTGAGCTGCCGGGCGAGGTTGTACGCCGCGGCGACGTGTCGTTCGTAGAGCGCGCCGTAGGCGGAGACGGTGCCGCCCCGCACGGAATCGATCAGTTCGGCGTCACTCGGGCCGACGTCAGCCGGAACGGTCGACACGGTCCTCCCCTCCGGTCACGGGCCTGGACTCCCCTCCCGGCCGCGATGCGCCGACCCAGTGTGACGGATGCCTCCGGTGCCGTCACGTTCTCGCCCGTGTGGGGGATGAGGAAGTGCCGCCCACCCGCGTCACGGTCCGCCACGAGCCGCGTCACCCATTGGGGTTCCCCGAGGAGAGGACTGAGTGCGTGGCGGTACGTGAGGTGGGCTCGGTATGGCGCGATGACGCCGGGCGCACGCTGCGGGAGCTGCGGTCCCGGTGGCGAACGGCGAGCCTGGCGGCGGGCTGGCGGTTTCCCAGCGACTGGGGCGTGCCCGAGGTCGACGACGTGTGCGACAGCGTGCTCTCCGGCGCCGACCTCGCCGCCACGCTGGCCTGCCTCGGCGCGGCCCGGGCCCGCGCGGGCGCCGGGCTGGAGGAGACGCTGGCCGACCTGGCCGCCCTGCACGCCGTGCTCACCGCGGACGCGGGCAGGCTGGTCGCCGCCGACCCCGACGACACCCCGGCCCCGCTGCTGCGCACCACGGCCCTGGCGTGGGCGGACGCCGCGATGGGCGAGCTGGGCGCGGTCAGGGCCACCGAGAACCTGACCGGGCTGGGCACCGCCGAGTACCTGCGCATCCGCCTCGGCGAGGTGTACCGGGCGGGGCGGCGCGGCGGGTTCAGCCCCGCGGACACCTTCGTGCTGCTGATCGTGTGCGTCGACCTCACGCGCACGGCGGGCTGGCCCCGGCTGATGGCGATGGCCCTGGTGGCCGAGGTGCTGCGCGAGGTGTTCGACGGCGGGGAGAGCCTGGCCGTGCTGGGGCCGTCGGTGGCCACGGTGCTGGCCGAGCGCGGCCGCGGCCTCGCCGAGCGGGCGCTGGAGACCCGGCTGCGCATCGCCGAGCGGTTCCGGGTGGACGCCGCGCTGCGCGGGGTGTGCCGCCCGGAGATCAGGGTGGAGCGGCTGCCGAGGTCGGAGAAGGCCGTACAGGCCATGGTGGACCGGCTGAGCAGGGCGTGACCGGTAGAGTCCCCGGACCGTGGACGCACGCACCGGTTTGCCCGTGGTCGGGATGGTCGGCGGCGGTCAGCTGGCGCGCATGACGCACCAGGCCGCTGTCGCGCTCGGCCAGTCCCTGCACGTGCTGGCCGCGGGGCCCGACGACCCCGCCGCGCTGGTCTCCCCGACCGTCACCGTGGGGCACCACACCGACCTCGACGCCCTGCGCGGGTTCGCCGAGGGCTGCGACGTGCTGACCTTCGACCACGAGCACGTGCCCACCGAGCACCTGCGCGCCCTGGTCGAGGCGGGCGTGAACGTGCGCCCGGGCCCGGACGCGCTGGTGCACGCGCAGGACAAGCTCGTCATGCGGCGTCGGCTGGCCGAGCTCGGCGTGCCGGTGCCGGAGTTCGCCGAGGTCACCGGGGTCGACGACGTGGTCGGGTTCGGCGACGCCCACGGGTGGCCGGTCGTGCTCAAGACCGCGCGCGGCGGCTACGACGGGCGCGGGGTGTGGGTGCTGGACTCCCCCGCCGCCGCTGCCGAGGTGGTCGGCTCGCTGGCGGGGCGGGCGCTGCTGGTGGAGCAGCGGGTCGCGATGCGCAGGGAGCTCTCGGCGCTGGTGGCGCGCTCGCCGTTCGGGCAGGGCGCGTGCTGGCCGCTGGTGGAGACCGTGCAGGTCGACGGCATCTGCGTGGAGGTGCTGGCGCCCGCGCCGGGGCTCTCGGAGTCGCTCTCGCGCACGGCGCAGGACCTGGCGCTGCGGGTGGCGCGCGAGCTGGACGTGGTCGGGGTGCTGGCCGTCGAGCTGTTCGAGACCGCCGACGGGGTGCTCGTCAACGAGCTGGCGATGCGCCCGCACAACTCCGGGCACTGGACCATCGAGGGCGCGCGGACCTCGCAGTTCGAGCAGCACCTGCGGGCCGTGCTGGACTACCCGCTGGGCGCCTGCGACCCGCTCGCCCCCGTCGTCGTCATGGCGAACGTGCTCGGCGCGGACGTGGCGCCGTCGATGGGGATGGACGAGCGGATGCACCACCTGTTCGCCCGCTTCCGCGACGCGCACGTGCACTACTACGGCAAGCAGGAGCGGCCCGGCCGCAAGATCGGCCACGTGACGCTGCTCGGCGACGACCTGGCGGACGTGCGCTCGCGCGCCAAGCTCGCCGCGCACTGGCTGTCCCATGCCGTCTGGTCAGACGGCTACGAGATCCACTAGGAGTGTCTTCGGTGTCTGCACCCGCGGTCGGCGTCATCATGGGCAGCGACTCGGACTGGCCGGTCATGTCGGCGGCCGCCGACGTCCTCGACGAGTTCGAGGTGGCCTACGAGGTCGGTGTCTATTCGGCGCACCGCACGCCCGGCCGGATGCTGGACTACGCCCGCGACGCCGTCGGGCGCGGCCTGCGGGTGATCATCGCGGGGGCGGGCGGGGCGGCGCACCTGCCGGGCATGGTCGCCTCGGCGACGGTGCTGCCGGTGGTCGGCGTGCCGGTGCCGCTGAAGTACCTCGACGGCATGGACTCGCTGCTCTCGATCGTGCAGATGCCCGCGGGGGTGCCGGTCGCGACGGTGTCGATCGGCGGGGCGCGCAACGCCGGGCTGCTGGCCGTGCGGATGCTGTCGGTGGCCGACGCCGACCTGCGCGCGCGGATGGCCGCCTTCCAGGCCGGGCTCGAGTCCCTGGTGCTGGCCAAGGACGAGGTGCTGCGCGCGTCGGTGCGTCAGAACACAAGGACATCCTAGTAAACGGTTGCTAACCTGGTAGCCGGACTCTACCGGGAGGCAACCGTGGACGTCGGTCTCTACCAGCTCAGCGACGAGCACAACGCGCTGCGTGAAGCCGTGCGCGCGCTGGCTGAGAAGGAGATCGCCCCGCACGCCGCCGACGTCGACGAGCGGGAGCGCTACCCCGTCGAGGCCCTGGCGGCGCTGAACAAGGCGGGCTTCGCCGCGCCGCACATCCCCGAGGAGTACGACGGCCAGGGCGCGGACTCGGTGGCGACCAACATCGTCATCGAGGAGGTCGCCCGCGTCTGCGCGTCGTCGTCGCTGATCCCGGCGGTGAACAAGCTGGGCACGATGAACCTGATCCTGGGCGGGTCGGAGGCGCTGAAGAAGCAGGTCCTCCCCGCGATCGCCGCCGGTGAGAGCGCCTCCTACGCCCTCTCCGAGCGCGAGGCGGGCTCCGACACCGCCGCCATGCGCACCCGTGCCCGCCTCGACGGCTCGTCGTGGGTGCTCAACGGCACGAAGTGCTGGATCACCAACGCGGGCGAGTCCAGCTGGTACACCGTCATGGCCGTCTCGGACCCCTCGGCCGCCAAGCCCGCCGACGGCATCTCCGCCTTCATGGTCCACAAGGACGACCCGGGCTTCGTCGTCGGGCCCAAGGAGCGCAAACTCGGCATCAAGGGCTCCCCGACCCGCGAGATCTACTTCGAGGACTGCACCATCCCCGCCGACCGCGTCATCGGCGAACCCGGCCAGGGCCTCCGCCTGGCGTTCCGCACCCTGGACCACACCCGCCACTCCATCGGCGCCCAAGCCCTGGGCATCGCCCAAGGCGCCCTGGACGCCTCGATCGCCTACGTCAAGGAGCGCAAGCAGTTCGGCCGCGCCATCGCCGAATTCCAGGGCCTCCAATTCATGATCGCCGACATGGCCATGAAAATCGAAGCCGCCCGCCACTTGGTCTACGCCGCCGCCGCCAAGGTCGAACGCCACGACCCCGACGCAGGCTTCGCCTCCAGCGCCGCCAAGACCTTCGCCTCAGACACCGCCATGGAAGTCACCACCAACGCCGTCCAACTATTCGGCGGCGCAGGCTACACCCGCGACTTCCCCGTAGAACGCATGATGCGCGACGCGAAGATCACCCAAATCTACGAGGGCACCAACCAGATCCAGCGCATGGTCATGGCCCGCGCCCTGCTCAAGGGCTAGATTGATCTTGTCACTCGGTCCCTGGGGACGGTCTGATTTCATGATCAGGCCGTCCCCAGGCCGTGAACGGCACCAGGCCGCGCGAACGTCGCGTCAATCGCCAGCCGCGCCCGGTCGTGACTCGACGGCACCATGTGCGTGTAGACGCGGAGGGTGAACCCCGCATCGGCGTGGCCGAGGTAGGCCGACAGCTCCTTGATCGAGACGCCTTGGGCGAGCAGCATCGAGGCGTAGAAGTGCCGCAGCGCGTGCATCCCATCGACGCGCTTGCGCTTGGTGAGCTTGGCTTCTCGGAAGGCCCCTTCCCACACCGTCTTGGTGAACAGGTCCCCGGAGTAGAGCCGCCCATGTTCGCCGGTCGCCATCAGGCGAGCTGTCGCCGGATCGCCGCCGGGCTTGCGCCACGGGAGCGTGATCTCCGGGGCCGGGTAGTCGTCCAAGTGGTAGTCGATCTCTTGGAGCAGGCCTGGGGAGATCGGCACGGTGCGCGTCTTGTTCCCCTTCGGCAGGGCGAACACCTTCACGCCGTTGACGGTGCGGAGCTGTCGGCGGACGTGCACGGTCATGTCCTGCCGGTCCACGTCATCGGGGGAGAGGCCCAGCAGCTCACCCTGCCGCAGCCCGAGACCCGCGCCGAGGGTGACGACGATCCGCCACCGGTCGTCAATGCCCGTCCGCACGGCCTTGACCCGGCTTTCCGGCCACACGTCGGTGACCGCGACCGCGCCACTCGTCGGCCGCCGGATCGTGCTCGCTTTGCACGGGTTGGAGCCGATCAACTTGTCCTCAATCGCGGATTCCATGACGCCGTTCACCGCCGTGAAGAGGACCGCCTTGTAGTTGTCCGAAAAGTCGGCGACCTCAGCCATCCAGTCACGGATGGTCGACGGCTTGATCTTCACCAGAGGCAGGTCACCCAGCGCCGGAAGGATGCGCTTGTCGAGACGGCTACGGAGGACTTCCCGCGTAGCCGGGTCGTCGGACTGTCCTTTGAGCCAGTTCTCCGCTTGCGCGCGGAACAGCTTCTGAGCGCCCTTCGGGTCGAGGTACCGCCCTTCCCGCTTGTCGCTCTCCACGGACAACAGGAAGTCGTCTGCCGCCTTCTTCTGCTTGTCCGGGAAGCTCCTGGCCCGCTCCTTGCCGGTGGGGTCGAGGTAGCGCACGCGATAGCGGTCGCCCTTGCCGAACAACTCGGTCTTCTCACGGACCGGCTTGCCCTTGTCGTTCAGCACGGGCTGCTGAGTCTCCGGGTCGATCTTCGGCCGGTACCACCGGTCTTGGACGTGTCCCATCGCCGCCCCTACGCCGCATCCGCGAGCCAGACCCGCAACGCCGCCGGGTCATAGCGGAGATGACGCCCGACCTTGCGGACCGGAGGACCTTCACCCCGCCACTTCCACTGGTAGAGCGTCTTCACCGGTACGCCGAGGTACGCGGAAACGTCCTCCACGGTCCAGAGCCGATCAATCGAACTCACGTTGTCCATCAGATCCCCCCAGTTCACGCGGCCATCGGTGGAGTTGCTGAAACATCTGGCCGGCTCATCCCGGCCGCGAGTAGCGCGGTGTCGTACTCGGCTCTCCACCGGATGCGCTCGGAGATGGCGTGCATGAGCAAGTGCGCCCGTGGTGGGGCATTGGTGTCGCCGGGAGCGAGCTTGCGCCACACGAACTGGGCCGGGTCACGCTCCGGTGGCCGGATGCCGACACCTTCGAGCATCGACAGCACGAACGCCCGCCGGTCGGCCTTATGTTCGGCCACGGTCTTCCCGGACCACTTCCGCGAGACCAGCACCCGCCGTCCCGGCAGTCCGAGCGTCGACCGGCGGTGAGCCCGGCCCTTGCAATGCCCCGGAGTCGTCCGCGAGGTCACCCCGAGCGGCTGAACCCCGTAGAGCAACCAGACCGCGCAACGTGGCGAGCATGGCGTTACCGCCAATTCGGCGTGTAGGCGGTCGTGGTGGTCTCGTTGCCGGTCGGTGTCGGCGGAGATGACTTCGCCGGTGGACTTGGTGAGGTACTTGGTCAGGTATCCGATGTGGCGTCCGGCTTCCTCGGTGCCGCCGAGGATGCCCTTGGAGTGCACCTGCGCTCCGAAGGTGGCCACGTGCGCCGGTTCCTCAACGTCTTCGAGCGCGTCCGCCCACGCCGTCAGAGGGCGCCGGGTGTCCGGGTCTACGAACTGCTCTCCATCCCACACCGGCAGGTGCTCCCCGCCGTAGACGAGCTGGTCATGCTGTGGCCACCACACCTGGAGGTAGGTGGCCGCGGTGACCTGGCGGATGACCTCGTGGGGGATGGAACCGCGGATCGCTGTGTGCAGGTGCGGTGCTGTGCGCTTCTGCGGTTCGACGGTGGCGAAGTACTGCACATCCCAGCCCACGATGCGGCGCAGGTTCTGCCACCAGCGGTCGATCAGGGAGGCGAAGTGCACCGCGTCCCGAGCCGCCCGCCGGTAGTCGTAGGTGTTCGGGTTGCGCGGGGTGCCGTCGGCCAGGACAGGGCCGTAGGTGTCGCAGGTGAGCGTGACGAACATGGAGGGTCGGTAGCCGCCTGCATACTCGCGGCCCACGGTGCGCTTCTCCACCCGCCGACGAGGCAAACCAGGAGCGTCCTTCCTGCGCTTGGTCGACCGCTTCGGGGACACCTTCGTCCCAGGCCCGTCCGGGTTCGGCAGACGACCAGTCACGCCAGTGGCGTGCAGTTCCTCATCCACCGCCCGGATGTCCTCACGCAGTTCGTCCGCGTCCACATCCCCAGCGGCATCGGCCCGCCGATAGGCGTCCACCAAGTCGGCGCGCAGCTCCAACAGCGCCTTCTGATCATCCGAGGGTGCACGGCGGACATCGACCGGCTCAACGGACAAGTGCCAGCCCTCGCGGCACTGAGTCATCCGCAACGCACGAGCCTTCCGCGCACACGGCCCGCACACGCTCTCCACCATCGATCCACACGGGACACCGACGTAACGGAGTTGCCCGGTGGTGACGTCGCCGACTTCCATCGTGAACGGACGCACACACACGCCCCACTGCTCAGCCGTCGCGGTCACGACATCGAGGGCGAGCGGTGGTCTGACCTTCGTGGGCGCGCTCATGCCGCTTCACCGCCGTCCGTGGCGTGCAACTCAGGGAAGGCGTGAATGCTGGCCGAGGTACCAAAGACGTAGTGGACAAGCTCGGTGATGTCGGTGTCAGTCACATGAAAAGCCCGCGCCCGCACCGGATCGCGCTTCCCATCCTCCTTCACCCACGCCACCCCCGGCGTACTCTCCGGAATCTCATGCGCGTTCCCGCCCCGAGCCCGAACTCCGTCGCCAAGGACCATGTCCACCTGCGTCGCCTCATCCAGCCGCAACGCGATCCGTGTCGTGAACAGGTTCCGGAAGGGGACGATCTCCTTACGCGGGTCCTGGACCAGCCCCAGCACCGCGACCCCCGGAGCCCGCCCCTGGGAGGTGATCGTTTGGAGGGCCGCTGCCGCGCGTTCTTTGAGTTTGCGGTCGGGTTGGTAGGCGATGATGTCGGCGAGTTCATCGAGCACCAGGAGCAGGAACGGCTCCCCACTGGCCGGTGTCCAACCCCGCAGGATGCCCCGGAACCGCGCCGCCCGAGCCCTGGTCTCCTCGGCGAGTGATTCGAGCAGTTCGACGGCTGCCGCGCCGTTGCTGTAGACGGGGCCGCCGTGGAACAGCTCGGGAGCCTGTCCCAGCTCCATGCCGCCCTTGGGGTCGATCCCGTAGACCCGGACCAGGCCCGAGCGCAGCGCCGGAGCCAACGCCCGCAGCACCGCCCACAACACCGACGCCTTGCCCGCGCCCTGCACACCCACGGCGAGGAACTGCCCACCGAGCAACCGCAGCGTCCACGGCTTGCCGGTCTCCGTGCGCCCGATCACCACCCGCTTCAGATCGACCGTCGAGCCCTGCTCTGCCAGCTCGGGAACCGCCAACGGCGAGGCGAGTGGGTCGGCGTGGACGAAGTCGAGTTCGATCGTTCCCGGCTTGACCATGCGCACGCGGCAGGACCGAGCCCGGAACGAGTGCGCCAACCCCGAAGCCCGTAGCTCCCACTGTTCGGGGGCCTGTCCGGGGATCATCCGTACTCGTACGCGGTCGCGCCACCATTCCGAGCGGGTGCGCTTGAGCTTGGGTCGGTACTCCCGGCCCTTGGCGTCCCCGCAGAGCCCTGCCAGCCGGGTGACCGTGCGCCACTGTGTCGAGTACACCAGCGCCCGTCGCAGCTCCGTGCGCATCCACCGCACCCGTGCCAGGAACCCGAGGGTGTCCCGGTGCCACCACAGCAGCCCACCCACCACGGACCCGAGGGCCAGGCCACCGAGCAGCCACCACCCGCCGAGTTGGTGTAGCGGTACCCCGCCGAGGGCCAGGACCACGCCCAGCACCACCGACACCGGGTAGTACCAGGCCACCCGCACCACCCTGGCCGTAGCCCAGAGGAGCACCCAGGCCAACGCCAGCGGGGAGAGCAGTACCTTTGCCTTCCAGGGCAGCAACGTCCACCAGGGAAGCCGCGGACGTGCCACCTCCAGGGGTGCCGGGTCGACCCACCGGCTGTTGCCGCCCATCACCAACCACCCCGAGTCTTGGCGTCGGTGGGAGCGGTGATCGTGCCGAACACCAACCCCAACACCCCGGAGCAGTTCGAACACTTCTCCTCACCCGGCAACAACCGAGCGAACCGCCTGCATTCGGCACAACGGTTTCCTGTCCGGGTGGTGCCCCTTGCGGAGTGCCCCCGGTTGTGACTTACGCTTGCCATGTCTGATTCGCTTCCGAGTCGGGCAAGCGGGAGCGGTCAAACCGGCGACCAACCATTCTGGCCGCTCCCACCTACAAGTTCCTTATGTATCAAGAGGTTTCGGGCGCGGCAGGAACACGCGAGCGCCCCTCGATGCCCACGTGTCCCTGCCCCACCAGCACTATTCGGTTGTCGAGCGCGTAGCCCCTAGTGCGCGCCCTGCTCCACCTGCTCGGTCTTGGCCTGGGTGAGTGCTTCCTGCCCCAGGCCGAGGAAACGTTCCAGCGCGGGCCGGGTGAAACACATCTCGAAGGTCTCCCGATCACCGCCCAGGATGAGGTCGACGCCTTGGTCGTCGTTGGTGGTGAACCGCATGGGGCATGTGTCGCCGATCTCGGCCCACAAGCCCACAGAGACGTGACGAATCATTCTGATCTACCTAACGTGTGTGGTTACTTGCAATGTGGATTACGTGTCAGCCAGCAAGGCCCGTGACCGATCCGGGGCGAAAGCCGCCGACCGCAGAGTGGTGAACACCGCTTGGTAGTCGGCAATCGCGGTGTCGGTGTCGTGGTAGTGATGGGCCTGCCGGGTTTCCTCGCACACGACCACCCCCGCCGGGCCGTGGACGATCTCGAATCCGCCCGAGAGCGCTAGTGCGGGGTCCAGGCCGTAGGGGACTACCTGAACGGTCACGTTCGGCAGACCCAAGACGTGTCGCACCAGTGCGCGGAAAACGGCGGGTTGCGGTCGCCGGGTGAGGTGTTCCTCCACCAACCACAGCAACTCGGGTGGATCGTCGCCGTCGAGGACGTGCCAGCGGTCGGTGGTGATGAGCCCGCCAAAGCACGCCACGTCGTACAACTCCACCCGCGAGGCGTACGCCTCCAACCCGACCACCAACTCAGGCCCGGACAGTGTCGGGCGGGATGGGGACCGGTGGGCCAGCTTGCGCAGGTGCAGCCACCGGGGCAACGCCTCCAGCGCATCCAGGCGCCGCAGCAGCACCTCCAGAGCAGGAGCGCTCAACAGGTTCTTCCCGGCAATCGCCTGAGTGACCGAGGCGCGAGTCGTGCCCAACCACTCACCCACCTGGCCATGAGTCACCGACCGCGCAGCCAGCAGCCGAACCAGTTCGAAGCACAGAAGCCGCCGTGCAACATCCTTGTCCAGCTCAGGCCCGGTCACCGCCTCAACATCAATCGGGCCGACTCGCCGAGAGGCCGTCATCGTTGCCCCCTTGGAAGTCGGGAGCGCCTATTGCGTGTTGGCTGCTTGTCGCTCTCAGCGCTTACCCGCGCATCCCACTCACGAGACTGCGCCTCGAACGCTTCGGCCGCAGCACGCACAGCCGCCAAGGCCCACCACGGAAGCCCGCCCGTAGCTGCGATCTCTCGCCACACCACGGCGACATCCCAGGACGCCGAGACCATCTGTGCGGCGGCACCGGGGTCACTCGGGCCGAGACGGGCGACGTTCTCCGAGGCCGCGCCATACGCCCGGTACGCCTCCTGCCAACGCTCATCCAGCACATCAGGCACCATCACCCACGCCTCTCCGAGCAACCTGGGCGAGGTTGAGCTGAGCAGTCCTGAACGCCGCCCGAAGGCAAGCGCACGAGGCCGCCAAGCCCTTTCCCACCCGCCGCGCTCATCTCGAACGTCACGCGGCCTTGGTGGTCTCGGACTTGCCCGACGTGTCCGACGTCGCGGCGGCCCTGCGCTGATGACCACCCGATGTCCCAACGGCCCGGAAGCCGGAGGCCCGGTACACGTACGACTGGTACTTGAACTCCCCGTTCCCGGCGATCCGGGGCTCAGCCGTCAGCCCCTCCAACTCCACCGGCCGCATACCCGGCAGCGCTTCCGCCGTGGTCGGCACCGGCTGAACCTCAGCCAGGAACGTCACCTCGAAGGACGCCCGCTTGGCGTTGGGCTCACCGGGGTCCGTCATCACGGCCTTCCACTGGCGCAGACCCGTCGCCTCGTCCGTCCGCTGCCTGACCGGGCGGTTCTTCGCCTTGTCCTCCCTGCTCTGGAACTCGTTGTCCGGCATCACCACGCCCGTCATGACCAGGCCGCTGGGAAAGGCGTCTTCAAAGGCGATGGGGAACCGGTGCCCCTTGCTGATAGCCATGCTGGTGACCTTCCGTCGTGTCGGCCGCGTCGTCTCACGAGCCGCTACCTACACATTCGGCCTGGTCACAGTCCCTTCTCGACCGCGTCTGGGTCTCGCCTGGAACCGCTTGGACTCATCGAGTCTCATCTTGTCTCGTCTTCGTGGTACGTTCGGTCTCGCTAAGGCTCGGAGGGAGTGAGACATGGGGGACAAGACCGTGTTGCTGGGCGTCCTGCTCAAGCAGCGCCGAATCAACGGGTACAGCGCGTTCTGCCGCGAGTATGCGAGGGCAGCAGAGGCTACGGACGCATCCCTAAAGCGTGCCTACCCAAGCAAGGCCCAGTTCTACCGCTGGGTGTCCGGCGAAGTCGTCACGCTTCCCTATGGTGATCATTGCCGGGTGCTTGAGACGATGTTCCCGAGCTGGACCGCGGAGCAGTTGTTCGAGCCGTATACCGACAACATCGAGTTCGTGCCGGAACCCGCATCGGCCGCGGGAAGGCCACCCACTCCAGACGCAAACCAAGAGTTGGTGCGGGTCTACCCCACAAGATCCGCCGTGCCGTACTCGCTGTGGACAGACCTGATCCACGGCGTGACAACGCAGATGGACGTTCTGGTGTTCTCCGGCCAATTCCTAGTGGAGCAGTTCAACATCCTGCCCGTCGTCCGAGCAAAGGTCAGCGCTGGCGTGAGGTTCAGGTTTGTCGTCGGCGACGAGACCTCACCAGCGGTCATCCAACGAGCGGCCGAGGAAGGAACCACCGGCGGACTAGAGGGCCGCATCCAGATGATGCGCCGCTACCTCAGCGACGTCGCCGACTTGCCCGGCGTCGAGGTTCGGACGCACGGAACGATCCTCTACAACTCGATCTACCGGTTCGATGACCAAGCCCTGATCAACGGCCACGCCTTCGGCTCAATGGCCGGACAGAACCCGATCCTGCACCTGCGGCGAACCGAAGGCGGCACGATGTGGCGGCACTACATGGAGTCGTTCGACCGAGTGTGGGCTGTCGCATCCGAGGAGGCGCGCTAGATGGCTCGAATCGACTACTTCAACGACCCCAACGCGCCAGAAGTGAACAGCGTCGTCCCCTCAGTCACGGTCGCCATCCGAGACGAATCCGGAAGAATCCTGCTAATCCACAAGGTGGACAACGACCTGTGGGCACTACCAGGAGGCGGCCATGACCCCGGGGAGCGAATCACAGACACAGCAGTCCGCGAGGTCCAAGAGGAGACCGACCTCACGGTCGAGATCATGCGCCTGGTCGGCACCTACACCGACCCCCGCCACGTCATGCAGTACGACGACGGCGAAGTACGCCAACAGTTCTCACTGTGCTTCGAGGCGAAGTGGATCAGCGGCAGCCCCAGGGAGGACGGCTCCGAAACCAAGGCCGTCAAGTGGGTAGAACCGAGCGAGCTGGACCGCCTCAACATCCACCCGTCAATGCGTCTGCGGATTGACCACGCCCTAGACGACAGCCGCCGGTCTCCCTACCTGGGGTAACTCTGCCGCATCCGCGCTTCCGTGCGCTCAATACACAGACCGATCTCTATATCTGCCCGCAGCCAAGCCGCATGCACCGGGCTGTCCGCCGGGTACCTGCTCAGAATTTCGGCGATGCGCTCCCGATACGTAAGCCTCGTACCGTCCGGTCCCGTGGTCATGTCTGCCGTGACCAGAGCATCCATGATCGGACTGTCCTCCAACTCAAAGGCCGCCAACTCCGCAGAGAGCCCGCGTTCCTCTGCCTCGAAGCGAGCTCCCGAATGATGCGCAACCAAGCAAACGAGCTGCCTGGAGCATCCAAGCCGCTCTAGATATCGCGCCCCGTCGAGCGGATGAAAACCAGTCACGTCAACCTCAGGGGCATACCCGATGTCGTGAAGCCAGGCCGCAGCAACTAACACCTGCGCTGCGGCTTCCCCCAAGGCCATTACCGACGGGCGCAGATCGTCAGCCTGCTTGGCAACCGCCTGTACATGCTCCCACCGGCGACCCAAGGGCGGCAGAAGCCGCAGCGCAAGTTCCTGGGCATCCAGAATCAAGCCCCATCGCCTACTATGGTTCACGGCCATCAATCCGCCAGGAACCGGCGGGATTACCTTCAGGAAGACGTGGTCGAGCAATGGAGCCGCTGACAGCATCAGCGAGGTAACATAGCCATCGCTCGACAAACTCGTCTAACTGGCCGTCCTCCAATGCAACGACCGGCCGCGCTATACCCGTAGCTTTGGAGCCTTGGTTTAGCATCCTGGCGACCTGAAGATCTGGCACCATAGCGAAAGGAAAGATAGAACGTTCGCTCTCAGTCGCTAGCCCGAACGCAAATTCGAACCATTTAAACGCACCCTTTTCCTGTGCGTCACAGTAATAAATTGCATGCGAACGTCCTCGATAGTCGAGATCATCGCTATCGTCGCCGACACGAACGATTAATGCAGCGTGCGCGATGACATCAAATGGCGCTTCATGCCACGCGAGGTCCCGCGAGTCGTGCATTCCACTATAGCGCAATCGGCCAGCTCCAAGTATGAATGCGACCCCCTCATTCGGCAGCTCCGACAACACTCCCAGAGGGGCGGCCTCTACAGCAGCATTGAATAGGCGGGTAATGATCTTCCCTACCTTGCGATAGGCGATATCCCGCAACTCGTTTCGTCGTTCATTCTCAAGTTGGGTCATCAGAGTTGCTCGCGCCTCGGTAGCGATCTTCCTAACTTCTCTACGGTTCGCCTCTTGCAACTTAGCGAATGCAGGGGATGGGTTGGACCGCATGATGGTGTTCAGTCGAGCTACAAGATTTGCTGCCGTGGGTCGCGCCTCAGGTCTCTTATAGAGGCACTCCTCGACGAGAGTTGCTATAGCTACCGGAACTTCGTTCATCTCTGGAGGGTCACCAAATAGGTGCTGGTCGCGATAGTCACTCGCTGACGGTCCACGGAAAGGTCGGTTTCCGGTAAGCATTTCGAACGCCACAACGCCTAGCGAGTAAATGTCTGACGCGGGAACTGCGCGCTCGCTCCTCCAACGCTCAGGTGCGGTGTATTGGGCTGAACCTGCCATCTTGCGAGTATGAGTGCTCGTGTCATCCTCAACATATCGAGCGATTCCAAAGTCGGCCAAGCACCATCTTTCTTCTAGAAGAAGAATATTCCCAGGCTTGATATCTCTATGTACCGCCTGATCTCCAATGCTGGCAAGCGCTTCGGCGATATCTATAAGAACTTCCACGGCCGTTTTAAAGGCGACTGGTCCATTTGTTTGCTTGAGCCAATCATGCAACGAGCACTTTGCCCGTGGCATCACGATGATGTAGTGATCTTCGGTCTCGCCGCGATCCAATATCGGGACCACGTTCCGAGCTTCTGGAAGCTCGAAAAGAGCTTCGCGCTCAGCGCCTGGAACTTTCGGCACCATCTTTAGCGCGCCATCGATACCCTCTGCGTTGGCGGAGTAGACGTGACCATAACCGCCGCTACCTAGCGGATCGCCAAGCACCCATTCGTGCTTCTCAAGCCTGTAAGACGACTGCATTGTACGATTGTGCCATAGGTCACGCCGTCGTCTTGGGAAGCGTCGTAGCACTGCCGAAGTTGGCTCTATGGGATCAAGGCCGCGCCGCCTGCGCGTCGCGGCGCGAGTTGGCCTGTCCCGTTGGCATCGCAGCGGCCTGGTCATCGCGCCAAGGCGCGGGCTCCCGCTTCGCTCACGCCCGCGCTGGCGCGCGGCAGGCCCCGGCGGAGCCGGTCCAGTGCGCGCCGCGCCACGCAGGCGGCACGGCTAGGAAGCAAGAGGTAGGGCAGAGGCTTCCCTCATCGCCGCGATCGTCTAACGCCGGGAGCACGGCATCAAGGGCGCCTGCGGCGTCGCTGCGCGATGGAGCACAGCTCCACCCTTGACACCGCACTCCCAGCGCTAGGAGCGGCCAGGAGCAGGAAGCAAGGGGGCGAGCAAGCCCAACGGATTCCGACTCCGCCGGTCGACTCACCAGGGAGCACACATGCGCGCCAGCCGTCGTGATCCAGGGCCTAACCAGATGGTCATGTGGACCCGCTACGCCCTCACCGAGGACCGCGGGACCTACCAGGAGCCGAAGCGGCGGAAGGCCGCGAGGAAGGCCCGGCCGAAGCCCGCTCCACGGCCCTACCGGGAGACCGAGCTTGGACGGCGAGCAGCCCGCCGAGAGCAGCAGCGCACCCCGGCGGGCGGTTCAAGATCAGGCCGTGGCCAGGCCGTCAGAGGTCGGGTAGCGGTGGAAACCGGCGAGAAGTGTCGAGAACATCTCCGCAGCTCAGAGCCCGTCCACGCTGGAGGACGCCGAGGTCGGAAAGCTCAGGAGAGGAATCACCCAAATTTACGAGGGCACCAACCAGATCCAGCGCATGGTCATGGCGCGGGCACTGCTCAAGGGCTAGAGCCAGCGGCCTGTCGCAGCCGCCCCGCGCTTCCACTTCGGTGGGTGCGCGCGGGGCGGCTTCTCGTTTATGGGTGGAACTCCGTGAGATGGGTGGGATACGCTGCCGCGGCACTCCCGGTGCGAAGCTCCACGGCTACTTCACTTCCACTGAAACCACGCCGTGGGGCGACATTGATCTCGGGAGCCACAACGACAGGCTGTGTGCCCGGTGCGCAGGTAGCGGTTACTTCCACTGTAAATGGGGTTGTCGCGGGTTCGAGTCCCGTCAGCGGTTCGCCGCTGTAGCTCAGGTGGCAGAGCGCCTATGTCACCGCCACCGACTTTGATCTCGGGCCACGCCTGTCGTTGCTGCTCCCCTTCCCTGGAAGGGGTGAGATGGCCAGGTTCAACATCGCCGCCATCAAGGCGGCCGTGTTCTCTCCCGTGGTCACCGAGGCCGTCCCCAGTGGACTCACCCACGAGGGTGGGTCCGGCCATGCCCGTGACACCCGGTCGGAGCTGTTCCTGCTCGCCGTCGCCAACATGGTCGGCGAGAACACCTTCTACGAGTCCGCCGACAAGCGGGACACCCGCTACGCCGAGCTCGTCGCGCGGGCCGCGGTCGAGCACCCGGACTGGACCGCCCGGTTCCTCCGCTGGCTCCGCACCGACGGCAACATGCGCACCGCCTCGATCGTGGGCGCCGCGGAGTACGTGCGCGCCCGCCTCGCGGTGGCCGGAACCCGGCCTGCCCGCCGGCACGAGACCGCCGACGCCGCCGGGCAGTTCGAGGGCGACAACCTCTCCTACTCCACCATCAGCAACCGCGCCGTCATCGACAGCGTGCTCCAGCGCGCCGACGAGCCGGGTGAGCTGCTCGCCTACTGGACGTCGGTCCACGGCCGCAACGTGCCGAAGCCGGTCAAGCGCGGCGTCGCCGACGCGGTCGCCCGCCTCTACGACGAGCGGTCACTGCTCAAGTGGGACAGCGACTCGCGCGGCTGGCGCATGGGTGACGTCGTCGACTTCGTCCACCCCAGCCCGCGCGCGGAGTGGCAGGGCGACCTGTTCGCCCACGCCCTCGACCGCCGCCACGGACGGGACAACCCCATCCCGGCGTCCCTGGCAACGCTGGCCGCGCGCGCGGAGCTGATGGCGTGGCCGGTCGAGAAGCGGCGCGAGCTGTTCGCCCGGCCCGAACTGGAGACCGCGGTGTCCCTGCTGCGGCAGGCGGGCATGACGTGGGAGGCACTGGCGGGGTGGTTGCAGGGCCCGCTGACCGCCCGCGCGTGGGAGGCGATGATCCCGTCCATGGGCTACATGGCGCTGTTGCGGAACCTCCGCAACTTCGACCAGGCCGGGGTGTCGGACGAGGTCGCCGAGCAGGTGTGCGCGCGTCTCGCCGACCCCGCGCAGGTCGCCAAGTCCCGGCAGCTCCCGATGCGGTTCCTGTCCGCCCACAAGGCGGCGCCGTCGCTGCGGTGGGGGTACGCCCTCGACAAGGCGCTGACCGCGTCGCTGGCCACCGTGCCCGCCCTGGCAGGCCGCACCCTGGTGCTCATCGACACCTCCGGTTCGATGAACGCCGGGTTCAGCAAGAACGGCACCCTCATGCGCTGGGACGCCGCCGTCGTGTTCGGGCTGGCTGTCGCGGCGCGCTGCGCGCATGCCGACGTGGTGTCGTTCAGCAACGGCTACGGGGGCGCCGCCGCCACCAAGGTGTTCCCACTGCGCAAGGGTGAGTCGCTGCTGCGGTCGGTCGACCGGTGGCAGTCCGACGGGTACTTCATCGGCGGCGGCACCGACACTCCCGGCGCGATCCGCGCGCACCTGCGTCCCCGATTCCACGACCGGCTGCTGATCCTCACCGACGAGCAGACCACCGGTCACGTCAACAGCGCGGTACCTGCGACCATGCCGCTCTACACGTGGAACCTAGCCGGATACCGCATGGGCCACACCCCGTCGGGCGTGGCCAACCGGCACACGTTCGGCGGACTGACCGACGCGGCGTTCCGCATGGTCCCGCTGCTGGAGGCAGGCCGCAACGCCGACTGGCCGTTCTGAGTACCGCCGCCCCCGCGCTCCCCACTTCGGTGGTCGAGCGCGGGGGCGGCATTCTTTCTCGCCAGCCGTTGAGCCAGTGGGTGCGGTGGGTGTCGGCCTTGGTGGTGATGGCGGCGTGGTGGGGCAATCGAGTTTGGCTGAGGACCGAAGGTGTCCGCAATGACCTCTACTGTTGCGTTGAGACACACAGAGAGGGGCGATCAACATGACCAGCCTGGAGACCACGCTGACCGGTGAGCGGGCCGACATCCTGGAGACGCTGCGGGCGCAGCGGCACTTCCTGCGGTTCACGGCGCAGAACCTGACCGACGGGCAGGCGCGTGAGCGGACCACGGTGAGTGAGCTGACCATCGGCGGGTTGATCAAGCATGTTGCGACCGTGGAGTTGCGGTGGCGGCGGTTCATCGTCGAGGGACCGCAGGCGATGGCGTTCGATGGTGATTTCGAGAGCTGGGGGGACAACTTCACGCTGTCCGCCACCGAAACCGTCGCCGACATGCTCGCCTGGTACGACGAGATCGCCAAGGACACCGACGAGTTGGTGGCCACTGTCGACCTCGACCTGACCCACCCGCTGCCCGAGGCGCCGTGGTTCGAGGTGGGGGCCACGCGGTCGGCACGCAGGGTCTTCATGCACATCGCGGCGGAGACGGCGCAGCACTGCGGGCACGCCGACATCATCCGGGAATCCCTTGACGGTCAAAAGACCATGGGCTGACCGGCACGACTGCCTCTTGCGGGTTCCAGCACCAGCCGGGACCCTGGGCAGTGTGACCGGTCGCACATGCCCGCACTGCGACGGCCTGGGAGTCCTGCGGTGGCATCAGGCCATTCCCACGGCCGGCGGGTTCGTGCTGCGCGAGATGGAGCACCCGTGCCCCCTGGGCTGCGGCGGCGCGTGGCACTACCCGGCGGCCGAGGCCGACCTGGTGGTCGAGTCAGGACCGGTTGCCGAACACCCGGGTCACCAAGGGCTGGTAGAGCGAGCCGAGTAACCGGGGCAGGGCGTCGATTATGTAGGCGTCCGGGCCGACGAGGATGCGCGCGCGGTCCTTGCGCACCCCGTCGAGGATCACCCGCGCCGCCGTCTCCGGCGAGGTCATCGCCGTCTTCTCGAAGGCGTCGGCCTCGGCGGCGGAGGTGGCGCGGGCGTTGCGGGCGATGTTGGTCTTGATCCCGCCCGGGTGTGCGCACGAGACCCCGACCCCGGTGCCGCGCATCTCCTGCCGCAGCGACTCGGTGAAGCCGCGGACGGCGAACTTGGCGGAGTTGTAGGCACTCTGGGTCGGCACGCCGATCAGACCGAACACACTGGACACGTTCACCACGTGCCCCCGCGAGGCGACCAGGTGCGGCAGGAACGCCCGGGTTCCGTGGACCACGCCCCAGAAGTCGATGTCCATGACCCAGCGGAAGTCCTCATCGGACATCTCCCGCACGGTCCCCTTCAACGCCACCCCGGCGTTGTTGACCACCAGGTCCACCCGACCGAAATCGGCCACAACCGCGTCGGCGTGGGCGTAAATGGCGTCCCGGTCGGCCACGTCGAGCCGGTAGTTGCGCACGCGGTCGCCGGTCTCCACCAGCCCGTCGACGTCGATGTCCGAGGCGGCCACCCGCGCGCCCTCGGCCAGCAGGGACCGCACCAGCGCCCGCCCGATGCCCGACGCCGCACCGGTCACGACCGCGACCTTGTCCTGGAACGACCGCACGTGAACCTCCACTCAAAGATCGACGGTCGCGCGTTCCGCCGCCCGGTGGGCGGCCACCTTCGCCGGGTCGGCGTTGCTCACCTGCACCACCGAACCGCCCGCGGCCAGCGGCGCGACCAGCGCGGCCAGCACCCCGTCAGGCACCGCCCAGTCCCGCGTCGACAGCACCCGCGGCGCGTCGGGCCAGTCGCGCGCCCGCGCCGCCGCCAGCACCTCGGCCACGGTCATCCTGGCCAGCGCGGGGGTGTCGTCGGGCACGGGCGCGCCGGAGTAGTCGTCGCCGAACAGCCGGGCCTCGCCGACGAAGTCCACCGCCGCGCCGACCGGGCCGCCGAGGTCCCGGCCCATCGGGTCGAGGGAGACCGCCGCGACGACACCGCTGCCGCTGCCCTCGACAGCCGCGTCGGCGCCGCGGCCGCGGCCGGGCACGAAGGTGACCCGCGCGTCGCCGGTGACCACGTGCGCCCCGCACCACCACGCCCCCAGCAGGACGCCCGCGGTCTGCCAGTGCGCGGGCAGCAGCACGGCCACCGGGTCGCCGGGCTCGATGTCGTGCTCCTCCACCAGCCAGTTGGCCGTCTTGGCCGCCCAGTTCGCCAGCGTGGCCACCGACAGCTCCACCCGCGTGCCCGCGGCGTCGTCGTAGTGGGTGACGGCCGGGCGGGCCGGGGACAGCGGGCGCAGCAGCAGCTCGGTCAGGCTCACAACAGCTCCATCAGTCGACACAGGGGGCCGCGGCGGCGCGGCCGTTGAGCACCAGCAGGCGCCCGCCCGCCAGGCCGTCGCCCTCGACCGCGGGCGGCGCGGCGGGGGCCGGGGGCGGCGTGTCCGACACCAGGGCGGCCACGTAGGACTTCACCGCGGTCAGGTCGACGGTGATGATGCTCTGGTCCCGGTCGCTGCGGACGCCGACGCCGGTCACCGGGATCGTGACGAACTCGACCTTGCCCGAGGCCAGCGCCTGCGCCTGGTTGACCAGGTCGAGGAAGTGCAGGCCCGGGTCCATGACCACGGTCTTGGCCACCGCGTCCTCCAGCGCGGTCAGGCGCGCGGGGTCGGCGAGGGTGCCGCCGCTGAGGACCTTGTTCATCGCCGAGGCCAGGAACGTCTGCTGGCGCACGATGCGGTCGAGGTCGCCGCGGGGGAGGCCGTTGCGCTGGCGGACGAAGGAGACCGCGTCGCCGCCGCGCACGGTCTGCGGGCCCGCCCGGAAGCTCGCCCCGGAGTCCGGGTCGCTGGTGCCGTGGTTGAGGCAGACGTCCACGCCGTCGATGGCCTCGGTGAGCAGGTAGAACCCGTAGAGGGTGACCTCGGCGTAGTGGTCGACGCGCACCCCGGTCAGCCCCTGGACGGACTTGATGAGCGCGGTGCGCCCGGCGCTGTCGGACTCGCGCTCGATCTTGGCCTTGTCGGCCTCGCCGCCGTTCCTCAGCGCCTGCGCGGTGAGCTCCTTGACCACGCCGAACGCGCCGTTGATCTTCTCGTCGCGGTGCCCGGGGACGGCGACGTAGGTGTCGCGGGGGATGGACACCGCGTAGCTCTTGCCGCCGCCCTTGGGCAGGCGCAGCAGGATCAGCGTGTCGGTGTTGATCGTCTCGGTGGCCTCGGTGCGCAGCTCGCGCAGCACCGCGGCCGACAGCGGCCTGCCCTGCAGGTCGGTGCGGGTGTCGCTGCCGACGAGCAGGATGTCGTTGGCGCCGTCGTCCGCGGGTGGGGTCTCCGGGCTCTCCTGGGCGACCACGAGGGCGTCGGTCGTGGTCACGTTCTCCTGGAAGTCGTCGATGCGGGCCCACACCACCGCCATCGCCACCACGACCGCCACCGACACCAGCGCGATGACCCCGCGCCCGGCCATCAGCAGGCCCCTGCGCCCGACCGGCGCCCGCACCTGGTCGGTTCTCTCCGTCACGTCCCGTCACCCTCCTCCGCCCTGTCGAGCCTAGACAACGCGCCCGCGCCAGGCCGCCGGTTGACCGCGGGACGGGAGATCGATCACTGATCGTGTCGTGGGTCAGTTGACGCAGGGCACCGAGCCCGCCTCGACCGTCGTGGGCGCCGCCCCGGTCGTCGTGGCGGTCGTCGTGGCGGGCGCGGTCGGCGTCTCCTCCGGGATGGGCGGCTGGAGCCGCAGCGGGGTCTGGCCGGTCAGCCCGCTGGTGCCCTGGAAGTTGGCGCCCTGAAAGTTGGTGTTCTGGAAGCCGGTGTTCTGGAAGTTGGTGCCCAGCACGACCCGGACGTGCCCGGCGGCCAGCGTGGCGTCCACCTCGAAGGTGAACGCCCCGCCGAGCGAGCCCGCGACCGTCCTGGCCTTGCCCGCCTCGCCCGCCGCGTGCCGGATGATCGACCCGGCCCGCACCCGCTCGTCGCCGACCCCGCCCGGGACGTAGCCCAGCCCGGCCAGGGTGCCCAGCACCCCGGCGGCCAGCCCGCGCGTGTTCGAGCCGTTGCGCACCTCGA
Source organism: Actinokineospora lacus (assembly GCF_053813445.1). NCBI lineage: Bacteria > Bacillati > Actinomycetota > Actinomycetes > Pseudonocardiales > Pseudonocardiaceae > Actinokineospora > Actinokineospora lacus. The sequence goes on from NZ_JBQERA010000008.1 coordinate 326,245, forward strand.
CGGTGATCCCCGTGGCCGAGGTCGGCACGATCCCGGCCGTCGTGATGGGCGCTGAGGAGGTCGGGGCTGAGGATGTGGGAGCTGAGGAGCTGGTCGACGCCTGGTCGGCCACCCCGGTGACCCGCTCGACGTAGGCGCGCACCTCCGCCGGGTCGACACTGATCACATCGGCGCCGCCGATGCGCGCGTCACCCCGCGTCGGGATCGTGTGGAACTCGATGTTCCCGCTGCTCAGGCCCTGCATCTGGGAGGCGAAGCGGGACAGGTTCCAGCCGGTCGAGAGCACCACCGAGCGCTGCACCGCGGCCACCAGCTCGCGGGCCTTCGACGGGCTGGTCAGCATGTCCGCCGAGAGCACCTTGTCGGCCAGGGCGGCCAGGAACACCTGCTGGCGCACGATCCGGTCGAGGTCGCCGTTGGGCAGCCCGTAGCGCTGGCGGACGAACGACAGCGCCGACCGGCCCTGGATGACCTGCCTGCCCGCGGTGAACTTCGCCCCGGAGCGCCAGTCGGAGACGTCCTCGTTCAGGCACACCTCGACGCCGCCGATGGCTTTGGTGACCTCGTAGAAGCTGGCCAGGTTGACCTCGGCGTAGCGCTCGACGCGCAGCTCGGGGCCGACCAGGCGCTCGACGGCGGCGATGAGGTTCTTGCGCCCGGCGACGGTGGCCTGCTCGTCCAGCTCGTCCGCGTCCTCGACGCCCCGCTCGAGCAGGGTCTGGCGGGTGTCGTTGTAGGCGTAGGCGAAGGCGGAGTTGAGCCTGCGCTTGCCGAAGCCCTCGCCGATGTCGACCCAGGAGTCGCGCGGGAAGGAGAAGGCGACCGCGCGCGTGCCGTCGACCGGGATGTGCACCAGGATCATGGTGTCGGTGTTGCGCTCGCCGTCGGACTCGCCCGCGTTGAGCATGTCCAGCACCTCGCGCGGCAGCGGGTTGCCGTAGGCGTCGGTGCGGCTGTCGATGCCCACGAGCAGCAGGTCGACCGCGCCGTCGAGGGGCTCGGGGCCGGAGTCGGCCACGTCGGCGGCGATCACGTCGGTGGTGACGGTGTTGGCGTCGATGTCGCCGAAGGTCACCCAGCCGTAGGCCGCGGCGGCGAGCACGCTCGCCGATGCCAGCGCCGCCACCCCGCGCACCACCGCCCGGCCGCCCTGTGACCAGGCGTCCTGCGCACGCTCGTCCACGCGGGTCCTCCCCATTTCCCCCACTTACCCGTCCAGCGTCAATTTACCCAGATTCCAGGGGTGCGGACGCCCTTACCTGTATCTATGAGAACAACATCTACAGGAACAACGTGGTGGAAGCGCCCGCGGTTGTCCGCGTGCGAGACTCTGGCGCAGCGACGAGCGATGGGACGGATATGCGGGTTCTGGTCACTGGCGGTGCGGGCTTCATCGGCTCGCACTATGTGCGGCAAGCGCTCGGCGGGGCGTACGAGTCCCTGGCCGACGCCGAGGTCGTGGTGCTCGACCTGCTCACCTACGCGGGCAACCGGGCCAATCTCGACCCGGTCGCCGACAGCCCCCGCCTGCGCTTCGTCGAGGGCGACATCTGCGACCCCGCGCTGGTCTCCTCGGTCATGCCCGGGGTCGACCTGGTCGTGCACTTCGCCGCCGAGTCGCACGTGGACCGCTCGATCGCCGGGTCGGCGGAGTTCATCCGCACCAACGTGCTGGGCACGCAGGTGCTGCTGCAGGCCGCCCTGGAGGCCGGCGTCGGGCGGTTCGTGCACGTGTCCACCGACGAGGTGTACGGCTCGATCGAGGTCGGGTCGTGGCCGGAGACCCACCCGCTGGAGCCCAACTCGCCGTACTCGGCGTCCAAGGCGTCCTCGGACCTGATCGCGCGCTCGTACTACCGGACCCACGGGCTGCCGGTGTGCGTGACGCGGTGCTCGAACAACTACGGGCCGTACCAGTTCCCGGAGAAGGTCATCCCGCTGTTCACCACCAACCTGCTCGACGGGCGCAAGGTCCCGCTCTACGGCGACGGCCTCAACGTCCGTGACTGGCTGCATGTGGACGACCACTGCCACGGCATCCAGCTGGTCGCCGACGGCGGGCGCGCGGGCGAGGTCTACAACATCGGCGGCGGGACCGAGCTGAACAACCGGGAGCTGACCTCGCTGCTGCTGGCGGCCACCGGCACCGACGAGTCGATGGTGGAGCCGGTCGTCGACCGCAAGGCCCACGACCGGCGCTACTCGGTGGACATCACCAAGATCAGCACCGAGCTGGGCTACGCGCCCAGGGTGCCCTTCGCCGAGGGGTTGGCCGCGACCGTGGCCTGGTACCGGGACAACCGGGCGTGGTGGGAGCCGCTGCGCTCGCGGGCCGGGGTCTGACGTGCTCGCGCTCCTGGTGACCGGCGGCAGCGGCCAGCTCGGCCGTGAGCTGGCCGCGCTGGCCTCGGAATCGGTGACGGTGCACGCGCCCGGGTCCGCCGAGCTGGACGTGACCACCGCGGGCGCGGTCATCGAGGCCGTGGCGACGGTGGCGGCGTCGGGCGGGTCGCCGGTGGTGATCAACGCCGCGGCGTACACGGCGGTGGACAAGGCCGAGTCCGAGCCCGCGCGGGCGTTCGCGGTGAACGCCGACGCGCCCCGGGTCCTGGCCGCGGCCTGCTCCTCGCGCAACGTGCCGCTGATCCACCTCTCCACCGACTACGTGTTCCCCGGGGACGCCACGTCGCCGTACGAGGTGGATTCCGCTGTCGGTCCACAGGGGACGTACGGGATCACCAAGCTCGCCGGGGAGGACGCCGTGCTGGGCTCCGGGGCCCGCGCGTGGGTCGTCCGGACCGCCTGGCTGTACAGCGCGTACGGGTCCAATTTCGTGAAGACGATGGCGCGGCTGGAGTCCCAGCGGGACAGCCTGTCCGTTGTGGACGACCAGCGCGGCTCGCCGACGTGGGCCGCGGACCTGGCGCGCGGCCTGGTCGAGTTGGCGGGCACGATCGCCGCCGGGTCGCCGCCCGCGTCCCGGGTGCTGCACTGCACCTCGGCGGGCGAGACGACGTGGTTCGACTTCGCCCGCGCCGTCTTCACCGAACTGGGCGCCGACCCCGCGCGCGTGTCCCCGTGCACGAGCGCGGAGTACCCCTCCGCCGCCAAGCGCCCGGCGTACTCGGTGCTGTCCACCGCATCCTGGCAGGCAGCGGGCCTGACCCCCCTGCCCCCCTGGCACGACGCCCTCACCGCCGCGTTCGCCGCGCACCCGGCGGGGTTCAAGCCCTAGCGGTCACAGTTGTGGAATGCCGAGCTTTTGGAGGTAACTGATTCGGGCTTCGATCGCCGAGCTGAACCGGAGCCAATTATGGCGTTCGTCGAACTCGTTGGGTTCGGCGTCGGAGGGTGACGATGCGATACAGCAGATCGCGTCATAAAGCCTCTCCTTCACGAGCCGGTCGCACGACAGCGCCGCGCGCCCCTGGTAGGAGAGACCATGCCAGGCCTCGTCGGCTGGGAAAGCCCCACCTTTCCCCACTCGTACCGGCCTGCGTGAACCTTCCCGGTCTTCAATGATCAAGAAAAAGCCCAGCCAGGGCTCCTCGCCTGGAAACAGGTCTGCAAGAATAGCGCGCCGGACATCTGTTGCGCTGCCCAATGCCTCTTCGATGCGGTTGTTGTAGTTGTTGCCGAATGATGGCCCGCCCAGAGCTTTGAGCTCAAAGGCCGCGACGAGAGTATCCTGGTACGCGACCACGACGTCCCATTGCTTCGTCGGTCTGTAGTATCCGGGTAGCTCGAGGCCCTGCTTCTTGGTGACCCTGATGGACTCTGCTGGATATCCAGCATCGAGAAAGAACTTGGCCAAGAGTGCGGCGATGGGGTCGAAGTGCTTTCCGCTGCGTACTGACCCCGCTGTTCCGGAGCCAATGGCGTTCCTGATACGTGACATGGCCAACTGTGCGTCTTTGGCCCCCCAGTACGCGTCAATTGCTGTCTTCAAGTCTTTGCGGGTAACTGTCACAGTCTTATCCTAGTACCAGTGCTGGAATTCCCGTTAGAGCCGGACGTCGGTGTCGATCTTGTATGCTTCACGTGCGGCGGCGGTGGCGGCAGCGACGTCACGTTCTATGAACGCATGCCGGAGCCTGTCCTCGACTTCCGGACTTATCGAGTCCGGTGCGGGGACACGAATTTTCCGGAGATACTGCGACTGGAATCGCAGCGTGTTGCCGCGCATTCGCACGCTGTATGCTTCGATGAATGCCTGTGCTATCCGGGACAGGAGCAGTCCGCCGAGGACTTCCATGTCCCATTTATTTGACACCACGTAGTAAAGGTTGTGGTGAGGATAGTGGCCGCCCTTCTCGAGTACAGGGTTGATACTCGTCCGCATGTCCTGGATCAGGAGTTTGGATCGACTGATCAGCGAGTTGTTGACCTTATCAATTGTTTTGTACCATCGCGTCGGGTTTTGCTGTGCGGTGTGCCGCTTGTCGAGATCGCTCCGATGCCTGGCGAAGTACGCGCGCAAGCGTGGGTACTCGCGCAGGTCGACCAGGGAGCCTTCATCACTCCACGGGTTGACCAGATACCGCCCGCCCCATTGGAAGGTTCCCGATCGCGTGTCCGACGCCATTGATATGGGAAGAAGGCGGTCCTCCTCGACGGCTTGGTCGTCATGTGTCAGGAATATTCGATCCGCTCCAGTGGCCACACCGATGCCGACCCGTGTGCCGTGGCGCGTATCCTCAAGCGGATCGAAGTTGTCGTTCAAGTATTCGATAAGGGCGATTCTTTCAGGGGTTCCGGACGGCCACATCTCGGTTCCAGGGAACCAGTGTGGAAGACGATGAGCGTGAAAGCCGTCCCCGCGCGTGGACATCTCCTCTGTTGCTGTCCAACGCTTCAGTTGTCCAGCCGATTCTTGGTCAAATTCGGCGTCAGTTTCTGCCACCAAGACGGGCCCCTGTGCGCGCGCGCTCAAAATCGTGATGGCAGGATAGGCCGACACGGTCGATTCGAAGGCGTCCACATCGTGCATCGTCCACACAGCGTCAACGCTGAACTCCCGAGCGACCAGTTCCCGAAGCGCCGCGCCGTACTGATTTCGCATCCACCGGTCGGCGCAGATGAATCCGAGCCGACCGTCAGGAGCCAGGGAGCGAAGGGCGCGCTCGTAGAAACCGACGTAAATGTCCGCACGCCCTGACATGGTGGGCCAGCGAGCGCGGTAGCTCTTTGTCCTCGCCTCGGGTATGTCTTCAAGACGTATATAGGGGGGATTTCCCACAACGAAATCGGCTACCTGCTCAGGATCTTCGTTGAATAGCGACGGGTCGCCGGACAATAGATAATCGCTTTGATATATCCATTGTTCTGTGAGGTCTTGTGCGTCCTTCGCGAGCAAGCCGGACTCGATGAGCAACCTCTCCACGGACTTGCGCGCGCGCGCAACGTTCTCTGGCATCAGGTCGAACGCCCTGATGGTCGACCGCAGCAGGGATGTGCTCGGCACTTCGCCGTTCCAGCTCTGGATCAGGCGTTCGACGGCTACTGTGAGGAAACCGCCGGACCCGCATGAGGGTTCGACCAGGCGCATCGAGGACAGGTCGCGGTCGCTCGTGTAGCCGACCAGATCCAAGATCAGTTCGACGACCCAGCGACGTGTGAACACTTGACCGTGCGAGGTCTGATTCCCGGCTTTGAACTCGAGTGCAGGCACTTGCGGAACCTTACGACCTCAATATGCCCGCGTCGCGGTGGTGTGGCGTGTCGACCGGTTTGCCCTAGGTGAGCGCTTGGCGGTAGGCGGCGACGGTGAGTTCGGCGCAGCGGCGCCAGGTGTGGCTGGCGGCGTGGGTGCGGCGTTTCGCCAGCGTGGCCGGGGACGGCGGGTTCTCCAGGGCGGCGGTCAGGGCGGCGGCGAGGGCGGCGGTGTCCTCGTACGGCACCAGGGTCGCGTGGTCGCCCGACACCTCGCGCAGGGCGGGTACGTCGGTGCACACCACCGGGACGTCGCAGGCCATCGCCTCCAGCACGGGCAGGCCGAAGCCCTCGTCGCGGGAGGGCAGGACCAGCGCCGAGGCGCCCGCGACCACCGAGCGCAGGTCCACTTCGGGCAGGTAGCCGGTCGAGCGCACGCGCGCGGAGGCGACCCGGTGCCCCGGGCCCGCCAGGAGCAGCGGGGGCAGCGACGGGGTGGCGGCGTGCGCGTCGAGCAGCCAGTGCAGGGCCTTGCGGGGCCCGGCGCCGCCGACGAACAGCAGGTACTCCCCGGGCAGGGACAGCCGCTCGGCCAGGGCGTCGCCGGGCGGGCGGGCGGTGAACCAGGCCAGGTCGACGCCCAGCGGGGTGACCGCGACGCGCTCCGACGGCACCCCGAGCCGCTCGGTGACCTGGTCGGCCACCGCCTGCGTCGGCGTGCAGACCATCCTGGCCCGGCGCGCGGAGACGCGGACCAGCTCGGGCAGGGTGGCGTCGCCGGGGGGCAGGTCGCCGGGGAACTCCAGGAACGCGAGGTCGTGGATGGTCAGGACGCCGCGGGCGCGGGCGGCGGCCGGGAGCACGAAGTTGGTGCCGTGCACGACGTCGGCGAACCCCGCGAACAGCTCCACCGGGGGGAACGGGGCCCGCAGCCACGCCTTGCGCAGCAGCCGCGCGGGCACCGGTATCCCGCGCGCCTGCGAGCCGTGCGGCAGCACCCGGCGCAGCCCGCGCCAGCCGCGCAGGGTGAACGCGACCGCCCGCATCGACACCCCCGCCGTCGCGGCCAGCTCCTCGGCGAGCGCGGAGGTGTAGCGGCCGACCCCGGTGCGCTCACCGAGCAGGGGCGTGCCGTCGATGAGCACGCGCAGATCAGCCATCGCCGCCGCCTCTCCAGGTCGATACCACTGGTGCCGGTACGCCGCGCTCGGCCGCGGGCACGCCTGCCTGCGCGGGTCGGTGGGCCACCGGCGCGACGGTCGTCGCGGATTGGCCGGGTGAGGTGGCGCGCTCGACCATCGGCGTGACGGCCGGTGCGGGCCGGTGGGGCGCCGGGGTGGCGGGCTGGGCCGTTGGCGCGAGGGGTGCGCCGCGCTCAGCCATCGGCGCGGCCTGCGAGGCGTTCGCGGGCGACTCGGCGGACGCGGCCCGCGGCGCGGCGGGCCAGCTCGGACGCGCCGCCCGCGTCCAGGTACTCCCGGACCAGGCCGAGGTCGCGCCGCACGCGGCCGGGCACGCTCAGCGCGGGGCGCAGCACCAGCGGTGACGCGCCGGGGAGGCGGTCGGGGGCCGGGCGCGGGTCGCGGCAGAAGGCGGTCAGCGGGGCCAGGACGTTCTCCCAGGTGAAACTGTCGCGGACGGTGGCGATCCGGTCGCGGCAGGACTGGGCGAAGTCGGCGTCGTAGAGGACCCGCTCCAGCGCGTCGGCCAGGGCGGCGGGGTCCTCGGCGGGGACGACGACGCCCAGGCGCTCGCGGCGGACCAGCTCGGCGAAGGAGTCGCCGTCGGTGGTGACGATCGGCAGCCCCGCCCACAGGTAGTCCAGCACCCGGGTGCGGAAGGCGAAGGTGGTCTCCACGTGCTCGAAGTGCGTGGTGACCCCGCAGTCGGCGTCGAGCAGCCAGTCCTGGCGCTGCTCGTAGGGCACCCAGGTCTCGTTGAAGAACACGTGCCGGTCGGTCAGCCCCAGCCGCGAGGACAGCGCGCGCACCCGGGCGCCGATGTCCATCTCCGGCACCTCCGGGTTGGGGTGCTTCATCCCGAGGAAGACCAGCCGCGCGTCGGGGCGGCGGGCGCTCAGCGCGCCCATCGCCGAGACCAGGGTCAGCGGGTCGAACCAGGAGTACACCCCGCCCGCCCACAGCACGACCTTGTCCGACCCGCCGGTCAGGCCGCCCTTGATCGGCGAGCGGGACTGCTGCGGCGGCTTGCCGGGCAGCCCGAAGGGCACGACGTCGAGCAGGGAGCGCAGGGTCGGGTCGGTGTCGTAGATGTCCGGGGTGAGCCTGCCCAGCGCGAGCAGGTGCCCGAGCCAGAAGTGCCGCTGCCGCTCGGAGGCGCAGATGAAGAAGTCGCCGCGCTCCAGCTGGGCGTTGAGCACCTTCGTCACGCCGATGAGGTCGAGCCCGCGCTGCTCGGCGACGGTGTCCTTGCCCTGCTCCAGCAGTTCCAGGTGCATCGGGTCGTAGACGTCGCAGACCACGATCTTGGTGGAGTCGGCCTTCTTCAGCTCCGGGGCCAGCTCCAGGGCGTGGCCCTGCAGGATGATCACGTCGGCCCAGGCGACTTGGGCGGGCAGGTCGCGGCGGCGCACGCCCAGCACCGGGAACGCCGCCTCCGGCGGGGTGCACACGGGGTTGACCGTGACCAGCCGCACGTCGTGCTCGGCGGCCAGGACGTCGGCCATGTTCCAGGCCCGGATCGCAGGCCCGGCCATCCGCTCGGCGATGGAGTCGCCGGTGATGACCAGCACGCGGCGCTTGCCGCCGAAGGCGGCCTCCAGGCCGAACGCCTCGACGAGGATGTCGTGGGCGGCGAGGTAGCGCGGCAGCGGGTAGGCGGGCTCCATCGCCTTGCGCATCAGCGGGACCAGGTCGGCGTCGGAGCGCACCCTGGCGGCCTGCTCGACCTCCCGCGCGGCGCCGAGCTGCGGCAGCAGCTCCACGAACTGGTCGACGGCGAGCACGCCCGCCAGGGTCGTGGCCGGGATCGAGGTGTCGGGGGCGCGGTCGCGGCGGGTGATCTCCAGCTGGGTGGGGTCGATCTCGCCGCGGGCGGTGGCCCTGCGGATGGCCAGGGCCAGGGCGGCGGGCAGGGCCTTGGCCAGGGTGGCGTCGGAGAGGTTCTTGTAGAGCGCGGCGAGGGCGTTGCGCTCCAACAGGTACAGCTCGCGGGCGCCGTCTTCTGTGTCCACTTTGGACATGGAGGCGTGGTGGCGGTGGTAGGCGAGGGACTCCGGGGTGTAGCGCACCCGCCAGCCGCGCAGGTTCAGCCGCCAGCCGAAGTCGACGTCCTCGTAGAACATGAAGAAGCGCTCGTCGAAGCCGCCCAGCTCGGCGAACACCCCGGCGCGGACGAACATCGCCGAGCCGGTGGCGAACAGCACGTCGCGCGGGGCGTCGTGGCTGCCGTCGTCCGGCTGGCCCGCGTGGCGCTTGTAGCCCATGCCGAACCAGGTCAGGCCGCCGTCGACGAAGTCGATGTTCTCGCCGTCCCAGTCCAGGACCTTGCTGGCCACGCACGCCACGTCCGGGTGCTCGACCAGCGTCCGCACCGCCGCGCGCGCCCACCGCGGGTCGGGCCGGGCGTCGTTGTTGAGGAAGGCCAGCACCCGCCCGGTGGCGTGCCGCGCGCCCAGGTTGCAGCCGCCCGCGAACCCGAGGTTCGCCTCGGCGCGGATCACCAGCACCCCGTCGACCGCGCTGATCCGCTCGACGTCGTCGCCGCCGGAGGCGTTGTCCACGCAGATGACCTGCAGCCGCTCCGCCGGGTAGTCCAGGTCGGCGCGCAGCGCGCGCAGACAGGCCACGGTGTCGTCGGCGCCCCGGTAGTTGACCACCACGACCGACAGTTCGGGCAGCACCCCCTGTGCCACGCCTGCCTCCCTCACGCTCGCCTCGCTTGGGCATAGCGTGCCTTATCGCGGGCGGTGACGGAGTGCCGACCGGGTCGCCGCGCGTGGAGATCACATCCGGGTCGGCGGGAACCAGACGGATCGGACGGGCGTCCGATCCCGCGTACATGGAGGTGTGATGAGTTCTCCGCACAGTGACCCCGACCGCATGCTCGCGGGCTTCCAGGCCCAGATCGAGGCCAACCTGCGCCAGGCCGACCAGCTGCAGGCCGCCACCGAGGGCCTGCGGGTCACCGAGTCCAGTCCGGACTCCTCGGTCAGCGTGACCGTCGACGCCACCGGCAACGTCGCCGACCTGAAGCTGACCACCGCGGCCCTGGCCAAGGGGCCCGACGCGGTCGCGACGTCGGTGCTGACCACGCTGCGCGCCGCGCAGGCCAGGGTGGGTGAGCGGGTGCGCGAGACCGTGGCCCCGCTGCTGGGCGAGAACTCCGCGACCATGGACATGCTCATGTCCGGCTACGCCGACCGGTTCGGCGCCGCGGAGCCCACACCGCCCGCGCCGCCGACCCGCCGCCCGCGTGGCGACGACGATGACGACTACGGCCAGACCGACAGCTGGCTGCGGAGCTAGGCCGTGTTTCAGGTGTGGAGCACGGCATAGCCGCGCCAGTCCACACGCAGGCGGCACGGCCGGACACGCCCGAATACAACACCGGTATGAGGACGATCCGTCCGCACCGCCAGCGAGCGGACTGATCACGACTCTCCCGCACACCACACCTGAAACACGACCTAGGGGGAAGACATGTCAGGTGGCTACACCATCGACACCGACGCCATGCGCCTGCACGCGGGCAGGCTCGACGGGATCGGCTCGCAGCTGGGCACCGCGCAGGAGGCCGCGAGCCAGGTCTCGCTCAACGGGTCCGACGCCTACGGCATCCTCTGCAGCCCGGTGCTGACCCCGCTGATCGGGGCCATCGAGTTGGCGGGCATGGCCGCCATCGGCTCCACCCAGCTCGCCGTGGGCGCCACCGCGGGCGGCATTCGCGGCATGGCGGAGTCCTACGACTACGCCGAGCAGCTCGCCGTGGACATGTTCGACGCCATCTCCGACCTGCTGGGGAAGTGACATGGGCAACCACCTCGTGGCACCGGTCACACCGCTGACCGCGCCGGAAGACGGCATGGTCGTCTACGACTTCGCCGTCGACGCCAAGAAGGCCATCGACAACGGCGACTGGCTGGAAGCGGGCATCGCGGGCACCGCGGCGGGCCTGGACGCCCTGGCCGTCATCGCCGACCCGTTCGGCGCGCTGCTCTCGGGCGCCTTCGCCTGGGCGATCGAGCACGTCGACCCGCTGCCGGAGATGCTCAACAGCCTGGCGGGCAACCCCGACGTCGTGCAGTCCAACGCCACGACGTGGGCGAACGTCGCCAACCACATGCGCACCACCGCCGCCGACATGGAGCGCGTGGTCGACGAGGACACCGCGCCGTGGCAGGGGCCCGCGGTCGACAGCTACCGCCTGCTCGCCCTCGGCGAGGCCAAGCTGATGGCCGCGGCGAGCGCGGCGGCCGACGCGGTCTCGGCGGCGGTGTCCGGGGCGGGCATCGCGGTGTCGGTGGTGCGCACCACCGTGCGCGACCTCATCGCCGACGCGATGGCCGACATCGTCCAGTGGCTGGCCAAGGCCGCCGTCGCCGCGGTCGTCACCGTCGGCCTGGCCACCCCGGTCCTGGTCGCCGACGTGATCCGCCTCGTCGCGAAGTGGTCGAGCCGGGTCTCGGAGTGGCTGCGGAAGATCGTCACCACGATGCGCAAGCTCGCCGACATCGTGAAGAAGGTCAAGCCGGTCCTGGAGAAGGTCAAGACGACCATGGAGCCGATCAAGCGCGTCTCCGACCGCGTCGGCGACCTGCCACTGTCCAGCCTGAACCAGACCCAGAAGATCATCCGCAACTCGGCGGTGACCGGCTCCACCTACGACGACCAGGAGTTCGCCAAGACGTAGGCGATCGCAGAGGCCGGGGCGAGCAGGTTCGACCGCCGCCCCGGCCTGCCCGTCCCACCAGAACGGGCACCGAGCCAGGAGCGGCCAGGACTTCGGTGGGAACGGACCTGCGCGGCCTGATGAGGAGGTTGGCGGGATTTCGGTGAGGACGCGTGGGTGTTGTGGGCGTCCTGGCCAGGCAGTAGGCGGTGCGGGGGACACGGCGGTTATGTGGGGGTTCGGCCTGCCCATTGCCGCCAGACCCGGGAGCGGGCTGTGGCCTCGGCTTGGGGGCGGGGGAGGTTGGTCAGGACTTCGGTGAGGACGCGCAGGCGCAGGGCGGTGTGGAAGTTGGGGGCGGTGGGGACTGGGCGGCGGAGCAGGCGGCGCAGGGGGAGTACGGCGGTCAGGGCGGCGAAGCGGGCCAGCTGGCGCCAGGCGACTGGTCGGGGGGCGCAACGGAAGAGGGTGCGCAGGCGGTTGCGCTCGTTCCACAGGTGGAAGAGCGGGGAGCCGATCGCGGTGGTGGCGCCGTGGGCGTGGGTCACGCGGGCGTGGGGGACGGTGAGGATCTGCCAGCCCGCCAGGCGCAGTCGCCACGAGGTGTCGGTGTCTTCGTAGTAGCAGAAGTACTCGGCGGGGACGCCGCCCACGGCGGTGACGGCGGCTGTGCGCACCAGGGCGGCGCCGCCGCAGAAGGCGAAGACGGGGGCGCGGTCGGTGTCGGCGCCGTGGCCGTCGGCGGTCAGCGCGACGCCGAGGGACTGGGTGGCGCCGTCGGGGCGGACCAGGTGGGCGCCGGCGGCGGCCGCGTCGGGGGCGGCGTCCAGGGCGTCCTCCAGGTGGGCCAGCCAGTCGGGGTCCGGGGCGGCGTCGTCGTTGAGCCAGGCGGTGAACTCGGTGCCTGGGTCGCCGACGGCGGCCAGGGCGCCCGCGTAGCCGACGTTGGTGCTCAGGCGGCGGACTTCGACGTCGTGGGTGGCGAGGATGGCGGCGGTGCCGTCGTCGGAGGCGTTGTCCACCACGACCGTCCGATGTGGACGGGTCTGGGCGGCGAGCGCGGCCAGGCAGGCGGCGATGTGGTCGCGGCCCCGCCAGGTGACCACGACGACCGTCGTGCGGGCATCCACGGCGACGACCGTACCCTGGGCGCGTGCCCGAGCTTGTCGTGCTCACCGAGCAGTTGCTGGCGCCGGTCCCGGGCGGCACGGGCCGCTACACCCGTGAGCTGGCCGCGGCGCTGGCGTTGGGCGCGCCCGCCGGGTGGAGCGTCACCGGGGTCACGGCGCGCCATGGGGATCTCGGCGGCGCGGTGGTCCCGGGGGTGCGGGGACCGCGGGCGCTCGGGCTGCCCCGGCGGGCGCTGGCACTGGCGTGGGAGCGGGGTCTGCCGCCCCGCGCGGGCGGCGACAGCGTGCACGCGCCGACGCCGCTGGCGCCGGGCGGGCGGCCGCTGGTGGTGACCATCCACGACACCGTGCCGTACACCCACCCCTCGACGCTGACGCCGCGTGGCGTGGCGTGGCACCGCCGGGTGATCGACCGGGCGGTGCGCCTCGCGGACGCGATCGTCGTGCCGACCGCCGCCGTCGCCCGGGAACTGGCCGCGTGCGCGCCCGGCCCCGCGCCGGTGCACGTGATCGGGCACGGGGTGACCGAGCTGCTCGAACCCCCGGACGGGGACGTCGTCGCCGCGCGGCTGGGCCTGCCCGGGGAGTACGTGCTGGCGGTGGGCACCGTCGAGCCCCGCAAGGGCCTGGACGTGCTGGTCGCCGCGATGCCCGCGGTCGGGCTGCCGCTGGTGGTGGCCGGGCCCGCGGGGTGGGGCGGGGTCGACCTGCGCGACCTGGCGACCCGCGGCGGCGCGCGGGTGCACGTGCTGGGCCGCCTCAGCGACGCGGAACTGGCGGTCGCCCTGCGCCGGGCGGCGGTGCTGGCGGTGCCCAGCCGGGCGGAGGGCTTCGGCCTGCCGCTGCTGGAGGCGATGGCCGCCGGGGTCCCGGTCGTCCACTCCGACGCCCCCGCCCTGGTCGAGGTCGCGGGCGGCACCGGCGTCACCGCCCGCCGCGACGACCCCCAAGACCTCACCCGCGCGCTGCGGGAGGCACTGGACGCACCGGACCGGCAGCAGCGGGTGGCCAGGGCCCGGGCGCGGGCGGCCGGGTTCACCTGGGCGGGCGCGGCTGAGCGGGTGTGGGAGCTGCACAGGCACCTGGCAGAGGGCTGACCTGCCGCGGGTCCAGTGATGGTCAGCGGTGTCGGTCGAGGTCACCGCGCTGGGATGGCGGGCGGACAGGGGCGAGTGGCTTGGTTCATCGGGCAGCCGCGGAGTGGGTGGGTTGCACAAAGTCTGGCGGGGTGACCTGAGGTGTTGGCCGTGGTCATCGGGGGTGGGGTGATTGGTGGCTCTGGTGCTGGTGGGGGCGTGCTGTCGAGTGCAATTCGCCCGTTCGGGAGATTGGGTGGGGGGCACGCCGTACGCTTGCGCGCGTGTTCCCGGCTGATCCGCGTGTCCTCATCGACGCGACCGCCGTGCCCGCTGACCGGGGTGGGGTGGGGCGGTACGTCGACTCGCTGGCCGCGGCGCTGGATGCCGATGGGGCCGCGCTCAGCATCGTCTGCCAGCCGCGGGACGCGGTGCTCTACAGCGGGCTGGCGCCGCACGCTCGGATCGTGCCCGCCGCGGAGGCCGTGACGGCCCGTACCGCGCGGCTGACCTGGGAGCAGACCACCTTGCCGCGGCTGGTGCGCAGGCTCGGTGTGCACGTGCTGCACTCCCCGCACTACACCATGCCGCTGGCCGGGCCCGCCGCGTCCGTGGTCACCCTGCACGACGCGACCTTCTTCACCGACCCGGTGCTGCACCACTCCATCAAGGCGCGCTTCTTCCGGGCGTGGACCAAGGCGGCGCTGCTGCGGGCGAGCCGGTGCGTGGTGCCCAGCGTGGCCACCGCCGACGAGCTGGCCAGGGTCGCGGGCGCCGACCGGCGGCGCATGGAGATCATCCAGCACGGTGTGGACAGCGACCGCTTCCACCCGCCGACGCCGGAGGAGGTCCGCGCCGCCCGCGCGGCCATCGGGCTCGGCGACCAGGAGTACGTGGCGTTCCTCGGCGCCCTGGAGCCGCGCAAGAACGTGCCCGCGCTGATCCGCGGGTTCGCCGCGGCCTGCCGGGGCCGCACCGACCCGCCCGCGCTCGTCCTGGCGGGCCAGCCCGGCTGGGACCACCAGATCGAGCGCGCGCTGGACGCCGTGCCGCACCGGCTGCGCGTCATCCGGGCCGGGTACCTGCCCTTCGACTCGCTGGCGGGGTTCCTCGGCGGCGCGTCGATGGTGGCCTACCCGTCGCTCGGGGAGGGCTTCGGGCTGCCGGTGCTGGAGGCGATGGCGTGCGGGGCGTGCGTGCTGACCACGCGCAGGCTGTCGCTGCCCGAGGTCGGCGGGGACGCGGTCGCCTACTGCGGCGTCGGCGCGGGCGACATCGCCACCGCGATCGCCGACCTGCTCGACGACCCGACGCGCAGGGCGGTGCTCGCCGCGGCCGCGCAGGAGCGGGCCAAGGAGTTCAGCTGGGGCGCCAGCGCCGAGCGGCACCGCGAGGTCTACGCGCGTGCCCACGCCGCGCACCGGCGCGTCCGCTGACCCTGGCAGGATGTCCGGCTGTGACCGAGACCAGCTACGGGGACGCGCTCGCGGTGGTCACCGTGACCTACTCACCCGGCGGCACACTCACCCGCTTCCTGGAAACCCTCGGCGCGGCCACCACCCGCCCGGTGCACGTCGTGCTGGCCGACAACGGCTCCACCGACGGCGCCCCGGAGGCGGCTGCCCGCGCCTGGCCGAACGTCGAGCTGGTGCGCACCGGCGGCAACCTGGGCTACGGCGGCGGCGCCAACCGCGGCGTCGCGGCGCTGCCCGCGGAGTACGGCTGGGTCGTGGTGTGCAATCCCGACCTCGAATGGCAGCCGGGCTCGCTGGACACCCTGCTCGACGCGACCCGGCGCTGGCCGCGCGGCGCGGCGTTCGGGCCGCTGATCACCGAGCCGTCGGGCGCGGTGTACCCCTCCGCCCGGGAGGTCCCGTCGCTGGGCAAGGGGATCGGGCACGGGGTGCTGGGGCGCGTGTGGCCCGCCAACCCGTGGACGCGCGCGTACAAGCAGTCAGCCGCCGACGTGCGGGAGCGGGTCGCGGGCTGGCTGTCGGGCTCCTGCCTGCTGCTGCGGCGCTCGGCGTGGGACTCCGTCGACGGGTTCGACTCGCGGTACTTCATGTACTTCGAGGACGTCGACCTCGGCGAGCGGCTGGCGCGCGCGGGGTGGCAGAACGTGTACGTGCCCTCGGCCGAGGTCATGCACATCCAGGGCGTGTCCACGGCGAAGGTGTCATCGAGGATGCTGGCGGTCCACCACGAGAGCGCCTACCGGTTCATCGCCGACCGCCACCAGGGCCCGCTGTGGGCCCCGGTCCGGGGCGCGGTGCGGGCGGGGCTGGCGCTGCGGCTGAAGGCCCAGTCGCGTTAGTGCCCCGACTCAGAACCTTGGCCGTGTCGAGACATGGTGAAGGTTCTGAGTCGGGGCACTAAAAGCCGCCGTCCAGGCGGCGGCTGAGGTGGGAGCGGTCGGCGCCGGGCTGCGTGGTCGTCGGCAGGATGCCCACGATCTGCTCCGGCGCGGGTGCGGGCCGCGGCGGTGACGCCAGGGACTGCGTCGCGGCTTCCTGGGTGATCGCGGGCAGGTCGTCGGCGATCGGGAACACCGCGGTGATCTCGGGATCGTTGTCGGCGTTGCGCACGACCATCCGCGGGATCTGGATGGTGGCGGAGGCGTCCATGGGGGAGATGGCGCTGTCGGGGGTGACGACGTACGCGCCGCGGGCGCGGGCCCTGGCCAGGATGGCGTCGGCTCGCTCGCGGGGGTCCATACGCCGCCCTTCCTGCCGCACGGCCTGAGTCCTGCCAGGGTAGCCCGATCGCCGCGGCCCGTCAGGGGCCCCGCCCCGGAATTCAGAGGAAATCGGTGTCTCCGCGGTCGCGGAGGAGCTCGGTCAGCGCCTTGATGTCCTGGGCGCGGTCGCGGCGGCACACCAGCACCGCGTCGGCGGTGTCGACCACGATCACGCCCTCGACGCCCAGCGTCGCGATCAGGCGCTCGGACGGGACGACCACGGTGCCGGGGCTGTCGATGGCCACGACCTTCGGAGCCCGGCCGTTCGGCGAGACGACGGTGGCGCCGTTGAGGGGGACGCCGAGCAGGTCGCCGAGGCTGTCGAAGTCGCCGATGTCGCTCCAGCCGAAGTCGCCGGGCACGGTGGACACCAGGCCCTCGGCGGCTGCGGGCTCCATCACCGCGTACTCCACGGCCACCTTCGGCACCGTCGGCCAGACGTCGGCCAGCACGGCGGACTGGGCGTCGGTGTCCCAGGCGGCGGCGATCTCCTCGATCGGGCCCGCCACGTCGGGTCGGCGGGCGCGCAGCTGGTCGAGGAAGACGTCGGTGCGCCAGAGGAACATGCTGGCGTTCCACAGGTAGCTGCCCGACTCGACGTAGCGGGTGGCCACCTCGAGGGTGGGCTTCTCCTTGAACTCCAGCACCGGCTGGATCACCGATCGCCGCGCCTGCTCACCGCAGCGCAGGTAGCCGTAGCCGGTCTCCGGGCGCGTCGGGGTGATGCCGATGGTCATCAGCCTGCCCTCGCGCGCACCCTCGACCGCGCGGGCGACGGTGGCGGCGAACTCGGCGGTGTCGGCGATGAGGTGGTCGGCGGCGAAGGAGGCCATCACCCCGCCCGGCGCGCGCTTCTCGATCACCGCGGCGGCCAGGGCGATCGCCGCGCAGGAGTCGCGCGCGAGCGGCTCGACGAGGATGTTGCGCTCGGGCACCGCGGGCAGCTGGCGGGCCACGGCGGCGGCGTGCGCGGTGCCGGTGACGACCAGCATCCGCTCGGGCGCGGCCAGCGGGACGAGCCGGTCGAAGGTGGCCTGCAGCAGCGACCGGTCGGTGCCGGTCAGCGGGTGCAGGAACTTCGGGGCCCCGGCGCGGGAGAGCGGCCACAGGCGGGTGCCGCTGCCCCCAGCGGGCACGACGACGTGCAGGTCGGTCACCGGATCACTGTAGCCAACCGGCAGGTAGTGTCCGCGTGGTGACCGGGCTGCGCTGGACGCCGGGGCGCGCGATTGAGGTCTCGGCGCTGGTGCGCCCCCTGCGGCGCGGCCCCGCCGACCCGGCGTTCCGGGTGGACTCGGCGGGCACCTGGCTGGCGGGCAACACCGCGCTGGGACCGGGAACGCTGGTGGTGCGCGCGTCGTCGGGCGAGGTGGTCGCGGCGGCGTGGGGGCCGGGCGCGGAGGTGTTGCTGTCCGGCGTGCCCGCGCTGCTGGGCGCCGACGATGACGACGACGGGTTCGTGGCGCACCATCCGGTGGTCGCCGAGGCGCGGCGGCGTCGTCCCGGCATGCGCCTGGGGTCCACGGGCCGGGTGTGGGACGTCCTGCTGGCGGCGGTCCTGGAGCAGAAGGTCACCGGCACCGAGGCGCACCGCTCGTGGCGGGAACTGGCCCGCCGCTTCGGCGTCCCGGCCCCTGGTCCGGTCCCGGAGGGGATGCGCGTGCCGCCGACGCCCGCGGCCGTCCTGGCGATCACCGACTGGGAGTGGCACCAGGTCGGCGTGGACGGCGCTCGCAGGCGGACGATCCTCGCCGCCGCGCAGGTGGCGGGCCGGCTGGAGCTGGCCGCCGAACTGGGTGGGGCGCGGGGCCGTGACTGGCTGCGCAAGGTGCCCGGCATCGGCGTCTGGACCGCGGCGGAGATCGCCCAGCGCGCGTGGGGCGACCCGGACGCGGTCAGCATCGGCGACTACCACCTGGCCGGGATCGTCGGCCACGCCCTCCTCGGCCGCAAGGTCGACGACGCGGGCATGCTCGACCTGCTCTCCCCGTACGCCCCGCAGCGCCACCGCGCCGTCCGCTACGTCCAGGCGGCCGGTCTCGGCAAACCGCGCTACGCGCCCCGGTTCTCGCCGCGCGATTACCGCGTGATGTAAGGGTTTCAGCCCTTCGCGAGCGCGGCGCGGATGATGGCGACGGCCTCGTCCGCGGGGATGGTGTAGCGGTGGCAGAGGACCGCGTACGCGTCGGCGGCCTCTTGGACGAGTTCGCGGGGGCGGTCGCCCGCGGAGGCGACGAACGTGCCGAGCCTGCCCCGGGTCTCGACCAGGCCCGCCTCCTCCAGCTCGCGGTAGGAGCGGGCGACGGTGTTCGCCGCCAGGCCCAGCTCGACGGCCAGGGCGCGGACGGTGGGCAGCTTGGTCCCGACCGGCAGCGTGTGGTCGGTGATGCGCCGCGCCAGTCCCGTGCGCACCTGCTCGTACGGGGGCACCGGCGAGTCCGGGTCGACGGGGATCACCGCAGGGCCGCCAGCATCCGGCCGATCCCGGCGACGCCACCGGGGTCGTCGGGGAGCGCGTCGACGGTCCACCAGCGCAGGTCGACGGACTCCGAGCTGCGCACCGCCGCCGCCCCCACCGGGGCGTGCACGACGAACCGGACGTCGAAGTGGCGGGTGGGCAGCCCCAGCGAGCAGGTGATCGGGTGCACGTCGACGTGCAGCGGGACCGGGTCGGCGACCAGCCCGCTGATGCCGGACTCCTCCTCGGCCTCCCGCAGCGCGGCCCCGACGAGCGTGGTGTCCACCGGCTCGCAGTGCCCGCCGAGCTGCAGCCACCGGCCGACCCGCGGGTGCAGGGTCAGCAGGACCTGGGTGCCGGTGTGGTCGAAGACCAGCGCCGACGCGGTGATGTGCCCCGGCTCGCACGCCCGCTCACAGGCGTCCGGCCGAGCGGCCAGGAACCCCAGGTACGCCTGCCGCAGCGACTCCTGCCCCCGGTCCTCCGGCGACCACGACTCCATGACGGACACCACATCGGCGTGCAGGCTCACAGCTCCACCCACCCCTCGCCCACCCGCGGCTCCCGAGGCGCCAACGGCTCACGCGGGTGCCCGACGGCAACCGCCCCCAACGGCTCCCACGACTCCGGCACGCCCAACACCCCTCGCACCACATCGGGGCAGAACATCGTCGACGACACCCAGCACGACGCCAGCCCTTCGGCCGCCAGCGCGACCAGCAGCCCCTGCACCGCCGCCCCACCCGCCACGGTGAACATCGCGCGCTCCGCGGCGGACCGACGCTCGTCCGGGTAGTCGTGCGCGCCATCACGCACCAGGAACGGCACCACGATCTCCGGCGCCCGGTACAGCAGGTCCCCGCGCGCGACCCGGCGGTCGATCCGCGCCTCGTCCCAACCGTCCGCAACCAGGTCGGCCCGCCACGCCCCCCGCATCGCCTCCAGCAGCGCGTCCCGCTTGGCCCGCACGTGCGCGAACCGCACCGGCCGCGTGTGGTGCGGGGCGGGGGCGGTCAGGGCGGCCGCGGCCGCCCGCCGGAGCACCTCGGCATCCACCGGCTCCCCGGAGAAGTCACGCACCGACCGACGCACCAGCACCGCTTCCCGCCGCCCCTGCTCGACGGCCAGGTCCGTGCCGAGCCGGAACAGGTCCTCCTGCAGCGGGCGGACGAGCTCGGCGGCCGTCGCGTCGCTCTCCGGCCACCCCAAGCCGCGGACGACCGCGGCGGCGATCCCGCCGAGCTTGCCCTTGACCAGGTCCGCCGCCGCGGCCACCTCGTCGGCGAGCGCGATCCGGGTCACGACGAGCTGGTTGCCCAGCCCGTCGACCATGCCCTCGTAGCTGAGCGTCACCGGGATGCCCGCGGCGCCGATGGCCATGTCGGTCTCACCGACCCGCCACGCCCGGCCCATGGTGTCGGTGATCACCACCCCGACGGATGCCCCCAGCCGGGCGGCGATCTCCGAGCGCAGGGAACGCGCGGAGGCGTCCGGGTCCAGCGGCAGCAGCGCGATCTCGTCCGTCGCGATGTTGGACGTGTCGACGCCCGCCGCGGCCTGGACGATGCCCAGCCTGCTCCGGGTGATCAACGTCCTGCGGACGCGGGCGAGGATGTCGGTGGCCTCGGCCAGGACCAGCTCGCGCCGGAGCGCGTCCCGCGCGTCCGCGTCCTCGGGGGCGGGCACCAGCCTGCCCTCCACCTTCGAGACGACCTTGCTGGTCACCACGACGACGTCGCCCGTGCGCAGCCAGGGCGCGGCGGTGACCAGCGCGCCCGCCAAGTCGTCTCCCGGGCGGAACTCGGGCAGGCCGAGAACCGGGATGATCTCGACCGGGCCCGCTGCCGCGTGATCGATCAGCTCGGACATGGCATCTGACTGGCGAGTGGACGCATGGACGAATGATCGCAGCCCGCGGCGGGCATCGGCCGCGGCCCCCGAACCCTCATGCCTGCCCCGTGGCCATGCGGGCGAGAGCGGCCCTGACCTCGTCCGACTCGGGCAGCGCTGCCCGCTCCGCGATGGCCAGGGCGGCCCGCAGGTGCTCGCGCGCCGCCTGGTCCGCGCCTTCCGCCTGGTGGAAGTCGGCCAGGTCCCGATGCGCTTCGAAAGCCAAGGCTTGGCTGTTCGTGCCCAACGCGCAGCCCATTGCCTCCTCCAACCGCGACAGTGCCTCTCCACGGTTTCCCGCCGCCCTGGCTGTTGCCGCGAGCAGGCGCAGTGACGTCAGCCGCAGTTCGTGGTTGCCGCGGTGCTCACCCACCGCCAACGCGGCGCTGTGCAGGTTTCGCGCCGCGGTGAGGTCCCCGCGTGAGGCGTGCAGTTTTCCCAAGTCGTTGGCGCACTTCGCCGCGTCCACTTCGTTGCCGCACGACAGGTGGCCTTCTCGACACCGCTCCAGCCATTCGGCCGCGGCATCCAGCTCGCCGGCCTCCAGGTGCGCCATCCCGATCGCGCCTTCGGCGTGGGCCAGGTCGGCGCGGTGTCTCGTGCGGGAGAGCGCGGCGTGGGCCTCGTGGAGGACTTCCAGTGCCCGGTCGGGGTTTCCCGACTTCCGATGGCTGACGCCGAGGTAGGTCAGAGCGCGGCCGAGCTCGGCCAGGTTGCCCGCGCTCCTGGCCAGCTCAGCGGACTTCCCGAAGTGCTCATGGGCCTCTGGCCACCGGTGGAGCTGCTCCAGCACCATCCCGAGCCGGATGAGCTCCCGGGCTTCCCCCGCCTTGTTCCCCATCTCCCGGTTGAGGGAAAGCGCGCGCTGGTGGTGGGTGAGCGCTTGGTCGTGGAGGCCGAGTCTCCGGCACACGATCCCGCTGCTGGTGCGGGCTCGGGTCTGCGCTGTTCGGTCCCCGGCGGCGAGGGCGGCGGCGAACGCCTTCTGGTGCGCGTCGAGCGCCTTGGCGTACTCACCCCGCCGCCGATGCACGATCCCCAGGTTGTTCTGCGCCCGGCCGACCTGGGCGTGGTCCCCGAGGGCCTCGCCCATCGCCATCGCCTGCTCGTGGCAGTCGAGCGCGACTTCGTACTCGCCCAACCTGCGGTGGGAGATGCCCAAGTGGTCGAGTGCGTCGGCCTCGGCGCCGCGATCGCCCAGGGCGCGGTGGATCGATAACGCGGACCGGTAGTGCTCGATCGCCGCCCGGCTGTCGCCGAGGTGCCTGCTCGCCGCGGCCAGACCCCGCAGCTGCTCGGCTTCGCAGGCCAGGTCGCCGACGGCCTTGGCAGCCGATCTCCCCCGTTCGTGAACGCGGATCGCGTCGCTGAAATAACTTCGCGACCTCAGGAACCTGCCGAAGGGCTTGCTGATCCGGATGGTCGGCCCGGGCCACTGGTCGGCGGCGAGGTCGACGACCGAGCACAGGGTGGTCCGCTCGATCTCGAACCACGCGTGCGCGTTGTTTCCGGCCTCGGCCGCGTAGTACTCAACGAGCCTGTGCAGGGCGTGTGATCGCGACTCTGGGGTTTCCTCGTCAATGGCGAGTTCGGCGGCGTAGAGGCGAAGCAGGTCGTGCATGCGGTGCCTGCCCGCGACGGGCTCCTCCAGCAGGTGGGCACGGCACAGCTCGCGCACAGCACGTCGGGCGGAAGCGCCGCTGAGCCCGCTCAGCGCGATGACCGCGCCCGCGCCCAGCTCCCGCTCCGGGTGCAGGCCGATCAACCGGAACGCCCGGGCCGCGTCGGTGGACAGGTGGTGGTAAGACCACGAGAAGACAGCTCGGATGCAGGACTGGATGTCATCGCCCGCCTCGAAGGCGTCCAAGCGGTCCTGCTCACCGCGCAACTCGTCGGCGAGGTCGGCGAGGGGCGTGCCCGACTCCGAGTTCGCCAACTCGGCCGCGATCCGGATGGTCAGCGGCAGCCGCTCGCACAGCTCCACGATCTCGGCGACGCTCGCGGCGTCCTCGGCCGCGCGCTGCCCGACAATGGCGCTGAACAGCTCTGCCGCGTGGCCCGCGGGCAGCGGGGACACCCCGATCCGCGCGGCGCCTTCCCTGGCGACCAACCCGTTCAGCGCGTCGCGGCTGGTGACGATCACGAAGCAGGACGCGGAGCCCGGCAGCAGCGGCCGGACCTGGTCGACCGAGCCCACGTTGTCCAGCACGACCAGCAGGCGCTTCCCGTCGATCAGGCCGCGGAAGCACGCGGCCCTCGGGTCCACCTCGTCAGGTTGGGACGCGGGCGGCATGCCGAGTGCGGTCAGGAATCCGCCCAGCACGGAGTTCGGGTTGGCCGGGGTGTGCGGGCCGTGGCCCTGGAGGTCGGCGTACAGCTGGCCGTCCGGGAAGTCGCCGCGCACCCGGTGCGCCCAGTGCAGCGCGAGGGCTGTCTTGCCCACGCCCGCTGTCCCGCCGATGGCCGCCACGACGACCGACGACGGCGAGGACTCGGTGATCGCGGCGAGCAGCCGGTCGAGCTCCGCGACGCAGTCGTCCCGGTCGGTGAAACCCACCACCGCGGCGGGCAACTGGCCGGGAGGGCGCAGGGTCGGGGCGGCCTGGATGGTGAGCGTCCTGATCGACCCCGCCTGGACGACGTTCGCCGCCACCCCGGAGAAGTCGTTCGTCACACGGGCGGTCTCGGCCGCGTCGTCTGGACTGGACTCTGCCATCCGTGCCTCAGCCGACCTCGACCCCGCCCAACTCCATGGCCGCCCTGGCGATCGCGGCTGTGGCGTCCACATCGGACATGAGGAGGGGGACCTTGCGGACCGCGACGTTGGGGACGTCGGCGGCGTCGCCGGTGTGGACCAGCCAGCCGTCCAGGATGCCCTGGTCTGAGCAGGCTCGGGAGCCGTAGTGGCGGCCCACGGCTTGGGCGGTGGTGGGGACGTTGATCGCGGAGAGGCAGGCTTCGGCCATGCCGCGGACCGCCTTGTCGCGCACGATGGGGGAGATGCCGACCACCGGGGCGTCGGTCTTGCGCAGCGCGGTGCGGACGCCGGGGACGGCCAGGATTGTGCCGATGCTCACCACCGGGTTGGACGGCGCGATCAGCACGATGTCGGCCTCGGTGATCGCCTCCACCACGCCGGGGCCCGGTGTGGCCTCGTCGGCGCCGACCGGGACGATGGACTGCGCGCGCGGCTCGGCGCGGTAGCGGACCCACCACTCCTGGAAGTGCACCGCCTTGCGCTCGCCGGTGTCCGGCTCGTCGATGACCACGTGGGTCTCCACCCGGTCGTCGGTCATCGGCAGCAGGCGGACCCCGGGGCGCCAGCGGTCGCACAGGGCGGTGGTGATGTCGGACAGGTCGTACCCGGCGCGCATCATCCGGGTGCGGACGAGGTGGGTGGCGATGTCGCGGTCGCCGAGGCCGAACCAGCTGCCCTCGGCGCCGTAGGCGACCAGCTCGTCGCGGACGGTCCAGGTCTCGGCCGCGCGGCCCCAGCCGCGCTCGGTGTCGATGCCGCCGCCGAGGGTGTACATGCAGCTGTCGAGGTCGGGGCAGATCCGCAGCCCGTGCAGCCACATGTCGTCCGCGGTGTTCACGACCGCGGTGATCTCGTGCCCCGACGGCTCCGCGGGCTCGCCCACCGCGGGCAGGCCCAGCAGGTGTTTGACCCCGAGCAGGAACTTGGCTCCGCCGACCCCGCCGACAACCGCGACTACCTTCACGCGGGGAATCCTTGCACGAGGGCGTGAAACCCCGGTCAGCGCCAGAAGAAGAACAGCCCCTGGCCGAGCGCGGCGAGGTACCCGCTCCCGCCGACGGCCTCGTACAGGCCCACCACGACGCTCCAGAACACCGCCGCCGCGCCGGGGATGCCGATGAGCACCGCGAACAGCGCCAGCGGCGCCCACGGCCGCGCCTTCGCGCCCAACCGGCGCGCGTTGGGGGACAGGTACGGCTCCAGCGCGCCCCAGCCGTCCAGGCCCGGGATGGGCAGCATGTTCAGCACGAACGCGGCCAGCTGCAGCAGCGCGAGGAACGACAGGCCCGCGGCGAGGGCCACGGGCGGCTCGAACAGCGCCACCGACAGCGCCAGCAGGACGGCGAGCACGAGGTTGGCGGCGGGCCCGGCGAGGGACACGCGTGACTCCACCGCTCGGGAGCGCAGCGCGTGGTGGTTGATCCAGACGGCGCCGCCGGGCAGCGGGATGCCGCCGATGGCGAGCAGGATCAGCGGCAGCACCAGGCTCAGCACCGGGTCGGAGTAGCGGCGCGGGTCCAGGGTCAGGTAGCCCTTGAAGTACACCTCCCGGTCGCCGCCGCGGAAGGCGACGATCGCGTGCCCGAACTCGTGCAGGCACAGCGACACCGTCCAGCCGCCGAGCACGAGCAGGACGACCCCGGCCTTGACCGCGGTCTCCCCCTCCAGGAGGGTGAGCAGCGCGCCGCCGACGGTGAGGGCGAGCAGGCCGATGAAGATCGGCGATGGCCGGACAGCTGATCTCTGCACCCCATCAGTGTGGCAAGTTTCAAGGTTTCACTTCTCGCCGACCGGTATCTGACAGTGTTTTGCCTGGTACTCGAACGGGTGTAGGCGGCGCATACATCATCACCCACCTGGGGGCTGCGCTTGACCCGCCGCCGCGACACGGGTGTAATCACATCGATGTCATTCGCCACGGGGACGGCCTATGGCATCCGCCAGCCGGGGAGTGCGGAAGGCGGAGGAGGCGGGCGCTATGCAGGGAAATGAAGACAGGGGCAACGTCGTGCAGCCGGCGGAGTGGGAACGCCAGGAGGCCGGTTTCCCCGGCTTCGGTGACGAGGCCGAGGAACAGGAGTGGCAGGAGCGCGCCTTGTGCGCGCAGACCGACCCGGAGGCCTTCTTCCCGGAGAAGGGCGGCTCGACCCGCGAGGCCAAGCGAATCTGCCTTGGCTGCGAGGTCCGTGCCGAGTGCCTGGAGTACGCCTTGGCGCACGACGAGCGCTTCGGCATTTGGGGCGGTTTGTCCGAACGGGAACGCCGGAAGCTCAAGAAGCGCGCGGTCTGAGAATTCCGCCCCTGGGTGACTGATCTGCCCATACAGGGATTTCACCTGTGTAACGCCTGGTTAATCCAGAGCTGTTTGCGCCAACCATGGTGGGACCGCCCGGCAGACGCCCGTTCCCGCGTTCGACGTACCTTGTACGCCAAGTGGCCGTGCGGTCACGCGAGGACGCCAGCGCGGGGAGGTGTGCACGACCCGGTGCCGCCCCGCCCGACCGCCCCCGCGCCCCGCACGGTGCCCGTGCTCGCGGTGCTCGTCTGCCACGACGGCGCCGAATGGCTGCGCCTGGCGCTCTCGGCGCTGCGCCACGGCACCCCGCGCCCCCGGCACGTCCTCGCCGTCGACACCGGTTCCACCGACGCCACCGCCGCCGTGCTCGCCGCCGCCGCGACCGGCCCCGACCGGGTGCTCGACGGCGTCATCACCCTCGACCGCGCCACCGGCTACACCGACGCCGTGCACGCCGCGGTCGACCACGCCGTCGAGCGCTGGGGCGACCCGGGCGGCTGGATCTGGCTGCTGCATGACGACTCCGCCCCCGAACCGGACTGCCTGGCCACCCTGCTCACCGCCGCGGACCTGGCCCCGTCGGCGGCCGTGCTCGGCCCGCTCGCCGTGGACTGGCACGACCCGCGCGTGGTCGTCGAGGCCGGGCTGTCCACCGACGCCTCCGGGCACCGGCAGACCGGCGTCGGACCCTCCGAACTGGACTGGACGCGCGTCGGGAACGGCCGAGGAACCACCAGCGAGCAGACCACCGAGGTGCTGGCGGTCTCCTCGGCCGGGGCGCTCATCCGCCGCTCGGTGTGGGCGGAACTGGGCGGCTTCGACCGCGCCGTCCCGTTGCTGCGCGAGGACATCGACTTCGGCTGGCGGGTCAACCGCTCCGGCCGGGTCGTCCTCTGTGTCCCCTCCGCCCGCATCCGGCACGCCCGAGCCCTGTCGGCGGACCTGCGCGGCGCGGACGTCGAGGTGCCCGGCCTCGCGCGCGGCGCGATCGGCGGCGGGATCGACCGGGCGATGGGCCTGCGCACCTTCCTGGCCAACTGCGGGCTGGTCTCCTTCCTGCTCGGCATCCCCCGCCTCACCGCGCTGACGCTGACGCGCGCCCTCGGCTTCGCCATGCAGCGGCGCATCGAGGAGAGCCGCGCCGAACTCGCCGCCCTGGCCTACGTCCTCAGTGGCCGCGCCGGGCTGTGGCGGGCCAGGTCGGACCGCCGGGTCAGCGGTGGCCCCGGACCGGTGCGCGGGCTGTTCACCAGCAGGCTGACCCGCGTGCGCAACGCCGCGCGTGGCCTGGTGTCCACCCTGGTGCGCAGACGGGTCGCCGCCGACGCCGCGCTCGGGCGCCTGCCCAGCGACTACGACCCGGAAGCGACCTGGCTCGCCCCCGGCGACGACTCCCCGCCCCGCCCGTCCCCCGGCCCGCGGGCGCTGCCCGCGGGCGTGACCGGCAGGCCCCGCCGGGCGGGCCTGCGGCGGCCGAGCAGCGCCGTCGCCGTCGAACTCGCCCTGGACCGGCCGGGCCTGCGCCCGAGCCCGCGGCCCCGCCCGTCCCCCGTGCCCCGCGACGGCTCCGGCACGCCCGTGCCGGACCTGGTGTTCGTCTCGGTCGACCGCGGCCGGGTGGTGCGCCAGCTGCTGCTGTCCCCGCCGCTGCTGCTCGTGCTCGGGCTCGTCGTGCTCGCCGCGCTGGTCAACGCCGGGCGCGCGGGCCTGGACCTGGCGGGCGGGCGGCTGCTGCCGGTCGGCGACCTCGGCGCGGTGTGGGCGGAGTACCTGTCCGGCTGGCACGGGGTCGCGGGCGGCACCGCGGCGCCCGCCCCGGCCGCGCTCGCCGTCATCGGCGTCCTCGGCGCGGTGCTCGCCCCGCTGGGCGGCGCGCAGGCCGCGGTGGCCCTGCTGCTGCTCGCCGACCTCCCGTTGGCCGGGCTGAGCGCCTACCTCGCCACCGGCCGCGCCCCGGTGCGCCGCTGGGTGCGCGCGCTGCTGGCCGCCGGGTACGCCCTGCTGCCGCCCGCGAGCGCCGCGGTGGCGCAGGGCAGGCTCGACGCGGTCGTGGTGCACATCCTGCTGCCGCTGGTCACCGCCGGCGTGGTGGCCCTGCTGGCGCACGCGGACACCTCGCGGCGCTGGCTGTCGACCGCGGCGGCCACGGCGTCCGGGCTGGCGGTGATCGGCGCGTTCGCCCCCCTGGCGCACCTGGTGCTCGTCGTGGTCGCGCTGGTCGGGTTCGTGCTGGTGCCCGGGGACGGGCGCCGCCGGGGCGCGGCGCTGTTCATGCTCGTGCTGATCCCGCTGGCGCTGCTGCTGCCCTGGCCCGCGGTGGTGATCCAGAACCCGGGCGTGGTCGGGCACGGGCTCGGCGCGCTGGTGCCGCCGCAGGCGGTGACCGCGGTCGAACTGGCCACCCTGCACCCCGGCGGGCCCGGGGCGTGGCCGTACGTCGGGGGACTGCTGGTGCTCGCGGTGCTGGCCGGGCTCCTGCTCCGCCCGCACCGGGGGGTGCTGCCCGGGCTGGGGTTCGCCGCGGTCGGCGTGCTCGCCGTGGCGCTCGTGCGCATGGTGCCGATGACGCCGCTGGGCGGGCTGACCGCGCAGCCCGGCTGGGCGGGCACGCCGCTGCTGATCGTCGGGTGGGGCCTGGTGTGGGCGCTGCTCGGGCTGTGCCGCACGGGGGAGCGGGCGCCACTGGCCCGGCCCGCGCTCGTGGTCGGGGTGGCGGCGCTGGGCGCGCTGGCCGCCGGGGTCGTCGTCGCGGGGCCGGTCGGGCCGCTGCGCGAGGACGGCGGGTCCCGCCTCACCGCGCCGCTGCGCGCCGAGCTCGCCGACACCCGCCGCTGGGTGCTGGTGCTCCCCGCCGACGGCCCGCCCCGGCAGAGCGCCGCCCGCCTGCCCGCCTTCGGCGACGACGACCTCGCCCCGACCCTGGGCGCCCCGGCCCGCCTCGCCGCCCTCGGCGCGGACCTGCGCAGCGGCGACGGGCTCCGGGTGCGGGCCGCGCTCGCCCGCGCGGCGGCGTCCGGGGTGCTGTTCGTCGTCCTCCCGTCCGCCGACGCCGGGGCCTTCACCACCGCGGCAGGCGTCCTGGCCGCGCCCGCGCCGCCGACGTCGCTGGGCGAGGCGGTGTTCCGGGTGCAGCTGACCGCGGGCCCGGCCGTGCTGCTGTCGCCGGAGCTGGCCCGCGCCGCGGTCACCGGCGGCGTGCCGCCCACCACGCTGGGCTCCGATGGCGTGGTCGCCGTCAAGGAAGCCGCCCCGCCCGAGGCCGCCGCCCGCGTCTCCGACGGGCCGCAGGGCAGGCTGTTCGTCGTCGGTGTCACAGAAGAACCCGGCTGGACGGCGACGGTCGACGGCCGCCAGGTCCCGATCGCGCGCGCCTGGGGCCACCAGGTCGCGGTGTCCCTGCCGACCCGCTCGGCGGAGGTCCGGGTGGAGCACTCCTCGGCCCTGCGCGGCGTGCTGCTGCTGGTCCAGGGCGCGATGGTCCTGTTCACCGTGCTGACGTCCATCCCGGGCCGCCGCGAGGAATCACCACCGGAATGACGAACCCGGCCCGGGAACGGTGAACCGTCTCGACCGCCGTGCGAGCTGCCTCTCCGGCGCGGGACACCAAGCGGGCACATCCCTGACGAACTAGTCGCCGCCCTCGACGACGCCGGGGTCCAGGCCCAGGTATGCCGCGATCTGCTCCACCAGCACGTCGTGCACCAGGTCGGCCAGGTCGGTGCTGTCCTTCGCCCGCGCCTCCAGCGGACGCCGGTACAGCACGATCCGCGCCCGCGTCGGCTGCCCGCGCCGGTCGACGCCCGCGCGCACCAGGCGCGACAGCGGCACCCCGGAGTCGGCGATCAGGCCGTCGGGCTCATCGCCGTTGGCCGCGACCTCCGGGACGTCGTCCACCGCCACGTCGAGCTTGGTCAGCTCCGTGCGCCAGCGGGCCTCGATCGGCTCGAGGGCCTCCAGGACCACGGTGTCGAACTTCTCCGCCCGCGTGCTGGCCGCGGGCAGGGTCGCCGGGATCAGCGGGCCGCGCAGACCGCGGCCGTGGCGGTCGCGGTTGCGGCGGCCGCGCCGCCGGGCTCTGCGGGCAGTGACCACGATCGACAAGGGTAGTACTCGTCCGGATGGGTGCCTCCGCCGCTGCCCGCGGCCGCGCCGGGGCGTGTCGCGGGAGCTATTGCGGCGTGCCGGTCCCCGGAACCGCTATCGTCAACGTTCGTGCGGAGCGTGAGACGGTGTTCGCGTACCGGGTGCCTCAACCCGGCCGTCGCGACGCTGACCTACGCCTACGCCGACTCGACCGCGGTCGTCGGCCCCCTGGCCACCTATGCCGAGCCCCACAGCTACGACCTGTGCGAGGAGCACGCGCTGCGCCTGACGGTGCCGCGCGGCTGGGAGGTCGTGCGCCACGACGGGGAGTTCGCCATGCCCGAGCCGACGGTGGACGACCTGACCGCGCTGGCCGAGGCCGTGCGGGAGGCGGGGCGCGTGGACCGGCCGGTCGAGCAGGAGCCCGCTCCCGGCGGTGGACCGCGCCGGGCCCACTTGCGAGTGCTCCCCGACCCGGTCTCGGACTGACGGGTAGCCAAATCGGTAGGCTGCCAGGCGGCACAGCGGGTACCCGTGTGCGCAGCCGACCCTGGGAGAACCACGTGCGCGATCTGTCCGCCGTCTTCAAGGCCTACGACATCCGCGGTGTGGTGGGCGAGCAAATCGACGCCGAGCTGGTCCGGGCCACGGGGGCGGCCTTCGCGCGGCTGGTGGGGGGGCCCGCGGTCGTCGTGGGTCACGACATGCGCGACTCCTCACCCGGGCTGGCCGAGGCGTTCGCCGAGGGCGTGACCGCCCAGGGCGTCGACGTCGTGGTCATCGGCCTGGCCAGCACCGACATGCTGTACTTCGCCTCGGGCAAGCTCGACCTGCCCGGCGCCATGTTCACCGCGAGCCACAACCCCGCGCAGTACAACGGCATCAAGCTCTGCCGCGCGGGCGCCGCACCGGTCGGGCAGGACTCCGGCCTCGCCCAGATGCGCGCCGACGTCGAGGCGGGCACCCCGGACGCGGGCGGCGCCACGGGCACCGTCCAGACGCGCGACATGCTCACCGACTACGCCGCCTACCTGCGCACCCTGGTCGACCTCTCCGGCATCCGCCCGCTGCGCGTGGTGGTCGACGCGGGCAACGGCATGGGCGGGCACACCGTGCCCACGGTCTTCGACGGCCTGCCCATCGAGGTCACCCCGATGTACTTCGAGCTCGACGGCACCTTCCCCAACCACGAGGCCAACCCGCTCGACCCGAAGAACCTCGTGGACCTGCAGGCCAAGGTGCGCGAGGTCGGCGCGGACGCGGGCGTGGCCTTCGACGGCGACGCCGACCGCTGCTTCGTCATCGACGAGCGCGGCGAGCCGGTCTCGCCCAGCGCCGTCACCGCCCTGGTCGCCGTGCGCGAGCTGGCCAAGGACCCCGGCGGCACGGTGATCTACAACCTGATCACCTCGCACGCGGTGCCCGAGATCGTCGCCGAGCACGGCGGCGTCCCGGTGCGCACCCGCGTCGGGCACTCCTTCATCAAGGAGGAGATGGCCCGCACCGGGGCGATCTTCGGCGGCGAGCACTCCGCGCACTACTACTTCCGCGACTTCTGGCGCGCCGACACCGGCATGCTGGCCGCGATGCACGTGCTGGCCGCCCTCGGCGAGCAGGACGGCACGCTGAGCGCCCTGACCGCCGAGTACGCCCGCTACGCCGCCTCCGGGGAGATCAACTCCACGGTCGCCGACCAGCAGGGCCGCATCGCGGCCATCAAGGCCGAGTACGGCTCCCGCGACGGCGCCGACCTCGACGAGCTGGACGGGCTCACCGTGGTCCTGCCCGACGGCGCGTGGTTCAACCTGCGCGCCTCCAACACCGAGCCGCTGCTGCGGCTGAACGTCGAGGCCGCCGACGACGCCGCCGTCGCCGCGCTGCGCGACGAGGTGCTGGCGATCGTGCGCGCCTGAGACACTGGACCCTGAGGAGGACGCAGCGATGGCAGTCGAGCTCGATCCGCAGCTGTTGGACATCCTGGCGTGCCCGTCGGACGACCACGCCGCCCTGACCCCCGGCACCCCGGACGACCCGAGGGCTGACGCGCTGACGTGCACCGAGTGCGGCCGGGTGTACCCGGTGGAGGACGGCGTGCCCGTCCTCCTCCTCGACGCGGCCTCCTGGCCCGGCGGCGGCCAGGCCCCGGCGGCCGAGCAACCGGGCGACCAGTGACCTCCCTGCCCGACGAGACCCTGCTGGACGACGCCGCCCGGCTGGGCGAGGCCGACCCCGACGGGCTGCTGGCGGCGGTCGCCAGGGCGGGCGCCCAGGTCAGGGCCACCGCCGAGGCCGCCGTCGAGGCGGGCCTGAACCGGCTGGAGGGCACCCGCCCCCGCGCGCTGGTCATGATCTGCCGCCCGGGTCTCGCGCCCGCGGTGTGCGAGCTGCTGGCCGCGCTGGTCGGCCCGTCCTGCCCGGTGCCGCTGGTGATCGCCGACCGGGCGCCGGTGTGGGTCAACGCCCTGGACGTCGTGCTCGCGCACACCGACGACGCGGGCGACACCGTGCTCGCCGAGTCCGTCGACCGGGCCTGCCGCCGCGGCGCCGCGGTCGTGCTGACCGCCCCCGCCGAGGGGCCGGTGGCCGCGGCCGCCGCGGGCCAGGCGATCCTCCTGACGCCGCGGGTGCCGGTGCCGCCGGGGTTCTCCTTCGCCGCGGCCTACACCGCGGGCCTGCTGACGCTGCGCGCGCTGGGCCTGCTGAGCGTCGACGCCGACGCGCTGGCCGACGAGCTCGACCGCGAGGCCGAGCGCTGCCACATGCAGCACGAGACCTTCGTCAACCCGGCCAAGTCGCTGGCGCTGCGGGTGGCCGAGCACATCCCGCTGCTGTGGGGCCTCGACGCGGTGGCGACCGGGGTGGCCAGGCACGCCGCGCAGGTGCTCTCCACCCACACCGACCTGCCCTGCGACGTGGCCGACTACGCCCAGGCCACCAGCCGCAGCGGGCTGCACCGCGCCGCCGTGCGCGGGGCGGCCGGTCGCGACATCTTCGCCGACCCCGACGACCCCGGCCCCTCGACGATGGTCCCGCGCACCCTGCTCCTGGCGGTGCGCAGCGCGGCGGGCGACCCGATCCGCAGGCAGGTCGCCGAGGTGCTGCCGGTGGCCGACCTGCTCGCCCCGGGCGAGGAGCTGGGCGTCGCCGAGCCGATCGGGGCCGCGGTGCTGGCGCTGCGGTTCGAGCTGGCCGCCCTGTACCTGGGGCTGGCCGCGGGCACGGCGGGTGGCTCGGGGCGCTACGCCCCCGCGACCCTGTAGTGCCCACGGCGAAATACCCAGGGCCGGAGTGCCCGCGGGCGTGTGCCCGCGGCGTGTGCCCGCGGCGGAGTACCCGCGGCGTGATGCCGACGGCGGAGTGGTTGCGGCGCAGTGCCCGCGGGTAGTGCCTGTGGCGCAGTGTTGAGTTAGGGAGTTGGAGCAGTGGAGCTGTTGCGCAACGCGGTTCGGGCGTATGCGTGGGGATCGCGCACGACGCTCGCCGAGCTGCTTGGGCAACCGGTGCCCGCCCCCCACCCGCAGGCCGAGCTGTGGATGGGCAGCCACCCCGGCGACCCGTCGGTCTGCGTCGCCGCGGACGGCGCGGAGACCACGCTGCTGGCGCGCATCGCCGCCGACCCCGCGGGCCAGCTCGGGCAGGTCACCGCGCGGCGCTGGGGCGACCGGCTGCCGTTCCTGCTGAAGATCCTGGCCGCCGAGGAGCCGCTGAGCATGCAGGCGCACCCCTCGGCCGCCCAGGCCGCCGAGGGCCACGCCCGCGAGGAGGCCCTGCGCATCCCGCGCGACGCCGGGCACCGCAACTACCCCGACCCCACGGCCAAGCCCGAGCTGGTGTGCGCGCTGACGGAGTTCCACGCCCTGGCCGGGTTCCGCGAGCCGGAGCGCACCGTCGCCCTGCTCGACGCCGTGCGCACCCCCGGGCTGTCCGCGCACGTCGACCTGCTCGGTGGCCAGCCCGACGGCGACGGCCTGCGCGCGCTGTTCACCACGTGGATCACCCTGCCGCAGAACTCGCTGCACGCGCTGATGCCCGACCTGCTCGACGCCTGCGTGCGCCACGTCAAGGACCACGGCGAGTTCGCCCTGGAGTGCCGCACGGTGCTGGAGCTGGCCGAGCGCTACCCCGGCGACGCGGGCGTGCTCGCCGCGCTGCTGCTCAACCGGCTGGTCCTCGGCCCCGGCGAGGCGATCTACCTGCCCGCGGGCAACCTGCACGCCTACCTGCACGGCACGGCCGTGGAGATCCTGGCCAACTCCGACAACGTCCTGCGCGGCGGGCTGACCCCCAAGCACGTCGACGTGCCCGAGCTGCTGCGGGTCCTGGACTTCGGCTACGGCCCGATGCCGGTCAGCTCCGGCGACGCGGTGGGCAGGACCAGGGTGTACCGCACCGACGCGCCGGAGTTCGAGCTGTCCCGCGTCGACTGGGCCGAGGGGGAGGACGACGCGGTCGCGCTGGGCGCCCCCGGGCCGCGCATCCTGGTGTGCACCGGGGGCGCGGTGGAGGTCAGCTCCGGGGGCGGGTCGCTGATCGTGACCCGGGGGAGTTCCGCGTGGCTGTCGGCGGCCGACGCCGCGCCGACCGCGCGCCCGCTCGTCGGTACGGGCACCCAGGTGTTCGTCGCGACGGTGGGTCCGCCGGTGGACATGGTGACCAGCCTCTAGGCTGCTGTCCGAATAGTCAGCCTTAGCTGAGGGAGTAGCCGTGTCCGCAGGGGGAAGCACCAAGGCGATCCTCGCCGCGTTGTTCGCCAACGCCGGTATCGCCATCGCCAAGTTCATCGGCTTCCTGATCACCGGGTCGTCGTCGATGCTCGCCGAGTCCGTGCACTCGGTGGCCGACACCTCCAACCAGGGCCTGCTGCTGCTCGGCCAGAAGACCTCCCAGCGGCGCGCCACCAAGGAGCACCCGTTCGGCTACGGCCGCGACCGGTACTTCTGGTCCTTTGTGGTGGCGCTGATGCTGTTCAGCCTCGGCTCGGTGTTCGCCCTGTACGAGGGCATCCACAAGATGACCCACCCCGAGGAGCTGACCAGCCCGCTGGTCGCCGTGGTGATCCTCGTGGTGGCGATCATCCTGGAGACCTTCTCCTTCCGCACCGCCATCGTCGAGTCGCGCAAGGTCAAGGGCGACGCGTCGTGGTGGGGCTTCATCCGCCACTCCCGCAGCCCGGAGCTGCCGGTGGTGCTGCTGGAGGACGCGGGCGCGCTGTTCGGCCTCGTCTTCGCCCTCGTCGGCGTCAGCATGGCCATGGTCACCGGCGAGCCGGTGTGGGACGCGGTGGGCACCATCGCCATCGGCGTGCTGCTGGGCATCATCGCGATCATCCTGATCATCGAGATGAAGTCGCTGCTCATCGGCGAGGGCGCCACCGACAGGGAACTGGACGCGATCATGGACAAGCTGGCCACCGGCCAGATCATGCGCGTCATCCACGTGCGCACGCAGTACGTCGGCCCCGACGAGTTGCTCGTCGCCGCCAAGGTGGAGCTGCGCCCCGGCCTCGACCTGCCGGGCGTGGCCGCGGCCATCAACGACGCCGAGGCCAGGGTGCGCGACGCCGTCCCCGCCGCGCGGCTGATCTACCTGGAGCCCGACCTCTACCGCGAGTCCGCCGTCGCCGCCGACTGATCCGAGCGGGTGCCGCTGTCCGGCGGGGTGGCGCGGCCGGCGCTAGCCTCGCCTGGCCGGTTCACCCGACGGGGAGAGGGAGGGCGCTGTGCCGGGACATGGCCTGTGGCGCACGAAATCCGTTGAGCAGTCCATCGCCGACACCGACGAGCCGGACACGAAGCTCCGGCGCGACCTGACGACCTGGGACCTCACCGTCTTCGGCGTCGCGGTCGTCATCGGGGCGGGCATCTTCACCCTCACCGCGCGCACGGCGGGCGACCTGGCGGGGCCGTCGGTCGCGCTGGCGTTCGTGCTCGCCGCGCTGACGTGCGGGCTGGCGGCGCTGTGCTACGCCGAGTTCGCCTCGACCGTGCCGGTCGCGGGCAGCGCCTACACCTTCTCCTACGCCACCTTCGGCGAGTTCATCGCCTGGATCATCGGCTGGGACCTGGTCCTGGAGCTGGCCGTCGGCTCGGCCGCGGTCGCCAAGGGCTGGTCGACGTACCTGAACACGGTGCTGGCCTATGTGTTCGGCTTCGACGCGAACGCCCAGACGGTCACCCGCGTCGAGGTGCTCGGGCTGACCGCGGACTGGGGCGCGCTGCTGCTGGTCGTCGCGCTCGCCGCCATGCTGACCCTGGGGACCAAGCTGTCCTCGCGGTTCAGCATGGTGATCACCGCGATCAAGGTCGGCATCGTGCTGTTCGTGATCGTGCTGGGCCTGTTCTACGTCAAGGCGGCCAACTACAGCCCGTTCATCCCGCCCGCGCAGCCGCCGTCGGAGGGCTCCGGCGGCGGCGTGGAGCAGTCGCTGTTCTCGCTGCTGGCGGGCAGCGAGGGCTCGGCCTTCGGCGGGTTCGGCCTGCTCGCGGGCGCCTCGCTGGTGTTCTTCGCGTTCATCGGCTTCGACATCGTGGCCACCACCGCCGAGGAGACCCGCAACCCGCAGCGCTCGGTGCCGCGCGGCATCCTGGGCTCGCTGGGCATCGTGACCGTGCTGTACGTGGCGGTCGCGCTGGTGCTCGTCGGGATGGTGTCCTACACCGACCTGGCCAGCGGGGTGAAGGCCGACGGCACCGAGGACACCAAGACGCTGGCCACGGCGTTCTCCCTCAACGGCGTCGACTGGGCCGCGCAGATCATCTCGGTGGGCGCGCTGGCAGGCCTGACGACGGTGGTGATGGTCCTGATGCTGGGCCAGGTCCGCGTGCTCTACGCCATGTCCCGCGACGGCCTGCTGCCGCGCGGGCTGGCCCGCACCACCAGCCGCGGCACCCCCGGTCGGGCGACCCTGTTCGTGGCGCTGCTGGTGGCGGTCGCGGCGACCTTCTTCGAGGCGGGCCAGCTGGAGGAGATGGTCAACGTCGGCACGCTGTTCGCGTTCGTGCTGGTCTCGGCGGGCGTGATCGTCCTGCGCCGCACCCGCCCCGACCTGCCGCGCGGGTTCCGCGTGCCGTGGGTGCCGGTGCTGCCCGCCATCGCGATCGCGGCGTGCCTGTGGCTGATGCTGAACCTGACCGTGCTGACCTGGCTGCGCTTCCTCGCCTGGATGGCACTGGGCGTGGTGGTGTACTTCGTCTACGGAAGGCGCAAGTCCCTGCTGGGCCGCGCCTCAGCCCCGGCCGAGCGGGAGAAGTAGGTGTGGCTGTGCCTGGACGTCGGCTCCACGTGGACCAAGGGCGCCTTGGTCTCCCCGACGGGGGAGTTGCTGGGCACAGCACAGCACCGCACGACACCGCCTGAGGTCCTCGACGGCATCGCCGCGGTCACCTCGGCGCTGGACAGCGCGCGGGAAGCGGCGGGCGCGGCGGCTGATCTGGTGCCGGGCGACACGCGGGCAGAGCCGGGTGTGGCGTCGGCCGATGATTCGGCGTTGGGCGGCGCGCGGGCAGCGGCGGTTGAGCACCCGGTGCTGGTCTGCTCGTCGGCTGGTGGCGGGCTGCGCCTGGCCGTCGTCGGTCAGGAGCGGCTGGTCAGCGCGGAGGCCGGGCGCCGGGTGGCGCTCTCGGCCGGGGCGAAGGTCGTGCACGTGTCCGCCGGGCTGCTCGACGGCGCGGGCCTGCGCGCCCTGCGGGCCGCCCGCCCGGACGTCCTGCTGCTGGTCGGCGGCACCGACGGCGGCGACCAGCGGACCCTGCTGCACAACGCCCGCCGCCTGGGCGTGAACCGCGTCGGCGTGCCGATCGTGCTGGCGGGCAACGCGTCCGCGCGTTCCGCGGCCCTGGAGCTGTTGGCGGGCCGCACGGTCGTGGCGACGGACAACGTGCTGCCCGACGTCGGCGAGCTGGCCCCGGCCCCCGCCCGCGCGGCGATCCGGTCGGTGTTCCTCGACCACGTGATCGGCGGCAAGGGCCTCTCGCGCGGCCCCCGCTTCCGCCGCCTGGTGCGCACGGTGACCCCGGACGCGGTCCTGTCGGGCGTCACCCGGCTGGCCGCCGTCCGGGCCCGCGACGACGCGGGCGCGGTGGTGGTGGTCGACGTCGGGGGCGCGACGACGGACGTGTACTCCGCCGTGTCCACTGTGGATTCCGGCGCCCGCACGGTGGCGCTGCCCGCTGACCGGCGGACCGTGGAGGGCGACATCGGGATGCGCTGGTCGGCCCCCGGCATCGTCGGCGAGGCCGAGGCCGAGCGGCTGCCCGTCGGCGACCTCGCCCCCTACGCCGCCCATCGCGCGTC
Source organism: Actinokineospora lacus (assembly GCF_053813445.1). NCBI lineage: Bacteria > Bacillati > Actinomycetota > Actinomycetes > Pseudonocardiales > Pseudonocardiaceae > Actinokineospora > Actinokineospora lacus. The sequence goes on from NZ_JBQERA010000008.1 coordinate 364,467, forward strand.
CACTGTGGACTACGTGCCCGATTCCCCGGCCGAGGCCGACGCCGACCTGCGCCTGGCCTCCCTGGCCGCCGTCCTGGCCCTGCGCAGGCACCTCCGCCTCATCGACGGCGACCTGGGCCCCCGGGGCGCGGGCGTCCTGGTCCTCTCCGGCGGCGTCTTCCGCCACACCCCCGACCTGACCCCGGTGGAAGCCTTCCTCCGCGACGACCCCGTCCTGCGCCCCATCCTCCGCAACGCCACCATCACCGTCGACCGCCACTACGTCCTGGCCCCCGCGGGCCTCCTCGCCGACGCGGGCCACCCCACCGCGGCCGACCACCTGGTCAGCACCCTGGCCTGAACGCGGTCAGGCCCGAAGCGCGGCGGCCGTCTGAAGAAGCCCGCACCGCTCAAGTTCGCGCAGGACGTCCTCAACCGCGCTGGGAGGATCACCGCGCGAGTCCGCCCCATCTCCTGGTTCAGCGCGGCGAGTTCATCGGCGGCGGCGCGGCGGGCTTGGTCGTCCGAGCGCATGTACTCGTACAGCGACTCGGCCTTGACGCGGCGGTGTCGTCCCACCATGCGGTAGGCGGTCTCGCCCCCTTGGAGCAGGCCGATCAGGAACGGTCGGGAGACGTTGAGCAGGTCCGCTGCCTGTTGAGTGGTCAGCTCGGCGTGGGCGGGCACGATGGACACCCCGCGGCCTGCCGCCATGTGCGCCAGGATGCGGGCGAAGAGCTCCAGGGCGCCGCGGGGCACCTCCAACGCCTCCTCGCCGCGCTCGTCGGCGACCACCATCCGCACGGTCTCGTCGGTGTTGTGGCTGGTCAGCTACTGCCGCACGTGTGGCAGTAGCTGGTGGGCGTTCTCGACGTCAGCCTTTCCCGGCATGACTGGGTCGAGGGCCAATGCGGTCATCATTGCTCCAGTCGGATCGGCGGGCAGTATTCGCATTCGCAATATTCGAAGCAAGCGCAACCGGAATCAGGTGAGGGTGCGGGTGCGCCAGGGGAGGTCGTTGAGGGGTTCAGGGTTCAGGCCCGCGGCGAGGGCGATGGCGCGGTCCCATTCCGGGTCGGCGGTGTAGTTGTTGCCCGCCTGGACGCCCGGGGACCAGCGGCGGGCGGGGAAGGGGCCGCGCATGGGGTCGGGGAGCCAGTGGTCGCCGCCGAGGACCAGGGCGCCGGTCGGGGTGCGGGTGGCGGCGGGCAGCGGGCCCACCGTGCCGTCGGGGCGCAGGCCGGTGCCCAGGAGGTTGCCGTCGACGACCTGTCGTCCCCACGTCAGCACCCCGCCGCCCATCGGGTCGGTGCCGCGGCACAGGGAGCGCCAGCGGGTGCCGAAACCGGCGGCCAGGGCGGCCATCGACTGGTGCGGCACCACGCTCGGGAAGGCGCGCGCGTACGCCCACTGCACCTGCGAGCCGACCGTCATCAGGCCCAGCCGCAGCCGCTCGGGCTCGTTCAGCGAGTCCAGCAGCCGCGCGGCGGCGACCACGACGAGCAGGCTGCCCTGGCTGTGCCCGGTGAGCACCACTCGCGTGTACGGGTCGCGCAGGTGTTCCGCCGCACGGGTGGCCAGCTCGGGGACCACCTTCAGCGCGTAGCACGGAGGTGTGGCCGGGTGGGCCTCGTGCGGCCAGAAGCAGGCCAGGTCGGCCAGGATGCCCAGGCGGCGGCCCGCGTCCGGCTCGCGCGCGGCGCTCTGCACCGCCCGCAGCAGCGACCCCGCCAGCAGCCCCAGGGCCAGCACGCCGATGGCGCTGAACGGCGTCAGCCAGGCGAACGGCGCCTGTCCGAGCACCCGCAGCGCGACCGCGACCCCGGTGCCCGCGGCCAGGAACGCCGCCGCCGCCAGCACGAGCCGGTGCAGGTTGCGGCGCTGCCAGGCCGCCAGCCGCCACGCCCGCCGGGCGACGGCGAGGTCGCGGTCCTGCAGCAGGTCGGTCTCCGGGGTGTGCCCGCCGCGCAGCAGCCGGACCGCGGCGACGCCCAGGCTCGGCACGGCGACCACGGCGGCCAGCACCGCCCCCGCGCCCCACAGCAGCGTCACCGACCGGTACCCCGGCGGCAGGGCCATCCCGTCGAACCCGATCACCGTGCGCAGGGTGATCGCCAGGCCCGCGCCGAAGCCGCCGCCCAGCAGCGCCGCGATCGCCAGCACCGGGGCGGCCATCCACCCGCCCGCCCACGGCCGCAGCGCGCGCGGCAGCCCCCGCCACCCGCGCCGGGAGATCAGGGCCATGGGCACCAGCAGCGCCCCGAACAGCACGATCACGGCGATCAGCGCCGCGGCGACCGTGTCCACGGTGATGTCGGTCCCGGTCGGGACCGCGGGCACCGGGTCGACAGCGGCGGCGGCCGCGAGCACGACCAGCACACCCAGCACCAGCAGCACCCGCCCCGGCGCGCGGCCGAACACCGCCCGCAGCGCCTGCCCGCCGCGCCCCGGCGTCGTCCCGCGCGGGTCGTCGAGCAGCACCGTGCCCACCAGGCACACCCCGAGCAGCGCCAGCGCCACGACCCACGGCGCGAACGCCCTGACGGGGTCGGGCGCGGTGTACGGACCGGCCAGCGCCAGGGCGACCGCGGCCAGCGCCGCCACCAGGTGCAGGTTCCGCAGCGCCGGGGTGTCCGGGTCGGCGACCAGGTTGCGCCCCGGCAGGTCCACCCGGACGTTCGGCGGCGCGTCCGGCGGGTTCGGCGCGGCCGGGGTTTCCCACGCCACTGTCGACATCCGGTGCAGCACGAGCACCAGCAGCAGCACCGGCACGACCGCGACCGCCTGCCGGAACGGGTACGCCCGGCGCAGCCACTGCGGCACCGCGCCGAGGCAGTCCGCCCCCGGCGCCAGGCACTGCACGGCCAGCAGGTCGTAGGTGACCACGGTCGCCTGGACGACGAACAGGACTGTCAGCAGGATGGCAGCCAGCCGCAGCACCGCGCCGAGCAGCCGCGCGGGCCGATGTCCACGGGGGACCGGCGGCAGCATCCAGTGCGCCATGTTGGCCAGCGCGAAGGGAAACAGCAGCGCCCAGGTCGCCTTCGCCCACCCGCCGGAGGTCATCGCCCCCCACACGTAGCCCTCCACCACGCGCGAGACCGAGCGGCCCTCCGCGCGCAGGACCGGGCCGGGGGCGGGGCGCAGCAGGCGGTCGGCCGGGCGTACGATCCGTCCGACGCCGTCGCCCGCGACATCGACCGCGGACACCGCGGAGACCAGGGTCTCCGCCGAGGTCCCCATGATCCCGTGCACGCGCAGCTCGACCACGCGCGTGTCCGCACCAGTCGGCAGCAACGTCTTCTCCGATCGTTCCCTATACAGGCAGATGCGACCGAACGGCGACCTCTGACGGGCATCCGCGGCGGTACTGTGCTTCAGGGAACCACAGTCTGGAGGAATCACCTGATGACCGCTGAAGACACGCGGGCCACGTCCGGGGAGCGCTTCGCGCACACCCGCAACGGCGTCGACTTTGCCGTGGCCGACCTCTCCCTGGCCGAGTTCGGCCGCAAGGAGATCCGCCTCGCCGAGCACGAGATGCCCGGCCTGATGGCGCTTCGCCGTGAGTACGCCGAGGTTTACCCGCTCAGGGGTGCGCGCATTTCCGGTTCACTGCACATGACCGTGCAGACCGCGGTGTTGATCGAGACCCTGGTGTCGCTGGGCGCCGAGGTCCGCTGGTGTTCCTGCAACATCTTCTCCACCCAGGACCACGCCGCCGCCGCGGTCGTCGTCGGGCCGCACGGCACCGAGGAGGAGCCCAAGGGCGTCCCGGTGTACGCGTGGAAGGGCGAGACCCTCGACGAGTACTGGTGGGCCACCGAGAAGATGATGAGCTGGCCCGACGGCGGCGGCCCGAACATGATCCTCGACGACGGCGGCGACGCCACGCTGCTGGTCCACAAGGGCGTGCAGTACGAGAAGGCGGGTGTCGTCCCGAGCGACGAGGACAACGACTCCGACGAGTGGAAGATCATCCTGCAGACGCTGCGCGCGTCGCTGGCCGCTGACACCGGCAAGTGGACCAAGGTGGCCGAGGGCATCCGCGGCGTGACCGAGGAGACCACCACCGGCGTCCTGCGCCTCTACCAGCTCGCCGCCGCCGGTGAGCTGCTGTTCCCGGCGATCAACGTCAACGACTCGGTCACCAAGAGCAAGTTCGACAACCGCTACGGCATCCGCCACTCCCTGATCGACGGCATCAACCGCGGCACCGACGTGCTCATCGCGGGCAAGGTCGCGGTGGTCTGCGGCTACGGCGACGTCGGCAAGGGCTCGGCGGAGTCGCTGCGCGGGCAGGGCGGGCGCGTCATCGTCACCGAGATCGACCCGATCTGCGCGCTGCAGGCGGCGATGGACGGCTACGAGGTGCGCACCCTCGACGAGGTCATCGACCAGGCCGACATCGTGATCACCACGACCGGCAACAAGGACGTCGTCACCGCCGACCACATGGCCCGCATGAAGCACCAGGCGATCCTGGGCAACGTCGGCCACTTCGACAACGAGCTGGACATGGCCGGGCTCGCCCGCGTGCCCGGCATCCACCGGGTCAACATCAAGCCGCAGGTCGACGAGTGGGTGTTCCCCGACGGCCACACGATCATCGTGCTGTCCGAGGGCCGCCTGATGAACCTGGGCAACGCCACCGGCCACCCGTCGTTCGTGATGTCGAACAGCTTCTCCAACCAGGTCATCGCCCAGGTCGAGCTGTTCACCAAGCACACCGAGTACGACAACGAGGTCTACCGGCTGCCCAAGAAGCTCGACGAGAAGGTCGCCCGCATCCACGTGGAGGCCCTCGGCGGCACGCTGACCAAGCTGTCCAAGGACCAGGCCGAGTACATCGGCGTGGACCCGGAGGGCCCGTTCAAGCCCGAGCACTACCGCTACTGACACCTCTCCGCGAAAGGCCCCGCCCCCGTGGCGGGGCCTTTCTTTTGTGACGCCCGTCTCAGTTGCGTAACGCAGAGGCCGCTCGCGGCGAACTTGCGTAGTTCCGGTGCGCGCAGGGGGCGCACCGGAACAGCGGGCCGCCCCGGGGGGTGGGTGCCGCCGCGGACGACGGCCGGGGGAGCCGCCGTCCGCGGCGGCCGGGTTCTCAGCATCGGCGGAGATGTGAGCCAGGGCACTGAAATGTGATGGTTTCACGGTGGCCCCTCGGCGAACGTCAGGTCGTCGTCAGGAACGGGTCACATCATGGGAACGTGACCAGCGCGACGCCGATCGTCTGAAGAGGACTGACGTGGCGCGAGGGTGAAGGAGGGGACCCGATGACCCGCACCGCAGAACCCGCCACGCGCACCCGGTCGTGGACCGCCGTGCACTGCCACCTGTCCTGGCGGACCGAGGACATGGACAGCTTCCTCGTCCACGACGTCAAACCGCTGCTCGACGGGCTGCGCATGGCAGGGCACATCGCCGACTGGTACTTCCTGCGCGCCGAGGACGGCGGCCTGGGCCTGCGCGTCCGCGGCGCCGACTGGTGCACGGTCAAGGCCATGCGCGCGGACCTCGGCAGGCTCATCGCCCGCGCGCCGCACCCGGTGCCCACCGAGCGCGGCCGCTTCGCCCACGGCGCCGTCCGCGAGACCGACCACGTCCTGGAGACCGACCGCTTCGGCGGCCACCACGCCCTTCCGCACGCCGAGGACGTCTTCTGCCGCGCCACCGACCTGGCGCTGAGCGTCCTGGCCGACGCCGGGACCGCCGAGGCCAAGCTCGCCGCCGCCACCGAACTGGTGATGGCGACCGCCCTGGCCCTCGGCATGGACCGCCACGCCGCCGCGTCCTGGCTGCGGGCCCGCGCCGCCGACCTGCCGCCCACCACCGACCTGCCCGGCGCGCGCGCCCACCGGGCCGCGGTCCGCACCGTCGAGCCGCTGGACCTCGACCTGCGCTGGGACCGGCTGGCCCGCACCCGCGACCACGCCCTGGTGCGCTGGACCAACACCGTCCGCCGGGCCCGCCGCGCCCTGGAGGGCCGCTCGGACACCCCGCCGCTCGGCGCGTGGCGCGCGGTCTGGGGCGCCCACCTGCACCTGCTGCTCAACCGGCTGGGGCTGACCCCGGAGCAGGAGCGCGCCCTGTGCGTGCTCACCGCGGCGTCGGTCCTCTCGCGCCGGAGCACGGCGCCCGCCTTCGCCGAGCACGCCCCGGCGGCCGCCGCCGTCTGAGCGCGTGGCCTGCCCTAGGGTGACCGCGTGGGTCGACTCATCGTCATCGAGGGGCTGGACGGGGCGGGCAAGCGGACGCTGGCCGACAAGCTCACCGCCGGGTTCGCGGGCCACGGCGCCCGGGTGGCCGCGCACGCGTTCCCCCGCTACGGGCGCTCGGTCACCGCCGACCTCGTGCGCGACGGCCTCTACGGCAGGCTCGGCGGCCTGGGCGATGAGGTGTACGGCATGGGCGTGCTCTACGCCCTCGACCGCCTCGGCGCCCGCGACGACCTGCTGAAGGACCTCGCCGACCACGACGTCGTCCTGCTCGACCGCTACGTCGCCTCCAACGCCGCCTACGGCGCCGCCCGCCTGCGCCAGGACGCCCACGGCGCCTTCGTCGACTGGGTGCGCGACATCGAGGTCGGCCGCTTCGACCTGCCCGTGCCCGACGCGCAGGTCCTGCTGCGGGTCGCCCCCGACCTGGCCGCCGAGCGGACCCAGGGCCGGGAGAGCACCGAGGCACAGGCCCGCGACACCTGGGAGTCCGACACCAGCCTGCAATCGCGCTGCGCGGAGGTCTACGACGGGCTCGCCGCGCGGGACTGGCTCTCGCCCTGGCACGTCGTCGACGGCGCCCTGGGCGCCGACGCCGCGGAGCTCGCCGCGGGCCTGCTCGGCTGAGGCGGTCGACACCTCCGGCGCCACCAGTGCGAATATGTCTCCATGAAGGCACGTGTGCTGGTTGTGGACGACGATCCCGCCCTGGCCGAGATGCTGACCATCGTGCTGCGCGGCGAGGGTTTCGACACCGCGGTGGTGGCCGACGGCTCCCGAGCCCTGCCCGCGCTGCGCGAGCTCAAACCGGACCTGGTCCTCCTGGACCTGATGTTGCCCGGGATGAACGGCATCGACGTCTGCAAGGCGATCCGCGGCGAGTCCGGCGTGCCGATCGTGATGCTGACGGCCAAGAGCGACACCGTCGACATAGTCCTCGGCCTGGAGTCCGGCGCCGACGACTACGTGGTCAAGCCGTTCAAGCCCAAGGAGCTGGTGGCCAGGGTGCGCGCCCGGCTGCGGCGCACCGAGTCCGAGCCCGCCGAGACGCTGGCCATCGGCGACCTCACCATCGACGTGCCCGGCCACGAGGTCACCCGGGAGGGCCGGGCCATCCAGCTCACCCCGCTGGAGTTCGACCTGCTGGTCGCGCTGGCCCGCAAGCCCCGCCAGGTGTTCACCCGCGAGGTGCTGCTCGAGCAGGTCTGGGGCTACCGCCACGCCGCCGACACCCGGCTGGTCAACGTGCACGTGCAGCGGCTGCGGTCCAAGGTCGAGCGCGACCCCGAGCACCCCGAGGTGGTGCTGACCGTCCGCGGCGTCGGGTACAAGGCGGGCCCGCCGTGATGCCGTGGTGAGTGGGTTCCTGGAGCGCCGGGCGCGGGCCGCGGTCGCCGCGGCGACCCGGCTCGCGGGCGAGGCCAGGCGCCGCTCGGCCGCGTTCAGCCTGCTGTGGAGGCGCTCCCTGCAGCTGCGGGTCGTGGTCAGCACGCTGGCGCTGGGCTCGGCGGTGATCTTCGTGCTCGGCATGGTGCTGCAGAGCCAGATCACCCTGCAGCTGGTGGCCACCAAGGAACTGGCCGCCGCCGACCAGACCCGCTCGCTGGCCCAGACCGCCGAGCGCGAGCTGGCCGGGATCAGCGCGAACTCCGGGGACATCACCAGCAGGCTGACCAGCGCCCTCAACAAGATCACCAGCAGCTCCCCGGACGACTCCGGCGCCGGGGCGGCGGGCGCGTTCGAGCCGGTGCTGGTCAGCATCTCGCCGAACTCCCCGCCCGCGGTGGCCGGGCCGTACGAGTTCGTGCCCGAGGAGATGCGCCGGTTCGCGCAGAAGGCCCAGGGCCGCATCGTCGGGCAGAACCACACCGTCACCCGCGACGACACCCAGGTGACGTACCTGATCATGGGCACGACGGTCACCTCGTCGCCGCCCGCCCTGCAGCTCTACATGCTCTACCCGCTCGACAGCGAGAAGCGCACCGTCGCCGTCGTGCAGAAGACCCTCATCGTCGGCGGCATCGTGCTGCTGATCCTGCTCGCGGGCATCACCAACCTGGTCACCCGCCAGGTCGTCATGCCGGTGCGGCGCGCGGCCAGGGCCGCGGAGCGCTTCGCCGAGGGGGAGCTGGACGAGCGGATGGTCGTCGTCGGCGAGGACGACGTGGCCCGGCTCGCCCAGTCCTACAACGAGATGGCCGAGAGCATCGAGCGCCAGATCCGCCAGCTGGAGGACTTCGGCCAGCTCCAGCGCCGGTTCACCTCCGACGTCTCCCACGAGCTGCGCACCCCGCTGACCACCGTGCGCATGGCCGCCGACGTCCTGCACGCCTCCCGCAAGCAGTTCCCCGCCGGGCTGGCCCGCTCCACCGAGCTGCTCGTCGACGAGCTCGACCGGTTCGAGACGCTGCTGGCCGACCTGCTGGAGATCTCCCGCCTCGACGCGGGTGTCGAGGAGCTGATCGCCGACGAGGCCGACCTGCGCGACATCGTGCGCCGGGCGGTGGAGTCGGTGCGCGTGATCGCCCGCAACACCGGCACCGAGCTGGTCATCGACCTGCCCGCCGAGCGCGTCCTCGCCGAGGTCGAGTCGCGGCGGATCGAGCGCATCCTGCGCAACCTGCTCGGCAACGCCGTCGACCACGCCGACGGCAAGCCCGTCGAGCTGCGGATGGCCGCCGACGACGACGCGGTGTCCATCACCGTGCGCGACTACGGGGTCGGCCTGCGCCCCGGCGAGGCCGACCTGGTGTTCAACCGGTTCTGGCGGGCCGACGCCTCGCGCAACCGCCAGACCGGCGGCACCGGCCTCGGCCTGGCCATCAGCCTGGAGGACGCCCGCCTGCACGGCGGCGGCCTCGACGCCTGGGGCGAGCCCGAGGTGGGCGCCTGCTTCCGGCTCACCGTGCCGCGGTGCCAGGGCGGCAGGTTCACCCAGAGCCCGCTGGCGCTGCCGCCCCCGCCCACCCCGGCGCCCGCACCCGTCGCAGAGGAGGCCCTGCCGTGACCCGACTTCTCACCGCGCTGCTGGCGGTGGCGTTCCTGGCAGGCTGTGCCACCATCCCGGCCGACACCCAGCCCAAGGTGGTGCTCGACAACCCCGGCGAGGCCCCGATCCGCGGCCCCAAGCCCGACACCGACCCGTTCACCCTGGTCCAGGAGTTCCTCAACAACGCGGGCAACGTCCGGGCCGCGGCCACCTACCTGACCGAGGACGCCCGCAAGAACTGGCCCGCGGGCGACCGGCCCGTCATCGTCGAGAACAACCCGACCTACCGCCCCGACCTCGGCACCGACCGGCCGCCGCCGGACGCGGGCCAGAACAACCGCATCGCCATCACGCTGTCCACCGACGTCGTCGGCCGCCTCCACACCGACGGCACGTTCTTCCCCGAGGTGCAGGAGCGCAGCGACCGGCTCATCCTGCAGCGCCAGGACGACGGCCAGTGGCGCATCTCCCAGCCGCCGAGCGACCTGCTGCTCACCGAGGCCAACTTCGTGGCCGCCTACCGCCGGGTCAACCTGCAGTTCTTCGACCCCGAGCAGCGGGTGCTGGTGCCCGACCCGCGCTGGGTGGAGGACCAGCCGCGCGAGGGCCTCGAGGGCCGGGTCATGGACCTGCTGCTCAACGGACCCTCCGCCGGGCTTCGGGGGGCGGTCGTCTCACCCCTGCAGGACGTGAAGCTGCTGACCAACGTGGTGCGCGACGACGACGGCGCCATCCTGATCAACCTGGCCAACGTGACGGACAAGTCCCCTGAGGACCGCGACCGGATGGTCGCCCAGATCGTCAACTCCCTCAGCTCGGTCACGCTGAGCGTCCTGCGGCTGCTCGACAACGGCAGCGCGCTGGTGCCCGAGCGCCAGGACTGGCGCTCCGGGGACGTGGGCAGCTACGACGTGCTCGCCACCCCCAAGTCCGACCTGGTCGGGCTGGCCGTCGACAACCGCAGGGTGATCTCGCTGCGCGACGGCAAACCCGTCGAGGGACCGGTGGGCGCGGGGGCGTACGACCTGGTCAGCGCGGCGCAGTCGCTCGACGGCGGCCACCTGGCCGCGGTGGAGCGGACCCCGGGCGCCGTCCGGCTGCGGGTGGGGCCGATCAACGAGGACCTCCCGGTGGTGAAGCTGCCCACCACGGCGACCTCGCTGACCCGTCCGACGTGGACGCCCGGCAACTCCATTGAGGAGCCCGGCGGCGAGGTGTGGACGGTCGTCGACGGGACGCTGGTGGTGCGCGCGGTGCGGGTCGCGGGCGGCGGCTGGCGGGTCCTGCCGGTGGACGCCGCCGAGCTGACCCGCGACAACGGCCGCATCACCCAGCTGCGCCTGTCCCGCGACGGCGTGCGGCTCGCGGCGGTGGTCGGCGGCCAGGTCCAGGTCGCGGTCATCGTCCGGGGCGAGGAGGACTCGGTCACCATCCGCGCGCCGCGCACGCTGCAGCTGGGCACCGTCCGCAGCGTGGCCAGCGTCGACTGGAGCGAGCGCACGGTGCTGGTGGTCGCCACCTACCTGCCCGCCATGCCGGTGGTCGCGATCCCGGTCGACGGGTTCAACGTGATCCCGTACCTGGCCACGATCCTGACCGTGCCGGTCACCGCGGTCACCGCGGCCCCGAGCCGCCCGGTGATCGTCACCGACGCGGCCGGGATGTGGTTCACCGGTGAGCCCGGCAAGGTCTGGCTCTCCCAGCCCTTCGGCAGTGCCAACGCGCTGCCGTTCTACCCCGGGTAGGCCGGATTCCGGGGTCGGCCGTGGGGCCGACCCCGGAATCCGCCGGGCGGATGGGTCAGACCAGTTTGATGACGCCGTAGTCGAAGCCCTTGCGGCGGTAGACAACGCAGGGCTGGCCGGAGTCGGCGTCGGCGAACAGGTAGAAGTCGTGGCCCACGAGTTCCATCTCGTAGAGGGCCTGGTCCACGGTCATGGGCTTGGCGGGGTGTTCCTTCTCCCGCATGATGCGGCCGGGAAGGTTGTCGGCCACCTCATCCCAGCCCTGCTCGGGCACGTCAGCCGCGTCGTGGGCGGGGGCCTCGAGCACGGCGGTCTGCGCGATGCGCTTGCCGTTGGTTTCGGGGGCCGCGATGGTCGCGGCGGTCGCCTCCGCGACGGAGGCCGGGCTGCGTCGCCCGTAGTGCACGCGCCTGCGGTCGTGCGCGCGGCGCATGCGGTTTTCCAGTTTGGCCACGGCCATGTCCAGCGCGGCGTAGAAATCGCCCGCACAGGCCTCGGCCCGGACGGCAGGGCCCTTGCCCTTGCCGGTGATCTCAACCCGCTGGCAGTTCTTGTGCTGCCTGCGGTTGGGCTCGTGGTACAGCTCCACGTCGAAGCGGATGACCTTGCGGTCGTACCGCTCCATACGGCTGAGCTTGTCCTCGACGTGCACTCGGTAGTGCTCCGGCACCTCGACGTTACGGCCTTTAACCACGATGTCCATACACGACCTCCCTCGCTGTCTGCGAGCTGATGGATCTCCGCCGATCAATAGCGGCACCGGACATGTCTGGATCGGATTCCAGAACGGGCAGGAGACCGGATCGGTTCCTCCGAATCGGTCAGCGCGCCTCCGGCGCCAGGGTCATGGGCTCTCCGCCTCCTCCCCGCCAACCAGGAATGCTGATAGCGCAGCACGGTAGCCCTGGTTTCGTTCCCGCAACAGCCCCCGAGCCGGGGGACCTCCCCCGCCCCGGGCCCATCACGCCCCGCGACGACTTCGCAGCTCCCGCAGGCCATGACCACGGCGACGACGCCACCCGGGTGTACCACTGTTCACCACGATGGCCCATCGCGCAGTGCAATGCGGTGTAGTAACGCGCGCCACCGAACAGCCCTGCGTTCTGGTCCACAGAGTCCACTCCCAAGCCCCTTCGGTGGCGCATATCCGGCCAACGGCCGCGGTACTCGGATGGTTCCCCCTACCCCTTTCACTCATGTGGGTGTACCCAATTTTCCCGCGATGTGGACACTTTGACTCGCTTTGTGCGACATCCGCCCGCCGCGCTTGCCGCGACCTCGGCGAACCTCGACGCCCTCCCCTGCCCGCCCGTCCTCGGGGTTCGCGCCGTCCTGGCGCGCCGGCGCTACGTGGTCGCGGCCAGGGCCAGGACCGCTGTCACCGGCACGCCCGCGGAGTGGAGGGCGGTTGCGCAGGTGGCGGCGGTGGCGCCGGTTGTCACGATGTCGTCGACCAGGAGCACCGGGTGGCCTGGTGGGGGCAGGGGGCCGCGCAGGTGGACGCGGCCGCGCAGGTTCGCCAGGCGTTGGGGGGCGGTCAGGCCGACGGAGTCGCGGGTGCCCGCGCGGAGGTGGAGGACCGGCGCCACCTCGGTGGGCAGGCCGCGGGCGCGCAGGGCTGCGGCGGTGTGCCTCAGGGCGAGGGTGACGTGGTTGCCTCCTCGCCGTCGCAGGGCGGCCGGGCGGGAGGGTGCGGGCACCAGCCAGCACCGGCTGCCGGGGGCCCGGCCACCGGGCCCGTCCACGCGGGTGAGGACCCGGGGGACGGCCTCCGCGAGGAGCAGCCCGATCGGCTGTGCCAGCTCCCGGCGTCTTCGTTCCTTGTAGGCGAGCACCAGCCGCCGCGCCGGCCCGGCGTACGACGACACGGCGAACACCGGCACGTCGAGCGCCGAGCGGCGCACCCGGAACAACCCGGTCGATGCCGCCGCGCACGCGGGGCACCAGCGGTGGCCCGGCGCCGAGCAGCCCGCGCACAGGCGGGGAAACAGCAGGTCAAGCAGTCGCAGGAAGAAGTCCATGAGCCCCAGACTGCCGGGAATCGGGGGCGGCCGGAAAAAGTTGTCCACAGGCGGGAGGGTTGTCCACAGATCGAAAACGAAAGTGGCAAGGCCCGCTCGGAACCATGTACAAGCCCCGTCCGTTGTCGCAGAGGGCTCCCCGTCGACGAGCGGCCCTGCGCGTCGAGCAGCGGGTTGCCTACGATGGCCGACAGGAGCGTTCCGCGTGAGCGGGCGCACGAACGAGCAACGAGCGAGGTCGACCCGGATGGTGCTGTCCCGAATTCTGCGCGCGGGCGAGGGCAAGATGCTCAAGCGGCTGCGCACCATCGCAGCGCACATCAACTCGCTGGAGGACGACGTCGTCGGTCTCTCCGACGACGAGCTGGCCGCCAAGACGGTGGAGTTCCGCGAGCGGCACGACGCGGGGGAGGATCTCGACGACCTCCTGCCCGAGGCGTTCGCGGTGGCCCGCGAGGCGGCCAAGCGGGTGCTCAACCAGCGGCCGTTCGACGTGCAGCTCATGGGTGGCGCCGCGCTGCACCTCGGCCAGGTCGCGGAGATGCGCACCGGTGAGGGCAAGACCCTGACCTGCGTGCTGCCCGCCTACCTCAACGCCATCTCCGGCAAGGGCGTGCACGTCGTCACCACCAACGACTACCTCGCCCGCCGCGACTCGGAGTGGATGGGCCGGGTGCACCGGTTCCTCGGGCTCAGGGTCGGCGTGATCCTCTCGGAGATGACCCCCGACCAGCGCCGGGTCTCCTACGAGTGCGACATCACCTACGGCACCAACAACGAGTTCGGCTTCGACTACCTGCGCGACAACATGGCCTGGTCCCTGGACGACATGGTCCAGCGCGACCACAACTACGCCATCGTCGACGAGGTCGACTCCATCCTGATCGATGAGGCCCGCACGCCGCTGATCATCTCCGGCCCGGCCGACCAGTCCAGCCGCTGGTACCAGGAGTTCGCCCGGCTCATGCCGAGGATGGAGAAGGACGTCCACTACGACGTCGACGAGCGCAAGCGCACCGTCGGTGTCAGCGAGAAGGGCGTCGCCTACATCGAGGACCAGCTCGGCATCGACAACCTCTACGACGCCGCGAACACCCCGCTGGTCGGCTACCTCAACAACGCGCTCAAGGCCAAGGAGCTCTACAAGCGCGACAAGGACTACGTCGTGCGCGACGGCGAGGTGCTCATCGTCGACGAGTTCACCGGCCGCATCCTCGCGGGCCGCCGCTACAACGAGGGCATGCACCAGGCCATCGAGGCCAAGGAGAAGGTGGAGATCAAGGCCGAGAACCAGACCCTGGCCACGATCACCCTGCAGAACTACTTCCGCCTCTACAAGAAGCTCGCGGGCATGACCGGCACCGCCGAGACCGAGGCCGCGGAGTTCCACAACACCTACAAGCTCGGCGTGACGCCCATCCCCACCAACCGGGAGATGATCCGCGCCGACGAGGCCGACCTGATCTACAAGACCGAGGAGGCGAAGTTCCAGGCGGTCGCCGACGACATCGCCGAGCGGCACGAGAAGGGCCAGCCGGTCCTGGTCGGCACCACCAGCGTCGAGCGCTCGGAGTACCTGTCCAAGCTGCTGACGAAGATGGGCATCCCGCACAACGTCCTCAACGCCAAGCACCACGCCCGGGAGTCGGCGATCATCGCGATGGCCGGGCACAAGGGCGCGGTCACGGTGGCCACCAACATGGCGGGCCGCGGAACCGACATCATGCTGGGCGGCAACCCCGACCACATCGCCGAAGAGGACCTGCGCGCGCGCGGGCTCGAACCGGTCTCCGAGGAGTGGCGCGCCGTCCTGCCGCAGGCGCTGGAGAAGGCCGAGGACGAGGTCAAGGCCGAGCGCGAGCTGGTCCGCGAGGTGGGCGGGCTCTACGTGCTGGGCACCGAGCGCCACGAGTCGCGGCGCATCGACAACCAGCTGCGCGGCCGCTCCGGCCGCCAGGGCGACCCGGGCGAGTCCCGGTTCTACCTCTCGCTGGGCGACGAGCTGATGCGCCGGTTCAACGCCGCGATGGTCGAGCGGGTCATGACGGTGCTCAACGTGCCCGACGACCAGCCCATCGAGGCCAAGATGGTCACCCGCGCGATCAAGAGCGCGCAGACCCAGGTCGAGCAGCAGAACTACGAGATCCGCAAGAACGTCCTCAAGTACGACGAGGTCATGAACAAGCAGCGCAAGGTGATCTACGCCGAGCGCCTGCGCGTCCTCAAGGGCGAGGACATGCACGAGCAGGTCGAGCACATGATCACCGACGTGATCGGGGCCTACGTCACCGGCGCGACGGCCGATGGCTACGCCGAGGACTGGGACCACGAGAAGCTCTGGAGCGCGCTCAGGGCGCTCTACCCGGTCACCCTGACCTGGGAGCAGGTGGTCGACCGGGCCGAGAACGACGGCAGCGACCTCGACCACGAGTTCCTGCAGCAGACCCTCACCGAGGACGCCCTGACCGCCTACCGGGCGCGCGAGGCCGACATCGACGGCCGCGTCGGCGAGGGCGCGATGCGCGAGCTGGAGCGCCGGGTGATGCTCTCGGTGCTCGACCGCAAGTGGCGCGAGCACCTCTACGAGATGGACTACCTCAAGGAGGGCATCGGCCTGCGCGCGATGGCCCAGCGCGACCCGCTGATCGAGTACCAGCGCGAGGGCTTCGAGATGTTCGCGACCATGCTCGACGCGCTCAAGGAGGAGACGGTCACCTTCCTGTTCAACGTGAAGGTGGAGCAGCAGGAGCAGCAGCAGGCCGCCGTGCAGCTCGGCGCGCCCAGCGCCCTGCCGCAGGTCCAGCAGGACCCGGCCGCGCAGGCCCGCCAGGCCGAGCTGCAGGCCCGCCAGGCCCGCGCCCAGGCGGCGGCCGAGGCCGCCGCGGCCCAGCGCGCCGCCGCGCTCGCGGGCTCCGAGCAGGTCCCGGCGGCGCTGCGCAAGGGGCTCGGCGCCCCGTCCCCGCAGAAGCTGAGCTACTCCGGCCCGGCCGAGGGCGGCGGCGTCTCCTCGCACAGCGAGGACTCCAACGGCAACGGTGCCGGTGGCACCCGCCGGGAGCGCCGCCAGGCCGCCCGCGACTCGGCGAAGAAGGGCCGCAAGCCCCGCCGCTGACGCACGGCACACCGCTGCCGGGACGTCCCCTCAAGGGCACGTCCCGGCAGTGCCGTATTATTGAGGCGAAAGTGATCGATTGCCTGTAGGTTGACGCGTGTGGTTGAGGTCGAGGGTGCGCACCGGTTGTCGCCTGCGGAGCAGGAGGTGTTGCGGTTGCGGGTGGTCGCGGCGCTGGA
>NZ_JBQERA010000009.1:0-328603 GCF_053813445.1 Actinokineospora lacus
GAAGGCTCCGGCTCCGCACAGGCATCCAACTACGAACGCGTCGTGAAGGCCTGCCTGGCGGTCTCCCGCTGCACCGGCATCACCGTCTGGGGCATCCGCGACACCGACTCCTGGCGCGCCTCGGGCACCCCGCTGCTGTTCGACGGCAGCGGCAACAAGAAGGCCGCCTACAACTCGGTCCTCACGGCGCTGAACGGCGGCACCCCGCCGCCCTCGACCACCACCCCGCCCACGACGACGACAACGCCCCCTCCCGGCGGCAGCTGCACCACGGCCTACGCCGAGGGCCAGAAGTGGAGTGACCGCTTCAACGGCCAGGTCACCGTCTCCGGCGCGAGCAACTGGGTGGTCACGGTCACCCTGTCCAGCCCGCAGCGGATCATCAACAGCTGGAACGCCAGCGTCAGCATGAGTTCCAACGGGCTGGTCATGACCGCGCGGCCCAACGGCAACGGCAACGTCTTCGGCTTCACCGTCCAGCACGGCGGCAACTGGAGCTGGCCACGGCTGAGCTGCGCCACCGGCTGACAGGCAACCCGACTGACAGGCAACCCAGCTGGCAGGCAACCCGGCTGGCAAGACCAACCGGCTGGCAGGACCCGCTGACAGATAAACCGGCTGGTACGCACGGGAGTGAGCGGTGTGGTCACCCACACCGTTCACTCCCGCGTGCGCTACTCCGCGCGCGAGAGCGACAGGGCGAAGCGGTTCTCCGGGTCGGTCCACCAGCTGTGCGCGGCGAAGCCCGCGGTGGCCAGGTCCTCGGTGATGCCCTCGCGGCGGAACTTCGCGGAGATCTCGGTGCGCAGCTCCTCCCCCTCGGCGAAGTCGACGGTCATGCCCAGCGCCGCGATCTCGACCCGCTGCGCCCGTGCCGCGCGCAGCCGCATCTCGACCCACTCCCGCTCCGCGTCCCACACCGCGACGTGCTCGAAGGCCGAGACGTCGAAGTCGGCGCGCAGCTCGCGGTTGAGCACGCGCAGGACGTTGCGGTTGAACTCCGCGGTCACCCCGGCCGCGTCGTCGTAGGCCCGCACCAGCGTCGCCGGGTCCTTCACCAGGTCGGTGCCCAGCAGCAGCCACTCCCCCGGCAGCAGCGTGCCACGCAGGGCGCCGAGGAACTTGGCGCGCTCGTCGGGCAGCAGGTTGCCGATCGTGCTGCCCAGGAACGCCACCAGCCGCGGCGGCTCACCGGGCACCAGGGCCAGGTGTTCGGTGAAGTCGCCGACCACCGCGTGCACCCCGACCCCCGGGTACTCCAGCGTCAGGGCGTCCGCGGCCGCGCGCAGGGCGGATTCGGAGACGTCCAGCGCCACGACCTGGTTCAGGCTGCCGTGCTCGCGCAGGGCGTTGAGCAGCAGCCGGGTCTTCTCCGAGGAGCCCGAGCCCAGCTCGACCAGCGTGTGCGCGCCGGTGGCCTCGGCGATGTCCGCCGCGTGCGCGGTCAGGATCGCGGCCTCGGCGCGGGTCGGGTAGTACTCGGGCAGGCGGGTGATCGCGTCGAACAGCTCGCTGCCGCGGGCGTCGTAGAACCACTTCGGTGGCAGGGACTTCGGGGTCGCCGCCAGCCCGGCGCGCACGTCGGCGGCGAGACCGCGGGCGGCGTGGTCGGCGGGCAGGTGGATCTCCACTGTGGACACGGCATGGCCTTCCGGGTCGGGCAGTGCGGTGATCCGCACGTCGGGATGTGGTTCGAGGGTGGCGGTCACCAGCAGGCGGTCCCCCAGGGACGTCCACCGGTCCGAGTCGTCCCACGGCTCGGAGGCCAGGACGACGGAGTCGCCGGTGCGCAGCACCGACAGCGAGTGCCACCAGGTCGTGGCCGCCAGCGCGCGGCCGTCGGTGAGCATGAGGTTGAGCCGGGACTCCGGCGCGCGGGTGGTGACGGCGGCGACGACCTCGGCCAGCGCGTCGCCGAGGCCGACCCCGGCGCGCAGCCGGTGGCGCACCAGCGCCCACAGCAGGGCGCTGTCGGTCGGCGCGTCCAGCGTCATCAGGTCGACGGTGGGCAGGGTCGCGGCCAGGTCGGCCACGCTCTCCGGCCAGCCCGCGACCACGCCGTTGTGGCTGAACAGCCAGTCCCCCTCGGCGAAGGGGGCGCAGGCGGTCTCCACCACCGGCATCCCGACGGTGGCCGAGCGGGCCGCGGCGAGCACGGCCCCGCTGGCGGTCGCCGCGGCCACCGAGGCGAACGAGGTGTCCGTCCACATCGGAACGGCGCGGCGGTGGCGGACGGGCCCGGCCTCGGTGTACCAGCCGACCCCGAAGCCGTCGGCGTTCACCGTCCCGCCCCCGCGCATGTCGGCCGGGGCCCAGCTCTGGCGCAGCAGACCCGACGGCGGCTCCAGCAGCAGCCGCGACAACGGCACGGCGGGGCCCAGGTACCCCAGGTGGCGGCACATCGTCAGCGCCGGTCCGCATCGCGGGCGCAGCGGAACCCGGCGAAGATCTGCCGCCGCACCGGGTGGTCCCAGTTGCGGAACGTGCCCCGCACCGCCGCCGCGTCGGTGCCGAACGACCCGCCGCGCAGCATCTTGTAGTCGCCCCGGAAGAACACCTCCGAGTACTCCTTGTACGGGAACGCCGCGAAACCCGGGTACGGCAGGAAGTCCGAGTCGCACCACTCCCACACGTCGCCGATCAGCTGGCGCACGCCCAGCGGCGACTCGCCCCTCGGGTACGCCCCCACCGGGGCGGGCCGCAGGTGCCGCTGGCCCAGGTTCGCGTGCTGGGGCCCCGGGTCGTCGTCGCCCCAGGGGTACCGGCGCGAGCGCCCGGTGGCCGGGTCGAACCGGGCCGCCTTCTCCCACTCGGCCTCGGTGGGCAGCCGCTTGCCCGCCCACCGCGCGTACGCCGCCGCCTCGTGGAAGCACACGTGCACCACCGGCTCGTCGGCCGGAACCGGTTCCACGACGCCGAACCGGGTGCGCAGCCAGCCGTCGCCGTCGCGCCTCCAGAACCGCGGGGCGCGCAGGTCCGCCTTCTGCCGGTGCGCCCAGCCCGCCGCCGACCACCAGCGCGGGTCGTCATACCCGCCCGCGTCGATGAAGGCGAGGTGGTCGCCGTTGCTGACCGGCACCGTGTCGATCCAGAACGGCGCCAGCTCCGCGGTGAAGGCGGGCCGCTCGTTGTCCAGCGCCCACGGCTCGGTCGAGGTGCCCATGGTGAACGGTCCACCCGGCACCAGCACCTCGGCTGCCGCGACCGGCGCGGCGGGCGGCGGCGCGGGCGCGTGCAGCACGGGTGCGCCCGCGCGGAGCTGGTGGGTGGCCAGCATGGTCTCGTCGTGCTGCTGCTCGTGCTGGACGATCATGCCGAAGGCGAACCCCCGCTCCACCAGGGGACTGCCCTCCAGCGGCGTGGTCTCCAGCACGTCGAGCACCTTGTCGCGGACCTCGCGGACGTAGCCGCGGGCCTCGACGGGGTTGAGCAGCGGCAGCGCGGGCCGGTCGGCGCGCGGGTGCTGGAAGGCGTCGTAGAGGTCGTCGATGTCGTGGCGGAGCGGCTCGCGCCCGCCGACATCGCGCACCAGCCACAGCTCCTCCTGGTTGCCGACGTGGGCGAGGTCCCACACCAGCGGCGACATGAGCTTTGAGTGCTGGCGCACCAGGTCGTCGTCATCGATGTCGGTGAGCGCCGTGCTGCGCTCGCGCGCCCGGCGCAGGTCGGCGGCCACGCGCTCGCGCAGCCGTTCGGCCTCGGTGTGCTCGGTACCGGTGGTCATGCCGGCCTCCCAGGAATCGTCAGTCGATCGGCGAGTCCGGCCAGCCGGGCGGTGGCCACGGCGGCGGCGCCCGGCGGCAGCCCCAGCCCCGGCAGCGCGCGCAGGCCCAGGTCCAGCACGGTGCGGGCGGCGGCGGCCGTCGGGGCGTCGGCCAGGCCGAGCCGGGCCGCGGGCAGCCACCGGTCGGCGACCGGCAGGCAGGCCCCGGCCACGGCGGCGACGGTGGCGGGCTCGGACATCAGGGCGGTCACCAGGGCCGCCGGGGTGATCCAGTCCGTGCCCTGCTGGGCGTCGAGGTAGCGCACCTCGAAGTACCCGTGCGGGCGGACCGGGGGGAACATCGTCGAGATGTGGTAGTCGAGGTCGGCGGTCGTGGGCTTGGTGGGCAGGGCGCCCGCTATCCAGTCGGCGAAGGTGACCCCGGCGGGCGCGTCCCAGGTGCCGTTGTCCCGCCGCACGCACAGCAGCGGGGTGTCGAGCACGTGACGGGCCCAGGTGCCCGCCGGGTCGTCGGTGATGGGAACGGGCCTGCTGCGCGCCGGGTCCACCCCGAGCACGGCACGGGTGCGTTCGGACACCCAGCCGGTGACGACTCCGGAAAGGACAGGTGAATTCCCGAACAACGCGACCAGCACCGGGCCGAGCGCGCTGAGCGCCGCCCACCGCACCACCACGTCGCCGGGCTCGCCGATGTCGAGGCAGACCTGCAGACCCGCGGTGGCGCACATCATCGTGATGCCGTCGGGGCCGATCGGCGCGAAGGCGCGCTCCATGGCCGCGTAGCGCGGGGTGTCGAGCAGGCGGGTGGGACGGCGGAACGGATCGGTGCCGTGGACGCCGAGGGTGAGTCCGGCCTCGTCGAGCCGGTGGGAGAGGAAGCGGTGGTCCGCGGTGACCGCATCGATGAGATCACCGAAGGCCGCGGCGGGCTGAGAGGAGATCTCGACTTGGCCGCCGGGTTCGAGGGTGACGATGGAACCGGCCGGTAGCGGCAGGTGCGGGCTGTCCGGTCGCAGGGTCTGCGGGGCGTGTGGGCCCAGGGCGGCGTCGAGGACGTCCGGGTCGAGCGGCCGCCGGGGATCGTCGCGGTGGTGGACGGTCCATTCCAGCTCGACACCGGTGAGCCGGGGTGGGCCGTGTTTGAAGCAGACCGAGGCCACGTACGCCTCGGCCTCCACTCGAGCGCGCAGCCGCCTGCCGTCAGGCTCAGCGGCTCCGCGGTCGCGGAGTGCGGTCACGTGGGTAATCCCTTCCGGGAACCATGCCGTAGCATCACGGCTTTGCGGTCGTTCCGAAGTTACACGCGGGCACCGACAGGCGCAGGCCGCCGGGATGGCGTGACACGCAATACGTACGTACGGATTGCTTCTTTTCCGGCCGACTGCCACGATCGCCCCATGCCCAGGGTCAGCCAGGACCACCTTGACGCGCGCCGCCGCCAGATTCTCGACGGCGCCCGATCCTGCTTCGCCCGGCACGGGTACGAAGGCGCCACAGTGCGCAGGCTCGAAGAAGCCACCGGCCTGTCCCGCGGCGCGATCTTCCACCACTTCCGCGACAAGGAGTCGCTGTTCCTCGCCCTCGCCGAGGACGACGTGCTGCGGATGACCGAGGTCGTCGCCGAGCAGGGCTTGGTCCAGGTGATGCGCGACCTGCTCGCCGCGCCCCCCGGGGCGGGCCACGGCGACGGGCCCGCCGACTGGCTCGGCACCCGCCTTGAGGTCTCCCGGCGGCTGCGCACCGACCCGGAGTTCCGCGCCCGCTGGGCCGAGCGCTCCGCCCAGCTGACCGGCGCCACGCGCAACCGCCTGCTGCGCCAGCGGGAGGCCGGAAACCTGCGCGACGACATCGATGTGACAGTGCTCACAGCATTTCTGGAGCTGGTGCTGGAGGGGCTGGTGTCCCATTTGGCCATGGGGCTGCCCGCCGACGACCTGGACGCCGTGCTGGACTTGGTCGAGGAGTCCGTGCGGAGGCACCGCAGGGCCACGTGATGCGGCGGTGGCTGCTGGCGGCCGCCTGCGCGCGGGTCGCCGACGAGATGGTCGGCGTGGCCGTCGTGCTGCTGGTGCTCGACCGGACCGGAAGTCCTTTGTTGGCCGGGGCGACGGTCACCGCGTACACCCTTCCGTCGGTGCTCTCGGGGCCCGTGCTGGGCGCCTGGCTGGACCGCACCGCGTATCGGCGGACTGTGCTGGCGGGCGGCGGCGCGCTGCTCGCGGTGGCCTGCGTGGGCCTGGTCACGATCGATGCGACCGCGTGGTCCTTTGTGCTGGCGGCCATGACGGGGTTCGCGCTGCCGCTGACCAGTGGCGGGTATTCCGGCCTCGTGCCGCGGCTGGTCCCCGAGGCGGGCCTCCCCCGGGCGAACGCGCTGGACGCGGCGGTGTTCAACACCGCGGCGATCGCGGGCCCGGCGCTGGCCGGGACGCTGGCGGCGGTCGTCTCCCCGGACGCGGCGGTCGGCGCGATCGCCGGGTTGGCACTGGTGGGCGCGGGCTCGACCGGCCTGCTGCCCGCCATGGCGCCGGAGGACCGCCCGCGAGCCGGTCTGCTGTCGACCGTGCGGGCCGGGCTGTCCCATTTGGTCAGGACGCCACCGCTGCGGGGAGCGACGCTGACCTCGGTGCTCAGCCTGGGGTCGGTCGGGGTCCTGGCGACGGCGCTGCCGCTGCGCGCGCAGGAGCTGGGCGTCGGGACGGCGGGGGCGGGGTGGCTGTGGGCGGCGCTGGAGGTCGGCTGCCTGGCGGCGACCGTGGCGTTCGGGAGGCGGCTGCGCGACCGGCGGGTCGATGTCGTGGTCTACGGGTGCACCGCGGCCTACGGGGTGGTGATGGTGACCTGGCCCCTGGCGGGGTCGATGACGGTGCTCGTGGGGCTGGTGCTGCTGGCGGGGCTGGTGGAGGGCTTGGCCCTGCCCGGGATCATGGCGACGCGGCAGCGGCACAGCCCGCCCGCGCTGCTGGCCCAGGTGGCCACGACGGGCGCGAGCCTGAAGATCGGCGGCTTCGCGGTGGGCGCCTCGGTGGGCGGGTGGCTGGTGCCCGCCGCCGGACCGGGCGCGGCGATCGCGGTGGTGGCGGTGGCCCAGCTGGCGGCGGCGGGGCTCGGGGCGCTGCTCGGGCGGGGGTGACCCGGCTCGCGGCGTGTCGGGTGGGTTTGTTTTGTGGGTCTGGGCGGGGGATTTGCCGCTCCGCGGAGAGCGGATGGGGTTCTGGCAGCCGGGAAGACGACCCATGGTCATCAGGACGCCCTAGAATGGGTCGGTTGGTCCATCCGTGCGAGGAGTGAGTGCCGGTCATGCGCGAGGCGCGGTCCCCCGGTCGCAGTAGCGAGCCGGGAGAGAGTCCCGGCCGGCATACCTATCCGGAAGCCGAGCGGGGTGCTTGGTGACCGGAGTTCTGTTGAGCGTGCTCGGGCTGCTGGCGGTGAGCGTCCTGACCGCGGGCACCGCCCTGTTCGTCGCCGCCGAGTTCTCCCTGACGACGCTGGAGCGCAGCCAGGTCGACCGGCACGCCGAGCGGGTCGGGGACCGGCGGGCGCTGGCGATCCAGAAGGCGCACCGGGGGTTGTCCTTCCAGCTCTCCGGGGCGCAGCTCGGCATCACGATCACCACGCTGGTGACCGGCTACATCGCCGAGCCCGCCATCGCCGAACTCATCGCGCCGGGGTTCACCGCGCTCGGGATGCCCGAGGCGGTGGCCAGGCCGGTGGCGCTCGTCGTCGCGCTGACGGTGGCGACCTCGCTGTCGATGGTCTTCGGCGAACTGGTGCCCAAGAACCTGGCCATCGCCCGGCCGCTGCCCACCGCGCGCGCGGTCACCATCCCGCAGATGGCGTTCACCTCCGCCCTGCGCTGGCTGATCCACGGGCTCAACTCCGCGGCGAACTGGGTGGTGCGGCGCCTGGGCGTCGAGCCGCAGGAGGAACTGCGCAGCGCCCGCTCGCCGCAGGAGCTGGGCGGGCTAGTCCGCTCCAGCGCCGCGTCGGGCACGCTCGACACCGAGACCGCGGCGCTGCTGAGCCGGTCGCTGCTGTTCGGCGACCGGGTGGCCGGTGAGCTGATGACGCCGCGGGTGCGGGTGAGCGCGCTGCGGGCCGACGCCTGCGTGCCCGAGCTGGTCGAGCTGGCGCTGGCCACCGGGCACTCCCGGTTCCCGGTGCACGGCGGCGACCTCGACGAGGTGCGCGGTGTCGTGCACGTCAAGCAGGTGTTCGCCGTCCCCGCGGGCCAGCGGGCCACCACCAGGGTGGGCTCGCTCGCCCGGCCGGTGCTGACGGTCCCGGAGACGCTGGAGGGCGACGCGCTGCTGGAGCGGCTGCGCGGGTCCGGCCTGCAGGTGGCGATCGTCGTCGACGAGTACGGCGGCACCGCGGGGCTGGTCACGCTGGAGGACCTGGTCGAGGAGATCGTCGGCGACGTGCGCGACGAGCACGACCGCGGCGAGGTCGCGCCCGTGCGCAGGCTGGGCCGGGACAGCTGGCTGGTCTCCGGGCTGCTGCGCGACGACGAGCTCGCCGAGGCCACCGGCTTCCGGATGCCCAGCGGCGAGTACGAGACGCTGGCGGGCCTGGTCGTGACCATGATGGGCCGCATCCCGGCGGTCAACGACGAGATCGCCCTGGACGGCTGGCGCGTCACCGTGCTGCGGATGGACCGGCACCGGGTGGCCGAGCTGAGGGTGGCCAGGGGAGCCGAGACATGACCGACCTGCTGGCCCTCGGCGCGACCCTGCTCCTGTTGCTGGGCAACGGCTTCTTCGTCGGCGCCGAGTTCGCCATCATCACCGCCCGCCACGACCGGCTGGAGGCGCTCTCGCGCGACGGGCACAAGCGCGCGGCCGTGGTGATCGAGGCGGGGCGCAGGCTGCCGCTGCTGATCGCGGGCGCGCAGCTGGGCATCACGGTGTGCTCGCTCGGCCTGGGCGCGCTGTCCGAGCCGGTGATCGCCGGGCTGCTGGAGGTGCCGCTGGGCGCGCTGGGGATGCCGAAGGCCGTGGTCCACGGCATCGCGTTCGCCTTCGCGCTGGCCATCGTCGTCACCCTGCACACGGTGATCGGCGAGATGGTGCCGAAGAACCTGGCCATCGCGGGCCCCGAGCGCGCGGCGATGGCGATGGTACCCGCGCACTACGCCTTCTGCCGGATGGTGCGCCCGCTGCTGGCGCTGTTCACCGCCGTGTCGACCTGGCTGCTCGGCCTGGCGAAGGTCGAGCCCAAGGACGAGGTGGAGAACTCCTACACCCACGACGAGCTGGCCACCCTGATCGCCGAGTCCCGCCGCGAGGGCCTGCTCGACGACTCCGAGCACCGCCGCATCACCCAGACCCTGTCCTCGGCGCGGCGCACCGTCGCCGAGGTCATGGTTCCCCTGGACCGCCTGACGATGCTGCCGTTCCCGCCCACGGTCGGCGACATCGCCGCCGCCGTGTCCGAGACCGGCTTCTCCCGCTTCCCGGTCCACCGCGACGGCGGCATCGACGGGTACGTGCACGTCAAGGACGTCCTCGACCAGGTCGACGCCGACCCGGCGACGGTGGTGCGGGTCCGCGACCTGCCCGAGGTCCCCGCCGACTCCCGCCTCGACGACGCCATGGCGGTGCTGCGGCGCGCCCAGAGCCACCTCGGCAAGGCGGTGGCGCCGGACCGCGCGGTGGTGGGCGTGGTGGCGCTGGAGGACCTGGTGGAGGAGTACGTCGGGCGCGTGCGCGACGGGACGCACGTCCGCAATGACTGAGGTCCTGCCCGAATCCGCCTGGCACGCGATGCGCTCGGCGCACCTCGACCGCGTGCGCCGGTGGACCGCGCCGCACGTGGACCGCCGCACCCGCGGCGAGAAGCACCCGGTGCTGGACTTCCTGTTCACCTACTACTCCCACCGCCCGGCCCGCCTGGAGCGCTGGCACCCGGGTCCGGGCGTGGCGCTGGCGGGGCCGTCGGCGCGGGAATACCTGTCCTGGCCCGGTTATGCCGAGACCCCCGACGGCGTGAGCGTCGACCTCGCCGCGATTCCCGAGGCACGTCTGCGCACCGCCGAGTTCGTCCGCGCCCTGCTGTCGGCCACCCTGTCCCGCCCACCCCGCCTCGGCTGCTTCGGCCTGCACGAGTGGGCCATGGTCTACCGCACCCCCGAGGTCCGCCACGCCTGGCCGCTGCGGCTGGGTCCACAGGGGACCGACTCCGTCGTGGAAACCCAGACCATCCGCTGCGGCCACTACGACGCGTACCGCTTCTTCACCCCGGACGCGGGCCCGTTGAACACCGTCAACCCCACTCGTGAGTCCCAAGTGGACAATGAGCAGCCTGGCTGCCTGCACGCGGGCATGGACCTCTACAAGTGGTCCTACAAGCTGGACCCCTACACCCCGTCCGCCCTCACCGCGGACTGCTTCGCCCTGGCCGCCGACATCCGCGAACTCGACATGCGCGCCAGCCCGTACGACCTCGCCGACCTCGGCTACCCCCCGGTCCGCATCGAGACCGAGCGCGGCCGCGCCGACTACGTCCGCGCCCAGTCCGCCTTCGCCGAACGCGCCGCTCCCCTGCGCGGGCGGCTCATCGACCTGTGCGACACGCTGCTGCGCGCCCACGCCGCCCTCTGAGCTGTTCGGCACCGCGGCGCGCGGGAACCCGGCCACAATGCTTCTGTGAACGCGATCTTCGTCAACTACCGGCAGAACCGGCGGCCCTCGGGACTGCGGCCGCACGCGCAGGTCGTCGAGGCGGTCGCCGATCGGTTGCGGTGGCACTTCGGCGCGGGGGCGGTCTTCCTGGACACCGGGATGCGGGCGGCGACCCGGTACCCCGACGAGCTGCGCGAGCGGCTCGCGGGCAGCGAGCTGGTGGTCGCGGTGATCCACCGGGAGTGGCTGGCGGACCTGCGCGACCGCGAGGGTGAGCTGGACTGGGTGCGCCACGAGCTGGCCACCGCGCTGGAGCAGGGCAAGCCGGTTTTGCCGGTGCTGCTGGCGGACGCCCGGCTGCCCGAGTCGGGCGAGTTGCCGCCGGAGCTGGCCGAGCTGGCGAAGTGCCAGGCGCACGCGGTTCGGTTCGGGCAGTGGGAGCACGACATCGGCACGCTGCTCGCGGTGATCGAGGGGCACGTGGCCGCGGAGGCGCTTCCGACGCCGGAGCCGGACCCGCGCCCGCGCGGGCGGTGGCGGACGGCGATGGCGCAGGCCGCACTGGCGGGCGCGGTGGTGCCGGTGGCGGTGGTGCACCAGGCCACCGCCGACCGGGTGGTCTGGCTGACGGCGCTCGCGGTGGTCCTGGTGGCGCTGCTGGTGGTCGCCTGGGGCACAGCGGCGCTCGTCCACGCGCTGCGCAAGCCGATCGACGGGATGGACCGGGCCTGGACCAGGCGGCCCGGCGACGAGAGGACCAACGCGGTGGTCGGGGCGACCATCGCCGGGCTGGCCGTGATCGTGCTGCTGACCAGCGACATGCCCGCCGACCTGCGGCTCGCCGCGCTGGGCGTGGTCGTGGTGGCCACGATGGGGCTGGCGACGCAGTGGATCAACCACCGAGAGAAGGCGCTGGCCTGGCCGCGCGCCTGGCTGGCCGCCACCCCGTCCTCGATCCGCGGGGAGCTGGCCATGGTCGGCGCCCACCTCGCCCGACAGGGGCCGATCTCGCGGTCCGACCGGGACAAGGCCGAGTACGTGCTGGCGCAGATCGCCGACCGGCTGGGCGCGGTGCGCGCGCAGCAGGACCTGCGGCGGTGGGCGTGGCTGCGGGTGTCCTCGCCCCTGGTCACCCTGCCGCACGCCGCCCTCTTCGGCGCCGCGCTCGGGACCACCGTGGGCGCGGCGGTCATGCACTGGCAGGCAGGCGGCCCGCTGTGGCCCGCGCTGGGGTGGGCGGCGGCGGGTGTGGTCGCGGCCGTCGGCTGCCAGCTGGGCGCGGTCGACACCTCCTACCGGCTGGCGCGCTGGCGCAGGCGGGCCGTCCTGGACACCGCGCCCGCGGAGTTGGCCGCGCTGCGGGAGCTACTGGCCCGGAGGACGCGCTTCTAGGATGCGCCCATGCTGAAAGTGGTGGTGGCCCTGGTGCTGCTGGTGAGCGGATGCGCGGCGGTGGGCGGCGAGGACCTCGTCAAGGCGATCACCGGGTAGGCGGGCCGGGCCCCGAACTCGTCCGGGTTTGAGACTGCCTGGTCGCCGTTGTCCAACGTGGACGGTGCGCGCATGTCGGCCGGCTCGAAGCCGGTCCTGATCCCCACCCGGAAGGATTGCGCCGCGCGCGGGACGTCCGATACGGTAGGGGACATGACTGCCGGGTCGGCCTTTGGCCGCGAGCGAAACGGTTGCCCGGCCCTGACGTGATCAGGGCCCCTCCCGCCCCACCGAGTGTCGTTTTCGGACACCAGGGGAAGGGAGGTGAGAATACACATGTTCCCATCGGTGGACGACGTCTTCGTCGGCACCGTCGTCCAGGTCGTGCCCTTCGGCTCCTTCATCGAGCACCCGGAGGGCCCGCACGGCCTGCTGCACGGCGAGTCCCTTGAAGTCGGCACCCAGATCGAGGTCCGCGTCCTGCACGCCGACCCCGACAAGCAGCGTTTCAGCCTCGCGAAGGCGTGAGCGCGCAAGGGCCTCCGGCAGCCGTACACTGCCGGAGGCCCGCGCTCAGTCTAGCGCCCTGATCCCCCTGTCGATGGAGACGCGTTTTCGTCAACCACTTTTCTTCACCTCAATATTGCCAATCTTGTTGCTCTGTCCCATCGTTAGCGACCCCGTCATCGAACCGTCGATGTGCACGTTGTTCTGCACGATCGCCTGCACCTGTTGCTCCAACGCCGCGACGAGAAACCCGGCGTCCGACAGCATGGTGCTGACAGCCCGGAGCGCCTGCGTGTGCATGATTTTGAGGTACCGGTCGATGTCGAGCCGCTGGAAGTAGTTGGTCACGACCGGAGTAGCGGCGAACTCCCTCAAACTGTGAAGAGCACCGAATCGATCGGGGTTGGATGTGACGCCGTCCCGCAAAACCTCCGGTAGGGCGAACAACCGAACGATGTTTCCAAAGAGGTCAGCCGGAAAAGTCAGGAGATCACCGATCGCCGCCACGATCCCCCTGAAAGGGGTGTACTCGACGCTATCGATCTTGCGAAATTCAGTGTCGATGGGCAACAGAACGCAGGGTGTCCACTCGATGTACAAAGCAGACTCGTGCATCGCGAGGTGCAGGTACACTGAAAGGATGAGCTCTCGGTCCCAAGTCTCTACCGTAAACTTGCGATAGTGGCGCGCCCACTCGATGGGCTCATCGCGCAAGGCCAGAGCACGATCGCGAGAAATATGACTGTACGGACGATGAACCGAGCTCTCGATGTACGGGGTTGTCTCATCATCGTCCACACGCTCGATCAGCTCATCGGAGCCGATCACCACGATGTCCTCGGAAACCAGTCTGCGTAACCGGGCACTGGGGGACAGCGGACGCGCAGTGCGGAGCTGCTCAATTTCCAAAGTGATGCAATCCATCAGCCGCGCAGTGGACAACGTCAGTTGCTCAGAGGCCTGCGGCTTGCGCTCCAAGGGAACAGCCATTGACCAGGCTTGGTAGGGATTCCCCCACCGACAAAGGGGTTGTAGCCGCGATAAACCACCAGAGGCACCAGGTCCGTAGCATCCGTATCGGAGACGGTGACCGACTTCTTTTCCCGGAGGTAGCGGTCCTCAATCTGCGCCATATACTCGTCACTGAGGCACTGTAGGGCCAAATCTTGCCTGGTCACGACCGATGCTTGAGTACCCGGACGGCGCTGGAACGTCTCGGCGATGAGCTTGTAGACCGCGATACGGTTGGCCGAGTACACGCCGAGGAGCGCGGCGAGCACCAGAAAGAAGGCCCACGAAGGCGCGAGATCGTCAATATCGAGTCCAAGGACCACTATGGTCGCGAGAACGAGGAAGACCACCGAGGCCGCTCTCACGGCGCCCGCTCGGGGAACACCTGGTTCCGACCCGAACCACGTACCCATGCGAGAGAGTAGCGTTGGGATGGCGAGCAGGAACCACAAGACCAGTCCAGTGGGCCACAGCAGGGCGAGGGCAAACGCGGCGCACAAACTGACTGACGCGACAATCCGCACTCGCACTCGTGCTGCGACCGCCTCGGCGAGCACTGCGCTCGCGTTCACCCCTGGCGATGGCGCGGTAGCCCGCGTCGATTCGGTCAGCATCTCCGCGACCACAGCGTCTGCATAGTTCGGGTTCAGATGTGCAGCGGCACAGAGGTAGCGGGTGATGTCGTCGCGGTCGGCAACCGATGCGTCGCTACCGGAGGTGTCGACGGTGTGCTCGTTCAGCACGGCCATTCGTGGCGTTCCTTTCCCGCGATGAAAAGTATGTGCTGGGCTCAACCGTGGGCGCCAACTCTCAATCTAGCGCCCTGATGCCGCTGCTGATGGCCGCCAGCCGCGGCCCCAACTCCGCGAGCCCGGCCACTGATTCGGCCAATGTGGACAGTTCCGGCTGGATCTCACGCCAGAGCGGGCCGACGGCGGACGCGGCGGGCTCGGCGGGCTCACGCACCTGCGCGGCGATCTGGCCGAGGCACACGTCGGTCATCGCGTGCCGGGGCACGAGCGCGGCGTGCGCCTTCAGCAGCGCCCGCACCTCGGCGATCTCGGCGGCCAGGCGGGCCCGCGGCGTCGCGGGCGAGACGTTGATGTCGTTCACCCGGACCGAGCCGCCGCTTTGGATCAGCGGTCCGGTCATCGAACCGCCGATGTCCACCCGGTTGGTCACTGAGCGGGGTTCCACGGATCAGCCGCCTTTCACGTTGATGTCACGGATGGTGTTGTGCGCGCCCATCACCAGTGAGCCGCTCATCGACCCGCCGATGTGGACGCTGTTCTGCACCACGGCCTGCGCCTGCTGCTCCAGCGACGCGCTCAGGTAGCCCGCCTCGGCCAGCAGGCCGCCGACGGCGCGGATCGCGCGCGTGTGCAGGATCTTGAGGTAGCGGTCGACGTCGAGGCGCTGGAAGTAGGTGCGCACGCCCTCGTCGGCGGCGAACTCGCGCAGGCTGCGCAGCGCGCCGTACTTGTCGGGGTTCACCAGGCCGCGCTCCACCTTGAGCGGGCGGGCCACGGTGAACAGCCGGGAGATGCCCGCGGGCAGGTCGGCCGGGAACCGGAGCAGGTCGACCACGGCCTGCCCGACCGCGCGGCCGACGGAGTAGTGCCGGGTGTCGATGTCCCGGAAGGTGTCGTTGATGGGCCGCAGCACGCACGGGGTCCACTCGATGTACAAAGTGGACTCGTCCATGGCCACGTGCAGGTAGACCGACAGGATCAGGTCGTGGTCCCAGGTCAGCACGGTGAACCGGCGGAAGTGGCGGGCCCACTCCACGGGGTTGTCGCGCAGCACCATC
Organism: Actinokineospora lacus; assembly: GCF_053813445.1. Lineage (NCBI taxonomy): Bacteria > Bacillati > Actinomycetota > Actinomycetes > Pseudonocardiales > Pseudonocardiaceae > Actinokineospora > Actinokineospora lacus. Next base: position 15,107 of record NZ_JBQERA010000009.1, read on the forward strand.
GCGCGGGCGCGCGAGATGTGGGTGTAGGGGCGGTGACCGGGGTCCCTGAGGAACGGCTGACCGTCCTCGGCGCCCAGGTGCTCGACCAGCTCGTCGGAGCTGATCAGGACCACGTCCTCGGACATCAGCCTGCGCAGCCGCCCGCTGGGCGAGAGCGGGCCGGACTTGCGCAGCCGCTCGACCTCCCGGCTGATGCTGTCGAGCAGCCGCGCCGTGGACAGCGTCTGGTACTCGCTCGCCAGCGGGTCGCGCTCCAGCGGGATCGCCATGGACCACGGCCGGAACGGGCCCCCGGCGCCGACGAAGGGCTCGTAGCCGCGGTGCACGACGACCGGCACCCAGTCCGCGGCGTCGGTCTCGTTCGGGGGGCCGACCACGGCCGCCTCGCTCGGGGCGACGAAGCGGTCGTCGGTCAGGTACCGCTCCTTGACCCGCTGGGTGAGCCCCTGGCTGAACGAGAGCAGCGGGGAGTCCAGCCGGGCCGACGGCGAGGGCTGCGCCCCGTTGCGCCGCTGGAACCGGGTCGCGATCAGCCGGTTGACCGCGACCCCGGTTGGCGATCAGCACTACCAGCAGCGAGACGAGCACGAGCAGCGCCAGCGGGCTCGGCTCGACATCACCGTCCTGGAACCCGAGCAGCACGATCAGGACGAGGGCGGCGATCACCACCGCCGCGCCCGAGCGGATGCCGACGCCACGCGCGCTGCGCCCGCCCCTGACCCACCGGACCACCTTGGCCACGAGCAGCGGGCTGGACACGCCGAACCAGACGGCCAGCCCGGCGGGCCACAGCAGCGCCAGCACGACGGCCGTCACCAGCGCGGCGGCCGCGACCAGCCGCACCCGCACCCGCGCGGCGACCGCCTCGGTGAGCACCGCCCCGGCGTCGATGCCCAGCGAGGGCGCGGTGGCCCTGGTCGGCTCGACCAGCATCTCGGCGACAGCGGACTCCGCGTAGTCCGGGCTCAGGTGGGCCGCGGCGCAGAGGAAGCGGGTGCTGTCGTCACGGTCGGGCACGGGAGCGGCGACGCGGGGTATGAAATCGGTGCGCTCGACTTGGGCGACCATCCCGGCGGTCCTTTCACAGAGCGGAGCACTGTGTGTACGGACTGCGACGCTAGCGCCAACTCACCCGAATGCCCGGGACCGGCGTGGTTTTGTCACCTCATTGTCCTAAAGCGGCTGTCCAGTGGTGTGAGACCCCTAGGCGTAGGCGTCCAGCGGGGGGCAGGAGCAGACGAGGTTGCGGTCGCCCTTGGCCCCGTCGATGCGGCGCACCGGCGGCCACACCTTCGCCGCCGTCGAGCCGGTCGGGAACGCGGCCTCCTCGCGGCTGTAGGCGTGGTCCCACTTGGCCGCGATGGACGCCGCCGTGTGCGGGGCGTTGACCAGCGGGTTGTCCCCGGCGGGCCACACCCCGCCCGCCACCTTGTCCACCTCGGACTTGATGGCGATCATGGCCGCGCAGAAGCGGTCCAGCTCGGCCAGGTCCTCGCTCTCGGTGGGCTCGACCATCAGCGTGCCCGCCACCGGGAAGCTCATGGTCGGGGCGTGCAGGCCGTAGTCGGCCAGGCGCTTGGCGACGTCGTCGACGCTGATGCCGGTGGCCTTGGTCAGCGGGCGCAGGTCGAGGATGCACTCGTGGGCGACGAAGCCGCCCTTGCCGGTGTAGAGCACCGGGTAGTGCTCGTCGAGCCTGCGGGCGACGTAGTTGGCCGCCGCGACCGCGGTCAGGGTGGCCCGGCGCAGGCCGTCGGCGCCCATCATCCGCACGTACGCCCAGGAGATCGGCAGGATCGACGCGCTGCCCCACGGCGCGGCGCTGATCGGGCCGACGCCGGTGGCCGGGCCCGCCGCGGGCTGCAGCGGGTGGTTGGGCAGGAACTCGGCCAGGTGCGCGCGCACGCCGATCGGGCCGACGCCGGGGCCGCCGCCGCCGTGCGGGATGCAGAAGGTCTTGTGCAGGTTCAGGTGCGAGACGTCCGAGCCGAACTTGCCGTAGCGGGCCAGGCCGATCAGGGCGTTGAGGTTGGCGCCGTCGACGTAGACCTGGCCGCCCGCGTCGTGGACCAGGCCGCACACCTCGCGCACGGTGTCCTCGTACACCCCGTGCGTCGAGGGGTAGGTGATCATGATGGCGGCGAGGTCGTCGCGGTGGGCCTCGACGGTGGCGCGCAGGTGCTCCATGTCGATGTTGCCCGAGCTGTCGCACTTGACCACGACCACGCGCATCCCGGCCATGACCGCGCTGGCGGCGTTGGTGCCGTGCGCGCTCGACGGGATCAGGCACACGTCGCGCTCGCCGTGGCCCTGCGAGCGGTGGTACGCCCGGATCGCCAGCAGGCCCGCGAACTCGCCCTGGCTGCCCGCGTTGGGCTGCAGGCTGACCGCGTCGTAGCCGGTGACCGCGGCCAGCCAGCCCGTCAGGTCATCGATGACCCGCAGCATCCCGGGCGCGTCCTCGACGGGCGCGAACGGGTGCAGCTCGGCGAAGCCGGGCCAGGTGATCGGCTCCATCTCCGCGGTGGCGTTGAGCTTCATCGTGCACGAGCCCAGCGGGATCATGCTGCGGTCGAGCGCGACGTCCTTGTCCGACAGCGCGCGCAGGTACCGCAGCAGCGCGGTCTCGGAGTGGTGGGTGGAGAACACCGGGTGGGTCAGGTAGTCGCTGGTCCGCAGCAGGGCGCCGGGCAGCGCGTCGGCCACCGTCTCGTCGAGGGCGTCGGGGTCGCCGGAGACCCCGAAGGCCGCCCACACCGCGCGCAGGTGGGCGCGGGTGGTGGTCTCGCCGGTGGCGATGCCGACGTGGTCGGCGTCGACCAGGCGCAGGTTGACCTCCCGCTCCCGGGCCGCGGCGACGATGTCGGCGGCGCGGCCGGGGACGCGGGCCAGCACGGTGTCGAAGAAGCCGTCGTGGACGACCTCGACGCCACCGGCGCGCAGCCCGCCCGCCAGGACGGCGGCCATGCGGTGCACCCGGGTCGCGATGCCGCGCAGGCCCAGGGGGCCGTGGTAGACGGCGTACATCGAGGCGACCACGGCCAGCAGGACCTGCGCGGTGCAGATGTTGGAGGTGGCCTTCTCCCGGCGGATGTGCTGCTCACGGGTCTGCAGCGCCAGCCGGTAGGCCAGGTTGCCGTCGGCGTCGGTGCTCACGCCGACCAAGCGGCCGGGCAGCTGCCGCTCCAGCCCGGCGGCGACGGCCATGTACCCGGCGTGCGGGCCGCCGAAGCCCATCGGCACGCCGAAGCGCTGGGTGGTGCCGACGACGACGTCCGCGCCGATCTCGCCGGGCGCGCGCAGCAGCGTCAGCGCCAGCAGGTCGGCGGCCACGGCGGCCTTCGCGCCGCGCGAGTGCGCCTCGGCGATCAGCTCGGCGTGGTCGCGCACCACCCCGGAGGCCCCGGGGTAGGACAGCAGCACGCCGAAGAACTCACCGTCGGGCAGGCCGTCGGCCAGGTCGGCGACGACGACCTCGATGCCCAGCGGCTCGGCGCGGGTCCGCACGACCGCGATGGTCTGGGGGAAGGTGTCGGCGTCCACGACGAACCGGTTCGACTTGGACCGCCCGCCCCGGCGCAGCAGCGTCATCGCCTCGGCGGCGGCGGTGGACTCGTCCAGCATGGACGCGTTCGCGGTGGGCAGGCCGACCAGCTCGGCGACCATCGTCTGGAAGTTGAGCAGCGCCTCGAGCCTGCCCTGGCTGATCTCGGGCTGGTACGGGGTGTAGGCGGTGTACCAGGCCGGGCTCTCCAGCACGTTGCGGCGGATGACCGGCGGGGTGACCGTGCCGTAGTACCCCAGACCGATCATCGGCGCGAGAGTGCGGTTCGACGCGGCCAGCGCGCGCAGCTCGGCCAGCGCCTCGGCCTCGGTGGCGGGCTCGGGCAGGTCCAGCCGCAGGCCGTCCTCCCGGATGGCGGCGGGCACGGTGTGCTCGGCCAGCTCCTCCAAGGAGCCGACGCCGACGGTGTCGAGGATGCGGGCCAGCTCGGCGGGCCGCGGGCCGATGTGGCGCTCGGCGAACGGGGTGCCGTGCTCCAGCGCGGCGAGGGGGACGCGGTCGCTCGTCATCGGCAAGCTCCTCAGGCAGTCGGGGTTCGGGCAGTCGGGTTCGGGCCCACGGACGTCAGTCGCCCGGTGGCCCTCCCCCTCTGTCCGTGCCCGGTACCCGGGCGCCTGAGAGCTTCACCCGCTGCAGCGGGCTTGCACCTTCGGCGGGGCCCTGCCGGAGGTGACCGGCGGGCTCGCTTTCCAGAGGTGTCTCCCCCATGCGGTCCTGGGTGCCTGAGAGGTTCCGGGGAGGATTTGCTCCTTCGGCGCCGAACCGGCCTGGTGGGGCCGGTCGGACTCTCCCGCGCGGGATCGGCGACGTCGCTGAGTCTAGCCCCAGCCGGGTGACCTGCCCGCTCACCGGTTGCGGTGGCGGGCGTCACAGCTCATCCTGCCGTTCGGGCCTTGCGGCGCTGGGCGAGTTCGTCGTCGGAGATGACCGCGCCGTCGGCCCGCTCGGAGGGGAACTCATGAATGGTGCCGGTGATCTCCCGGATGGCGCCGCTGACCGCGATGCCGAACACGCCCTGGCCGCCGCGCAGCAGGTCGACGACCTCCTCGGGCGAGGTGCACTCGTAGACCGTGGTCCCGTCGCTGAACAGGGTGATCCTCGCCAGGTCGCGCACCCCCCTGCGGCGCAGGTGCTCCACCGCGACGCGGATGTTCTGCAGCGACACACCGGTGTCCAGCAGCCGCTTGACGACCTTGAGGACCAGCACGTCCTTGAACGAGTACAGCCGCTGCGACCCCGATCCGTGGGCGCTGCGGATGGTGGGCACCACCAGGTCGGTGCGCGCCCAGTAGTCGAGCTGGCGGTAGGTGATGCCCGCGATCTGGCAGGCCGCTGACCCGCGGTAGCCCACCAACTCGTCCGGCAGCGACGCGTCCGGGAACAACTCGCCCTGCTCGGCGCCGTCCGGCTGACCCGCCGTGGTGGACCCGTGTTCCAACACGCCTGCCTCCCCTCGACCGGTCTGGCGACCGGCGAACGAGACCGCCCGTTCCGCTGGTGGGAACGCCTCGGCCGCGCCGTTTCGCGGAGGTGGGCTCGCACGCCCGGCGCGAATCGGCTCGTCCCCGACGGTAAGACGACCCCGCCCAGGGGTCAACGCGACGCGCGGACAACCGGCGAACCGCACGGTGAGAGAAGCAGGATGCCGCATTGTGGATGGATGTGCCATCGCACCGCGACCGACGCCCCCACACCGGACCGGGCGAGGTCTCCCCCGGTCAACGCGGTGCGCGTGCAACCGGTCTAGGTGTCAGCGCCCCGGAAGTCCTCCGGGGAGATCGAGTCGAGGAACTCGCGGAACTTCTCCACCTCGTCCTCCTGCTCGTCCGGGATGACCAGGCCCGCTTCCTGCAGCACCGCGTCCTCCGCGTGGATGGGCACGCCCACCCGCAGCGCGAGCGCCACGGAGTCACTCGGCCTGGCCGAGACCCGGATGTCGCCGTCGAAGACCAGCTCGGCGTAGAAGGTGCCTTCTCGCAGGTCGGTGATCCGGACCTGCTCCAGTTCGCGGCCCAAGGCGCCGATGACGTCCTTGAGCAGGTCATGGGTCAACGGCCGGGCAGGCCGCACCCCCTGCTGCTCCAGCGCGATCGCGGTGGCCTCCACCGACCCGATCCAGATGGGCAGGTACCGATCACCGTCGGTCTCACGCAACAACAGGATCGGCTGGTTGGCGGGTAGCTCCACCCGCACGCCCACCACGCGCATCTCGCTGCTCATCGGGCTCGCCTCCCTCCGCTCGCTGGGGCTCCGGCGTCCCGTCTTCACCGAGCATCGCTTATCGCCTGGCCCCGACGCTACCCGCCAAGCTGCCACCATGCCCGACAAATCCCGGGCCCCGGCACGCAGATCCGGTCACAATCCGCGCAGGCCCACACCAAGGTTCTCGATCACTCACCGGTGACCCGGCGCAATCCGGACTTCACCAGCAGGGTATGCAAACCCACTGACAGTCCGGCCAGTTCCCGCGCCTGCTCCCCGGCCTTCGCCCGGTCGCGCTGGCGGTACAGCGGCGCGACCACCTGTTCGAGCAGCCCCAGCTCGCGGTCGGCCGCCGCCCGGAAGGCGCGCAGGTGCCGGGGCTCGATGCCGAACCCGCCCAGGGCGGCGGCGATCCGCACCACCTGCACGCCGTCGGTGTCGAAACAGCCGCTGGGGTCCGGGCGCACCAGGCCGTACTGCTCCAGCTCGGTCAGCAGCGCCGACGGCACGCCCGTGTGGGCCAGCACGTCCTCGCGGGTGAGCCGGTCGCCCGCGGGCTCGTCCAAGCCGATGACGGGCATCCTGCCGCGCTTGGGGACCGCGGTCAGCGCGGGCAGGGTCGCCCCGGCGTCCAGGCGCTCGCGGATGACCTTCAGCGGCAGGTAGTGGTCGCGCTGGGCGGCCAGGACGAACCGCAGCCGGGCGATGTCGGCCTCGGAGAAGCGGCGGTAGCCCGCCGCCGTGCGCTCGGGGCTGAGCAGCCCCTCGGCCTCCAGGAACCGAATCTTGGAGATGGTGACGTCGGGAAATTCCGGGCGCAGCCGGGCCAGCACCGCGCCGATGGTCGATCCGTCCCGCGTCGGTTGCCCGACGATGGTCACCAGTGTTACGCGCCCGCGCTCGGCCCGGTCAGGAACACCAGGCGGAACTTGCCGATCTGCACCTCGTCGCCACCGGCCAGCACGGCCTGGTCCACGGGCTCGCGGTTGACGTAGGTGCCGTTGAGGCTGCCCACGTCGATCACCACGAACTCCCCGCCCTCGCGGCGGAACTCAGCGTGCCGCCGAGAGACGGTGACGTCGTCGAGGAAGATGTCGCTGTCGGGGTGGCGCCCGGCGCTGGTGGTGTCCCGGTCCAGCAGGAAGCGCGAGCCCGCGTTCGGACCGCGCTTGACCACCAGCAGGGCCGAGCCGTGCGGCAGGGCGTCGACACCGGCGACGGCGGGCTCGGGCGCCTTGGGGGGCGCGGCCTCAGCGTCGGCCAGGAAATCGGCCCGGAACACCGACGTCCGCTCGGGAGACTGCTCCGGCGGGATTCCAGGCCCGTCGTTGGTGCTCACGTGAGCTCTCCTCCTGCTGGGTCGACTGGCGTTGAACAGTGCCAACGTACCGTGCGCGATCAGCGGAGGTGAGGGTGGCTCCCCCGCAGGCACGCACGCGCGGGGGAAGATCGTCTCACGGTGTCGCGGGCAGCCGCAGGGCCCCTCGGGTCTGCGCGATGTAGAGCAGTCCGGACCACAGGAACAGCAGCCCGCCCCAAATGGCCAGCGCGTAGGCGAAGGGCCGGGCGATCTCCGCGGCCGTCGAGCCGCCCTGGGCCAACAGGAGCAGCGGGAACGCGTACATCAGGTTGAACGTGGCGGCCTTGCCGACGTAGGTGACCTCGGGCGGGCCGAACCCGTTGCGGCGCAGCAGCGCGATGCACACGGCCACGAGCAGGTCGCGGCCCACCAGCACCGCGGCCACCCACCACGGGACGATGTCGCGCACGACGAAGGCGATGATCGCGGCCAGCGTGTAGAGCCGGTCGGCGGCCGGGTCCAGCAGCACCCCGAGCTTCGAGGTCTGGTCGAGCCATCGGGCGATCTTGCCGTCGAGCCAGTCGGTGAACCCGCCGACGACCAGGATGGCGATGGCCCAGCCGTCGGCCTTGGGGACCAGCAGCAGGTACAGGAACACCGGGACGCCCGCGAGGCGCAGGACGCTCAGGGCGTTCGGGATCGTCCATATTCGGTCTGCTGGTTGGGACACGCGCGCAGCGTATCGGCCCCGGTCAGCCGGGTATGGGGGACCGGGAGAAGACGTCGACCAGGGTGCGGCAGAAGGCGGGCAGGTCGTCGGGCTTGCGGCTGGAGACCAGCGTCGACGCCCGCCCCTGGCACACCACGACCTCGGCGTCGACCCAGTCGCCGCCCGCGTTGCGGATGTCGGTGCGCAGGCTCGGCCACGAGGTCATCCTGCGGTCGCGCACGACGTCGGCCTCCACCAGCGTCCATGGCCCGTGGCATATCACCGCGACCGGTTTGCCCTGCTCGAAGAACGACTTGGCGAAGGCGACCGCGTCGCCGTCCATGCGCAGGAAGTCGGGGTTGGCCACGCCGCCGGGCAGGACCAGCGCGTCGAAGTCCTCGGCCGAGGTGTCCTTCGCGGCCCGGTCGACGGCGAAGGTCCCGGCCTTGTCCAGGTGGTTGAACGCCTGCACGCGCCCCTGGTCGGTGGACACCAGCTCCGGCACGCCGCCCGCTTCCCGGACGGCCTTCCACGGTTCGGTCAGCTCAACCTGCTCGGTGCCTTCGGAGGCGACGAGGAACGCGACGCGGCGATCGGTCAGGGAAGGCATGGCTCTCCTTCGGTGCGTGGGAGTCCTTTCGCGGAGGGTGTCCAGGAGCGGCCCCGCTCAACCGTCCGGGCTAGCGTGGCGGCTGTGGACCTTGTGGAACGGCTGGTCGCGACGGTGGGCAGCGCGCACGTGCTGACCGATCCGGGCCCGCGCGCGGCGTACGAGACCGACTGGACGGGCCGGTTCACCGGGTCGGCGTCGGCGGTGGTGCGCCCCGGCTCCCGCGACGAGGTCGCCGCGGTGCTCGCGCTGTGCTCGGCGGCCGGGGTCGGCGTGGTCCCGCAGGGCGGCAACACCGGGCTGGTGGGCGGCGGGGTGCCGCGCTCGGGCGAGGTCGTGCTGAGCACGGCCCGGCTGACCGAGCTGGGCGCCGTCGACCCGGCGTCCGGCCAGGTCACCGCGGGCGCCGGGGTGCCGCTGGCGGCGCTGCGGGCGCACGCGGCGGCGGCCGGGCTGGACTTCGCCGTCGACATCGCCGCGCGCGACTCGGCGACGGTGGGCGGGATGGTGGCCACCAACGCGGGCGGGCTGCGGGTGGTGCGGTGGGGGCCGATGCGCGACCAGGTGGCCGGGGTGGAGGCGGTGCTGGCCGACGGGCGGGTGATCGGGTCACTGGCCGGGCTGGAGAAGGACAGCACCGGCTACGACCTGGCCGGGGCGCTGGTGGGCAGCGAGGGGACGCTGGCGGTGGTCACCGCCGTGCGGCTGCGGCTGGTCCCGGCGAGCGCGCGCCGGGCGACCGCGGTGCTGGCGCTGCCGTCCACCGCCGCGGCGGTCGCCGCGATCGCCGCGCTGCGCGGGCCGCTGCTGACCTCGGTGGAGGTCGTCTTCGACGACGGGGTGCGGATGGTGTGCGCGCACCGGGAGATCCCGCCGCCGTTCCCCCGGGCGTACCCGGTGTACCTGCTGGTGGAGTACGCCGACGACCACGACCCGACCGAGGCGCTCGGCGCGGTCGTCGCCGGGCTGCCCGACGTGCTCGACACCGCCCTGGCCGTGGACGAGACGGGCAGGCGCGGCCTCTGGGCCTACCGCGAGGGCCACACCGAGGCGGTCAGCGCCCTCGGCGTCCCGGTGAAGCTCGACGTCGCGGTGCCCCCGACCCGGGCGGCGGAGTTCGAGGCCGCGGTGCGCGCCGCCGTCGCCGAGACCGCGCGCGGCGCCCGGCTGGTCCTCTTCGGCCACCTCGCCGAGGGCAACTTCCACGTCAACGTCGTCGGCGCCCCCGACGAGCACGCCGTCACCGACGCGGTGCTGCGCGCGGTCGCGGGCTTCGGCGGGTCCATCTCCGCCGAGCACGGCGTCGGCGTCGCCAAGGCCCCCTGGCTGCACCTGACCCGCACCCAGGCCGAACGCGACCTCTACGCCGCCATCAAGGGCGCGTGGGACCCGGCGGGCATCCTCAACCCGGGCGTCCTGGTCACTCCCCGGTGAACGTGGGCGGGCGGCGGGCCAGGAACGCCTGCACGGCCTCGCCGAGGTCCTTGCTGGGCAGGAAGGCGGCGTTCCAGGTGGCGACGTAGCGCAGGCCGTCGGCGACGCGGCGCTCGCGGTCGTGGTTGAGCACGTCCTTGGTGCCCTGCACGACGAGCGGCGGGTTGGCCGCGATGTCGGCGGCCATGGCGCGCGCGGCCGCCAGCAGCTCGCCCTGGTCGGGGTAGACGTCGTTGACCAGGCCGATGCGCTCGGCGCGGGCGGCGTCGATGTCGCGGCCGGTGTAGGCCAGCTCGCGGACGTGGCCCTCGCCGATGATGCCCGCCAGGCGCTGGAGGCTGCCGAGGTCGGCGACGATGGCCACCTTGACCTCGCGCACGCTGAACTTGGCCTCGGCGCTGGCCAGGCGGACGTCGGCCGCGGCGATGACGTCGACGCCGCCACCGATGCACCAGCCGCTGACGGCGGCGATCACCGGCTTGCGGCAGGCCGCCACCGAGGTCACCGCCTCCTGCAGCGCGCGGATCTGGTCGAGGAACCGGGTGCGCGGGGCCGCGAGCGCCTCGCCGCCGAGCAGGTCGCCCCAGGACGGCATCATGGCGGGGAGGTCGAGCCCGTAGGAGAAGTGCGCCCCGCTGCCGGTGAGCACGACCGCGCGGACCTCGGGGTCGGCGTCGAGCGCGGTGAAGACCACGGGGAGCTCGCGCCAGAAGTCCGGGCCCATGGCGTTGCCCTTGCCGGGGCCGAGCAGCGTCACCTCGGCGACGTGGTCGGCGATGTCGACCTTGAGCGAAACCAGGTTCTCCGTCATGCGGCAATTATTACCCATGGGTAACTTGCTTGTCATCGCACCCTTTCGCCCGAACGTGTCCGCCCCGGATGGCGGAGACTGTGGGGGCAGACCGGTAGGTTCCGCGTGGACCATGCTGTTGATTGGAGTACGAAGTGGCAGGTCAGAGTGCGCCGATGTCCACGCCGATATTCGACGAGCTGCTGCGCGAGATGAGGGCGACGGCCGAGGAGCCGCGCCCGGCCGAGCAGGCGCCCCCCGCGCCCCCCGCACAGCCCGCGCCCGGCCCTGCCGCGCAGCCCGGCGGGCGGCGCAGGCGCCCGGAGTAGGTAACGCCGAGTGGACAGCGCTGAGTAGCCAGCGCCGAGTAGGCAGCCCCGACTGGGCAGCGACCGCCAAATACTCGTTTGACAGCAGGGTGGGCCGGTTCGGCAGACTTCCCGCATGACCGAGGGGGACGCTCACCCGAGCCTGCACGACATGCGGGCCCTGGCCCATCCACTGCGCATGCGCATCCTGACCCTGCTCACCGGCGCGGCGATGAGCGCGGCCGAGGTGGCCCGCGAGGTCGGCGGCACGCAGGCCAACGTGAGCTACCACCTGCGCAAGCTCTTCGACGCCGGGCTGGTGGACATGGTCGAGGAGGTGCCGATCCGCGGCGGCGTGGCCAAGCGCTACCGGCACCGCCCGCCCGAGCCCGAGCAGCCCGCGGTCGACCGGTCCCTGCTCACCGAGCTGAGCAGGCGCAGCGCCATGCGGGCCGCGCACGGCACCGCCGACGACGCCGAGCTGTGGGTCGACCCCGCCCTGTGGCGGGAGACCGTCGCGGCGATCAGCGCGCTCAGCGAGCGCCTGCACCGCTCGGCCCAACCCGCGCACACCCCCGGTACGGTCCGGGTCAGCACGACGATCTCTCTCTTTGAGATGGAACCGCGCTGACGGGGGTTGGGCATGGGGGATTTCGAGGCGACCGCCGCTGACGGCTCGCACTACGAACGGGGCAGGACACCGCCGGGGATGTGGTCCCCGATGCGGCACCCGATGTTCCGCAGGCTGGTGATCGGCCGCGTCACCACGTTCCTCGGCAACGCCGTGGCCCCGGTGGCGCTGGCCTTCGCCGTGCTGGACCTGACCAACTCGGTGGCCGCGCTCGGGCTGGTCGTCGGGGCCCGCTCCCTGGCCAACGTGGCGCTGCTGCTGATCGGCGGCGTGCTGGCCGACCGGCTGCCGCGCGGGGTGATCCTGCAGGGCGCGAGCCTGGCCGCGGCCGGGTCGCAGGCGGCGACGGCCGCCGCGGTGCTGATGGAGTTCGCCACCGTGCCGCTGCTGGTGGTGCTCAGCGTGATCAACGGCGCGGTCGCCGCGGTCTCGCTGCCCGCCGCGTCGGCCCTGACGCCGCAGACCGTGCCCGCCGACCTCCTGCGCCAGGCCAACGGGCTGGCTCGGCTGGGCATCAACACGGCGATGATCACCGGCGCGTCGCTGGGCGGCATGGTGGTCGCGCTGACCGAGCCGGGCTGGGCGATGGCGGCGACGGCGGCGGTGTTCGCGCTGGCCGGGTTCTTCTACGCCCGCGTGCGCGCCCCCGAGGTGGACGCCGCCGCCCCGACCCGGCCGCTGGCGGACCTGCGGACCGGGTGGCGGGAGTTCTCGTCGCGGCCGTGGGTGTGGTCGGTGGTGGCCGGGATGCTCGTGGTCAACGCCGCCTACGTCGGCGGGTTGCAGGTGCTGGGCCCCTCGGTGGCCGATGAGACCGTCGGGCGGCTGGCGTGGGGGTTCATCCTCGGCGCGCAGACCGCGGGCGCGCTGCTGGGCGGGCTCATCGCCACCCGCTGGCAGCCCCGGCGGGCGCTGCTGGTGGGCACCGCCCTGGTCGCGGTGGCCGCGCTGCCGCTGTTCGCCATGGCGCACGTGCCCGCGTTCGTGCCGCTGCTGCTGACGATGGTGCTGTGCGGCATGGCCGTCGAGCAGTTCGGCGTGGCGTGGGACGTCTCGCTGCAGGAGAACGTCCCCGCCGACCGGCTGGCCCGCGTGTACTCCTACGACGCGATGGGCTCCTTCATCGCGATCCCCTTGGGGGAGATCGCCATTGGCCCGCTGGCCGAGCACTTCGGCGCCCCCGCCACGCTCACCGGGGCGGGCGCGCTGATCCTGCTGGCGATCGGCGCGGTCGTGCTCACCCCCGGCATCCGGACGCTGACGATCGGCAGGCAATCCGCCGTCTGAGCGCTGTTCATCCGGTCGCTCTTGATCGGGCACCGCCCGCGTGGCCACGATGGATCTTGACCAACTCCGGACCGTGGAGGTTGCCTTGTTCCGCCGTGCGCTCACCCTGCTCGCGCTGCTCATCGCGTTCACGTCCACTGTGGCCGCTCCCGCGAGCGCGGCCGTGTACCCCTCGTGCACCTTCTCCGCCTGCGACGCCGCCCGCACCGCCTACCGGGGCTGGGGCCAGCTGGGCTTCCCCACCGCCCGCAACTGGTACGCCTGGCCCTACGGGCAGTACAACTTCGCTGGCGGGCGCTTCTACAACCGCGAGGGCCAGCTCCCCGCGGGCCACACCTTCTACGAGTACGACACCCACCACCGGCCCAGGGGCGCGGCCCGCGACGCCCGCCGCATCGTCCGCGACGTCACCACCGGCGTGGTCTGGTACTCCCCCGACCACTACGGGAACTTCTACCGGATCAACTGATCCCGGCGGCGTCCATGCCCCGCAGCTCGCGCTTGAGGTCGTGGATCTCGTCGCGCAGGCGGGCGGCCAGCTCGAACTGCAGGTCGCGGGCGGCGTTCATCATCTGGTCGGTCATCGACTGGATGAGGTCGGCCAGCTCGGCGCGGGGCATCGTCGACGGGTCCTTGCCCGCGATGCCCGCGGACTTGGCGCCGCCGGGCTCGCCCGCGGCGCGCTTGCCCCTGGAGGTGTTGCGGCCGGAGCCACCGACCGGGACCGCCTGGTCGGTGGACTCGGCCTCGGAGTAGACGCGGTCGAGGATGTCGGCGATCTTCTTGCGCAGCGGCTGCGGGTCCAGGCCCCTGGCCTCGTTGTAGGCGCGCTGCTTCTCCCGGCGGCGGTTGGTCTCGTCGATGGCGTGGCGCATCGAGTCGGTGACCTTGTCGGCGTACATGTGGACTTCGCCGGAGACGTTGCGGGCCGCGCGGCCGATCGTCTGGATGAGGGAGGTGCCGCTGCGGAGGAAGCCCTCCTTGTCGGCGTCGAGGATGGCCACCAGCGAGACCTCGGGCAGGTCGAGGCCCTCGCGCAGCAGGTTGATGCCGACCAGGACGTCGTAGTCGCCCATGCGGAGTTGGCGCAGGAGTTCCACGCGGCGCAGGGTGTCGACCTCGGAGTGCAGGTAGCGGACGCGGATGCCCAGCTCCAGCAGGTAGTCGGTCAGGTCCTCGGACATCTTCTTGGTCAGCGTGGTGACCAGGACGCGCTCGTCCTTGTCCGCGCGGGTGCGGATCTCGTGGACCAGGTCATCGATCTGGCCCTCGGTCGGCTTGACCACCACCTCCGGGTCCAGCAGGCCGGTCGGGCGGATGACCTGCTCGACGAACTCGCCGCCGGTCTGGCCCAGCTCGTACGGGCCCGGGGTGGCCGAGAGGTAGACGGCCTGGCCGATGCGCTCGGCGAACTCCTCCCAGGTCAGCGGGCGGTTGTCGACCGCGCTGGGCAGCCGGAAGCCGTGCTCGACGAGGTTGCGCTTGCGGGACATGTCGCCCTCGTACATGCCGCCGATCTGCGGGACCGTCACGTGCGACTCGTCGATGACCAGGAGGAAGTCCTCCGGGAAGTAGTCCAGCAGGGTCGCCGGTGAGGTGCCCGCGGCGCGGCCGTCGACGTGGCGGGAGTAGTTCTCGATGCCCGAGCAGAAGCCGACCTGGCGCATCATCTCCACGTCGTAGCTCGTGCGCATCCGCAGGCGCTGGGCCTCCAGCAGCTTGCCCTGCCGCTCCAGCTCGGCCAGCCGGGCCTCCAGCTCCTCCTCGATGCTCCTGATGGCCCGCTCCAGGCGGTCCGGCCCGGCGACGTAGTGGGTGGCCGGGAAGATCCGCAGCTCCTGCTCCTGGCGCACGACGTCGCCGGTCAGCGGGTGCAGGTAGTACAGCGAGTCGATCTCGTCGCCGAAGAACTCCACGCGGATGGCCAGTTCCTCGTACGCCGGGATGATCTCCACGGTGTCCCCGCGCACCCGGAAGGTGCCACGGGCGAAGGCGATGTCGTTGCGGGCGTACTGCACGTCCACCAGCGCGCGCAGGAACACGTCGCGCTCGACGGTGTGGCCCACGGCCAGCGGGATCGAGCGGTCCAGGTACGACTGCGGCGTGCCCAGGCCGTAGATGCAGGACACCGAGGCCACCACGATCACGTCGCGCCGGGAGAGCAGGCTCATCGTCGCCGAGTGGCGCAGCCGCTCGACGTCGTCGTTGACCGAGGAGTCCTTCTCGATGTAGGTGTCGGTCTGCGGGATGTACGCCTCGGGCTGGTAGTAGTCGTAGTAGCTGACGAAGTACTCCACGGCGTTCTCCGGGAAGAACTCGCGCAGCTCGTTGGCCAGCTGGGCGGCCAGCGTCTTGTTCGGCGCCATCAGCAGCGTCGGCCGCTGCAGGCGCTCGATCAGCCACGCCGCGGTCGCCGACTTGCCGGTGCCGGTGGCGCCCAGCAGCACCACGTCCTGCTCCCCGCCGCGGATGCGCCGCTCCAGCTCGGTGATCGCCGCGGGCTGGTCGCCCGCGGGCTGGTAGTCGGCACGCATCCGGAACTCGCCGCCGGTGCGGGGGATGTCGCCCACCGGGCGGTACTCGGAGTGCGCGAGGACGGGGTTCTCGGTCGCGAATGCCACGCCACGAGGCTACGCCCGGGCACCGACACTCAGCAGTCGCAGGGACAGCAGCAATCGCAGGTCGGGCAGTCGCAGTTGCTGCTGCACCACCCGTCGCGGGGCTTGCCCGACCAGGGGCCGGGGTACGGGTCGCGGCAGCAGACCTGGCAGCTGCCGCACTCGTACAGGCAGGCCAGGCAGCCCAGCACGACACCGCGCGACGTCGGCGGCGTGGTCAGCTTGGGCCACTGCCAGCAGCCGCACCGCGAGGGCCTGTGCTCGTGGACGTGACCGTGCCCATACGGGGGTGGCGGGCCCGCGGGCCCGGTGGCGGCCATCGGCCGCTGCCAGCCGCCGGGGCCGGGCGTCGGGTACCCGTGACCCGGGTGCCCAGGGCCGTGGGGTGGTTGGCCGGGGGGCGGGTAGTGGGCGCGGAAGGTCCGGTCCACGGCGGCGCCGAGTTCGTGCACCAGCAGCGCGTGCACCAGGGCCTGGTCGCGGAACTCCACCTCGGCCAGGGCCAGCCGCACGCCCATCACGGCGTCGTCGCACAGGCCGCGCACCGCGGCCAGGTCGGCGCCGGTGGCCGTGATCGGGTTCCAGTGCCCCGCCGCCCGGTCGGCCTCCAGGTCGGCCACCGCGTCGAGCAGGTGCGCGATGCGGCCGAAGAGCCGTCCCGCCTCGGCCAGGGGCTCGGCGTTGCCCGGACGCCCCGCCAGCACCGCGGTGTGGGCGAAGGCGGCGGCGGTGGCCGTCTCCGTGGGCTCGGTCGCGGCCAGGACGGACACCCCGAGCCCGACCGACGCCTCCACCGAACCCTGGCGACCCACCGCGTCGAGCAGCACCGCGGTTCCGAAGCCCACGTCGGCGCCGGTACGCGTGCCTTGCTGGGCCCAGCGCCGCGCCACCGTCCGGGCCGCGGCGGAGACCGGCCGCCTGCCGAGCACGCCGTCGCGGTCCTCGACGTGGTCGCGCACCTTGGCCGAGGCCAGCACGAGCGACACCGCGGCCGCCAGCCGAGCGCCCGATCCCTCAGCGACCGGTGTCCGGCGCATCCCGCGCAGCGGGCACGGCCCGGCCACCCGCCGGTCGTCGCCTGCCGCCTGCGCCTCCACGAGCGCGGAGATGGCCAGCCCGTCGTAGTTGGTCACCGTTCGGGCGAACTGTCCGTGGTCGTCGCGCAGGGCGAGGCACAGTCCACAGAGGTGGGCGAGCCAGGACGTGGCCAGGTCACCGGGCAGGCGGTGGCGGCACGGCCGCAGGATTCCGAACATCGGGGCCTCTCGCGCTCGACCCGGCGCCACAACGGCCGGTCGGCGCGGGAGCTTAGTGGTGTTCACCCGTTCGAGTGGCGGGATCGGCGCGAAAGGACTGTGCGAGACGGTGTCGGAGTGGGCACGATGGCGGCATGACCGCCGACTCCCCGGTCCCCGTGCCCCTCGCCCGGCGCGACCACGCGACCCACCCGCCCAAGGTGGAGGTCTTCGACCCGGCCGCGATGACCAACGTCGACCCCAAGGGCTTCATCCGGCTGGTGGACGAGTACCGCCACACCGAGCACGGTCTGTACATGGCGCGCCCGGTGGACGGGCACCGCCGCATCGCCTACTTCGAGTCGCTGCTGCTGCCCGCGATGGGGCTGCGCGTCTCGCGCTGGCGCGGGCGCCCCGGCGTCGACCTCGGCCACGACTACTACATCGACGTCGTGGACATCTCGGTGCACGACGACATCTGGCGCACCGTGGACCTGTACCTGGACGTCCTGGTCCGCACCGGCCGGTCGGTGTGGGTGGAGGACAACGACGAGCTGCTGGCCGCGGTCCGCGCCGGGCTGCTCGACCTGGGCGCGGGCGAGCGCGCCCTCTCCCGCTCCCACAGCGCCGTCGCGGGCATCGCGCACGCGGGGCACGACGTCGACTCCTGGCTCGCGACGCACGGCATCGAGGTCGCGTGGCGGCCTCATTAGTGGTGCGAAGCGGCAATAGTCAACGGCCTGTCACCAACTGAACACGAAGTACGCTCGAACGATACCGAACCGCGCGGTAGTCGTGACATAACGAATTCCCTTCAGCGATCACCGACCGCATGCTTCCGACTACCCTCGGCGGCGTGGGCACGGCAATCACGCCGCAGCTGGTCGACATCGTCGACACGGTCTCCGCGGTACGCAGCTACTCGTCCGGAACCTCGCGCGGCCTCCGCGTCTGCCAGATCGAGCGGTGGGGCCTGCGATTGGAGTGCCCCACCCCGGAGGACCCGTTCGCCGACTCCGAGGTCACCTGGCTGCTGCCGGAGCTGAACCTGCGCCTGACCCAGCAGAGACCGCGTTCGCGGCACGCGCGGACCGGCCCCAGCGTGCTCACGGCCGTGCGGGTGCGCATCGACGGCAGGATGTGGCGCACGACCGACCTGCTGCTCGGGCTGGCCGCGCCGGGCGGCTCGACGGCGCGGATCGTGCGGTCGGAGGAGTTCGCCGCAGCCGTGGCCGGGCGCGTGCTGCGCGTCGGTGACGCGGACCTGGCGCTGTGCACCGTCCACAAGACGCTGGAGGAGATGAGCCGCTTCCGGCACGACCTCTCCGCGTGGCTGGCGTACAAGCACATCTTCGAGGTGTGGCCGCCTTTCTAGGACTTCCTTTCCCGGACTTCCCTTTCCAGAACCTCACGGCCGCCAGCCGGTCGCCTCCGCCCACTTCTCGGCCCGGTGGTGCGCCGACTCGAACCACGGCCCCTTGGCGTCGCCGTAGGACGGGATGTCCTCGGCCCGCCCGGCGAGGTCGGCCTTGAGGTCCTCGTACTCCTGGCGGGCGGTGTCCTCGGCGCGCAGCCAGGCGGGGAACAGCAGGGCGTAGCGCCAGTTGGGGCCGCCCTCGGCGCGGATGTGGATGTTTGCCCAGCGCATCGGGTCGGCGCTGACGTGCGTGCGCTTCCGCCAGCGGGCCGGGTCGTCGTCGGCGGGGTACGGGGTGTCCTGCTCGAAGCCGTGGGCGCGGGGGAAGCCCGCCTCGGCGAGTGCCTGCTCGAAAGCGGCAGCCTGGTCGAGGTCGGCGGTGACCTGGAAGTCGAGCACGTTCTTGGCGGCGAGGCCGGGCACCGCGGTGGAGCCGATGTGGTCCACCCGGCGGCCCGTGGCCAGCCGCAGCCGGGCCATGACCCGCTCGGCCTGCGCGGGCCAGGTCGGGTCGGGGTCGACGAGCCGGGGCCTGCCGCGGTCGGGGCCGCGGTGCAGGCGCACGTTCGCCTCGTAGCGCACGACGCGGTCGGCCCAGAGGGCGTCGACCTCGGCGAGGACGAGGTCGCGGGCGCCGGAGTTGTCCAGCCACACGTCGGCCACCGCGCGGCGGGCGGCCTCGTCGGCCTGGGCGGCGATGCGCGCCCGGGCGTCGGCCTCGGGCAGCCCGCGCTCGATGAGCCGGGCGACGCGGGTCTCCACCGGGGCGTCGACGATGAGGACGAGGTGGTAGTGCGGCGCCATCCCGTTCTCGACCAGCAGGGGCACGTCGTGGACGACCACGGCGTCGGCCGGGGCGACGGCGATCAGCTCGCCGGTGCGGGCGGCGACCCGGGGGTGCACGATCGCGTTGAGGCGCTTGCGGGCGGCCTCGTCGGTGAACACGGTGGCGGCCAGCGCGGGCCGGTCGAGGGCGCCGTCGGAGGTCAGGACCCCGGGGCCGAACTCCGCGGCGATGGCGGCGAGGCCGTCGGTGCCGGGCTCGACCACCTCGCGGGCGAGCGCGTCGGCGTCGATCACCAGCGCCCCGTGCTCGGCGAGCCTGGCGGCCACCGTCGACTTCCCTGACCCGATCCCGCCGGTGAGCCCGATGCGCAGCATGGCGGCCATTCTGTCAGCGGACGATCCCCGCACCCGACCGGTATCACCCGGGGCACCGCGCGCTCGGCTCGCGTCGGCGGGGCCGTGGGTGAACTCCGGGGAGCGCGGGCGGGCCGAGGGGCAACCCGCGACCACCAGCCCCAGCAACCACACCACGCGTGACGCCCGCCGTACGGCCGAGCGCCCCGCACCGGAATCGGTGCGGGGCGCTCGGATGAGGGAAACCCTCAGGCGATCAGACGCCGCCGGACAGCTTCTCGCGCAGCGCTGCGAGCTGCTCGTCGCTGGCCAGCGTGCCACCACTCTGGGCGGGCTGGTCGGAGCCACCGGAGGAGTAGTTCTGCTCCCCGCCGGTGCTGCCGCCACCGGTCGCCGCCTCGGCCGCGGCAGCGGCGTCGAGCTCGGCGGCCTTGGTGACCTGCTTCATGTGGGCCTCGTAGCGCACGTGGGCCTCGGCGTACTGCCGCTCCCACTCCTCGCGCTGCTTCTCGAACCCGTCCTGCCATTCCTGCGTGTCCGGGTCGAAGCCCTCGGGGTAGATGTAGTTGCCCTCGTTGTCGTACTCGGCGGCCATCCCGTACTGCGTGGGGTCGAACTCCGAGTCCGCGGTGAAGCCCTCGTTGGCCTGCTTCAGCGACAGCGAGATGCGGCGACGCTCGAGGTCGATGTCGATGACCTTGACCATGACCTCGTTGCCGACCTGAACGACCTGCTCGGGGATCTCCACGTGGCGCTCGGCCAGCTCGGAGATGTGCACCAGGCCCTCGATGCCCTCGTCCACCCGGACGAACGCGCCGAACGGAACCAGCTTGGTGACCTTGCCCGGCACGATCTGGCCGATCGCGTGGGTGCGGGCGAACTGGCGCCACGGGTCTTCCTGCGTGGCCTTGAGCGACAGCGACACGCGCTCGCGCTCCATGTCCACGTCCAGGACCTCGACCGTGACCTCCTGGCCGACCTCGACGACCTCGGAGGGGTGGTCGATGTGCTTCCAGGACAGCTCGGAGACGTGCACCAGGCCGTCGACGCCACCAAGGTCCACGAAGGCACCGAAGTTGACGATGGAGGACACGACGCCCTTGCGGACCTGGCCCTTCTGCAGCTGGTTGAGGAACTCGCTGCGGACCTCGGACTGGGTCTGCTCGAGCCAGGCGCGCCGGGACAGGACCACGTTGTTGCGGTTCTTGTCCAGCTCGATGATCTTGGCCTCGAGCTCGCGGCCGACGTAGGGCTGCAGGTCGCGGACGCGACGCATCTCCACCAGCGACGCGGGCAGGAAGCCGCGCAGCCCGATGTCGAGGATCAGACCGCCCTTGACCACCTCGATAACGGTGCCCTTGACCGGCTCGTCCGCCTCCTTGAGGGCCTCGATCGTGCCCCAGGCCCGCTCGTACTGAGCGCGCTTCTTGGACAGGATGAGGCGGCCCTCCTTGTCCTCCTTCTGGAGAACCAGGGCCTCGACCTCATCGCCGACCTTGACAACGTCGGCGGGGTCGACATCGTGCTTGATCGACAACTCACGAGAGGGAATGACACCCTCGGTCTTGTAGCCGATATCGAGCAGGACCTCGTCCCGGTCGACCTTGACGATCGTGCCCTCGACGATGTCGCCATCGTTGAAGTACTTGATCGTCGCGTCGATCGCGGCGAGGAACTCCTCCTCAGTCCCGAAGTCGTTGATGGCGACCTGCTGCTTGGGTGCAGGGGCAGCAGTCGGGACGGCGGTGGTGTCGGTGGACATTAGGTAGGTGGCTCCGCTACGGATTTGGGGTCTTGTGGTGGCTAACCGGTCACGCGGCGGAGACGTCGCCGACGGACACCCAAATACGTGAAATAGGCAGGCCAGCATGAATCCACTGCGCGGCCATATCCTACGCGGGTTCTCCCTGCCTGGGCAAACCTGGGGTTGGCCAACCCGGCTGCGAAGATACCGAGGTGAGCCATGTCAACGCGGAACGGGCACTGGGAACGAGCGGGACCGCCCGCAGGCGGGTCGGGTCGGCGGAGTCCGAAGCGGCGAATATCGCCTGGTGGGACGCCGATGCCGACGAGTACCACGCCGAGCACGGGGACTTCCTCGGCGCGGCGGAGTTCCGCTGGTGCCCGGAGGGGCTGACCGAGGCCGAGGCCGGGCTGCTGGGTGATGTCAGCGGCCGCTCGGTGCTGGAGGTGGGCTGCGGCTCGGCGCCGTGCTCGCGGTGGCTGGCCGCGCAGGGCGCCTTCGCCGTCGGCCTGGACCTGTCGGCGGGGATGCTGCGCTGGGGCGCGCGGGCCAACGCGGCGACCGGGCTGGCCGTGCCGCTCGTGCAGGCCAACGCCGAGCGGCTGCCGTTCGCCGACGCCTCGTTCGACCTGGCCTGCTCGGCGTTCGGGGCCGTGCCGTTCGTGCCCGACGTCGGGGCGGTGTTCGCCGAGGTCGCCCGCGTGCTGCGGCCGGGCGGGACGTGGACGTTCGCGGTCACCCACCCGATGCGCTGGATCTTCCCGGACGACCCCGGGCCCGAGGGCCTGCGCGCGAAGACCTCGTACTTCGACCGGACGCCGTACGTCGAGGTCGACGCCGAGGGCAACGCGACCTACGTCGAGCACCACCGCACGCTGGGCGACTACGTCAGCACGCTGGACGACGCCGGTTTCCGGCTTTTCGACCTGATCGAGCCGGAGTGGCCTGAGGGGCACACCCGCGAGTGGGGCCAGTGGAGCCCGCTGCGGGGGCGACTCTTCCCCGGCACCGCGATCTTCCGGTGCGTGCGGTGACGGCGCTGGACTCCCTCATGCGCGCCCAGACGGCCCACTTCGCGGCCGTGGACCCCCTGCTGCCCGAGCCGACGCCCCCGCCGGACGGCGAGGTGCTGACCGCGGCCCTGCCCGGCGGCGACCGGGTCGCGGGCGTCGTCGTGCGCACGCTGCACCAGCCGGGCGCCCCGCAGACCCTGTGGTCGACCCGGGACGTGCGGGAGCTGCACCCGGTCGTGGGGCCGTTCAGCGGCCCCGGCCTCGACGCCCTGCTGCGGCGCTGGCGCGCTCGCCTGGACTCCGAGGCGTCGGGCCCGGACTCCGCGTGCGTGCTGACCTGGCCCAGCCGCGACGCGGCGGCCACGGCACCGCTGCTGGCCCACGGTTTCATCCCGCTGACGGTGCTGGCCGTGCGCGCGGCCGGCCCGGTCGCCGCGGGCGGCGTCTGCGCGGTCCGGCGGGCCACGCTCGCCGACGTGGACGTGCTGGTGGAGCTGGCCATGGCGGAGGTCGAGTACGCCGCCCTGGTCGGCGGCGGCATCGTCCGCCCCGACGCCCTGGCGATCAAGCGCGGCACGATCAGGACCCACCTCGACCGCGGCGACCCGACGTGGATCGCCGAACTCGACGGCGTCGCGGTGGCCATGGCCGAGGCGTGGGAGACCGAGGCGGTGCCCGGCTCGTGGGCCAGGACGCGCGTCCCCGCGGGCCGCTGGGCCTTCGTCAACTGCGTCTCGGTCCTGCCCTCCGCCCGCGGCATCGGCGTCGGCCGCACCCTCATGAACACCGTCCACGCCGACCTGGGCACCCCCCACTCCCGCGGCTCGTTCCTGTACTACAACCCCCCGAACCCGATCTCCCCGACGTTCTGGGCCCGCCAGGGCTACCGCCCACTGTGGACCGTATGGGAACTCCGCCCCGCCGACGCCCTGCGGTGAACCCGCCTTGCCGGTCCACTGTGGACGACTTGGACGGTACTGGCGCGAGCCCCCAATCCCTGGAGTTCACGCTTTCCGCCGAGGCCGTGGGCGAGTCAGACCAGCTCGGACAGGCGGCGGGACGCGGGTGGGAGGCCGGAGAGGGCGCGGTCGACCGCGGCGAGGACGCCCGCGGTGATCTCGTCGTCGCTCAGCCAGCGGGTGCGGCCCGCGAAGCCGACCTCGGTCAGCACCACCTGGTGCGTCGGGTGCTCGGCCAGGACGGGCTTCACCGCGTCGTGGGCGTGCACCTCCACCACCGGGGCGTCCGGGGCCAGCAACGGGCCGACGGCGCGCAGGACCGGTTCGCGGGATTCCTCGGAGATCCAGGTGACCAGCAGGTCGGCTTGACCGCCGAGCACGCGCGTGGCCTTGCAGGCCAAGTCGTTGGGGCGGTTCCAGTCCGCACGTACCCAGCGGGCGCGGCCGTCGCCCTCGACGGCCAGGGGCGCGTACCGGCGGCTGGGCAGCACGATGTGCCACCCCGCGCCCACCAGTCGGGCCGAGACACCCGCGAGCATCCCTGTTCCGCCCAGGATCAGTCCGCGTCGAGTGTTCACAGGAGCAGTGATACCCGCCGGATGGCTAAGTAACCTTCGGGAATCGCTCTCGGTGCACGACGTCGGCCAGCGGGGCGCGGCTGCGCCAGTGGTGCCGCTCCAGGTCCGGCACGCTCCGCAGGCTGGCGACCGGGCCGAGGCACAGCCACGCCACCGGGCGGACCTCCGCCGGAATCCCCAGCAGCGAGCGCACGAAATCCTCGCGGTAGAAGCTGACCCACCCCACGCCCAGCCCCTCGGCGGTCGCGGCCAGCCACAGGTTCTGGATGGCCAGGCACACCGAGTACAGCCCGGCGTCGGCGATGGCGTGGCGGCCGAGGACCGCGGGCGAGCCGCGGCGCGGGTCGTAGGTCACCACGACCGAGGCGGCGGACTCCAGGACTCCGTCGATCTTGATGCGGTCGAACGTCTCCCGCCGCTCCCCCGACAGCGTCGCGGCGAAGGCGGAGCGCTCCTGCGACACGTGCGCGTGGAAGGCGGCCTTGGTGGCGGCCGAGCGGATGACGATGAAGTCCCACGGCTGGGTGAGCCCGACGCTGGGCGCGGCGTGCGCGGCGCCCAGCACCCGGGTCAGCGCGGCCTCCTCCAGCGGGGCGTCGGTGAACTCGGCGCGGACGTCGCGGCGGCGCGCGATGGCCTCGTACAGCTCCACGGTCAGTGCGCGGTGTGCCAGGAGCGGCCGAAGCCCACCGACACGTCGAGCGGGACCCGCAGGTCGAAGGCGCCCGCCATCTCCACGCGCACCAGGTCCTCGATCGCCGACCGCTCGCCGTCGGCCACTTCCAGCACCAGCTCGTCGTGGACCTGCAGCAGCATCCGGCTGCGGGCGCCGGTCTCGGACAGCCGCCGCTGCACGCGCAGCATGGCCACCTTGATGATGTCGGCGGCGCTGCCCTGGATCGGGGCGTTGAGGGCCATCCGCTCGGCCATCTCCCGGCGCTGGCGGTTGTCGCTGGTCAGGTCGGGCAGGTAGCGGCGGCGGCCGAAGATCGTCTCGGTGTAGCCCTCCTTGCGGGCCACGCCCACGATCTCGTTCAGGTAGTCGCGGATGCCGCCGAAGGTGGCGAAGTACTCCTCCATCAGCCCGCGCGCCTCCTCGGTGGAGATCCGCAGCTGCCCGGACAGGCCGAACGCCGAGAGCCCGTAGGCCAGGCCGTAGTTCATCGCCTTGATCTTGGCCCGCTGCTCCCCGGTGACCTCGGTGGGCTCGACGGAGAACACCCGGGCGGCGGTGGCGGCGTGGAAGTCGAAGCCGGAGTGGAAGGCCGCGATGAGCGCCTCGTCCTCGGAGAGGTGGGCCATGATCCGCATCTCGATCTGGCTGTAGTCCGCCGACATCAGCTCGGCGCACCCGGGCCCGACGATGAACGCCTCGCGGATCATCCGGCCCTCGGGGGTGCGGATCGGGATGTTCTGCAGGTTGGGCTCGGTGGAGGACAGCCGCCCGGTGGCCGCGATGGTCTGGTTGAACGTGGTGTGGATGCGGTTGTCGTCGCCGACGGACTTGAGCAGGCCCTCGACGGTGATCCGCATGCGCATCGCGTCGCGGTGCTCGAGCAGGTGGCGCAGGAAGGGGTGCTCGGTCTGCTCGTAGAGCGTGGTGAGCGCGTCGGCGTCGGTGGTGTAGCCGGTCTTGGTGCGCTTGGTCTTGGGCATCTGCAGCTCGTCGAACAGCACGACCTGCAGCTGCTTGGGCGAGCCGAGGTTGATCTCCTTGCCGATGACGTCGAACGCGGCCCGCTCGGCGTCGCGGACCCGGGCGCCGAAGTGCGACTCCAGCTCGCTGAGGCGCTCGGTGTCCACGGCGATGCCGTCGGCCTCCAGCTCGGCCAGCACGCGCAGCAGGGGCAGCTCGATCTCGGCGAGGAGCTTGTCCTGGCGCACCTCGGCCAGCGCGGTGTCGAGGGCGTCGGCCAGCTCGGCGATGGCGCGGGCGCGCAGGATCTCCCCGGCGGCCAGCTTGCGCTCGTCCTCGCCCTCCTCGTCGAGCAGGGACAGCTGCTGCTGCCCGTCGGCCTGCTCGACGCGCAGCTCGCGCTGCAGGTAGCGCAGCACCAGGTCGTCGAGGGCGAAGGTGCGCTGGCCGGGCCGCACGAGGTAGGCCGCGAGCGCGGTGTCGGTGGCCAGGCCCGCCAGCTCCCAGCCGCGGTGGCGCAGCGCGTGCAGCGACCGCTTGACGTCGTGGGCCAGCTTGGGCGCGGCCGGGTCGGCCAGCCAGGCGCGCAACGCGGTCTCGTCGGCCTCGGCCAGCTCGACCACGTCGACGTAGACGCCCGCGCCGTCGGTCCCGGACAGCGCCACCGACTTCAGCTCGACGGCCTGCCCGGACACCCCGGCGGACTGATCGCGCAGGGACAGCCCGATCCGCACGCCCGGCCCGGCGTGCTCGGCCAGCCAGGCCGCCAGCTCGCCGGGGGCCAGGGCGCCGCCGCTGACCTCGAAGCCCTCCTCGGCCTCGGGCTCGGCGGTGGCCAGGGTGGCGAAGAGGCGGTCGCGCAGGACGCGGAACTCCAGCTCGTCGAACAGCCGGTGCACGGCGTCGCGGTCCCAGGCCTGCACGGCCAGCTCGTCGGGCTCGACGCCGAGCGGGACGTCGCGCACCAGCTCGGTGAGCTGGCGGTTGAGCACCACGTGGGAGAGGTTGGCCCGCAGCGCGTCGCCGACCTTGCCCTTGACCTCGTCGACCCGGTCGATCAGCCCGTCGAGGGAGCCGAACTGCTGGATCCACTTCATGATCGTCTTCTCGCCGACGCCCGGGACCTTCGGCAGGTTGTCGCTCGGGTCGCCGCGCAGGGCGGCGAAGTCGGGGTACTGCTCGGGGCTGACGCCGTACTTCTCCAGCACCAGCTCCGGGGTGAACCGGGCCATCTCGGAGACGCCCTTGACCGGGTAGAGCACGGTGACCTGGCCGGTCACCAGCTGCAGGGCGTCGCGGTCGCCGGTACAGATGGCCACGTGGTAGCCCTGCGCGGTGGCCTGGGTGGTCAGCGTGGCGATGCAGTCGTCGGCCTCGTAGTTCTCCTTGGACAGCATCGGGATCTGCAGGGCGGTCAGCACCTCCTGGATGAGGCTGACCTGGCCCTTGAACTCATCCGGCGACGCGCTGCGGTTGGCCTTGTAGTCGGCGAACGCCTCCGACCGGAAGGTCTGCCGCGACAGGTCGAAGCACACCGCGAGGTGGGTGGGCGCCTCGTCGCGCAGCAGGTTGATGAGCATGGAGGTGAAGCCGTAGACGGCGTTGGTGTGCTGGCCGGTGCCGGTGGAGAAGTTCTCCTTGGGCAGCGCGAAGAACGCCCGGTACGCCATCGAGTGGCCGTCGATCAGCAGGAGGCGGCGCGCGGGTGTGGTTGGGATCTCGGTCTTCGCAGGCACCCCGCGAGTCTAGGGTGGAGCCCCGACAGCGCTGACGCGTCACCCATCGGAGGGACCCATGAGCAGTCTTGACGGTTTCCAGGTGCACCCGGACGTCGCGGGCCAGCTCCTGGACGACAAGCTGGGGATCAAGGTCACCGAGTGGGACAAGGACCGGCTGGTCGGCACCATGCCGGTGGCCGGGAACCTCCAGCCCTACGGCCTCCTGCACGGCGGCGCCAACGGCGTCCTGGCCGAGACCCTGGGCTCCATCGCGGGCGCGCTGCACGCCCCGCAGGGCAAGTCCGTGGTCGGCGTGGAACTCTCCTGCACCCACCACCGCGCCGCCCGCGAAGGCATCGTCACCGGCGTCTGCACCCCACTGCACGTGGGCCGCACGGCATCGTCCTTCGAAATCGTCATCACCGACGAGTCCGGCAAGCGCACCTGCACCGCCCGCCTCACCTGCATGGCCCTGGACCGCGCCCCCGGCTCGAAGTAGCCGCGCATCGGGCTGTCCCTGGCTCAGTCGAAGGGGACGAGAGCGAGTGGTCCCGAATCCGAAGGCGCGGTGGTGTCGGCCAACAGGCCGATGAGCCGGTCGCGCGCTTCGGTGGCCGCCGTGATCAGGCGATCGCAGGTGTCGGGGTGGGCGAGGACGAGGGTCACGGCGTTGTCGCACCCGACTCGGTCCCCGATCACGACTTCGACGTACTGGTCCACGCAGTGCGCGTCGATCGTGATGGGGCAGTCAGGTGCGTCGAGATGGGTCACGCTTGGCGCAAGAGCAGCTTCAGCGGAGGCAATGGCGGAAACTGCGTCGAGGTCGCAGCTGTTGGAGCTGTCCGGGACAGCAAGAACCCCGGAGGCGCGGTGCTGGTCACGACGGACTTGGGTGACCTGATCGGCGCGGTCAAGGCCGGTCACATCACCCGTCCGTAAAGCCGCACCGGACACGGAAAAGGGCCCGCGACCGAATCTGGTCGCGGGCCCTGTCAATCCGAACTCAGCCCTCGCCGAGGTACGCCGCCCGGACGCGCTCGTCGGCCAGGAGCTCGTGCCCCGGGCCCTCCAGCGTCGTGCGGCCCAGGTCCACCACGTAGCCCCGGTCGGACAGCGCCAGTGCGGCCAGCGCGTTCTGCTCGACCAGCAGGATCGTGGTGCCCTGCGACTTCAGCTCCGAGATCGTGTCGAAGATCCGCTGCGTCATGATCGGGGAGAGGCCCATGGAGGGCTCGTCGAGCATGAGCAGTCGGGGGCGCGACATCATGGCCCGGCCGATGGCGAGCATCTGCTGCTCGCCGCCGGAGAACAGGCCCGCCTTCTGGTTGCGCCGCTCCCCCAGGACCGGGAACAGCTCGTACACGCGGTGCATGTCCTTCTCGACGCCCGCGTCCCGCCGGACGTACGCGCCGAGGTGGAGGTTCTCCTCCACGGTCATGCGCCCGAACAGCCTGCGGCCCTCCGGGCAGTGCGCGATGCCGCGCTCCAGGATGGTGTGCGCCTGCCAGCTGTCCATCGCGGCGCCCTCGAAGAGGATCTTGCCGGACTTCGGCTTCAGCAGCCCGGAGATCGTGCGCAGCGTGGTCGTCTTGCCCGCGCCGTTGCTGCCGATGAGGGACACGATCTGCCCCTCGCCGACGGTGAACGACACGTCGCGGACGGCCTCGATGGCGCCGTAGGCGACGCTGAGGTTCTGCACTTCAAGCAGGGCGCTCATCGCTGTTCTCCCTGACCCTCGTCGCGGACGGGCCGCATGACGGCGGTCTCCTCGGCGTACCCGCGGACCTCGGCCTGGACCTCCTCCGGCGGCTTGCCCAGGTAGGCCTCGATGACCCGCGGGTCCCCCCGCACGACGTCCGGGGTGCCTTCCACGAGCAGTTCGCCCTGCACGAGCACCGAGACGTGGTCGCACAGGGAGAAGATGAACTTCGTGTCGTGCTCGATGACCACCACCGCGATGCCGAGCTCGCGGATGGACAGGATCAGCTGCCGCGCCGCCTCGGTCTCCTGCGGGTTCATGCCCGCGGTGGGCTCGTCCAGCAGCAGCACCGACGGGTCGGTGGCCAGCGCCCTGGCGATCTCCAGCCTGCGCTGGTCGCCGTAGGGGAGGTTGCGGGCCAACTCGTCGTCCACCTTGGACAGGCCGACGAAGTTCAGCAACTCCAGGCTGCGGTCGCGGGCGGCCTTCTCCCCGCGCTTGAACGACGGGCCGTGGAACAGCGAGGCGATGGGGCCCTGCTTCATCCGCGAGTGCCGCCCGACCATCACGTTCTCCAGCGCGGTCATGCTGGGGAACAGCCGGATGTTCTGGAACGTCCGCGCCACGCCCGCCACGGTGACCTTGGCCGGGTCGTTGGGCAGGCTGACCCCGCTGAGCTTCACCCCACCCCGAGTCGGGGTGTACAGGCCGGTGAGGCAGTTGAAGAACGTGGTCTTGCCCGCGCCGTTGGGCCCGATCAGCCCGAGGATCTGGCCCGCGTGCAGGGTCAGGCTCACATCGCGCAGCGCGGTCAGACCGCCGAACACCATGGTCACGTCGCTGGCGACCAGCACAGGCTCGCCGATTCTCGTCGCCGCGCTCATCGGGCCCCCTCCAGCACCTTGGGCTCGTCGTCCTTGGCCAGCTCGGCTCTGCGGTGCGCGTCCGGCACGATCCCTTGTGGACGGAACCGCATGATGAGCACCAGGGCCAGGCCGAACAGCAGCAGCCGCCACTCCGCGAACTCGCGCAGCTTCTCCGGCAGCACCAGCAGCAGCGAAGCGCCGAGCACCGCGCCCGGGATCGAGCCCATGCCGCCGAGGATCACCGCGGCGAGCAGCGTCACCGACTCGATGAACTGGAAGCTGTCATAGGCCACCGTCGAGGTCTTGTGCGCGAACACCGCGCCCGCGACACCGGCCAGCATCGCGCCGATGAGGAAGGCGAGGATCTTCGCCTGGCCGGTCTTGACGCCCATGGCGCGCGCGGCGTCCTCGTCCTCGCGGATGGCGATCCAGGCCCGCCCGATCCGGGAGTCCTTGAGGTTGGCGAACACGACCATGACCAGCGCGACCATCACCACGATGAGCACGTAATAGAGCACACCGGAGGGCAGCTGGATCGAGCCGATCTTGAAGGACTCGTCGAAGGACAGGCCGAACCAGTTGATCGGCGGCACGCCGGGGATGGCGTTCGCGCCGCCGGTCACACCGCCGATGTCGTTCTGCGCGGCTTTTCGGAAGATCTCACCGAAGGCCAGGGTGACGATGGCCAGGTAGTCACCGCGCACCCGCAGCGTCGGCGAGCCGACCACCGCCCCGAAGATGCCCGCGACCACCGCGGCGATCACCACGACGAGCAGGAACGGCAGCTCGATGTCGAAGGCCGCGGCCGCCGCGCCGGAGAAGTTCGCCGCGACGAACGCGCCGATGCCCAGGAACGCGACGTAGCCGAGGTCGAGCAGACCCGCGAGGCCGACGACGATGTTGAGCCCGATCGCGGTCGCGGCGTACACGCCGACGTTGGCCGCGGTCGTCATCCAGTACGCCGTGCCCGCGTCGGTGAACGGCAGCGCGAGCGCGCACAGCAGCAGCACCACGATGCTGAACCACTTGTGCTGGTCGGACAGCGCCGAGATCCACTTGCCGACGCCGGTGCCGTACAGCACGCCGATCGCGGCCGCCACGAACGACAGCAGCGACAGGAACTCCGCGCCCGCGTACGGGTTGCCGACGCCGCCTTGGCCGCCCACGGTGAGCAGCCAGGCCACCATCAGCAGCAGACCGGCGAAGGAGACCAGCAGCACCCCGTACTTCGCCAGGCGGGGCAGGTTGGTCGAGTACTCCGGGATGACCTCGTCCTCACCGGCCTTGCCCGCGAGGATCGCCAGCACAGCGGCGACGACGCCCACGATGCTGCCGAAGGCGAACGTCCCGTCGGCCGCGGTGATGGCGCCGAGGCCGCCGCCGTTGAGGGTGATGAACAAGGCGTTGACCAGCGAGATGCCCAGCAGGCCGAAGCCGAGCGCGCGGGTGGCGCGGTTGCGGGAGGGCAGCGGGGCGAAGGTGAACGCGAGGATGAGCACGCCGACGAGCAGCGTGTGCAGCCGGAACCCGGTGACGGCGAACGGCGCGTCGAAGAACTGCAGCGTGGCCGAGTCCGGGTAGTAGCCCTCGTTCAGCCGGAAGGTGACCCACGGCAGCAGCGCCGCGATGATCGCCAGCACACCGGCGGCGATCGCCAGCGGCTTGATCATCGCGGGCTTGACCACGTCCTTGATCCTGCTCATGCGCGCACCCTTTCCGGCTCGCCGAAGAGGCCCTGCGGCCGGAACACCAGCACCACGATCAGCAGGACGAAGATCCACACCAGGTCGTAGGCGATACCGCCCCACAGGTACTGCCCGGAGAGGGTCTTGATCAGGCCGATGACGAACCCGCCGATCACCGCTCCCTTGATGGAGCCGATGCCGCCGAGCACCGCCGCGGTGAAGGCGAAGATGCCGTACATGAAGCCCAGCTCAGTGTTGACCGCGAGCAGGTGCACTCCGTAGAGGGTGCCCGCCAGGCCCGCGAGGGCGGCGCCGATCACGAACGTCAGGACGATGGTGCGGTTGGGGTTGACGCCCATCAGCCGGGCGGTGTCGGGGTCCTGCGCGGTGGCGCGCATGGCCCGGCCCATCCGGGAGCGGCTGATGTAGGTCTGCAGGATGATCGCGCCCACGATCGAGACGCCGATCAGCAGCAGCGCGGTGGAGCCGATGACGATGGTGCCGCCACCGACCTCGATCAGCCAGATCTTGTCGACGAACACCCGGGGGAAGGGCAGTGCCGCGGTCGCGCCGGGGAAGCCGAGCCGCACGGCCTCCTTGAGGATCACCGACACACCGAGCGCGGTGATCAGCGGTGCGAGTCTTGGCGCGTTCCGCAATGGTCTGTACGCGAAACGCTCCATGATGACCGCGAGGACGACCGCGACGATCGCGCCGCTCAGCGCCATCAGCGGCAGGGCGAACCACCATGCGTCCAACAGGCCCTCGGGGAGCATGTATGTGGTCGCCAGGGCGGCGAACCCGCCCACCATGAACACCTCGCCGTGGGCGAAGTTGATGAGCTGGATGATGCCGTACACCATCGTGTAGCCGAGTGCGATGAGCGCGATCGCTGCGCCGAACACCAGGCCGTTGATCAGCTGCTGTAGCAGCGTGGCCACGTCTACCTCCATGAACGGCGGGGGCAGGCTGGTGCGCCTGCCCCCGCCGCCACATCTCTCAGGGACCGGGAACCGTCAAGTTCCTGGTCAGCCGCCGAAGGTGCCGGTCTTCTCGGCCGCCCAGTCGCCACCGGAGACCTTGTAGACGGTCAGCAGCTTGTTGGTGCTGTCGCCGAAGTCGTCGAAGCTGACCTGGCCGGTCGCGCCCTGCGCCGAGTAGGCCTTGGTGTTCGTGATCAGGCCCTCGCGCTGGTCGTCGCCCCACGTGCCCGCGTCGCCCAGAGTCTTGGCCAGCGAGGTGATGATGGTGTTCGCGGCGTCGTAGGAGAAGGCGCCGTAAGCGGAGAAGCCGTCCTTGTAGCCCTTGGCGTTGTACGCCTCGACGAACGCCTTGGCGCTGTCCAGGGTCTCGGTCGGGGCGCCGACCGAGGTGGCCAGGTCACCGTCCTTGCCGCCCAGCTCGATGAAGCGCGGGTCGAAGATGCCGTCGCCGCCCATGACCGGGACGTCCAGGCCGGCGTCCTTCATCTGCTTGGACAGCGGGCCCGCCTGCGGGTACTCGCCGCCGTAGTACACCGCGTCCGGCTTCGAGCCGCGGATGGAGGTGATCGC
Source organism: Actinokineospora lacus (assembly GCF_053813445.1). Lineage (NCBI taxonomy): Bacteria > Bacillati > Actinomycetota > Actinomycetes > Pseudonocardiales > Pseudonocardiaceae > Actinokineospora > Actinokineospora lacus. Next base: position 47,804 of record NZ_JBQERA010000009.1, read on the forward strand.
GGAGGAGAAGTCGGTCTCCTGCTCGCCGACGCGGGCGGTGGCGGCGATCTTGGCGCCGTTCTTCTCCGCCTGCTTCTTGAACTCCGCGGCCAGGCCCTCACCGTAGGTCTTGCCGTCGGTGATGATGGCGATGTTCTTCTTGCCCGCGTCCTTGACCAGGTAGTCCGCGGCGAACGGGCCCTGCAGCGCGTCGGTGGCGCAGACCCGGAAGTAGTTGTCGAACTGGCGCTTGGGCGCGGTGGCGTACTCGGCGCCCATCGTCAGGGTCGGGCTGGTGTTCGCGGGCGAGACCATCAGGACCTTCTTGCCCGCCAGGATCGGCTGCACGGTCTGGGCCACCGACGAGTTCAGCGTGCCGATGACCGCCACGACGTCCGGGTTGGACGACAGACGGGTCGCCGCCTGGCCGCCGACCTGCGCGGTGGCCTGGTCGTCCTCGGTCTGGACCTTGATCTCATAGCCCTTGACCGTGCACTTCTCGTTGGCCTGCTCGGCAGCGAGCTCCGCGGAGTTCTTGATGCCCAGGCCGAGCGCGGACAGACCACCGGACTGCGGCGCGATCACGCCGATGACCAGGGTGCCCTTGCTGAAGTCACACGCCTGACCCCCGTTGGCACCCTGGCCGGGCTCCTCGGTCTTGTTGGTGCCACAGGCTGCGAGCAACAACGCGCCGGCGACCAGCACACCGGCCTTCACCGTCTGGTTACGCACGTGATGTCCCTTCTCCGCTTGCGTTCGACAATGCGGGTAGAGCATGCCGAACCTCGCCCTCCTACCTAATGGAGGGTTGGGGCGGAACGTAATGACAGAACGCGGTGTAGTCACGCTCCAGGGCTGCTCGTGACCAGACTGCAACGAAAGTGAGCGCCCGCGTCCGCACGCCGGACAGCCCGGCCGGAACTCGGCGACACCGCGCTGTTTCGAGTTCGCAATACGGGGTGACCTGGGAGGCTGTCCCCGATCTAGGCTGCGGGGGTGCCCGAGCGCAAGCGCCTGCTGGCCGGGGTGGCGGGGGCCGCCCTGCTGGTCGCCGCCATCCTGGTCTTGCGCACTCCCAGTGACGACGCTCCGGCAACCGAGATGATGCCCCCATCGCCTGAACGGGTGATGCGCTATTCGGCGGACTCGGTGGTGATTCCGGCGCCCGGCCGGGCCCCCGACCCGCCGCGCGCCGTCCGCGTGACGCCGGGGCCCACCTGGCAGACAGTCGCGTGGACGGGCTCCGCGCCGGGGTACGAGGTGCGCTGGCCGGGCGGGACCCGGCTGGTGACCGAGCCGGAGGTCCAGCTCGACGGCGTGGCGGCGGGAACGCCGATCTCGGTGCGGTCGGTGGACGCCTTCGGGCAGCACTCGGCGGCGGCCGAGGTGACCGGCGCGTCCGGTCCGGGTGATTCCTCGTGGCGTTCCGGACTGACCGGCTTCACCGACGACTTCGCCTCCGACGGCTCCGTCCGGTCGGATCTGCCGGGCTCGCGCTGGCACCTGTCCGGATATCGAGGGTGTGTGGACATCGGCGAGCGGTCGCGGGGCGCGGGGCTGTCGATCGAGCTGGGGTGCGGGTCGGACGTGGCGATGCTGCGGGCGCGCTCGCCGCTGCGGCTGGTCGGCGGGGCGGGCCGGGTGGCGGTGCTGACCGACGCGGCCGGGCCGGGCGGGGCGCTCACCGTCGACCTGGTGCCGGGTCCGGCCGACCGGGTGGGCGCGGAGGTGACCGAGGGCGCGGTGCGGGCTGTGCTGGATGACGGTGGGCCGCGCGTGCTGCCCGGGGGTTCCGCGGGGCTGGTGGTGCCGCGCGGGGCGGGGGTGCTGCACCTGGTCGAGGTCGAGGTGGGTCCGTCGGGAGTGGTGCTGCGGCAGGACGGGCGCGTGGTGGCCTCGTCGTCTTCTGTGCCCGCGTGGGACGAGGCTTACGTGGTGGTGGGGGTGCGGGGGCCGTCGGGGCGCCGGGCGCGCGTGCGTCTGGCGGGGGCGGGGTTCACCGGTCCGGCGGTAGCGGTGCCCTCAGTGGTGGAGGTGCCGATCACCGTGGCCACCCGGCGGGTGCTCGGGCCGGACGAGGAGGCCCCGCGGCTGGGCATCGCCCGGCGTCCGCTGGCCACGGCCACGGCGGCGCGGGTGGTGGCGACGGTGTCCGTGCCCGCCGGGATGGCCCCGTCGGGGATGACCGTCCAGTTGGGACCGGACCGCGTGCCCGCCCGGCCTGCCACCGCGGTGTCCGCGGGCCCGGGGGCGGTGGTCACCGTGATCGCCGACGTGCCCGCGCGGCTGCTGGGCCCCACGGGTCCGCACTCGCTGTCCCCGCTGGCGGTGCGCGCGCCCGGAGCGGGTCCCGGGGCGATGGTGCTGGAGTCGTATTTGGAGATCGAGCCCGGCGCCGGGGCCACGTTCCCGACCGAGCCCAGGCGGGCGTTCTTCCCCGTGGTCGACGCGCTTCCCGCGACCACGGTGACCTTGGGGGACTCGGCGGGCAAGCCCCTGGCAGGCGCCACCGCCGCGCCGCAGGGGCGCCTGGTGCTGGACGTGCGGCTGGACGGGCGGGCGGCCCAATGGGACACCGGCACGCTGGCGGGGGTGATCGGCTTCGAGGTACGGCTGGACGGGCGGCTGGTGGCGGCCGTGCCCACGGCGGTGGACGGCCCCTCCCCCGGCGGCGACTACGCCGTGGCGCTGGCCTTGGGTGGTTTGGCGCAGGGCGGCCACGTCCTGGAGACCCGGGTGCTGGGGCCAGGCGTCAGCTCGTCCACCATGAGCCGGTTCCGGATCAGGTGATGTGCTCCAGCACGGCTTCGGCGACGGCCTTCATGGTGGTCCTGCGGTCCATCGCCGTGCGCTGGATCCACCGGAACGCCTCGGGCTCGCTGAGGCCCTGCTTGGTCATCAGCAGCCCCTTGGCCCGCTCGATGACCTTGCGCGTCTCCAGCCGCTCGGTCAGCCCCGCGACCTCGTTCTCCAGCGCGTGCAGCTCCGCGAACCGGCTGACCGCCAACTCGATCGCGGGCACCAGGTCGTGCTTGGCGAACGGCTTGACCAGGTACGCCATCGCCCCGGCGTCGCGCGCCCGCTCCACCAACTCCCGCTGGCTGAACGCCGTCAACATCACCACCGGCGCGATCCGCTCCCGCGCGATCATCGTCGCCGCGTCGATCCCGTCCATCCGCGGCATCTTGACGTCCATGATCACCAGGTCCGGCCGCAACTCCCCCGCCAGCCGCACGGCCTCCTCGCCGTCCCCGGCCTCCCCCGCGACCTCGTAACCCTCTTCCCGCAGCATCTCGACCAGGTCCAGCCGGATCAAAGCCTCATCCTCAGCGACCAGCACACGGCGCGCGACGGGGCCTGCCTGCGCCTCGGCAGCCAACTCGCTCACCGGGTCCTCCTGTTGGGGTTAGCGACCACGAATCGGGAAGTTGCAGCCTACCGCCGCCCGACCACCCCCCGACGTCACCACCACAGTGACACCGCCGACACCCACCCCACCCCGATCCCCTAAACTCTCCCCCGCGCCCCCGTAGCCCAACCGGCAGAGGCAACGGATTCAAAACCCGTCCAGTGTGAGTTCGACTCTCACCGGGGGCACCAGCACTTCCTCGCCGCGACCTGCGCAAACACCCCCATTAGTTGATCATGCCCTGTCCGGGCGTGACCGGCTCTAGGCAGCCCCTCCGCGGCTACCCGCCCCTTATTTCCCCCCAAGTTTTGGGGTCGGGGTCCACGTCCAGTCCCAGCTCAGCCTCGATGCGTCGGCGAGCCGCACCTTCCAGCCCGATGATCACCTTCGCGTAGACCGTGTGCAGGACCGTCACCGAGTGCCCCGCCCGCGCCGCGCACTGAGCCGACGGCACACCCGCGGCAAAGCCACGTCGACACACACGCATGCCGGAGGTCATAAGGCCGCCGAGCCAACGACGACGCGTACTCCTCCTCCGACAACACAGCCCGACGCGCCCTGCTGGAACTGCTGCCGCGCACCGCGCTGCGCTGGAAGCCGGTGCTCTCGGTGGCGACCGGCGGGATCGGCGGGATCGGCGAGACGTCATCCGCCCCGCACGGCGTGGCAACCCAGTTCTTCAGCCTGACCTGTCTCTTCTTCGGACAAGACCTCGCGGACCGGGGCCAGTCCGACGGCCAAGCCCTCGACCAGACCGAGCCTCGTTGCCTGCGTGCGGTCCAACGTCACCAGCACGGTGTCCGCGCCGACCTCGACGACCACGCGCACCTCGAAGCCGATCCGGTTCACCCGGACGACGCGGCCCCGCACCCCCGTGCCGTCCAGCCGCACGTCGATGTCGTGGGGGCGGACAAGGGCGTCGCCGAGGCGGGTGGTCGGGCCGAGGAAGCTCATGACGAACTCGTTGGCGGGCCGGTCGTACAGCTCGTCGGGCGTGCCGACCTGCTCGACCTTGCCCTGGTTGACGACGACGATCTCGTCAGCGACCTCCAGCGCCTCCTCTTGGTCGTGGGTGACGAACACCGTCGTCACCTGGACCTCGTCGTGCAGGCGGCGCAGCCATTCGCGCAGTTCCTTGCGGACCTGGGCGTCCAGCGCGCCGAACGGCTCGTCGAGCAGCAGCACGCGCGGCTCGACGGCCAGCGCGCGGGCCAGGGCCATGCGCTGACGTTGGCCGCCGGAGAGGTGCGCGGGCAACCGGTGGGCGAACTGCTCCAGCCGCACCAGGTGCAGCAGTTCCTCTACCCGCGCCTTGATCTCGGCGGCGGGCCTGCGGCGGATCTCCAGCCCGAAGGCTATGTTGCGGAACACCGTCAAGTGCTTGAACGCCGCGTAGTGCTGGAAGACGAACCCCACGCCGCGCCTGCGCACCGGTATGTCCGTGGCGTCCGCACCGTCGATCAGCACCGAGCCGGTGTCGGGGCGCTCCAGCCCGGCGATGACCCTGAGCAGCGTGGACTTGCCGCCGCCGCTGGGGCCGAGCAGCGCCGTCAGCCCGCCGGTCGGCACCTCGACGGACACGTCCTCCAACGCGACGAACGAGCCGAACCGCTTGCCGACACCGCGGACCTGGATGCTCATGAGCCCTCCTTCGGGCGGATGACGGACACCACGACCAGGCAGAGCACCGCGGCGAAGGCCAGCAGGAACGCCGTGGCGTACGCGGTGGACTGCTCGAAGTCCTGGTACTTCTGCTCGACCACGAGCGTCGCGGTCTGCGTCCGGTTGATCAGGTTGCCGGACACGATCTTCACCGCGCCGAACTCGCCGAGCGAGCGGGCGAGGCTGAGCACGACGCCGTACACCACGGCCCAGCGGACCGCGGGCAGCGTGATCCGGCGGAACACCTGCCACCCCGTGGCGCCGAGCGTGCGCGCGGCCTGCTCCTGCTCATCGCCGATCTCGTGCAGCACCGGCACGACCTCGCGGATCACCAGCGGCAGCGCGATGAACACCGTGGCCATCACCATGCCGGGCATGGCGAACACGACCTGGAACCCGGCACCCTCCAGCGTCGGCCCGAACCAGCCGTCGACGCCGCCGTAGACCAGGAGGATGGCCAGGCCGACGACGACCGGCGACACCGACAGCGGCAGGTCGAGCAACACCGACAGCAACCGCCGCCCGGGGAACCGGTGGCGCACCAGCAGGAGCGAGATGCCCACGCCGAACACGGTGTTGATCACCACGGCCACGAACGCGACCTGCGCGGTGAGCCACAGCGCGTTGAGCACCACCGGGTCCGACAGCGCGACGTGGAGCGCCTCGGCCCCGTCGCCGAAGGTGTTGTGCGCCACCAGCGCCACGGGCCAGATCACGAGGAGGAACAGGTAGACGACCACGATCGAGCGCAGCGAGTTCTTAATCACGGCCGGCCACCTTCCGCTGGATGATGTCCAGCACCGCGATCGCGACGAGCGCGATGACCAGCAGCACGGCGGCGACCGCGCACGCGGCGGCGAGGTCGCCGTTCTCGATGTGGCTGAGGATGCGCACCGACGCCACCTCGGTGCGCAGCGGCAGGTTGCCCGACAGCAGCACGAGCGAGCCGTACTCGCTGATGCCCCTGGCGAACGACATCGCCGCGCCCGCCGCGATCGCCGGGGTCAGCGCGGGCAGGATGATCCGCCGGAACGTCACCACCCTGCTCGCCCCGAGCGAGGCCGCCGCCTCCTCGACCTCGGGGTCCAGCTCAGCCAGCACCGGCTGCACGGTCCGCACGACGAACGGCAGCGTCACGAACAGGAAGGCGAGGAACACCGCGGTCCGCGTGTTCGCGATGTCGACGCCGACCGGGCTGCGCGGTCCGTAGAGGGCGAGCAGGACCAGGCCCGCGACGATCGTCGGCAGGGCGAAGGGGATGTCGATGACGACTTCGAGGACCTTCTTGCCGGGGAACTCGTCGCGTACCAGCACCCAGGCGATCAGCACGCCCATGACCACGTTGACCCCGGTGACGATCAGCGCCTGGATGACGGTGAGCCGGATCGCGGCGAAGGTCTGCTCGTCGGTGACCGCCCGCCAGAACGCGCCCCAGCCGCCTGCGGCGGTCTCCACCAGCACCGCGGTCAGGGGGATCAGGACCAGCCAGGCTGAACCAGAGCGTGGCCAGACCGAGCCCGAGCGCCGGACCGCGGCCCATGGTCCGGCGGGCGAGCATCGCCGTCATGACCCGCTGATCTCCTTCTGGACCTTCGTGATGATGCCGTCATCGCCGAAGAACTTCTCGTTGGCCGCGGGCCAGCCGCCGAAGTCGTCGGTGATGGTCTGCAGCTTCCTGGGCGTGGGGTACGGGTTGGCCGGGTCGTTGGCGCCGGGCACCTCGACGCTGATGCCCTGGACCAGCGGGCGGAAGCCGACCTTGGCGTACTCGGTCTGGCCGGTCGCGCCCAGCGCGAACTCCAGCCACTTGGCGGCCTTCGGGTCGGCGTCCTTGAGCACCGCGCCGGGTTCTCGATCAGCAGCGTGGTGTCCGGGACGACGTAGTCGAAGTCCTCGCCGTTCTGCCGGGCCAGGATGGCCTCGTTCTCGTAGGTGAGCAGGACGTCGCCGGTCCCGCCGGTGAACGCCGTCGTCGCGTCGCGACCGCTGCCGGGCAAGGCGACGACGTTGGTGAAGAACTTGGTGATGAACGCCTGCGGGTCCTGGCCGGTGACCTCGGCGTGGCCGTACGCGGAGAGGATGTTCCACCTGGCGGAACCCGAGGAGCCCGGGTTGGGGGTGACGATGCCGATGCCCGGCTTGGTCAAGTCGTCCCAGCCCTTGACGCCCTTGGGGTTGCCCTTGCGGACAGCGATCACCACGATGGAAGTGGAGACGATGCCCTTGGACGGACCGGCGTTCCACTCCGGCGCGACGAGCCCGGCATCGACCAGGCGGGTGACGTCGCCCTCCAGGGAGAAGTGCACGTAGTCGGCCTTCAGGCCGCCCGCCACCGCGCGGCTCTGGTCGCCGGAGGCCCCATAGGACTCCTCCCAGACCACGCCCTCGCCGTCGGCGGTCTTGGCCCACTCCTTCTGGATGGCGTTGTTCGCCGCCTTGGGCACGGCGAAGCCGACCAGCGACAGCGTCGTCCCCCCGCTCGCGCCGGTCCCGGTGCCGCAGGCGCTCAACGCCAGCGCCAGCAGGGCCGCTCCGATCGTTCTCTTCCGCACGTGATCCTCCCGCGTCCGTTGGTTCGGGGAGGAACCGTATGAGCGCGGCCATTTTTTGGAAAGGCATCCCATATTGTGGATGTGTCAGGATTGGAGCGTGTCTGAGGTGCAAGAATCCGAGTCGAGATCCGGGACGCAGGCCATCGAGCGGGCCCTGGCGATCCTGCGCTGCTTCGAGAGCGGCGAGCGCACCCAGGGCATCAGCGAGCTGGCCAGGCGCACCGGCCTGACGGTCAGCACCACCCACCGGGTGACCAGGGCGCTGGCGGACGGCGGCCTGCTCATGCAGGTTCCGCGCGGCGACCGCTACCAACTCGGCCCGACCCTGGCCGTGCTCGGCGCGCGGGCGTCGGACCAACTCGGCTACGAGCAGGCGCTGCCGCTGCTGGCCGAGCTGGCCGAGAGCACCGGCGAGTCGGTCAACCTGGGCATCCGCACCGACCAGGACGTGCAGGTCGTGCTGGACGTGCCGTCCAGCCAGCCGCTGCGCTTCGACCAGGTGCCCGGCTCCCGCGTCCCGCTCTACACCTCGGCGATGGGCAAATGCCTGCTCGCCGCCGCCGACGACCTGGAGTCCGAGGTCGCCGCCCTCGGCGAGCTGGTGGCCCACACCGACCGCACGGTCGTCGACGCCGAAGCGCTGCTGGCCGACCTGCGCGGCGTCCGCGACCGCGGCTGGGCCCTCAACGACGAGGAGCGCAACCCGGGTGTCCGGGCGCTGGCCGTCGGGGTGCGCTGCGACCACGGCACGGTCGCGGCGATCGCCGTGCAGGGGCCGTCAGTCCGGCTGACCGAGGACCGCTTCGCCACCCTCGCCAACCAGCTCACCCACGTCGCCCGCCGCGTCGCACTCCTGCTCGCGGGAACTAGGTGAACGCCGGGGAGCCGCCATCGACCACGGGCAGGCCCTCGGCTTCCCAGGCGCGGAAGCCCCCGATCAGGTCGGTCGCGTTGCGCAACCCGATCCGGCGCAGGTCGCGAGCGGCCAGGCTCGACGCGTAGCCCTCGTTGCAGAACACGATCACCGTGCGCTCCGCGGCGACCTCAGGCAGCCGGTGCGAACCCGCGGGGTCCAGCCGCCACTCCAGGACGATGCGCTCGATCGGCAACGCGCCCAGGATCTCGCCCTCGGCGAGCCGGTTGAAGTACGGCCGTATATCGATCAGCAGCGCACCCTCCCGGGCCAGGGCGTGCGCCTTCAACGCGTCGACCCGCTCGATCTCACTCCGGGCCCCGGCAAGGAACAGGTCCACGCTCACGCCATCTCCAGGACGACGGTGCCACGTTGCGCGGGCAGCGACACCCGGCGCGGCGGCAGCGGCGGGATCTCGCCCGGGATGTCGGCCAGGCCGGCGTACTCCCGGGGTTCGACCAGCGGAGGTGAGTAGGCGTGCACGCTCAGCGCGGGCGCCTCGGACCTGTTGGCGACGACATGTGCCCACCCGGCACCGAACGCGATCGTCTCCCCCGCCCGCACCACCCCGTTCCTTTCCACCTGCCGCGGATAGCGATAGTGCTCGGTGAGCTCGCCTCGGACCACGGTGAACGAGCCCGCCGCCCCACCGTGGTCATGCGGACGGGTGCCCTGGCCGGGCAGCCAGGACAGCAGCCACAGCTCGACGCCTCCGGTCAGGGCCAACCGTGCCCACCACCGCGACTCCGAGTCGTACTGGGCGAACTCGGCCAACTCGGCGCCCAGTTGGGCGCTGACGCGCCGGGTCAGGGAGCGCAACTGGCGGACCGACCAGACATCCCTGGCCGGGAGCGGCAACACCTCGGAAACCTTCATGGCCAGAGGCTGACACAGCTCCCTTCAGTTTGGCATACCCTTCCACAATATGGAATCAGTCGTTCGATCGTGGTTGTGACCCCGTGCTCGGCACCACCACACCACCGCCCGGGACCGATTTACCAGTACGCGATTCGAGCGGAATGTGCCGCAGGAGTAGCAAGGGCGGAACAGGTCAGGGATGTGGCGATGATCAACCAGCGTCCGCGTCGAAGTCACACCGGCCCGTCGACGCCTCGTAGAACATGTGCCTCATGACGCGACAGTTCCCGGCGAAGGACCGCCCAGGCAGAGGTGCCTGGCTCGGACCGCTCTCGTTGTGCCTCGGCCTGCTCAGCTGGCCCGCCCTGGCCGGGGGGACGGTCCTGGCGGTGAGCGCGATGGCGTGCGGCGCGTGGTCGATGACCACCAAGACCGAGTACCGCCTGGACTGGACCGCCGTCGCAGGCACGTGCATCGCAGCCCTCCAACTCCTCCTCTCCCTGGTATTGCTGGTCATGGACGTCACCGGGCACTAGGAGGTCGGCGGCTGGGGTGCGCCAGCGCATCTGGCCACCCGGTCGTGTCGCGTCTGGAACGCAGACAACGGCTACCCGTCCCGCTTCACACGCTCCTGCTCGACCTGTCACCCGACGCTGACCGATGCTCCGGGCACCGGCCGCCTACGCAGGCCTCGGGACGTCGCCCCTTGCGCCGCGCATCCGATCCCGCAGTTTGCGCGAAATTCGTTCACCGCGTAGTCGTCGGTGTTCTTCCGGGTGCGCCTGCGGGTTCCATGCCGTCGTCGTCGCGGCGGTGCAGCGCCACGACTCCGCCGGAGACCGCACCGGTGAGGTTCGCGCCGGCCGCGGCGGCGAACCGCGCGGCCGCTGGTGTGCCGTGGTCAGCGGATGCGCACGGCGAGGACGGCGATGTCGTCGTCGTGGGCGGGGGCGTTGGTGGTCATGGCGGTGAGGATGTGCTCGACGTGGTCGGCGGCGGTTGCGGTTGGATGGCGGGCGTGGCGGGCGAGGGTTGCCATGGCGGTGTCGAGGTCGTGTCCGCGGCGTTCGATGAGGCCGTCGGTGTAGAGCAGCAGGGTGGCCCCGGGTCGCAGGGTGATGCGCTGGTTGCGACGGGGGCGGTTGAGCAGCTGGGGAAAGCCGAGCAGGGGGTCGGTGCCGTGCAGCAGGCCGCTGCCGCGGTCGGGTCCGATCAGGACCGGCGGCGGGTGCCCGGCGTTGCTCCAGGTCAGTGACCACCGGCCGGTGCCATCGCCCAAGGGGTGCAGGTAGGCCAGGATCGCGGTGCCGGTGGCCACCCCCAGGCCGTGGGAGGCGTGGTCGAGGCGGGTCAGCGCGGCGGCCGGGGAGTCCTCGGGCTGGTGGTCCCAGCAGGTTTGCCGCAGCATGGCGCGCAATTGGCCCATGCCGGTGGCGGCGTGGATGTCGTGTCCGGTGACGTCGCCGACCACTAGCGCCACGGGACCCGGCGTGGTGATGTCCGGTTCCCCGGTGCCCGGTGTGGTGGTGTTCGGATTCAGGGGCAAGGGGAAGGCGTCGTACCAGTCGCCGCCGACCAGTTCGGTGTCGGTGGCCGCCCGGTAGCGCGCGGCGATGTCCAAACCGGCCAGTCGAGGCAGCTCGCTGAGCATCGCGTCCTGCAGCTCCCGCGCCACCGCGATGCGGCTCTGCAGCCGCCGGGCGCGCTGCAGGGCGATGCCGACATAGCCTGCCAGGCTGACGATCACGGCCAGCTCGGCGGGGTCGGCTTCGTGCGGCTGATCCCAGACGAACTCCAACACGCCGAGCATCCCGTCAACGCCGCTGATCGGGACGGCGGCGACGGCCCGCAGCCCGGCGTCGAGGTAGGACCGCGCGGCCATCTCGGACAAGCCCGCGCGGTCGGCGCTGCGCAGGTCGGCGTGGTGGATCAGCCGGTTCTCGCGCACGACCTGCGCGATCAGGCCGGATTCGTTCGGGTCGAACTGGTTCCACTGGCCCGACGTGGTGGGCCGGTCCGGACCCGGGGTCGGGTCGTGCCGGTCCTCGGCGGCGGCGCGGGCACCCAGGTCCTGGGTGAGGAACAACTCGACCCGGGCGGGCTTGACGTCGCTGGCGATGAGCTGGTCGACGTGGTTGCGCAGCTCGACGACGCTGGGAGCGTCGGCGAGGTCTTCGGCGGCGCTGAGCAGCAGCTGCGCGCGGCGCAGCGCCGCGCGGACACGGCGCTCGTTTTCACCGTTGGCGCCTGCCCCGCTCACAACGCACCACCCCGGCGCCCGTGTTCAAGAACGCGGCGACCGCGGCGGCCGACCGCACACTCGCCACCGACGCCAGCACCCGCGCCGCGCCCACCCGAACCACCCCATCGCGGACAGTTTCCCGAGTCGACCTTCCGCCGAAGATCAACGGGTCAGGTCGCCTCTCACGCTACCGCAGATGGTGTGCCGCTACCTGCGACAACTCGCCAACGCCGGATTCCCCGCGAATGTGCTCGCGGGCCTGACGCCCCCTCACCTGACACAACAACGGCAGGAACGGCACCATCGCCGCGCACCGGCGATCATCGGTTTGCAGTTGCCTGCTCTGCCACTGATTCGCATTCCATACGCTGATCGGGTGACAGCAGTGGCGCACTGTTCACCCGTTGATGGCTGTGCCATTGAACCGCCGCAGGTCACCGCGTTGCCGCGGGGAGACCGATGGCGGGAACCAAACACGGTGTCGAGCATCTTCTGGTTAGTTCCAACCAGTTCCATCAGGATGCTCGACGATGATCCACACTGTGCCGGTGGTTCTCTTCCGGCTGGTTCGCGCCGCGATCACCGCACTGGCGGGCAGCGTCATCACCCTCGCACAGCTCAACCTGCCGAGCAGGAACCTGTGGGAGGGGCGGGCCGTCCTGCTCTACGCGAGCGTGATCGTGATCGCGGCGTTCGTCTGCTACGACGCGGTCAGGTCGGTTGATCAGGCGATTCAGACGAGCAAGATCCGGGCTTACGATCGCAGGCTCCGCGCCGCGTTGAGCGCCACGGTCGCCTCCATCGTGGATGAGTTCGGCACGCCGTGGGACGAGATCGCGGTCTACCACTACCAGGTCACCTGGTTCTGGCGGTGGCGGCGGCTCAGCAAGGTCGACGGGGTTCGCGCTGGTGCGTCGACCGCCGACGTGCAGCCGTACTACAAGGTCGGGAAGGGCTTGGCGGGAACTTCGTTCAACGAACAGGTGCTCCTCGCCGAGGAGTGGCGCGACTTCGTCCAGCGGGCGATCACGCTGAACCCCGCTGGATGGGACCGGCTCGACGAGCGCGACCGGTACGGGTTGAACTGGGGGGAGCTGATGCGGTCCGAGCGGCCGCTGGGACTGGTGGCGAACCCGGTGTTCGACCCGCAGGGCAAGCCGAGCGGGTGTGTCGTAGTGAGTGGGCCGATGAAGTTGACCGAGTTGTCAGGGCACGAGATGCGTCAGATCCTGTCCGACGCCGCGACGGAGATCCAGCTCATGGGACCGGCGCCCCGAGGGTGGTGGAGCTTCAATGGCCGATGATCAGGTGTCCGGAGGTGTCCGGGCCGAACCGGCGCGCGCCGACGGCGTCTCCAGCAGGTTCGCCACCCTGTTGGAGAAGTACGGGGCGGGCCCGGAAGCGGTGCGGGCCGCCCGGGACCAGGTGGTCGACCGCCCGCCCGTGTTCTGGCGAATGGAGAGCGCCCGCACCGGCTCACCCCGGGAAGCTCCTCCGCGTCACTCGATGGCGACTCCTCGACCTCGACGGTGGAGCCTGTCGGCTCTCACCGGCGCCGACCCCACGCTGCTGCGTGATCTTCCCGGCACCAGGCTCCGGTACACCACGTTGGGCGCGTCGATGGTGGTCAGCGCACTGGTCGCGGCGGCGTCAGTGTGGCTGAGCCTGACCCAACTCGGATTCGGGCCGATCGCCGGGGTCCTGGGGGGAATCGCGTTCGGCGTCCTCGTCCTCGTGCTGGAGCGGGTGACGGTCGTGTCGCTCGTCGGCCACGGCGCGACGAGGATCAGCAGCTTGCGGAAGCTGCTGACGCTGCTCCCGCAGGTCGCGTTCGGTGTTCTCACCGCGATTGTCATCTCCGTGCCGCTGGTCCTCTCGGTCTTCAGACCCGAGATCAATAAGCAGCTCCTCATCACCCGTTCCGAGCAGACCGTGCAGATTCAGAAACAGGTGGAGGGGGAAAGGAAGGCCAGGCGACTCCCGTTGGAGCGAGAACTCGACCTCACGACGGATGCCGGCGCACGCGAGGACCTCGCTCTACGGCTCGTGGAGGTTGACACCGATGCCGCGAGACTTCGGAGTGCCGCGATCGCCGAGATCAACGATTCGTCGAGCGGTCTGCTCGCCCGGCTGGAGGCACTTTCCGAGCTGCGATCCGCGAGCTCCACGCTCGACGCGGCGGCGTGGACGCTCGTCGGCACGTTCGCGCTGATCTCGTTCATGCCGACGCTGCTCGCGAGCGTGCAGCGGTTCCAACCCGCCAACGCATACGACCTTCTGATCCGAGTCCGCGAACAATACGTTCCACGCGAACGGGAACTGGACGAGCTCCGCGAGCAGGTCCGCGTGGTCTCGGACGTCGCCGACCGGGAAGACGTGGAACTCCCCGCCATCGAGTCCCTCAGCGCCCGTCTCGAAACCCTGACCGAGACCATGAACAGGGAGAAGGAGGAAGTACTCGGCCAGGTCATCGATCTCGACACACGTCGCAACCGCAAGGCGAGTTGACCTCGATCACGTCGAACTGGGTGTCCGGTCTGGTGAGGGGTGTCAACCCGTTACGGGTCCAGCACCGGTGTCGCTGCGCGGTGCGGCCACGGCGCCGTCGGCCAAGGCGTCGGTCAGAGCCTGCGCGTCGCCCGCGTGGTGCTCGGCCAGCTCGGCGATCATGGTGGCGGGCAGGGGTTCGCGCACGGCGATGGCGCAGGTGGTGATCGCGACGTCGTGGCATCTGGATGACGCTGGTCAGCGATATCGGGCGATCACCTTCGTGTGGGTCAGTTCGCCGTCGATGGTTGTCGAGGTCTGGATTTCGGTTTCCGACACCCAGCTCCAGACGTACCGCGCCTGTTTTCCCGGTTGGCAGACCATCCACAGGGGTTCCCTGCCGTTGAAAACCGGAGCGCCGGTGTAGGTCGTGCAGATGTCGCCGGTGGCCAGGTCCATCCGCCATTCGATGGCGCTCATGAGGTCCTCGTACAGCAGTGGTTCCGGCACCGAGAACACCACCGCCTCCCGACTCGACCAGCAGGCGACCCGCAGGCCGGCGGGGTGGAGGAAGCACGGGTCGTAGGTGGCGCCGTTGGCGGTGCACTCCCAGGCGTCGTGGCGTTCGGTGACCGCCGACTCGAACTCGCAGTGCGCCGTGCCCGCGGCGGGGGGAAAGCGCTCGGACCATGGGTCGTACACCGGGATGTCATGGGCGTACTTGGGCGGCCCGCTGGTCGGCGGGGGCGGCTCGGGCGGGGTCGCGGCGAAGACGGGTGGCGCGTGGCTGATCCAGGATTCCACCTCGCCGGTGAGCAGGGTCGTGGAGCCGGAGACCGCGATGTCGCGGACGGTCCCGATGGTGTGCGGCAACCGGTTCCAGCCCGACCCGGTGGCGGAGGTCCAGACGTAGCTGGTGCCGTTGGCGGCATCGGCGGTCGAAACGTGACCGACCGCGAGGAATCCGTCGCCCCAGTGGCGGATCTCGTCGAGGACGCGCTGCGCGGCGGGCAGGACGGCGGGATCGCCGAGCCTGCCGGGGTCGATCCCGGCTCGCCGCCACACCCCATCGCGGTGGAACCAGAGCTGCTGCCCTGTCGAGTCGAAGGCCTGGGTCACCACGACGACCGTGGAACCGTTGCCGGACATGCCCTCGACCCGGCCCTCCGGCATACCGGGGCCGATGTCGGACCAGTCGACGCCGTCCGGGGAGGCGTAGAGCGCGGGCGGTCGGATCACGTTCTCGACCGGGACCGACTCGCTCCCCAACCCGAGTCCGGGAACCACCAGGAAGCCGTCCGGGGTGGCCACCGCCATCAGTTCGCTGCGTGGCACCACCGCCGCGGCCTCGGGCAGCGGTGCGGGCGGCCCGAAGGAGTGGCCGTCCGGGGAGTGCCAGACCGTGATCCCGGCGTGCTCCGGGTCGCTGGCGACGACGATCACCCCGCGTGGTCCCGCGGCCATGGCGAGTTCCAGCTTGGCGTCAGGCGCGGTCTCGCGCAGCACGGAGGGCCGCCAGTGGTCGCCGTCCTCGGTGCGCCAGACGATGAGCGCGGTCGCCGTCCAGCCGAGGACATGGGCCACCGCGCCGTGCGCGGCTGTGGCGACATGGGTCCGGATGCGGACCGGTTCCGTAGGACGCCAGGCCCGGCCGTCGTTCGACACCGCGAGGGTGTCGCCCGCAGCCAGAAAGCCACCGTCCCACCCGTCCACAGCACCCGGCACTGACTCGGCCCGCGTCCACCGAGGTTCATCGGGCGGTGCCGCGCAGGCGGCCAGCAGGAGCAGGACGGCAATCAGCAGTCGGGTCGCCATATGTACTCCCGGTCCAGGCACAACTCCCGTGAGCCGGTGACGGCGGCCGTGCGGAACGGCCTGCCGCCGTCGTCGAGCACCAGTTCCTCCGACGTGGAGCCAGAGGTCCACTTCAGGCGCAGCCGCCACTCCACCACAGCCGAGGTGACCAGCGGCGTCACGATCAGTTGCTCCGGCTCGGCGTGATCGATCCGGTAGGGGAAGCCCGCGGTGCCGGGCTCGGGCGCGACCGCGGGCCGCGGCCGGTCCAGGTCGAGGCCGTACCGCCGGGGCCAGACCTCACTGGCACACCCCGCCCGCAGGAACAGCGCGGCAGGCGGCGGTGCCCGTCGGACGACCTCGACCTCGACCGACTGAAGGACGACGGCGGTGCCACTCGTCCCCTGCACAGTCACGATCACCGCCGCGCCCGACGCCCGGACCGCCTCGGCCGGCGGCGTATATCCGACGCTCGGGATCGCTCGCTGCCCGTCGTCGGGGACGACCCACCCCGACTCGCAGTCGACCTCGTCGTACCGGACCACCGCACCGAGCGGCGACTCCGGCCGCTGGGGAGCCGCATCGTGCCCGTTGGCGACGATCATGACCAGGCCCGCGGCCAGCAGCACCGCGACGGCCGCCAGCGCGATCACCCCGCGGCGGTCGTAGGAGTCCCCGAAGTGAACGTCGCGGGCCTTGCGCGTCTGGAAAGCCGTGCCAACGTCGCCGTCGATACGGTTCCGGGTTCTGTCAGCGATGAACCGAGGATAGAGACGAACGGCGAATTGATCTTTCCCCCGATCGAGGGTTGTCGCCTGCCAGTGGTGTCAGGTCCGGCGACCGGATCGCCAGGCCATGCGTCGGGCCCAGAGCAAGCGCGTCGACGTCGCTGGCGCAGCATCGTCAGGAGCACGTCACGTTGGTCGTCGAGCCAGGACTGGTCCACCACCTTCAGGACTTGCCGTCCGGTCCTTGCGCGAGGTTGGCCACGGTGATGTGCGGATCACCCACATCCGCATCGCTCGACCAGCCGGCTAGCCGTTCTACGTCGTGTGGGTGGTGAGGATGGGGTCGAGGTCGATGGCGCCCTCCACCACGGCGCGGGCCAGTGGGGTGAGGGGGCGGTTGTTCGCTCGTGCGTAGGCGCGTAGGGCGGTGAAGGCATCGTCCATGGACAGGCCGCCGCGTTGGGCGAGCACCCCGCGGGCTTGTTCGATCACGACACGGCTGGTGAGGGCGGTCTGTAACTGGCCGGTGAGCTGGTCGCGTTGTTCGATCGTGCGGTGTTGCAGGATGCCGATGGTGGTGATGTCCGCCAGAGCCTGGCCCAGATCGATCTGGGCCCGCTCCATCACGCTCGGTGCGGTGTTGAGCAGGCTCAGCGCACCGATCGTCTGGTCGCGCAGGCGCAGCGGCAGGGCCTGTGCCGACCGGAAGCCGCATTCGTGGGCCGCGGCGGCGAACCGCGGCCACGGTTGGGGGCCGGTGGTCAGGTCGTGTCCGGCGACCGGGTGGCCGGTGCGGACGCAGTCGATGCACGGCCCGCTCCCGGCCTGCAGCGCGAACAGCTCCAGCAACTGCGTGCGCTGCGAGGAGGCAGCCACGACGTGCAGCACGCCGTTGGGGTCGACCAGGACGACCCCGGCCGCGGCCACGTCCAGCAGGTCGACGCACCGCTCGGTGAGCATGTCCAGGAATTCCGCGATGTCGAAATCGGCGACCAGCGTGTCGGCCAACGCGACGAACGCGCGCGCCACCCGCTGTTCCCGGCTGCGTGAGGACTCGCTGCGCGTCTGCGGTGTCGGCTGCATGCCCTCAGATACCCGGTTTTGGTGTCACTACCACCGCCGGGTATCGGCCTGGGAGGAATGGGTGAGTACCTCGGCCGTGCCCAGCGCGCCCGTGGCGACATCGCGGGCGACATCGGAGAGCCGGAGGTGATGGGTGCGGGCGTGATCACGCAGGCGCGTGTAGGCCTGGTGCATGTCCAGGCCCCCGGCCTCGGCCAACACGCCCTTGGCCTGCTCGACGACCGTGCGGTGGTGCAGGGCGGCCTGCAACTGCTCGAAGACGATCTCCTCGCGGTGCACGGCGCGTTGCTGCAGGATGCCGATGGTGGCGATGTCGGCCAGCGCCTGCCCCAACGCGATGCTGGCGCCGTCAACGGCCACCGGCTCGGTATGCAGCAGCGTCAACGCCCCGATGACCTCATCCCGCAGCCGCATCGGCACCGCGGCTGCCGCGTGGAAGCCCGCGCTCATCGCGGCGGGCGCGAACAGCGGCCACCGACCCTTGTCGGCGGTCAGGTCAGCGCTGGTGACCACGACACCGGTCCGCACGCAGTCCAGGCACGGACCTTGCCGGGTCTGGATTGCGAACACCTCCACCAACTCGGCGTGCTCGGAGGACCCGGCCGCGGGCCACCACCCGCCGCGCTGGTCCGACAGGATCACCCCGGCGGCGTCGACCTCCAACAGCTCCACCGCCCGCTCGGCGAGCAGGCCGAGGAAGTCGAGCACGTCGAAGTCCGCGACCAGGGTGTCGGCCAACGACACGAACACGTCGGCCAACCGCTGGTCCCGTCCGGTGCTCATCGTGACGACCTTTCCTCAACACGCGTCATGGCCGATCCTCCTCCTGCGTGAAGCGCAGTGTGCGCGTGACGACTTGTCGGGCGACCTCGGCCAGCGGCAGGTCGTGGGTGAAGGCGTGCCCGCGCAACCGCATCAGCGCCGCCTCGGTGCTCGTCCCGAGCTGCACCTGCACCATGCCGGTGGCCTGGTGCACCTCGACGTGGGAATCGAGCAGCCAGCTCAGGTCCGCGGTGCCGTGCCCGTCGAGTTCGTCGGCGATGCCTTGGGTGGCCATGTCGGTGAGGATCAGCGCGTCGCTCACCTCGCTGCGCGACAGCGGACCGGGCACATCGCGATAGAGGTCCAACGACCCCAGCCGCACCACCCCGATCTGCAGCGGGAACGAGAACACCGCCGCCGCGCCGAGCGCCAGCGCGCCGGGGGTGAACGCGGGCCACCGCGCGCCCTCGGCGGCCAGGTCGGCCACCAGCACCGGACCGCCCGAGGCGAACGTGTCCAGGCACGGTCCTTCACCCACGGTGAGCTGCAGGTCCTCCAGCCCGGCGCTGGTCGGGTTCGTCGCGTGGACCAGGCCCCGAGTCGGGTGGCCGGTATCGTCGGAGCCGTTGCGAAGGTGGCTGAGCACGGTGGCCCCGGCGCCGGTGACCGACAACTCCTTCACGCACCGCGCGCACACCAGGGCGACGGTGAAGTCCGAGCCGCCGTCGCGATCCGCGATCAGCAGCTCCTGAAGCCGAGCACGCCGGTCCTGCTCCACGACACCCTCCGCACTCGACCCGCTATCGCCAGGTCAACCCTAGCTGGCTCGCGGCTGGCCAGCGGCAACTGCGCAGGTCCACAGGGGCAGGTCCACAGGGGACGGGTGATCGTCCTCGACGGTGCCCCAGCCGGTGTGCCCGCTCGCGTCAGGCACTTGCGATCCACGCATTTCAGTGGGTGAGACATCGAGACCTGGTGTGCGCCTCCGGCAGTCATGTCCATCGTGCGGGCAGTTCTTCGTACGGGAGGCAGTCGAGTTGGGTGCGAGGCGGATGACCGCGGCGGCCAGGCCGGGGAGGCCGCGGGCGGGCACCGTGACCTGCGAGGGGTGCGTCGGAGTGAGCTGGGGACGGCCGCTTGGATACGGCCGTCCCCAGGCGTCTTGCGGAGGGGTTCCCCCCGGGGTTCAGCGGTTCGCCACCGCGCCGCCAGAAGCTGGCGGGACGTGCTCGAACCGCACCCGGCTCAGCCATCCGGGGAGGTCGCTGAGCACGTACAGCTCGCCGCGCGCGTCGGTGCCGATCGCGGTCGGCTGGGTGGGGAAGTTGCCGATCGTGGCGGACTCGTAGCCGCCCTCGGAGTTGGGGCGCACCGCGAACACGCGGGTCGAGCAGTAGTCGCTCGCGACGTAGGTCCCCCACGCCTGCGGGGTGCGGAACCCTCGGTACACCACGCCGCCGGTCACCGAGCAGTTGTCGTTGTAGTGGTCGTACTCGAAGACCGGGTCGGTGTAGCGCCCGCCCGGCGTGCACTGCTGCGGGTCGAACACCGGGGTGCCCTCGCGGCAGGACCAGCCGAGGTTCGCCCCGCCCTGCCACGGGCGGATGTGGTTGATCTCCTCGACCAAGCCTTGGCCGACGTCACCGATCCACAGCGAGCCGTCGACCGGGTCGACGGAGAACTTCCACGGGTTGCGCAGCCCGTAGAGCCAGATCTCCGGCTTCGCGCCCGGCACGCGGGCGAACGGGTTGTTGTAGGGCACGCAGTAGGGCTTCGGCCCGCAGGTGCGGTTGACGTCGATCCGCACGATCTTGCCGAGCAGGGTGCCGAGGTCCTGACCGGCCTTGAACGGGTCGTTCGCGTGGCCGCCGTCGCCGAGGGACCAGTAGAGGTAGCCGTCGCGGCCGAACGCCACCTGCCCGCCGTTGTGGTTGCCGTACTCGGCGTGCTCCTGGGTGAGCAGCACCTGCACCCGCTCAGGAGCGCCGATGGGCACTCGCGCCAGGGTCAGCTCGCCCGCGGGCAGGCTCGTGTAGGCCACGTAGAGGATTCCGGTCCTCGCGAAGTTCGGCGCGGGCGTGATGCCGAGGAGGCCGCGCTCCCACTCCTCCGCGTCGATCCGGGCGCTCAGGTCGAGCACCGGCTCGGCCGCCAAACCGGTGTCGGGGTGGTAGGCGCGGACGGTGCCGCCCTTCTCCGCGATCAGCATTCGGCCGTCCGGCAGCCCGGTGATCGCGACCGGGCGCCGCAGACCGGACGCCACCTGTTCGGACACCACGGTCAGCTCAGTGAGCGGCGCCGCGCGGGTGTGGGGTGTGCCCGCGGCGGCGCCCGCCGCCGACACCGAGGGCAACAGGAGCGCGGACAGGGCCAGAACGATCAGTGCAGCCGGGCGACAACGCCGTCGCGACATGTTTCAGCTCCTCGAGCAGAGTGGAGGATGCGACCTGGGAGCGCTCCCAATCGTACATCGACTTCTCGGCAACATCCAGTTCTCCGTCTTGCCGTCTTCCGGCCACACGATGCTCGTGGTTGCCATCGACGTGCTGGCGACACCGTCCCCGACACCGGGCGCACAGGTCGCCTTATTCGCTGCGGACCCGGACCCGCCGACTGGCTACCCTCCCCTGAGTTGGGTTGAGATCGGTGTCGAGGGGATTCGTGATGGAGATGGCCGATGTGTTCGACTACGACGCGGAATTGCGTCTGCACAACGGACTCTTCCGTGCCGCTGCCCGCGTCGGCTCTCGTGACCATGTGCTCGACATCGGTTGTGGCACAGGGCTGACCACGCGCGAGGCGGCCCGCGCTGCCGTCGATGGAAGCGCGGTAGGCGTCGACATCTCCGCGCCGATGCTCGAACGGGCTCGCAGGCTCAGCGACGACGCGGGACTGGCCAACATCACCTACCAGCAGGCGGACGCCCAGGTCCACCGCTTCCCGCCGACGCGTTTCGACCTCTGCGTCAGCAGATTCGGAACGATGTTCTTCGCCGACCCGGTCGCCGCGTTCACCAATATCGGGCGCGCTCTGCGCCCCGCGGCGCGCCTGGTGCTGCTGGTGTGGCAAGAGCGCGACCGCAATGAGTGGGCCACCGCGATCCGCCAAGCCCTCACCGCCGCGCCGGCCCCGCCCCGCGGCCCGGACGCGTTCTCCCTCGCCGATCCGGCCGTCACGGAAGGCATCCTGACGGCGGCGGGCTTCACGGAAGTCGGCTTCACCGACGTGCACGAGCCCGTCTACTACGGCCCGGACAGCGTCACCGCCTACGACAACGTGCTCCGCCTGCTGAAATTCCAGGACTTGCTCGCCGACCTCGATGCCACGGCGGCCGAGCAAGCCCGCACACGGCTACGTGCCACCCTCGACGCCCACAACACCGACAGCGGCGTGTACTTCGACTCGCGCGCCTGGCTCGTCACAGCCCGCCGCCACTGACCACCGCCACGCGAGGCGGGGATCGCCAACCGTGGCTGGAGCGTCGGTCATATCGGTGCTGTGGAGTTGCGTTCGACCAGGGAGACGTCGAGGGTTATTGAGGTGGTGGGGCGTTTTCTGTGTTGCACGGAGCGGAGGAGGAGGTCGACCGCGGTGGCGGCCTTCGCGGTGATGTCTTGGGCGACGGTGGTCAGTTTTGGGGTCACGTAAGCGCTGAGGTCGAGGTTGTCGAAGCCTACGACGGAGATGTGGGTGGGGACTGGGTGTCCGGCGGTGGCGAGGCCCTCCATCAGGCCGATGGCGAGGATGTCGGCGGTGGCGAACACGGCGGTCGCGGTGGGGTGGTCGGCGAGCAGGCGGGCGCCTAGGGCGACGCCGTCGGCGTGGGTGGTGTTGACCGTCTCGATGAGACTGTCGTTCCAGGACAGTCCGGCGGCGGTGAAGGCGGCGGTGAAGCCGCGGAAGCGCTCGTGGACGACGCCGACGTCGGTGAAGCTGGGGCCCGCGAAGAGGATTTCGCGGTGGCCCAAGGCCAGGAGGTGTTCGACGGCGAGGCGGGCGCCGGTGAAGTCGTCGGAGCGCACGCCGGTGGTGAGCGGGTTGAGGGAGTAGCTGTCGATCGTGAGCACCGGGACCTTGCCGAGGGCGGCGGGGGTGAGCCGGTCGATCTCCTCGTCGACGAAACCGAGCAGGATCGCGCCGTCGAGGCTCCACGAGCGCAGGGCCTCGGTGATCTCGGCCTGGGCGGCGATGCCGCGCAGCATCAGGTGGTAGCCGCGTTTGCGCAGCTCGCGCTCGACCTGGCCGAGGATGGCGGTGTTGTGCGGGCTCAGCGTGAGGATGTCCTCGTCGGCGGCGGGCACCAGCAGGCCGACCAGGCGTGAGGTGCGGGCGGCCAGGCTCCGGGCGGACGCGCTGGGAACGTAGCCGCGTTCGGCGACGATGCGCCGCACGCGCGCGATCGTCTCCGCGGACACCCGCGCGTGGTTGCCGTTCACCACGTTGGAGACGGTCATCATGCTGACGCCCGCCGCCTCCGCGATGTCCTTCAGCGTCACCCGCATCTGGTGGACCCCTCTCCCTCAGCGAGCACAGCGTAGCCGCGGCGACCGTTGACACCCCGTGGCCCACGGGCTAACGTCCTGCTCCACTGGTGGAGCGCTAAACCTCATCCTATCAGCGACGATCGACCGCATGGTCGGCCGTTCGAACCCAGTCGAGGGGACGGAACGTGAGCACGGGGCAGTGGTGGCGGAACGCGGTGATCTACCAGGTCTACCCGCGCAGCTTCGCCGACGCCGACGGCGACGGCACCGGCGACCTGGCGGGCGTGCGCTCCCGCCTCTCGTACCTGCGGGACCTCGGGGTGGACGCCATCTGGTTCACCCCCTGGTACCGCTCGCCGCTGGCCGACGGCGGCTACGACGTGGCCGACTACCGCGCGATCGACCCGGCGTTCGGCACCCTGGCCGACGCCGAGGCGCTCATCGCCGCGGCGGCCGAGCTGGGCATCCGCACGATCATCGACGTGGTGCCCAACCACGTCTCCAGCGACCACGCGTGGTTCACGGCGGCGCTGGCCGCGGGGCCGGGCTCGCCGGAGCGGGCGCGGTTCTGGTTCCACGACGGGCGCGGCCCCGGGGGCGAGCTGCCCCCGACGAACTGGCGCTCCAGCTTCGGGGGCGGCACCTGGACCAGGGTGGCCGACGGCCAGTGGTACCTGCACCTGTTCGCCCCGGAGCAGCCGGACCTCAACTGGAACAACCCGGACGTCCGCGCCGAGCACGAGGACATCCTGCGGTTCTGGTTCGACCGGGGCGTGGCGGGCATCAGGGTCGACTCGGCCAGCATGCCGGTCAAGGACCCGGCGCTGCCCGAGGTCCCGGAGACCCACGCCGAGGGCGAGCACCCGTTCATCGACCGCGACGAGCTGCACGACATCTACCGGGGCTGGCGCGCCGTCGCCGACTCCTACCCCGAGCCCAGGGTGCTCGTCGGGGAGATCTGGCTGGAGGACCGGCACCGCTTCGCCCGCTACCTGCGCCCCGACGAGATGCACTCGGCGTTCAACTTCGACTTCATGACCCGCCCGTGGGAGGCCAAGGCGCTGCGCGAGTCCATCAGCGCCACGCTGGAGGCGCACGCCCCGGTGGGCGCGCCCGCGACCTGGGTGCTGTCCAATCACGACATCACCCGCCCGGTCACGCGCTACGGCCGGGCGGACAGCTCGTTCGACTTCCTCGGCAAGCGCTTCGGCGTGCCGACGGACCTCGAGCTGGGCACCCGCCGGGCGAGGGCGGCCGCGCTGCTCACCGCGGCGCTGCCCGGCGCGCTGTACGTCTACCAAGGCGACGAGCTGGGCCTTCCCGAGGTGGAGGACCTGCCGCTGGATGTGCTGCAGGACCCCATGCACGCCCGCTCCGGCGGCACCGACCCGGGCCGCGACGGCTGCCGGGTCCCCCTGCCCTGGACGACCGGCGGGCCCTCGTTCGGTTTCGGCCCGGACGACGGCCCGGACAACGGCCCGGACAACGACACAGGCGACGGCCCGGACGACGGCACCGCCCCGACGTGGCTGCCGCAGCCCGCTCAATGGGGGCAGCGCTCGGTCGAGGCGCAGGAGCACGACCCAGGGTCCGTGCTGTCGCTGTACCGGGCCGCGCTGCGCCTGCGCCGGGCGGAGCCCGCGCTGCGCGGGGACGCGTTCACCTGGCTCGACAGCGCCGACAACGTCATCGCCTTCCGCCGAGGGGGCATCGCCTGCGTGGTGAACCTCGGCGCCGACCCCATCGCCTTGCCCGAACACCGCGGGGTGCTGCTCGCCAGCGCGGTGCTCGACAGCGCGGACCTGCCCACCGACGCCGCCGTCTGGCTGCGTGTCTGACCGAGAGTTCGTTGGAGCGACAATGAAGTCTGCCAAGCACAACCCGACGGCCGCGGTGCTCGCGGTCGGTGTCGTCCTCGCCGCGTCGGCCTGCGGCTCCGGTGGCGCCACGGGCGCCGACACCGTGGCGACCGACGGCAAGGTCGTGGTCGATGTCGCCATCGACGCGGGCCTGGAGCAGGCCGCGATCGACGCCTTCAACCAGCGGGTCACCCAGTTCGAGGCGGCGAACCCCGACGTCGACGTGCGGCCCCAGGAGTACACCTGGACGGCGGCGACGTTCACCGCCCAGCTGGCGGGCGGCACGATCCCCGACGTGTTCACCGTGCCGTTCACCGACGGCCGCGGCCTCATCGAGAACGGCCAGATCGCCGACATCAGCTCCCGGGTCGCGGCGCTGCCCTACGCAGGCTCGTTCAACCCCAACGTCGCCAAGGCGGGCCAGTCCGCCGACGGCGCGCAGTGGGCGGTCCCGATCGCCGCGTACGGCCAGGCCCTGCACTACAACCGCGCGCTGTTCACCAAGGCCGGGCTCGATCCCGACAAGCCGCCGACGACGTGGCCCGAGATCCGCGCCGCCGCGAAGCGGATCAGCGAGCGGACCGGGCAGGCGGGCTACGCCCAGATGACCGCCGACAACACCGGCGGCTGGATACTGACCACATTGGACTACGCCTTCGGCGGCCGCACCGAGGTGATCGGCGGCGAGAAGGCCGAGGCCACCGTCGACACCCCGGAGATGGCCCAGGTGCTCGAACTCCTGCGCGCGATGCGCTGGGAGGACAACAGCATGGGCGCGAACTTCCTGTACGACTGGGGGACCATCAACCAGGACTTCGCCGCGGGCCGCGTCGGCATGTACGTCTCCGGTGGCGGCAACTACGACAACCTGGTCACCCAGAACGCCCTCGACCCGGCCGACTACGGCGTCACCGTGCTCCCGCTGGCCGACAAGCCCACCGCTGGCGTGCTCGGCGGTGGCACGCTGGCCGTGGTCAGCCCGAAGGCGGGGGACAAGACCAAGGACGCCGCGGTCCAGTGGATCGACTTCTACTACATGGGCAAGCTGACCGACCGCGACGCCGCCGTGCTGCAGGCGAAGACCCAGTCCGAGGCTAAGCAGCCGGTGGGCTCGCCCCAGCTGCCCGTGCTGGACAAGGCGACCTACGACGCCGCCCGCGGCTGGGTCGCCGAGTACGTCAACGTCCCGCTCGGCCAGTTCACCCCCTACACCGACGCCATGTTCGACCAGCAGCTGGTCACCGAGCCCGTCAAGTCCACACAGGACGTCTACGGCCTGCTCGACACCCTGGTGCAGACCGTGCTGACCGAGCGCGGCGCCGACATCCCCGCCCTGCTGGCCGCCGCGGACGCCAAGGCCCAGGCCCTGCTCGACCGGGGCTGACGTGGTCACCCACGCGCCCGCCACCGACCTGGGCGGACCGGCGGAGCTCCCGCCGCCGGTCCGCCCGCGCCGCCGGAGCCCGCTCACCTGGGCGCGCGGGGGCGGGTTGAGCACCCTGCTGTTCCTGCTCCCGCTGCTGGTGGTGTTCGGCCTGTTCTCCTGGGGCCCGATCGTCCAGTCGCTCGTGATGAGCTTCCAGAAGACCAACCTGGTCAGCGACGCCACGTTCGTCGGGCTGGACAACTTCCGCTATGTGCTCTCGGACCCGCTGCTGTGGACGGCGGTGGGCAACACGCTCTGGTTCGCGCTGCTGGCTTTGCTGTTCGGGTACCCGATCCCACTGGTGGCGGCCGTGCTGATGAGCGAGGTCCGCAAGGGCAGGGGCGTGTTCAGCGCGCTGGCCTACCTGCCGGTCGTGGTGCCGCCCGTGGCGGCCGTGCTGCTGTGGAAGTTCTTCTACGACGCCAGCCCTGACGGCGTCTTCAACACCATCCTCGGCGCGGTCGGGATCGGCCCGCTGCAATGGCTGCAGGACTCCGACACCGCGATGCCCGCGCTGGTGCTGGAGGCCACCTGGGCGGCGGCGGGCGGCACCATCATCATCTACCTGGCCGCCCTCGCCGCGGTGCCCGCCGAGCTGTACGAGGCCGCCGAGATCGACGGCGCCGGGATCTGGCGCAAGATCTGGCACATCACCCTGCCCCGGCTGCGCGGCGTGCTGCTGGTGACCTTCATCCTGCAGATCATCGGGACCGCGCAGGTGTTCCTGGAGCCGTTCCTGTTCACCGGGGGCGGCCCGGCGAACTCCACGATGACCATTCTGCTGCTGATCTACGACTACGCCTTCGCCAACAGCCTGGGCGGGGACTACGGCGCGGCCACCGCGCTGAGCATCCTGCTGGCGCTCACGCTCGCCCTGTTCTCCGCGATCTACCTGCGCCTGACCCGGTCCTGGAGCTCCACGTGAACCGCGGCCTGATCTCGCCATCGGAGTGGGGAACCGCCGCGATCCGGCGCGTGGCGGGCACCCTGCAGGCGCTGCTGCTGGGAGCGCTGCTGCTCGTCGGCCTCGGTCCCATGCTGTGGCTGGCGAAAGCGGCCGTGACCCCGACGCAGGACACCCTGCGCCAGCCGCTCGCGGTGTTCCCCAACGGCATCGACCTGGAGAACCTCGTCACCGCGTGGACCCGGGTCGAGATCGACAAGCACTTCGTCAACACCGTGGCGCTGGCGGCGGGTTCGTGGCTGGTGCAGCTGGTGGTCGCGACCACGGCGGGCTACGCCCTCGCGGTACTGCGGCCCCGCTACGGCGCGGTGGTCAACGCGGCCGTGCTGGCGACGCTGTTCGTGCCCTCGATCGTGCTGCTCGTCCCGCTCTACCTGACGGTCGTGCGGGCCTCGATGATCAACACCTTCTGGGCGGTGTGGCTGCCGTCCGGGGCCAGCGCGTTCACCGTCCTGCTCGTCCAGCGGTTCTTCGCCAACCTCCCCAAGGAGCTGTTCGAGGCCGCCCGCGTCGACGGCGCCGGACCGCTGCGGATCTTCTGGTCGGTGGTGCTGCCGCTCTCGCGCCCCATCATCGGCGTCGTCTCCGTGTTCGCCGTCGTCGCCAGCTGGAAGGACTTCCTCTGGCCCCTGCTCGTGCTGCCCGACCCCGCGCTGCAGCCCCTGTCGGTGCGCCTACCGGCGCTGCAGCGCTACGTGGAACTGGACGTGTTCCTCGCCGCGCTGGCCATCTCGACGGTCATCCCCGTCGCGCTCTTCCTCGTTTTCCAACGCCTGTTCCTGCGCAACGGCGCCCTCGAAGGCGCCATCAAGGGCTGAACCCTGTCTCCGGTTGAACCCTGCCCCCCGTTGAACCCTGTCTCCCGCTGAACCCTGTCCCCGAGGAGTCAACAACGATGTTGAGTCGAGTCCCCACCAGAGCCAAGGCCGCGGCGCTCGCGGTCGCCGTCGTCGCGAGCGGCCTCGCGGTCACCTCCTGGGTGTCCGCGGCCCCCAGCACCTACGAGGCCGAGTCCGCCGCCCTCAGCGGCGGCGCCCGATCCGAAAGCGACCATCCCGGGTACAGCGGGTCCGGTTACGTCGGCGGGTTCGTCGACGCGAACAGGGGTGGCGCCAGCGTCACCTTCGCCGTCGGCGGCGCGAGCGCGGGCGGCAACGAGGTCGCCGTGCGCTACGCCAACGGCACCGGCTCCACCCGGACCGTGTCGCTGGTCGTCAACGGCACGACCCGCCAGATCTCCCTGCCCGCCACGGCGAACTGGGGCACCTGGGCCACCGCGCGCCACACCGTCACCCTGGCGGGAGGGGCCAACACGATCGCGGTGAGGTACGGAACGGCCGACAACGGCAACGTCAACCTCGACAACATCGCTGTCGCGCCGGTCCCGGCGGGCGCAGGCGAGGCCGAGGCCGCGCAGCTGTCCGGCGGCGCCCGCGTCGAGAGCGAGCACGCGGGCCACACCGGGTCGGGGTACGTCGGCGGGTTCGTCGACGCCAACCGGGGCAGCGCGGCGGTCACCTTCGCGGTGTCGTCGGCGGCGGCCAGGACGGCCGGGGCCACCATCCGCTACGCGAACGGCACCGGGTCCGCGCGCACGATGTCGCTGATCGTCAACGGCACGACCCGGCAGGTCAGCCTGCCCGCCACCACGGGCTGGGCATCGTGGGGCACCGTCACCGAGCAGGTCGCGCTCAACGCGGGCGCGAACACCGTCGCGCTCAAGTACGGCCCGGCCGACTCCGGCAACGTCAACGTCGACAACCTCGCCGTCGCCCCGGGCAGCCCAACGACGACAACAACAACCACCACTCCCCCGCCGGACCCCTCCGGCGCCACCGTCGAGCTGGAGACCGCGTTCCTGGCGGGCGGGGCGGGCAGCGCCACCGACGCCGGTGTCGGCTACGCCACGGGCCTCACCCAGGGCGCGCGGGTGATCCGCACGGTGAACCGGCCGACGGCGGGCCAGGCCGCGGTGACCCTGCGGTACCGCAACAACACCGGCGGTTCCCGGACGCTGTCCGCCTACGCCAACGGGTTGCGGCACGAGCGGATCACCCTCCCCGCGGGCGACTGGCGCACCCTCAGCCACACCCTGCCGCTGCGCAGCGGGGTCAACCTGGTCGGCTACCAGGTCGACAGCGGCGACACCGGCGGGGTGCACCTCGACAGCGTGACCGTCGCCGGGAGCGTCGCGCTGGACGCGCGCGGCGCCACCCTCCCGTACTCGACCCACGAGGCCGAGACCGCCACGACCACCGGGACCGTGCTCGCCGCGGGCCGCACCTATACCACTGTCCAGGCCGAGGCCTCCGGCCGCCGTGCCGTGCAGCTGAGCGGCACCGGCCGCCACGTCCAGATCACCCTCACCAAGCCCGCGAACGCCGTCACCGTCCGGGCGAGCATCCCCGACAGCGCCGACGGCACCGGCACGAGCGCGCCGCTGGCCGTGTACGCCGACGGCACGAAGGTCCGCGACCTGACGCTGACCTCCAAGTACAGCTGGATGTACGGCCCGTACCCGTTCACCGCGGCCCCCGGCGGGGAACGCCCGCACCGCTACTTCGACGACTCCCGGGCGCTGCTCCCGCGGACCTACCCGGCGGGCACGGTGCTGCGCTTCGCCAAGGACACCGCGGCCACCGCGCACATCACCGTGGACCTGATCGAGACCGAACTCGTGGACGCGCCCTACGGCGCCCCCGCGGGGTACGTGAACGTCAACGCCCACGGCGCGGTCGCCAACGACGGCGGCGACGACACCAACGCCATCCGCGCCGCGATCTCCGCGGCCCAGGGCGGGCCGGTGAAGGGCGTGTGGCTGCCCGCGGGCAACTACAACATCAACGGTCTGGTCAACGTCGCCGGCGTGGACGTGCGCGGCGCGGGCATGTGGCACACCGTCCTCCACGGCGCCAACCGCCGCGGCGGATTCATGGTGCAGGGCAGCAACACCCAGCTCGGCGACTTCACCTTCGACGGCGACGTCACCACCCGCGACCCGGACTCGGCGCCGAACTCCGACGCCGCGTTCGAGGGCGACTTCGGCACCGGCTCGCTGCTGCGCCACCTCGCGTCCAACCACGCCAAGGTCGGCCTCTGGGTGGGCGGCTCCACCAACGGCCTCTACGCCGTCGGCCTGCGGCTGCGCAACACCATGGCCGACGGGGTCAACGTCAACGGCACCGCCGCCAACGTCCGCGTCGAGCAGAGCACCCTGCGCAACACCGGCGACGACGCGCTCGCGATGTGGTCGTGGAACGGCGCGGGGTGGCACGTCCGCGACACCGTGTTCGCCTTCAACACCGTCAGCCTGCCCATCCTGGCCAACGGCGCGGCCATCTACGGCGGCACCGACAACCGCGTCGAGGACAACCTGATCACCGACACGGTCTTCCAGGGCTCCGGCGTCACGGTGTCCAGCTGGCACGACGCCAGGCCGTTCGGCGGCACCACCCTGGTGCGGCGCAACACCCTGACCAGGGCGGGCACGCACAGCCTCGACTGGGGCAGCGACATCGGCGCACTGTGGATCTACGCCCCGAGCGCGCCCATCAACGCCCCCGTCGTCCTGCGCGACATGGACGTCATCGACAGCACCCACCAGGGCCTGCTGCTGAGCTGGCAGCAGACGGTCAGCGACCTCACGCTGGACAGGGTGTCGTTCAACGGGACCGGGACCATCGGCATGGAGTTCAACACCCCGGGCAGGGGAACGTTCAGCCACGTGACGGTGCAGGGCAACAGGGGCCCGGCGCTGGTCAACAACTCCGGGTTCGTGATCCAGCGAGGACCGGGCAACATCGGGTTCTGACCGGATGTGGCTCCGGGGCAGCGCCGCCCCGGAGCCACATCCCCCTGGCTAAAGGCAGATGTCCTCGTTCGCGTCGCCGGTCGTGATCTCGATGAGAATCGCGCTCCAGGCGGCGACGGGGCTGACGTTGAGAAGGATCACGTGGTCGCCCGAGCGCCAGCGGTCACGACCGAGGCTGGTGCGCAGGTTCAACAGGGCATCGGCCGGGCCGAGGTGCCCGTAGTGGCGCAAATTGTCGGCGCAAACGCTGTCGATGGTCGCGCCGAGGGTTTCCTGGTAGAAGCGGAGCGCGGCAAGGGAAAGGTTCTGGCAGAGGTAGCCCGCGACGTCCGACTGGCGCAGACCGTTGCGATCCAGCAGACGCCGGTTCACCGCCCGCAGCCGGTCGCGCGTGCGCAGGGCGAGCTGAAAGCTGTACGCGTCGATGTCGGCGCATTCTTCGCGCCAGTGCTCGACCGGCACGCCCCGGTATTCCACCCGGAACAGCTCCGCGTAGTCGCCGTCGCTCTCCAGCACCACGTCGATGATCCGGACGGGCCCGTGGCTGGACAGGACCACCGCGAAACCGCAGTCGCCCTGGACGGTGACCGGGTGCCGGTATCGCCTGGCGGTGGGGGGCTTGCTGCCGTGCGCCACCAGCACCGTGGCGAGCTCGGGGTCGGCGCGGAGCAGTCCACGGGCGGTCAGCAGCGCGGGCGCGATCGACGCGCAGCCCAGACCGCCCACGGAGAACGTCAGCGCGCGGTTGGCTCCCAGCGCGGCTTGCACCGCCGTGGCCTCGGACGCCAGCAGGGTGTCCGGCACTCGCGGTTCGATCAGGATGAGGGCGTCCACATCGGACGCTGTCCGTCCGGCTTCGGCCAGTGCCTGACGCGCGGCGCGGATGGCGAGGGTGCGGCTGTTCGCGTCGTCGTCGACACATACGCGATCGATGCCCAGCCCCGCGCAGATCTCCCTCTCCTGCGCCGACATCCCGGGGAGTTCGGGGAGTTCGGCCACCGCGACGCCGGTCTCGGGCAGGCACCAGCCGGTGGCCTCGATCGCTACGGACCGCACGTCGGGTCCTCGGCCAGTTCCGCGAACGCCCGTGCCACGTCATCGGCCAGCGTGTCGATGTCGGCTCGCGTGGACCGGCCGTCGTACATGATCGACAGGGAGAGGCGGTCGCCGTGAAGGGCGGAGATCAGCACCAGGGAGAAGCAGTCGGTGATCGAGCGCCGCGCCCGGGGGTAGAGGTCGGGGCGAACGGTGAACGAGGTGATGCCCGTGTCCAGTCCGGTGCCGTCGCTGCCCTGGTGACCGAGCATGATCCTGGGTTCTGGCAGGGACCGCAGGTCGGCGACCGCCCGCGAGGCCGGGCTCAGGTGCCGCAGGATGCCGTAGCCGACACCGTCGTGGGGCACGGCGCGCAGGGTGTCGGTGATGGCGGGCAGGCAGTCGGCGGTGCCGCGGTTCGGATCGGCGGGCAGGACCAGCGGGTGCAGGCTGGTGTACCAGCCAACGGTGGCGCTCGGCCCGTGCGGGCGGTAGGGGTTCGGCGTCGCGGCGCCCTCCACCATGACGGCGATCCGCGATGTGTTCCGCCAGCGGGCCACTCCGCACGCCAGCGCGCAGATCGCCGCTTCCTCGCCTGCCGCCGTGCCCACGGCGAGGACCGCCGGGACCCGGTCGAGGACGATCTCCCGGTGCGCTGAACCGCCCTCACCGGAGCTGGCCGGTTCGCTGAAGGGTGCTGTGGCGCCTGCTTGCAGGGTGGCGGTCCAGTAGGGCAGTTCGGCCGCCAGCGTGTCGGACAAGGCCATGGCCCGCAGGTGCTCGGCCCAGCGCCGCCACACCGGGGGGCGCTCGGGGACCGCCCGCGCGGCGGAGGGCTGCCCCACCGCGGCGTCCAAGTCGTCGAAGAGCACCACCGCGGACACGCTGTCGAAGACGAAGTGGTGCAGGACCAGGAGGATGAGCGGAGTGCGGTCCGCGCCGCGGTCGTAGAACCGGGCGCGCAGCACCGGGCCGGTTTCCAGGTCGATGGCCGAGCCCAGCTCGTCGCAGTCGTGCTCGATGGCGGTGCGCTCCTGCTGGGGGGTCAGGGCGGTGAGGGTCCTGACGTCGACCAGGTCGGCCTCCTCCCGGGAAACGCAGTCGACGTATGAGCCGAGGACATTGCGGCGCAGCCGGTAGCGCAGGGGCTCGTGGAGTTCGACGACGGTGCGCAACGCGGCCCGCACCGTGTCGGGGCTCAGCCGCGAGGTGGCCTCCAGGACGTGTGCCTCGACGAAACCGGAGGCCCCGCCGGGCATCGCGTCGAGGAACATGCGCATGATCGGGGTCAGCGGCACGGGGGCGACCGGCGCCGGGTTGGCGTGCGGGATGACCGGCGCCGAGGCCGCGGCCAGCTCCCCCAGCGTGCGGTGCCGCAGCAGGTCTTGAGGACTGAACTGGACACCCGCCTTCGCCGCGCGCACGCCGAGGCGGATACCGAGCAGGGAGTCGCCGCCGAGCTCGAAGAAGTTGTCCCGCGCGCTGACGTGGTCGAGGTCGAGCAGCTCGGCGCAGAGGCTGGTGACGACCTGTTCGCTCGCGCTTCGGGGCCCGGTGGGGCGGCCCGGTCGGCCGGGCGGGATGCCGGTGCTCTGCCGGGCGCGTTTGCGGTCCAGTTTGCCGTTGGCGGTGGTGGGCAGGCTCTCGGTGATCAGGACGTGGTCGGGCACCATGTACGCCGGGAGCGCGGCGGCGGCCCAGGCGATCACAGCGGTGCTGTCCGGGGCGGGCCCGCGAGGCACGACGTGAGCGACCAGGCGGCTGCCGCCTGCGGCCGTGGGGGCGCCGACCACCAGGGCTTCCCGGATCGCGGGATGGCTCCTGAGCGCTTGCTCCACCTCGGCGGGTTCCACTCGGTAGCCGCGGATCTCCAGCTGGTCGTCGGCGCGCCCGTGGAATTCGAGGGCGCCGCCGGGCAGGCGCCGCCCGATGTCGCCGGTCCGGTACATCCGCGCTCCCGGCTCTCCGGTGAACGGGTCGGCCAGGAACCGGGTGGCGGTCAGGCCGGGCAGGCCGTGGTACCCGCGGCCGACCACGGCTCCGCCGATGTGGATCTCGCCCAGGTCGCCTTCGGGAACCGGATTGTTGTCACGGTCGAGCAGATAAACGACGGTGTCGCTGATGGGCACCCCGATGTCCGGCAGCCCCGCGCCGAGCATGACGGCACCGGGCGTGGCGGAATCGGGCGTGACGGAATCGGGCGGCGGAGTCGTCGGTAAGGCGGTACCGGCGAGGGCGGTCCCCCGCTGGGGCGCCACCTCCCCCGCGGTCGCCACGATCGTGCATTCGGTGGGGCCGTACATGTTGAGCAGCCGGAAGGGCAACCACGGCGCGGGACGGGTGCGCAGCTGGTCGCCCCCGGTGCTGAGCACCCGCAGCCGCAACCCGGGCGGCGGCTCGACCTCGGAGAGCAGCACTTCGGCCAGCGGGGTCGGCAGGAAGGCCGCCGTGGTGCCGTTTCCGGCCATCCAGTCCAGCAGGGAGCCGGGGTCGCGCAGCGCCGCGTCGGCGAGCTGCAGGGTGGCCCCGGGGTCCAGGGTGGCGAAGACTTCCATGATGGTGGTGTCGAAGCTGGGCCAGGCACCCTGCAGTACCCGGTCCTCATTGGTCAGCGCCATCTCCTCGCGGTACCACTGGATCACGCCGTCGAGCTGACCGTGTTCGACGGCGCAGCCGTGGGGACGCCCGCTCGATCCGGACGTGTAGCACACGTAGGCCAGCCCGCGCGCGGCGGCGGTGGAGGCCGGGTTCTCGTCGTCGGACCCGGTGGCGCCCGCGTCGACGACGAAAAGCTCGGCGTCGGCAGGCGCGGCGCCGGCAGGCAGGGTGGCGGCAGGCAGGGTGGCGGCAGGCAGGGTGGCGGCAGGCAGGGTGGCGGCAGGCAGGGTGGCGGCAGGCATGGCGCTGGCCACCGCGGCGTCGACGCCGCGGCCGAGCACGATGTGGCGAGCGCCGATGTCGGTCAGGATGGCGTCGACGCGGGGGCGCGGCGAGGCCGGGTCGACGGGGACGAAAGCGCCGCCCGCCTTGGCCACCGCCAGCCAGCCGACAACCAGGTCGACATCGCGGCGAGCCAGGACGGGCACGGGGGTCTCCTCGGACACGCCCGCCGCGATGAGCCGCCGGGCGAGCCGGTTGGCCATCCGGTTGAGCTGCCGGTAGGTGTGGCTGCCGTGCTCGTCGACGACCGCGGGGTGGTCAGGGCGGGCGGCGGCGTGCTGTTGCACCCGGTGCCAGAACGGGACCGGCTCCGCGATGCCGTGCGCCCGCGCCGGTTCCCGGTCGGGGCGCCGCAGGCCGAGCGGCCGTCGCGGATCGGTCATCACCTCCTCGATCAGCGCGGTGAACCGGTCCGCGAGCCGGGTCGCGGTGCTCCTGTCGAACAGCGCCACGGCGTATTCGACGTAGCCGGGCATGGCGCCGTGCCCTTCTTCGATGACGCCGAGGGTCAGGTCGAACTTCGCCGTTCCCGGGGCGATGCCGGACAGGTGACCACCGGACTGGCGGTCCACGCCGATCCCGGCCAGCTCGGCGAGCTGGGCGGGGGCGTTCTGGTGGGTGTAGGCGACGTCGAAGACGGGGTGGCGGGCCGGGTCGCGCCTGCCGCCGAGCGCGGAGACGACCTTCTCGAACGGGATGTCGTGGTCGAGCACGCCGGTGGCGGTGCGGGCGCAGTGCGCGACGAGGTCCTCGAACGACAGGTCGCCGGTGACCTCGGTGCGGAACGGGAGCGCGTTGTTGAAGTAGCCGATGAGCCCCTGCGTGTCGGGGTGGTCGCGCCCGGAGGTCGCCACGCCGATCGCCATGTCCGTCCAGCCCGCCCAGCGGTGCAGCAGCGCCGTCAGCGCGGCCAGCATGGTGACGAACGAGGTCGTGCCGTGGCGCCTGCCGAAGTCGCGGACCCGTTCGGCCAACACGGCGGGCACGGTGAACTCGACGACGTCCCCGGCGAACCCGCGCACCGGTGGCCGGGGGCGGTCCAGCGGCAGTTCGGGTTGCCGGAACCCGGCGAGCCGGTGCCGCCAGTAGTCCAGTCCCGGTGCGGAGGCGGTGGACCAGCGCTCGCGCTGCCAGGCCGCGTAGTCGGCGTACTGGATGGGCAGTGCGGCCAGCGCGTGCGGGCGGCCGTCGCGCCGCGCCGCGTACAGCTCGGCCAGTTCGGGGAAGAAGACCGAGGGCGACCAGCCGTCGAAGACGATGTGGTGCCAGGTGAGCAGCAGCACGTGGTCGTCGGGGGCGAGGGTGAGCAGCTGGGTGCGCCACAGTGGACCCGAGGCGAGGTCGAAGGGGCGGGTCGCGGCCCGCCTGATGAGGTCGTCGACGCGGCGGGTCCGCTCGGCCTCGGGAAGGGCGCTGAGATCAGTGACCGGCAGGCGGGGTGGCGGGACCGAGGTGAGGGCGAGGGGTTCACCGTCGCGGTGGGGCAGGCGGCTGCGCAGCACTTCGTGCCGTTCGGCGAGGTCCTGCAACGCGGCGGTGAGC
Source organism: Actinokineospora lacus (assembly GCF_053813445.1). Lineage (NCBI taxonomy): Bacteria > Bacillati > Actinomycetota > Actinomycetes > Pseudonocardiales > Pseudonocardiaceae > Actinokineospora > Actinokineospora lacus. The sequence continues at coordinate 84,334 of NZ_JBQERA010000009.1, forward strand.
GCGGCCGTGTCCAGCGCTCCGGTGAGGCGCAGGTCGACGGGGATGTTGTAGAGCGGGCTGTGCGGGTTGAGCTGGTCGAGGTACCACAGCTGTTCCTGGCCGAAGGACAGCGGCAGGGCGCCTTCCCGGGGCACCGGGGCGATGGGCGTGCGAGCCTGACTGCGCTGCCCCGAGAGCATGAGGTGGTGGACGCGCCCGGCCAGTCGCCCCATCGTCGGGTGGTCGTAGAGGTCGGTGAAACCCAGTTCGACGCCGAATTCCCGTTCGATGCCGCGCAGCACGGTGATGCCCATGATCGACGTGCCGCCCAGCGCGAAGTAGTCGGAGTCGCGGCGCACCTCTGGCACCTTCAGCGCCCGCGACCACAGTGCGGCGAGCCTGCGCTCGATGTCGTCGGGGCCGGAGCGCGCCGGGGCGGACGCGGTCGTCCCGGCGCCGGTCGTGGGTTCGGTGGCGCTGGCGGTCGTGGCCGGGCGGCACCAGCAGCGCACCGGCTCGAACGGGTAGGTCGGCGCCGGGATGCGAGGCAGGGCGGTGTCCGCGTGGTGGCGCGCCCAGTCGATGGTGACGCCCAGGGTGTAGAGCAGGCCGAGCCTGCTCAGCAGGAACTGCCGCCCCTCACCGTCGGCGACGGACACGATGGGCAGGTCGGTCAGGGGACGAACCTCTTGGGACAACTGCTCGCCGGGGCCCAGTTCGACCAGCACCGCACCGTCGCGGTCGAAGCTGTCGACGGCGGCGCGCAGGCGGGCGGGGTCGATGCCGTGGCCGGTCCCCGCACGCGGGCCCTCGGCCGGAGACGGCAGTCCCCGCACGACCCGGATCGCCTGGTTCCCAGTCCCGCAGCCCATGAACCGGCCGGTGGGCAGCCCGAGCGAGGCGAGCAGTTCGTACAGCGCGTGCTGGCGGGTGACCTCGGCCACCGCGGTGGACGGCGGCATCGGGCCGCTCGCGCCGGAGAACAGCATGACCACGGGCCTGGACGCCCGCACCGGCTGGTCGGGCACGGCCGCCGAGGCCAGCGCGTCGGCCAGTTCCGCGGTGCTGCCCGGCACGAACGCCAGCCGGTAGCGGTGATCGTCGCGGCCGAGGTTCATCACCTGCGCCACCGTCGCGAGGGAATGGTGGGTTTTCCGCAGGAAATCGGCCCAGCGCAGGCAGTACCGCCGGAGCGCGGCCGGTGTCTTCGCCGACAGCGTGACCAGTTGGTGCTGGACAGGCTGGTCTTGGGCAGGCTGGTCCTGGACATCGCAGGCGTGGCCGATGTCCGGCGGGGTGGGCGGCGCCTGCTCGACGATGACGTGCACGTTGGTCCCGGTCAGCCCGAAAGAGCTGAGCCCGGCTCGGCGCGGTGAGCCGTCCTCAGTGGACCACGGGGTGGTCCGGGACGGCACGGTGAGCAGGTCGCCGAGGTCCAGTTGCGGGTTCGGCGCGGTGAAGTGCGCCGTGGGGTAGTGCACGCCCTCACGCACGCTGAGCACGACCTTGAGCAGTCCCGCCATGCCTGCCGCGGCGTCGAGGTGGCCGATGTTGCCCTTGACCGAGCCGATGGCGCACGGCGGGCGCGCGGGACCGGGACCGGAGTCGGACAGCGCGTGGCGGAGTCCTTCGACCTCCACCGCGTCCCCCAGGGGTGTGGCCGAGCCGTGGCACTCGACGTACCCGAGCGCGCCGGGCTCGGTGCCCGCGTCGCGGCAGGCGTCGATGATGGCCGCCGCTTGGGCGCGCGCACTGGGCGCGGCCATGCTGACCGCGCGGTGCCCGTTGTGGTTGAGGGCCGCCCCGGTGATCACCGCGTGCACGGTGTCGCGGTCCGCCACGGCGTCGGCGAGCCGTTTGAGCACCACCACCGCACCGCCCTCACCGCCGACGGTGCCGTTGGCGCGGGCGTCGAACGGGCGGCAGGTGCCGTCGGGTGAGTCGATGCCGAGCAGGGGTTGGTGCCCGGTGCGCGGGGGCAGCACCGGGCAGACGCTGACGCCGCCCGCGAGCGCCATGCCGACGGCGCCGCCGCGCAACTGCTGCACCGCCATCGACACCGCGGCCAGGCTGCTGCTGCACGCGGTGTCCACCACGAGAGCGGGCCCCCGCAGGTCGAAGACGTAGGAGAGCCGGGCGGCCGAGGCGGACGGCAGTGAGCCGAGGATCTGCTGGGGGTCGAACTCGGTGTACAGCGTCTGGTAGGCCGTCTGGTGCGTGCCCAGGAAGACTCCGGTGCCCGACCCGCGCAGGGCGCCTGCCGCGAGCCCGGCGTCCTCGAACGCCTCGTGCGCCAGCTGCAGCAGCATCCGCTGGTGGGGGTCCATGAGCTCGGCTTCCCGCAGCGAGATGCCGAAGAAGTCGTGGTCGAACAGGTCGATCCGGTCCAGGTAGCCCATCGGCAGGTAGGCGGCGCCCGCGTCGTGGCCCGTCTGGCACACCCGTTGCCCACCCGGGGCCCGGATCATGTCGCGCCCGGTGTCGAGGTCGTGCCGGAACCGCTCCAGGGTGTCCGCGCCGGGGAACCGGCAGGCGATGCCCACGATCGCCACGGGGTCGGCGTGCGCGCTCATCACGTCCTCACAGCTCGATGTCCTCGTGACCGGTGCGGCCGGGCAGCCGGGGCGGTCGCAGCAGGCGGGCCATCGCGGCGATGGTGGGGTGCTCGAAGAGCCGCGCGACGGTGATCTTGACGCCGCACAGGTGCTCCAGGCGCCAGCTCAGTTCCACCATCCTGAGCGAGGACCCACCCACGTCGAAGAAGTTCTCGTGGACGCCCGCGATCCGGCCGTCGAGCACCGCCGCCCACTGCGCCTGCACGGACTGCTCGGCGTCCGTGCGCGGCTGCGCCCACCGACTCGGGGGCACGTCGGCGGCCGGGAGACCGGCGAGGGCCGTGCGGTCGATCTTCCCGCTGAGCGTCTTCGGCATGGCGGGCAGCCGGGTGATGCGGGACGGCACCATCGCCGGGGGCAGCCGCTCGCGCAGCCATGCCAGCAGTGCCACGAGGTCGATGTCCGCTCCCGTGGTGGTGGTGACGCAGGCCGTGACGGCGGGGTCCCCGTCGGCGCCGCCGTCGCACACGACGCCCGCCTCGGCGACCTGGGCGTGCCGGGCGAGCGTCAGTTCGATCTCGTCGAGCTCCACCCGCGTGCCCCGCACCTTCACCTGGCGGTCGGCGCGGCCGTGGAAGCGCAGGACCCCGCCTGCGGACCGGCTCACCATGTCCCCGGTGCGGTACATGCGGGTCCCCGGTGGCCCGAAGGGATCGGCGACGAACCGCGAGGCGGTCGGGCCGGGCGCACCGAGGTAGCCGAGCGCGAGGCCGTCGCCTGCCAGGTACAGCTCGCCGACGCGGTCCGGCGGCACCGGGCGGAGGTACTGGTCAAGAACGTGGGCGCGGACGTTGTGCACGGGGCGGCCGATCGGCGGTGGGGCCGAACCGTCGTGCCGCCACCAGGTCGCGTACACCGACGCCTCGGTGGGGCCGTAGACGTTGACCGGGGCGAAGGGCAGTCCGTCGGGGAGCGCGGCGAGCTTGTCGCCGCCGATCAGGAGATGGCGGAGGTGGCGCGCCCCGGACAGCGCGCCGCTGTTCAGCAGGCGTTGGGCGGTCACCGTCGGCAGGAAGCACGTGTGCAGCTCCTCCCTGGTGATCCACCGGCTCAGCGAGCGGAAGTCGCCGCGCAGGCCCGCGTCGGCGATGCACAGGCAACCCCCCAGGCACAGCGTCGACCACACCTCCCAGAGCGAGGCGTCGAAGGCCAGGGCGGTGATCTGCCCGCAGCGCTCGCCCTCGACGGGGCCGAAGGTCCGCTCGTGCCACCAGACCAGGTTGACCAGGTTGCGGTGGGTGAGCACCACGCCCTTGGGTGCTCCGGTGGAGCCGGAGGTGTAGACGCAGCACAGCGGGTCGTGCGGCCGCGGCGCTTGCCGGACGGCGGGGGCCGAGCCGATGGGAACTGGGCTGATGGGAACTGGGACGGCGGGCAGCACGCTGATGTCGCGCAGCGGCACCCCACCGGTGTCGGGGCGGTGATCGGGGTCGGTGACCAGAACGAGTTCCGGGCGGCAGTCGCGCAGGATCACGCGCAGGCGTTCCGGCGGGACATCGGGTTCCAGGCTGATCGAGCAGACACCGAGACGCGCCATCGCGAGCAGGGCCACGGTGGCGCGCGGCCCCGGCCTGCTGATCACGCACACCCGGTCGCCGCGCCGCACTCCGACGGCGGTGAGGTACCCGGCGACGCGCTCGGCTCGTTCGTCCAGCTCGCGGTAGGTCAGGTTCTCCGAGAGCGACCGCACGGCCTGCGCGCTGCCGTGCCTGCGCACGCGCTCGGCGAACAGTTCCGGCAGAGTGCGTCCGGCCGGGTAGGACCGGGTGGTGTCGTCGTGAACCATGACCTGTCCGATGTGTCCGGAGCCGCTCGGCTGATCTTCCTCAGCACGCGAATTCCCCTCAACCGCTCCCCCAGGAAAAGACACGAAACTCATGATTCGCAGTCGACCTGAACCCTGGCAACCACCATTTGGCCGCTCCGAATTACTCCGTTCCGGAAAAAAGTGCAGTTCACCAGCACGATGGTGAGATAAAGGGCGGCAAGTGACATCCGAATGTCGCGGCCTGCGAGATCCAGTAATCACAGATCCCGCCGGAGCCTCACTCGATTGGCGCAATTCGCGTCCCGAACGGCGGATGGCCGACCGCGATGGCACCACCTAAAATCGGTCCGATGCGACCGGATCGAGTTGGCCCGCCCGTACGCAGAACAACGGCGATAAAACAGTTTATCGACGACGATTGCGCATCCTTCCGTCGCTATTTCTGATAACGCCGCGCGGAGGGGTCATGACCGACGACAAGCCGGTGGCGGTGCTGGGCGCGGGCGTCATGGGGACGGGCATCGCCACCTTGCTGCTCGGGCACGGCCTGCCGGTGGTGCTCGTCGACGTGACCGACGCCGTGCTCGCCTCCGCACGCGACCAGGTCCGGGACCAGACGCGGCTGGCCACCATCATGGGGGCGTTCCCGGCCGGGAGCCGGACCGGCGAACTCGTCACCACCACCGTGCTGGCGGACATCCACCCGGCCGGGTTCGTCGTGGAGTCGGTCACCGAACAGCCCGGGGTCAAGGCCGAGGTCCTCGCCGGGGCGACCGCCGTGATCGCGGCGGGCACACCGGTCATCTCCAACACCTCGGCCATCCCCATCGACACGATGGCGCGGTGGGTGGCGCGACCGGCCGACTTCCTGGGGGTCCACTTCATGAACCCGCCGTACCTGGTCCGCACGGTCGAGCTCATCCCCGGCCCCCGGTCCGGCGCCGGGGCCGTCGCGGCCACCCGCGCGCTGCTCGCCGCCGTCGGCCAGACCGCGGTCACGGTCGGCGACGGGCCGGGGTTCGTCGTCAACCGGGTGCTGCAGCGAATGATCAACGAGGCCGCGCGGATCGTCGAGGAGGGCGTGGCGGACGCGGCGTCGGTCGACGCCGCGTTCACCGGCTGCCTCGGCCACCGCACCGGACCCCTCGCCACCGCCGACATCATCGGCCTGGACACCGTCGTGGACTCCCTGCGGGTGCTGCTCGAGCACACCGGCGACGAGGGCTACCGCCCGGCTGAGCTGTTGTTGACCCACGTCGCGGCAGGCCGGCTGGGCCGCAAGACCGGACTCGGCTTCCACCCGTACGGAGATCCACGATGACCACACCCCCCGTCCCGGGACCCGGCGCCTCAGCCGGGACCCGATCGGCTGAGATCAGCGCCGAACTGCTCGCGTTCCTGTCCCGCAGGCTCCGCACCGACGTCGGCCCCGGGCAGGACCTGTTCGGCACGGGGCTGGTGACCTCCCTGTTCGCCTTGGAGCTGGTGGTGCACCTTGAGCAGACCTTCCGGATCGCGGTCGAGGGACCGGAGCTGACGCTGGCGAACTTCCGCACGGTGGACGCCATGACCCGGATGGTGCTGCGGCTGGACGTGCCGGACCGTGGATGACGGCGCGGTCGCGACGTTGGTGGCCGACCTGGTCGGTGACAGCGCAAGCGAGTGGGATGTGGCGGGCACGCTGCCGCCGGGCGTGTTGCCCGCGCTGGGCGCCGCGGGCGCGCTGTGCCCCGACGTCCCGGTCGAGTACGGCGGCCTCGGCTGGAGCAGCAGGCGATCCGGCGAACTGACCGCGTTCACCGGCGCGCTGTGCTCGTCGCTGCGCAGCCTCATGACCTCGCAGGGCATCGCGGCGTGGACGGTGCGCCGCTTCGGCGACCCGGCGCAGCGCGCCACCCACCTGCCGAGGTTCACCGCGGGCGAACTGGCGGCCGTGGCGTTCAGCGAACCCGACGCGGGCAGCGACCTCTCGGCCATAGCCACCACGATCCGGCCCGAGGGTGACGAGGTGGTGGTGACCGGCCGCAAGACGTGGGTCACCGGCGCCGCCTACGCCGACACCATCGTGGTGTTCGGCCGTCACGGCGACGGCGCCGGGGCCGTGCTGGTCCCGACGCGGGCGCCCGGCGTGCGAGTGGCGCGCGTGCCCGATCCGATGGGGTGCCGCGCCGCCGGGCACGCCGACGTCACGCTGACCGGCGTCCGGCTGCCCGCGGACCACCTGCTCGCCACGGCCGGGGTGCCGTTGGAGTGGCTGGTCACCTCCGCGCTGACCCACGGCAGGCTGTCGGTGGCATGGGGCTGCGTGGGCATCCTCCGCTGCTGTTTGCGCGCCACCGCCCGGTATGCGAGCACCCGCGTGCAGTTCGGCGTGCGGCTGGTCGAGCACCAGCTCGTCGCCCGCCACCTCGCCGAGCTGCACGTCGCCGAGCAGGCGGCCACCCGGGTCTGCGAGCACGCGAGCGCGTGCTGGGACGACGGGAGCCCCGAACAGGTCATGGCCGCCATACAGGCCAAGCACCTGGCCGCCGGGAACGCGGCCCGCGGCGCGGCGGCGGCCGTGCAGGTGCTCGCGTCCGCGGGCGCCCACGACGGCCACCCGGTCGCCCGCGCCTACCGCGACGCCAAGCTCATGGAGATCATCGAGGGCAGCACCGAGCTCAGCCAGCTCGCACTGGCCAAGCACGCCGTCGCGGTGTGGTCGTGACCGCGGGCAACGGCACCGGGTTGGCAGGCACTGGGCCGCCCAAGAGGTTCGCCGAGGGCACCGAGCGCCCGCCCACGCGGCGTTCGCGCCCTCGGTGACCACTGAGGACTCCCGCCGTAGACGCGCCTTCTACCAGGCGGGGTTCGCGCGTGACGCCGCGAAGGCGGAGTTCACCGGCGCCGACGAGGAGTTTCTGTCTACTTTGGACATGCGGTTGGGCATTCACGAGCTGCCGACGCCGACCTGGCGCGCGTGGCGGAGCAGGCGGGCAACTGCTGCACCTGGTTGCCGAACCGCAAACCCCCCGTCACCACGATGACCGTCCAGGCACCCACCCTGCCCAGGAACGAACCGGGATGACCGCACCGCACGCCCATTCGGCTCGTGCCGTGCGCAGTGCGAGGGCTTGATACGCGTCCGCACTGAGGTGGCCCTCAGGGTGACACTCACAGAAGCCGTCAGGGGCGGGCGAAGACCTCGCCGCGCGCAGGCGCCTCGTCGTGGTCGAGTCCCCAGCATTCAACAGTCCCGTCGTCGCGGGTTCCGCACGAGTAGTCACCGCTGTTGGTCGCGCCCAAGACCGCGAACTCCCCGTCAGGAGGCGTGATGTCGCCGTTGTCGCTGCGACCCCAACACGTGATGGTCCGGTCGACGCGGTGTCCGCAGGAGTGCCGCTCACCGGTGGCGACCGCTGAGTAGTGCCCGTCAGGGAAGGACGTCTGGCCGTCCTGATTCTCGCCCCAGCAGGTGATCGCACCATCAACACGCAGCGCGCAGGCATGGTCCTGTCCCACAGACACGGTGGTGAACCCCCCGACCGGTGGCGAATTCTGGACAACAGCGTTGCTGTCCCGACCCCAACAGGTGATCATGTTGTTGTCGCGTATCGCGCATGCGTTGCCATCGGACCCATAGGCCAGCATTCGGAAGTTGCCGTCGGGCGCATCAGGCGCATCATCTCCCCAACACTGGATGATTCCAGTGCTGCGTATTCCGCAGCCGACAACGATGCTCACGAACGAGCCCGAAGGGGATGGCGGTTGGGCGCGGGGTTGGCCATCCACCCAACTCCGGGGCGCGTCCCAGCACAGCACGGTCTGGTCCTGCTTGAGGCCGCACGCGATGCTATCGAAGACGCTGATGCTGGTGAATCGATCGGGCGGCGTTTGGGACGCGCCAGCGAATTCATCGAGATAGCCGTCCTCCCACCAACAATGCGCCGACAAGTTCTCGCGGAGTCCACACGCCAGCGGGTAGCCAGTGGCCAACAGTGTTCCGCCTGTCGGAACAATCTGGTCCTCAGCTGTCCCAACTGGCAGGACTGACTGTCCCGCCACCTGATCTGTTCCTGCGGCTCGGCTGATCACCCACACCCCACCAAACGACACCAGAACCAGATTGACCAGAAGCAAGACACCGATCAGCACCGCCATGCCGGGATTGTCGGAGGCGTAGTTCTGGATGGACTTGTATCGGGCCCTGACATCCCCGCCCGCCTGGATGGCCATGAAGCCACCGCTGGTATTCAGGGGACTGTTGATGGCGAGGGAGTTGGTGATCGTCGAGACGGTGATGCCGCTCCGAGCAATGGCCGCATCCCGGTACGCCGCATGGACTCGGGATTCGAACTGGGAATCTTGCCTACACGCGTCTTCGAGCAGCCGGGTGACGACCGCCTCGACATACGGTGCGGGGACCCGGCCGGCCCGCAACGCCGCGTCCAACTCGGCGATCACGGGGTAACGGCTGAATCGCAGATGAATCAGCCCCCACAGCCTGGCGGCGGAAGCGTCAGCCTGATCCTCTCCTACACCACCGCCTGCACTGGCTCGCTGGTGTCTTACCAACGCCCAGCCGACAAGGAATCCGACCACTTCACCCACCGCGTTCCACCCTCCAACCCCCGACCTCCGCAATCGGGCGATCATCTGTCACCCCCCACATCGAGCACCACCCCTTTTACGTAACTGTCAACCCCGCGCCTCGGACGGCTGTCGCAGTTGGGTGCGGGCGGGCGTTGCCCGCCCGCACACCGGTCAGCCCTTCCCGAAGCGGTACGCGCTGTCGAGTGCCACGAACGCGATCAGGGTGGCGCCGAAGACCGGCATCGCCCAGCCGAGTGCCGCCGCGACCGCGACGGCGGCCGCCAGGGCCGGGAGCGGCATCTGCCGCCACACCGGTTCGGGCGCGGGGGTGAGACCGCCGGAGGTCGGGCGTCGCTGCCACCACATCCGGTAGCCCAGGACCAACAGGGCCAACGCGCCGATAGCGACCAAGGCCAGCGCGAGCTGGTTGGCGAACCCGAACAGGGTGCCGCTGTGCGCCTGGATGCCGAGTGTCGTCAGCTTGGCGAGCAGCGGGAAGTCCTGCCAGCCCTGCCGTGCGGTGACCTGTGCGGTGTAGGGGTCGACCGCGATCGTGGTCTTGCGGACCGGCAGCCCCTCCGAGGTCTCGGCGACCTTCACCGCCTTGGTGGCCGACGCGGGCAGGGTGATCGTCAGCTGGTCCTCCATGCCCTGCGCCCTGGCGACGGACAGGACACGGTCCAAGCCGACCGGCTCGCCCCGCGGCATCACGTTCGGCGCGCTCAGGCTGGGCGACTTGGCATCGAGCGCGGAGATGGCCGAGTCGACCCGCGCGCCCGCGTGGACCGACCAGGTCAGGCCGGTCGCGCTCAGACCGAGCAGGCCCAGGGTGAGCCACAGGCCCAGCACGCCGTGCCGCGACCGGGTGCGCACCCGAGGGGACCCGGTGCTCGCGGGCACCAGCAGCGTCCGCAGGCGCCGCCGCTTGCCGACCCACATCACCAGCCCGCCCAGCACCAGGAACGGCAGCCAGCTCGCCGCGAACTCCGCGTACAGCCTGCCGACCTCACCGAGGTGCAGCGAGCTGTGCAGCTCGCGCAGCCACACCTGGGCGGGTGGGCGGTTGTTTACCGTGACCAGATCGCCGACGACCTTGCCGGTGTACGGGTCCACGTAGATGGTCAGCGCCTCGGTCGAGAAGTGGTCGTCGCCGTGCGCCAGGCCGGGTTTGTCGAGGACGACCTGCGTGGTGCGCTCCGGATCGGCGGGCACGATCACCGAGGTGACCTCGCCGTCCGGGTGGGCGGCGAGCGCGGCGTCAACCTGCTCGGTGAGCGGCCGGACAGAGCCTGCGGTCGCCTCGACGTACAGCTTGTCGCCGTAGAGCACGTCGTTGATCTGGGGAGTGAAGGCGTAGAGCAGCCCGGTCAGCGCGAGGACGGCGAGGAACGGCGCGACCGCCAGGCCCGCCAGGAAGTGGACGCGACGGGCCAACGCCGACAGCGCGCGGCGCGGTCGCGGTTTGGCGGGCGCCTCCGGGGTGGCTGATCCAGGCGGTTCGGGATCGATCGTGGTCATGGCGGAACTCCTGAAGTGGGTGGGGACGTGCGGGGGCGACCGGCAGCGGCACCGGAGCGAGGGCGCGCCGGTGGCGGGTCGGGAAGCGGATCAGACAGCGGTGGCGGGCGGACCGCGGGTGACCACCGTGTGCGAGAGCAGCGCCGCACGCGCGGGCAGTGCCGTCTCCGGGAACGCGGGTCGCGGGCAGGCGGCCGGGTGGACAACCGGTGCGGCGACAAGCAGTCTCGTGACGAGCCCGCGCACGCCCGCCCACACCCGTCGCTCGCCTTGGCGGAGCCACCACGCCAGCACCACGGTCGCGACCACGTGCGCGGCCACCATCTCGAGCGCGGACACCCCGCGGTCGACCGCCAGGTGGGCGAGGTGCGAGTCGGCGAGCACGGTCAAGGTCACGTGCGTGCCGGATTGGCCGAGGACGAGCATCGCGACGATCGCCGGAAGGCCCCGCTCGCGCGCGGTCATCAGCCAGCACGGCAACAGGAGCAGGGCAGCCGCGACAGCGATCGCCGAACCCGACCAGGTCCCCCCACCGACCACGTGCCCCACACCGCCGGTGAGGAGGGCGGCGACGAGCGAGGTCGCGGTGCGCCTACCGCGCGCCGGAGCCACCCTGCCGTCGCCCACGACCTGCCGCCTTCATTCGTCGTCTCACCGAGATTAGCGAGACGAGCACCCCGGCCTCTACCTGCGAACACCCATTCACATGACGTCAACGCGCGCGGTTGTCGTCACACGCGTCGGAAGACTTTCGCCAGAAGCCACACATCCGGCGAGCAACTCGCGCGAAACCTCGGGGCGATGCGTCGACGACAGCTCCGCCGGACTCCGCGCTTGGACCTGCCAGCGTGCGCGGTGGCAGCGCGCTCCCCGCGCGGGCGGGGCTGGTTCCACAGTCGATTTGTGGGGAACAGGAGGTTTACCAAGTCGCTTGATCGGTTAGATAGTGGTCAGCCCTGAAGGACCACGCGTGGTAGGTCAGGGATAGGCCCCGCTGGTTCGACAACGTAGCCAGCGGGGCCGCCTTTGGCTCGCTTGGGCTGGGTTGTGGTGCCTCGCGAACGGGCTGTCAGCTCGTGTGTCGTTCAGGTTTGCCCGGGTGGGGTGGTGGTCCACGGCCAGGTCATGCGGACGGTGGTGCCGGTGGGGGTGCTGGTGATCGCGGTTTCGGGGGCCAGGGCGCGGATGAGGGAGGTGCCTCGGCCTCGGTTGGGGCCGGTGGGGGTGTCGTTCCAGCGGCCGGTGTCGATGACCGTGACGGTGACGAAGCCCGCGGTGGCGGTGGCGGTGAGGTGCAGGGTGCCGGGGAATTCCGGGGGGTAGGCGTGGTCGACCACGTTGGCCATCGCCTCGGTGGCGGCGAGGGCGATGTCGGCCACGAGGTCCGTGGGCAGGCCGTGGCTGTCGGCCCAGGCGGTGAGGGCATGGCGCATGATGACGGTCTGCTGGGGGGTGGCGGCGACCTCGCGCACCAGCTCGTCGGTCTCTGTTGCGAGGTCCTCTACGGGTTCGTCGGCGTTGGTGTCGGTCAACACGGAGATCCCTTCGCCGGCGGCGCCGAGGAAGATACCCCGCAAAGGCGGGGTTGAATCTTGGCGGAATACGCCGCTACCGCGTGTGTTAGCGCCCTATCGGTGCGCAACCGGGAGCATGCCCCTCAGGAAACCCCTTCTGCGTGTCGCCAATCCTGGTGGACGCCGGGCACCGCCGTGGCCTGGGACTCACAAGCACCTTCGTCGTCGGCGAACCGGCCCGCGACTGGCGTTGGGTTGGCGGCGAGCGGGTCCGGGCGCGAAGGAGGTCAGCGTGGGGTGAGGAGGTCGTCGAGGGTGGCGGGGGCCAGGCCGAAGGCGGTGGTCATGCCGATGCCGGACGTCACCGAGACGACCCTGGTCGTGGGGTGCGGTGCGGCGGTGAGGAACTCGCCGGGGGCTGAGGCGTAGACGCCGGTCCAGCGGCGGCGGACGGCCAGGTCGGGCACGCCGAGCAGGCGGGCCGCTTCGCGCAGCTGTGGGCGGAGGTCATCGAGGACGCCGACCCCGGCCCGTCGCAGGCGCTGCGCTCGGCGGGCGCGAGCCGCGCGCAGGTCGCCGCGCACGCGCTGCTGCCCTCGGCGCTGCCGCAGCTGGCAGGCCTGCTGATGTACCGCTTCGACGTCAACGTCCGCTCGTCGCTGGTGCTCGGCCTCGTCGGCGCGGGCGGCATCGGATTCCTGATCAACCAGTCCATCCGGCTGTTCAAGTTCGACGAGATGCTCACCCACATCCTCGTGGTCGTCGTGCTCATCGTCGTGGTGGACCGGCTCTCCGCCGCGGTCCGCGCCCGGCTGTCCCGAGAGGATTCCCCATGATCACCCTGGCCGCGCTCGACATCGCGGGCACCACCGTGGACGAGGGCGGCGCCGTGTACGACGTGCTGGCCGCCGTCGTCGCCGACCACGGCGCGCCGGGCGCCGACATCCGCCCGTGGATGGGCGCCGACAAGCGCGAAGCCCTCGCCGCCCTCACCGGCGACCCCGCCGCGGTCGAGGACCTGCACGCCGAGTTCGTCACCCGCCTGCGCGCCGCCTACACCGCCACGCCCCCGACCCCGCTGCCCGGCGTGCCCGAGGCCCTGGCCGCCCTGCGCGCGGCGGGCGTGCGGGTCGTGCTCACCACCGGCTTCGACCGCGCGATCACCGACCCCCTGCTCGACGCGGTGGGCTGGCGGGTCGGCGACCACGTCGACGCCGTCGTGTGCGCCTCGGAGGTGGCGGGCGGGCGCCCCCGGCCGCACATGATCCACCGGGCGATGGAACTGACCGGCGTCACCGACCCCGCGCGCGTCCTGGCCGCGGGCGACACGACCCTCGACATCCGAGCGGGCCGCGCCGCCCGGGCGGGCATCGTCGCCGCCGTCCTCACCGGAGCCCAGACCCGCGCCGAACTCGAGGCCGAACACCCCACCCACGTCCTGCGGGGTGTGCGCGAACTCCCCGACCTGCTGCGCGAGGCGGATTCATCGGGCGTGCTTCGCACGCGGTGAGCACGACCTCCTCGGAGGCCGCCTGAAGGCAAGACCCGTCTTCACTGCCACGATCTCCGCGTAACGCGAAGCCGCGCTCCCCGAGGTGGGTCCCCCTTCGGTGCGCGTTCCGGCCGGGAGCGTCTCCGTGCCGCGCCCCCACTCGTAGACGGTGACGGTCGCCCCCGTGATGAGAGCCGACGCGGTGGCGATCGCGACGCGCGCCCACACTGACGACTGATGAGGGATCGGAGACCGGCTCGGACCTCAGCGACCTGAGCGAGCTGATCGACACGAGGCGGGAAGCTCTGTAGCCGGCGGTCACGGATCGTGTCTGTTGTGCGACAGTGGCGGTATGCGAGGGCGACGTGTGGTGTTGGTCGTGACCTGTGCGCTGGTGGCGGGTCTCGGTGGGTGGTTCGCCGTGGCCCGGTGGGATCAGGCGGACCGGGTTGCCGCGATCGTGTCGGCGTTGGGGGCGGTGGCCGCGGTCGGGGTTGCCGTCTGGGCCGCGGTGCGGGCGCCGCAGGGTGCTTCGGTTCGGGTGAGCCGTACCGGTGATGCCACGGCTCATGGGGGGCAGGCCAATACCGGCGTCTCCGGGGAGGCCCGTCACCTCGCCGGGCCGGTGGTGGCCGAGAAGACCGGTGACGCCGCTGCCTCGGGGGATGGCGACGCCAACACGGGTATCCGGCTGAACTGACAGGACGGGTGGGGACCGGGTGCGGGATCGGCGGGACAAGGCGGGGGGCGACACGACCGCGGCCAGGACCGGGGACGCGTCGGGGGGTTACGTCGCCAACACCGGGGTGCACATCGGTGACATCAACCTGCGGACCGGCGCGCCGGTGCGCACCCGGTACCGCGAGCAGGTCAAGCGGATCGTGCCCAGGGAGCTGGTCGAGCGCGAGGCCGAGCGGGCCGAGCTGGCGGCGTTCGCCACCGATCCGGCGTGCGCGGGCAGCTATGCCCTGTGGCGGGCGCCTGCCTGGGCGGGCAAGTCGGCCCTGCTGTCGTGGTTCGTCCTCAACCCGCCGCCCGGTGTGCGGGTGGTGTCCTTCTTCATCACCGCCCGGCTGGCCAGCCAGAACGACCGCGGGGCGTTCGTGGAGAACGTGCTCGAACAGCTCGCCGCGCTGCTGGACGATCCCCTGCCCGCGCTGCTCACCGTGCACACCCGCGAGGCGCACATGCTCGGGCTGCTCACCGACGCCGCCCATGCCTGCGAGGACCGCGGGGAGCCGCTGGTCCTGGTCGTCGACGGGCTCGACGAGGACCGCGGGGTCACCACCGGCCCGGACGCCCACAGCATCGCCGCGCTGCTGCCCGCCGAGCTGCCGCGCGGGCTGCGGGTGGTCGTCTCCAGCAGGCCGCGGCCGCCGGTCCCGCCCGACGTGCCCGAGCACCACCCGCTGCGGGACACCGGCATCGCCCGGACGCTGGCGACCTCCGCGAAGGCGACGGCCATCCGCGCGGACATGGAGCGCGAGCTGAAACAGCTGCTCACCGGCACCGAGGTCCAGCAGGACCTGCTGGGGCTGCTCGCCGCGGCGGGTGGCGGGCTCGGCCCCCGGGACCTGGCCGAGCTGACCGGCCGGTCGCAGTGGGAGGTGGACGACCACCTGCGCACCGTCACCGGCCGCAGCTTCACCCTCAGGGACGCGCGGTGGCGGCCGGACACCGCGGTCTACGTGCTGGGCCACGAGGAACTGCAGAAGGCCGCGATCACCATGCTCGGCGACGCCCGGATCGCGGGCTACCGCGACCGGCTGCACCAGATGTACGCGCGATACCGCGAGGCGGGGTGGCCGCCGTCCTCCCCGGAGTACCTGTTGAGCGGCTACTTCAACATGCTCAAGGCGGTCGGCGACCTGCCGAGGATGATCACCTGCGGCACCGACCTGGCCCGCCACAACCGGATACTGGACATCTCCGGCGGTGACGTCACGGCCATCGCCGAGATCACCAGCACCCAGGAGGCCATCGCGGACGGGGGTCTCCCGGGCGCCGCGGCGGTGTCGGCCATGGTCCGGCTGGCCGTGCACCGCGACCACCTCCGCAAGCGCAACTCCTACATCCCGTGCGAGCTGCCCGCGGTCTGGGCGGCGCTCGGCCACGTCAACCGGGCCGAGGCCCTCGCGCAGTCGATCACCAGCCCGTACTGGCGGCGCAGGTCGCTGGTGGCGCTGGTCCGGGCGCTCGTCGCCTCCCGGGAGTTCGACCGGGCCGAGCTGGTGGCGCACTCCATCACCAACGTGGTCGAACGGGAGGAGTCGCTGGTCATCGTGGTCGGGGCACTGGCAGGGGCCGGGGCGCTCGACCGGGCGCGGG
The DNA here is from genome assembly GCF_053813445.1 of Actinokineospora lacus. Lineage (NCBI taxonomy): Bacteria > Bacillati > Actinomycetota > Actinomycetes > Pseudonocardiales > Pseudonocardiaceae > Actinokineospora > Actinokineospora lacus. The sequence continues at coordinate 100,120 of NZ_JBQERA010000009.1, forward strand.
CCGTCACCGGGCTGATCACCGACCTGGTCGCGCGGGGCCAGGCGCTGACCGCCGTGGCGCGGGCGCTCGCCGCGGCCGGGGACACCGACCAGGCCGAGGCGTGCGCCAGGTCGATCAGCAACCGGCACTGGCGGGTCCGCGCGCTCATCGCGGTCGCCGACGCCACCGCGGACCGCGGCGAGGGCAGGCGGGCATGCGCGCTCGCCATGGAGGCCACGTCGCTGGCCAGGACGCTGTCCAAGCCCGATGTGGAACGCGCGGCCCTGCAGGTGCTGGCCAAGGCGATGACCGCCGCGGGCCAGGAGGACCGGGCCCGCAGGCTGGCGGAGCTGATCCGCCACCAGACACCCGAACCGCTGCCCGCCTGGAAGACGGATGGGCTGCCGACGTACGACGAGGTGCTGCTCGCGCAGGTCGATGACTGCGAGCAGCTGGTCCTCCTCGCCCAGGAAGCCATCGCCCACGGTGACCTGGACCGGGCCCGCGCCGCGGCGACGGAGGCCGAGGCCCTGGCCAGGAAGATCAGCAATCCCGTGGGGTACGGCCAAGCCCTGGTCGCGCTGATCAGTGCCACGGTCAGCGCGGACAACCTCGACCGGCTGCTCGCGCTCGCCGAGCTGATCACCGGCCACTACGAGCGGGTCCAGGCGCTGACCGCGCTGATGGGCCTGGTGGCAGGCGCGGACCTGGCCAGGGCGCGGGCCATCGGGGCCACCGCCGAGGACCTCGCCCGGTCGACCAACAACGACATCGAGCAGAAGCAGGCCCTGCTCGCCCTGGTCCGAGCCGTGGTGCCGATGGGGGACCTCGACTCGGCGGAGGCGCTGACCCGGTCGATCCCCGACTCCGACGAGCGCGTCGAGGCCCTGTACCTCCTGACGCGGGCACTGGCCGCCAACGGGAACCCCGGCCGGGCGGTGGAACTGGCCGAGTCCGTCCCGGAGCCCGACAAGCGCTGCCGGGTGCTCATCGGCATCGCGTGGGCGGTGGTGGGAGCCGGTGACCGCGACCGAGCCCGCGAGTTGGTCGCCCGCGCCGCGACCCTGGTCACCACGATCACCGCGGACACCGCGAACGCCACTGTCCACAAAAGATTCCGGGTGGTGGTCGGGCTCATCGGGATCACGGCCGCCGCGGGCGATCCGACGCAGACCGACCGGCTGATCACCGAAGCCGAGACCCTGGTCAAGACCGTCGGCGGCGAGATGCCGGGGATGTCGGAGTTGATCCGGATGGTCACCATGACCGGCGATCACCGGCGAGCCGAGGCGCTCGCCCGATTCATCACCGACCCGGACTGGCGGCGGGAGGAGCTGACCACGCTGCGCACGGCCGCGGCCGATCACCCCGACCGGGTGGCCGCGTTGACGACCGCCATCAACGAGATCCCGGAACACTTCGTATCGAGGACCGCGCCCTCGCGGCTGGACGCGCTGATCGCCGAGGGGGACCTCGACCGCGCCGCCCCGCTCATCCGCTCGATGCCCGACCCCGAGAAGCAGTGCGCCGCGTGGGCGGCGCTGGCCAGGCACGTCGGGCCCGCCCACCGCGCGGGCCCGATCGTGGCGATCCTCGCCAGGCAGCCGTGGGCGGAGGCGATGAAGGTGCTGGCCGAACACCAACCGGAGGCGCTGGTCGTGCTCATCGACGAACTGCTCGCCATCTCGGCCCCCGCGCCGGGATCACCGGCCTGACCGCGAACCCGCGGTCACATGTCCCAGCCCGCGCGCATGGCGAAGGCGTCGACGTAGACGTCCTTGCGGGCCACCTTGTCGCCGGAGAACCGGAGGACGTCCATTGCCTCGAAGGCCGCGCGGTGGCCCGCTTTGCCGGTGAACCTGCCGATGGGGAACGGCTCGGCCAGGGTGGCGGTGATGGTGTACTCGACGACAGCGAGGTCCCCGCGGACGGTGAGGCGGGCGGTCTCGGCCCGGTAGTCGGGCATCACGTGGAAGAACGCCGCGTACTGCTCGCGGACGGCCTCGGCGCCCGCCACCTCGTCGGAGCCCTCCAGGTGCAGGTGGAAGACCATGTCGCCGGTCTGCATCGACAGCAGGGTCTCCAGCTCGTGGGCGTTCCAGGCGGCGCAGTAGCGGTCGACGACCTCCTCCATGTACCGCTGGTCGGCGCTGGATTCGGTTGCCGTCATCGTGTGCTCCCTTCGCGTCGGCCGATCACCCGACCGACTGATCCCCCACGGTCTCGACAAGATCCCACAACCCGCGCACCGAGCGCTGACAGCGACCCCACCGGCCACCGCCGGGTCAGACCGTGGCGAGTTCGCGGGCGGGCTCGGGCTTCGGGGTGCGGAGGGCGGCCATCGCGGACAGCGGGGCCGACAGGGCGATGGCGCCGCAGACGACCCAGGTGGCCTGGACGCCGACCAGCGCGGACAGGCTGCCGAACAGGGCGATGGAGAACGGGGCGGTGCCGATGCCCGCGATGGCGAGGGTGGCCATCGCCGCGCCCAGCCGGTCGGCGGGGGCCGCGTCCTGGTAGAGGCTGACGATCGCGGGCCCGTTGAGGCCGCTGGCCAGGCCGACGACGAACGCGACGGCGGCCAGCGAGAGCACCGTCGGCATGAGCGCCATCAGCAGCAGGCCCACGCCGATCAGCCCGGCGCTGGCGACCAGGCGCAGCACCAGCGGCAGCCGGTGCGCGATGAGGGCCCCGACAGCGGTGGCGGCCAGCGCGCCCGCGCTGAACGCGGCGATCACGGTGGCGACGGCGCTCACGCCCCACGTGCGCTCGTCGGCGAGCAGGGGCAGCGCCGCCGCGATCGGCCAGGTGAACGCCAGGTCGAGGGTGAACGCCGAGACGAACAGCCAGCGCAGCCGGGGGTTGGCGCGCAGCAACCGCAGGCCGTCGGCGGAGCGGTGCAGCAGGGCCTTGTTGACCGTCACCTGGCGCAGCGACACCGGCTCAGCGGGCCGGGGCAGGTCCCGGGTGACGAACACGAGCGCGGTCAGCGAGGCCAGGCAGGTCAGCGTGACGACGACGAGCGCGGGCCACAGCTCCCCGGACGCGATCAGCCAGGCCCCCAGCGGGGCGCCCATGATCGGGGCGAGCCGGGTGACGGTCGCGTAGAGCGAGTTCGCCCTGACCAGGTTCGGCCCCGGCGCGAGCGTGGGCAGCACGCTGCCGAACGACGGCGCGCCGAGCCCCAGCAGCACGCCCTCCACGATGACGATCACCGCCAGCGTCGCGACGTTCTCGGCGAAGTACACCCCGACCGCGCCCGCGGCGAGCAGGATCGCCCGCCCGGACGCCGTGCGCAGCAGCACGAACCGCGGTCCGAGCAGGTCGGCGACCGCGCCGCCGAAGACGAGCATCAGGGCCTTGGGGATGGTGGCGCACAGGATGAGGAAGGTGACCGCGCCCGTCCCGCCCAGCTGGACGGCGGTCCAGCTCATGGCGATCAGGAGCATGCTGTCGCCGACCAGGGACACGCCCTGGCCCGCGATGAGGGCGCCCACCCGAGCCCAATCCATGCGCTGCGGGGTTGTCGTGTCCATGTCGGGGTCGCTCCTGTTCAGGGAAGGGGGATGCCCGCGGCGGCGGTCAGGCGGCGCAGCAGGACGGGGTCGCGCAGCAGCGGGGCCAGCCCGCCGGTCAGCGCGTCGTCGACGGCGAGGACGGCGGCCAGGCACTCCGCCTCCCGCCCGACCCCGGGATCGGTGACGAGCAGCAGCCCGCCGCCGGAGTCGCCGTGGCCGAGGACGCGCAGCGCCCAGGCCGCGGCCCGCGCGGTATGCCCGCGGTCGCTCGGGGTGGCGGTGACGACGGGGGTGTCGTCGGGGGTGAAGAAGGCGTGCGCGGCCCCGCGGGGATCGCGGTGCACGGACGCGGCGCCGACGCGGTCGGCGGTCATGGCTGTCCTCCTCGCATCGAGGCTCCAGCAGGCTCCCGCCTAGGCGACCACGGGCCGTAGAGCGTCAGTGGGCCGAGGTCGGGGCTTGCGATCGCGGCGACGAAGCCGGGTGGGGCGGGCAGGTCGTGGACCTCCAGCCGGTGGCCCGGCACCCGGCCCGCGCGGCGGACCGGGAGGTGCAGGGACTCCAGGATTCGGCCGCCGTCGGCCTTGACGCACGCTTCCTTGCGGGACAGCAGCCGGTGGTAGGCGGTGGCAGGGTCGGCCGACGTGGCCACCAGGCCCGCCTCGTCGCGGGGCAGGAACCGGGTGGCCAGGTCGACCGGGCCCAGGTCGGGGCGGACGCGTTCGATGTCCACCCCGACGTGCGCGGTCACCGACACCGCGAGCAGGGCGTGGCCCGCCGAGTGGCTGAGGTTCCAGCGCCAGCGGGCGCGGGCGCCGGTGAACCCGGGCTTGCCGTGGACGCCCCGGCCCCACCGCAGGTCGCCGGGCGCGCCGCCGAGGTAGGCGGCGAGCACCGTGCGGGCCACGCCGTGCGCGACGGCGTAGCGGTGGTCGCGGCGAGCCCTGGCCCGCTCGGCCGCGTCGAGCGAGTGCGGCCACCCGGGGCCGTCCAGCCGGATGTGCCAGACGTCCACGCCCCGGGGCTCGGGCAGCCGCCCGTCAGACCGGGGCGACATCGCGCAGCCGCCCGTGCAGGTAGCCCTGGGCCAGGGTGAGCCGCTGGATGTTGCCGGTGCCCTCCATGAACTCGAAGGCCCGCGCGTCGCGGATCAGCTTGTCCAGCAGCGGGTGCTCCCAGCGCGCGCCCGGTCCGAAGTGGCGGGGGGCGGCGGCGGTGATGTCCTCGGCGAGCCGGGTGGCGCGGATCTTGGCCGCGGACGCCATCGTGCCGTCCCGCTGGTCGTGGTCGGCGACGCGCGCCGCGCCGAGGATGAGCGCGCGGGTGCCCGCCAGCCTGCCCGCGAACTCCGCCAGGTCGGCCGACGGGCGGTGCTCGGCGAGGTAGTCGTAGGCGGCCTGGGCCACGCCGAGCGCCATCGCCGAGACCACGGGCCGGAACCGGTGGAAGGTGCGGGTCGCCGCGGTCATGCCGCGCCGGGTCGCCGACAGGTGCCTGCCCAGCAGGTCGCGCTCGCCGATCGGCACCTCGCTCATCCGCAGCTCGCTGAGCTGCAGGCCGCGCAGGCCGAGGGTCTCGATCGGCACGGCGGAGAAGCCGGGCCGGTCGGTCTCCACCAGCACCGCCTCCACGCCGAGCGGGCCGGGCGCGCGGCGGGCGAACACCACGCCGATGCCCGCGCGGGCGCCGTTGCCGACGTAGCGCTTGGTCCCGGTGAGGGCGAAACCGCCGCCCTCGGGCTCGATCGTGGTGCCCATGCCCGCCGGGTCCGAGCCGTGGGCGGGCTCGGTCATCCCGAAGAACGTCCACGTCGGACTGGCGGCGAGCATCCCGTAGTAGCGCTCGCGCTGCTCGGCGTCGGCCAGCTCGGCGACGACGTAGCCGGACATGGACGGGCCGGGCAGGCCGAGCACGCCGCCCGCGTCGGCCCTGGCCAGCTCCTCCATCGCCACGACCTGCTCGACGCAGGTGGTGAAGTGGACCGGCGTCCCGGCGACGCGCACCGGCTCGTCGGCGTACTCCGGCGGCAGCCCCATGTACGCCCTGAGGTGCGGGTGCCGGTCGAAGGTGTCGTGCACCGCGGTCGGGTCGCGGTCGACGACCAGCGCGTTCTCCCGCAGCGGGGCGGCGTCGGCGCGGGCGCGGGCGCGCAGCTCGGTCAGGAAGTCAGCCACGGCCGTCTCCCGGCGGGTAGGTGTCGGCGAGCAGCTCGGCGGCCCGCACGTCGCGGCCCGGTCCGTCGGCGACGAACCCGGACGCGCCGACCAGGTGCAGCCCGACCCGCTCGGCCTCGGCGAGGCAGCGGTGCGCGGCGGCGGTGGTGTCGGCGTCCGGCCACGCGGCCAGCAGCGCCTGGGCCTGGGCGCGGGCCGCGATCCCGTCGGCCAGCAGCGCGCGGACCAGCGGCAGGCTCAGCGTCGACTGGCCCTGCACGAACCGCCCGCGCAGGTGCTCGGCGGCCCTGGCGAGCAGCCGGTCGACGAGGCCGAGGCGCAGCCAGGCCACGCCTTCGGCCCAGGCCGGGTCCGCCGGACCCGCGGTGGCGACGCGCAGCGCGGTCAGCTCGCCGGAGTCGGTCGGCACCGCGCCGAGCGGCTCCTCCAGGAAGTCCTGGCGGGCGCGGGCGCCGCCGGGGCTGGAGAACCGGTCGCACACCACGGCGATCTCGGCGGGCAGCAGCACGTGCCCGCCGGGACCGGCCGGGAGCACTCCGGGGCTGGTGGCCGCGTGCAGCCGCGCCAGGGCCGGGACGACCCCGAACTCGGCCGCCACGGCCTGCACAGTTGCCGCCTCCCCGGATTTGACCGTGGTGGGCGGGCACTGTCCTGTCGGGTGGGGACTCGTGGCCGGGTCGCGTTCCGTTCCCCTGGGGTGCGGCTGGAGTCCAGGGCTTGGCGCGGGGGTTCTCATCGGGTCAGCTCCAGTTCCCGGGAGGAGGCGGGCAGGACGGGGGCGGGGACGGTCACCACGACCCCGGCCGAGTAGCGCTCGTCCCGGCCGGTGACCAGGACGCCGCCCCACTCGGCGGCGGACAGGTGCTCGGCGAGGGCCACCCACGGCCCGGCGCACGCGTGCCCCGGGTGCTCGGCCAGGCCGCCGGTCCACGCCCCGGGCTCCGGGGCGACCTGCGGGCGGCTGATGGGCAGCGCCCCGCCCGCGGTGAGCAGCAGCGCGACCGCGGTGTCGCCCTCGGGCGCCGGGCTGCCGTCTTCTGGCGGCAGCGTGCTCTGCTCCAGCACCAGGACCAGCGCCCTGGCCGCGCTCCCCGACCGCACGCGGTCGTAGGCGAGGCGCAGGGCGGTGAACGGGGCGGTCACCCCCTGGTCGGTGATGCCGACGATGAGCGGGTCGGTGCCCATCAGGTGCGAGAGCAGGCAGGCGGGCAGGCTCTGGTGGCGGCAGTCGGGGGTGGCGTCGACCACCACCACCAGGTCCACCCCGGTGAGGTCCAGCTCGTCGTGCGCGCGCTGGGCCATGTCGTGGTAGGTGACGAACGGCTTGCCCGCCTGCCACCCCGGGTCGAGGTCGCCGTGGATGGCGGCGGTCTGGGTGTCGAACAGGCCGATCTCGTGCGGCCCCGAGGTCGAGTCCGCCCCGGTGAACCGGAGGACCCTGACCTGCTCCAGGCCCGGGGCCGCCGGGACGGGTCCCGGCGGCGCTCCGGTGTGGCTGATGGCGGGCACCGCCGTCACCGGCTCTCGGCGAGGAACTCGGCCAGCGCGCCCACGGTCTCCAGGTGGCGCTGCTCCAGGTTCTCCGGCTCGACCTGGATGTCCAGGCTGTCCTCCAGCGCCATCAGCAGGCCCAGGACGCTGGTGGAGTCCAGGTTGAGGTCGTCGAACAGGCGGGTCTCGGCGGTGACGCCGGTCAGCTCGGCGCCGACCACCTCGGAGAGGGCCGCGACGATGGCGGTGTGGACCTGGGTGTCGGGCAGGATCGCGGTCATGGCTGGTGGTGTCCTTTCAGGAGGATGGTTCTAGAATTCGTGGAGGATCTGCGGGGCGAGCGCGGTCTGCGAGTCGTCGCGCGAGCGGATGAGCAGGGCCCTGCCCTGGTGCACCATGACCTCGGCCGGGTAGCCGTGGCTGAGGAAGTGCACGGGCGAGGCGGTGGGGCCGTAGGCGCCGGAGCGCTCGACGCCGACGATGTCGCCGGGGGCCAGGTCGGCGGGCAGCTCGACGGCCTTGCCGAGGGTGTCGTTGGGCGTGCACAGCGGTCCGGTGACGTTCCACTTGACCGCCTCGGCGGCGCTGTCGCGGTTGATCAGGCGCATCGGGAAGTTGCGCTTGACGAACGAGCCGATGCCGACCGCGGCCATGTGGTGGTTGGTGCCGCCGTCGGCGACGGCGAAGCGCTCCCCCATCGACTCCTTCACGTAGCGGACCTGCGTGGCGTAGGTGCCGCTGTGGCCGACCAGGTAGCGGCCCAGCTCCATGACCAGGCGGGTCTCGGGGTGGCGGGCGTGGAAGTCGGCGAAGACGGGGTTGAGCTTGGTCGTCAGGTCCTCGACGTCGAGGTCGCGCTCCCCGGCGAAGTACGCCACGCCCAGGCCGCCGCCGACGTCGACCAGGCCCAGCGGGACGCCGGTGGCCGCCGACAGGGTCTCGGCCAGTTCCAGGATGCGCTGGGAGTTCTCCACGACGACGTCCTCGGTGAGGAAGCGCGTGCCCATGTACGCCTGGAACCCGATGAACTGGACCGACGGGTAGTCCGAGGGCAGGTCGGCGCGCTCCATCAGGGCGGCCTCGTCGATGCCGAACTGGCGGGGCTTGCCGCCCATCGTCAGGCCGCCGCCCTTGACCGCGAAGCTCGGGTTGACCCGCAGCACGACCTTGGCGGGCACCGCCATCTCCTTGGCGGTGGCGTCGATCGCGGCCAGCTCGCCGAAGGACTCGCAGATGAGGGTGACGCCCTCCTTCAGGCACGCGGTGATCTCGTTCTGGCTCTTGCCGGGGCCGAGGAACATGGTCTGCTCGGCGGGCACCCCGACCTTGCGGACGGTCAGCAGCTCGGTCATCGAGGAGACCTCGGCCCGCGCGCCCAGCGAGTGCAGCAGCGCGCACACGCTGATGTTCGGGTTGGACTTGAGCGAGAAGAAGATCTCCACGGCCGGGTGCAGCCGCGAGCGCAGGCCGGTGAACTGGCCGGTGATGACGGCGCCGTCGTAGATGTAGAGCGGGGTGCCGAAGCGCTCGGCCAGCTCGGTGACGGGGACGCCCTGGATCTCAGGCATGGGCGGGAACCTCCTTGCGCAGGCCCGCGACGGCCGCGGCGATCGCGGTGTCGACGGCGGTGAGTTCGGCGTCGTCGGACGCCATGAGCAGGCCGTAGAGCCGCCCGGAGAACGGGCCGTCACCCGCGGCGGCGTTGACGGTGGCGAAGTTGTTGACCAGCAGGCCGGAGCCGCCGGGGGTGTAGAGCAGCCCGCCGAGCGCGGCGCGCAGCTCGGCGAACCCGATGGGCTCGGTGAGCGCGACGTCGTACTGGCGGGCCAGGGCCACGGTGCCGGGGCCCATGAACCGCTCCTGGATCGGCACGCCGTAGGTGGACATGTTGTTGCGGGCGTTGATCTCCAGCACCGGCAGCAGGCCGCCGTCGGTGGTGGTGATGGCGTCGACGCCGACGAGGCCGTGGAAGTTCACGCTGGCCAGGTGTTTGCCCAGCACGTGCGCGGTCTCCACGATCTCGGCGCGCTGCGCCGCGGTGATGCGGGCCGGGATACGGTGTCCCTTGTGGACTCCGCCGGAGGTGATGGCCTCCTTGACGAAGTCGAACCGGACGCCGCCGTCGCGGCCGACGGTGAAGTGGTAGTTGAGGTCGGCGGCCTTGTCCGCCCACTCCTCGACGACGACGGCGATGCGCGGGTCGCCGGTGCGCTCGGCGCGCCGGGTGACCATGCGCACGAGCTGGTCGAAGCGCTGTTCGCGGTCGATGACCGCGATGCCCTTGCCGGACACTCCGTAGGCGTCCTTCACGCCGACCTTGCGGCCCGCGGCGACCGACGCCTTGGCCTCCTCGGCGGCGGCGCGGAACTCCTCGACGGTCTCGCACTCCCAGCCGGTGGCCAGCGGGATGCCCAGCTCGCGGGCGAGCCTGCGGCTGTAGACCTTGCTGTTGACGGCCTTGACCAGCCCGACCGGCGGCAGCGCCGAGGGCAGCCCGGTGGCCGCGCAGAGCCGCTCCTCCAGCTCGGACATGCCGTGCGGGAGCAGCTGGTGGCCGGAGCGGGCCAGCTCGGCGAGCCTGGCCTGCAGCACGGGCGACTCGACGGCGTCGGCGCTGACGGTGTTCTCCGGGTTGTTGCGGTCGACCACGAGGACGCGCGGCAGGCCGATGCCCAGGCCCTCCAGGTAGGCCAGGTAGTCCGGGTCGGGCCGGGACTTCAGGACGACGTGGTCGTCCTCGCCCGCGAGCAGCAGCGCGAACTCGTCCATGCGGTTGACCACGGCCGCCGCGGAGCGCCCGCCCGCGGTGGGCAGGCCGATCTCGTCGCGGGCCCACTCGTCCTCGACCTCGAAGTTGCCGAGGAACACGAGCGGGGTGGCGGCGTCGCCGGTGCAGGCCGCTTTCACGCCTTCCAGGAAGGAGTGCTGGGGTGGGGACATGGGGGTGCTTCCCTTCGGGTCGGTGCCGCGGGACGGCGGTGATCAGTGCCGTGGACGGCTGGGTGATCAGTGCCGCAGGACGGCGGCGGAGAACGTGGCGCCGAGGCCGACGGAGGCCATCAGGTAGTGCTCGCCCGGCTGCAGGCGGCCCGCGGCGAGCGCGTCGACGTAGTTGATGAACGGGTCGGCGGTGAAGCAGTGGCCGGTGACCGGGATGTTGTCCAGGAACACGCGGGTGAGCGGGATGCCGAGCACCTTGCACGCCCACGACCAGGACAGCCGGTTGACGTTGTGCGGCAGCAGGAGCGCGAGGTCGGCGACGGCGATCCCGGCCGCGTCCGCCGCCTCGGTGATGACCTCGGCGAGCAGGTCGTTGTGCTCGTTGAGGAAGCCGGGGTCCAGCGGGTCGGGCGGGAAGGCGTCGCTGTACTGGCCGCGGGTGCGGGTGGCGTAGCCGAGCAGCTCGTCGCGCTCGCCGGAGGCGGTCACCAGGCAGGCCGCGGTGGACTCGCCCATCACCGTGCTCTCCGGGATCATCTCCAGGGCGTCGGTGTAGACCTTCTCCCCCACCAGCACCAGGGCGAGCGCGTCCGGGTCCTGGTCTGCGGCGAGCAGGCCGCCCGCCACCTCGACGGCGAGCAGGCCGCTGGCGCAGGCGTGCTGGGTGACGGTGAACGCGACCGCCTCGGTGAGGCCGAAGTCGTCGCAGATGCGCTGGAGCGTGCGGTCCATCCGCTTCTCCACTGTGGACACTGTCCGCGCCGCGATCACGTACTTGACGCGGTGCTCGTTGCCCTTGAGCTCCTTGAGCGTGGCGACGGCGGCCGACAGCGTGGTGCGCAGGTCCTCGCCGGGGGCGCGGCGGACGCTGTCGAGCCCGTAGAACTTGCGGAACGTCCACAGGGCGCGGGCGTCCATGCCCAGCCGGGCGCCGAGGTCGGTGATGGCGATGGCGTGGTCGGGTTTGCGGGCGCCGACCTCCAGCAGGGCGGTCACGGGCGGGCTCCGATCAGCTCGGGCTCGGCGGCCGGGCTCGGCCACCAGAGGTCGTCGGGGGTGAGCGCGGCGGGGCTGTACTTGCCGAGGGCGCTGATCAGCAGCCGCGCTTCGAGGGCGAGCGCGTCGACGAGGCGCTCCAGGCCCGCGTCGGGGTCCTCGGCGACGGCCAGCAGCGCGGCCCGGCCCAGGCCGACGGCGGTGGCGCCGGAGGCCAGCGCGCGGACGGTCCGCGCGCCCTCCCACATCCGGCCGCTGGCCAGCAGGCAGCCCTCGGGCCGCCCGATGCGGCGCAGGCACTCCCCGAGTGGGAGGCCGACGGAGTCCAGGAACGCGGTCGGCGCCCATCCGGTGCCGCCCTCGGCGCCGTCGACGGTGACCGCGTCCGCGCCCGCCGCCCAGGCGACGCGGGCCGCGGCGGCGACGTCGCGGCCGGGGAAGAGCTTCACCCAGATCGCGGCGCGCGGGAAGTTGTTGCGCATGAACCGGATCTGCTGGCGGACGATCTCCTCGGTGAACGTGCCGGGGGTGGCGCAGCGCAGCTCGGCGTCCGCGCCGAGCACCGGGCGCACGGCGAAGCGCTCGCGCAGGCGCGCGGCCTCGGCGGCGTCGAGGACGGTCATGCCGCCCAGCCCGGGTTTGGCGCCCTGGCCGATCTTCAGCTCGAAGGCGAGCCGCCCGGTCTCCAGCAGCGGGGTCGCCAGCGGCGAGCTGTAGACGAGGTTCCACACCTCGGCGTCGGCGTCCTCGGTGCTCTGCTGCACGGTGACACCGCCGAGGTTCCCGCCGACGTCCTCCGAGGCGGCCAGGTAGGTCTCGATCCTGGCCAGCATCGGCGACGCCGCGCCCGCGCCGTGCACGGGGACGACGTTCTCCCCGATGACCATGGGGATGCCCAGCCGCCCGGCCTGGGCGCTGGCCGCGGTGCTCAGCTCCCTGGCCCCCAACCGGGTCGAGCCGAAGGCGGAGAGGTACAGCGGCAGCGCGGAGCGGAAGCCGCCCACGGTGGTGGCCAGGTCGACGTCGTCGTGGCCGGGCTCGCGGCCCAGCTCGATGAGCTTGCCGAGCCGTTCGGGCATGAACACCGGGGGCGCGATGCGCGCGGCGTCCAGGTCGTCCGGGCGGTGGGCGGGGTCGGCGCCGAACACGCGGGTGCCGTAGGAGTCGGCGGGCGGGAACACGGCGGCGGTGCCGCGGCGGGCGCGGTCGCGGACCCGCTCGGCGGGGAAGCCGGGGGACTCGATCACGGCGCGGCCACCCCCGGGAGCTTCGGGTAGGCGCTGACCTGCCAGAGCGCGTCCAGGCCGGTGAGGAAGCGGACCATGCGCTGCACGCCCATGCCGAACCCGGCGCTGGACGGGATGCCCTCGCGGGCCATGCGCAGGTACCAGTCGTACTTGGCGGGGTTCTCGCCGCTCTCCCGCATGCGGGTGACGATGGTGGCGTAGTCGGACTCGCGCTCGCTGCCGCTGACCAGCTCGCCGTAGCCGCCGTGCGCGATGAGGTCGAAGTTGCGCAGCGAGCCGGGGCGCTCGGGGTCCTCGCGGTCGTAGAAGCCGCGCGAGCCCTTGGGGTAGTCGGTGATGAAGAACGGGCGCTCCGCCTTGTGCGACAGGCGCTCCTCGCCCTCCCAGTCGATCTCGCCGTCGGCGGACTGCGGGTGCCCGACCGCGTGCAGCTGCTCCACAGCGGACTCGTGGGTGCACCGGTCGAACGGGCCCGCCAGCAGCTCGGTGAACGCCTCCGGGTCGCGGCCAAGGCCGCGCAGCACGTCGGGCACGGTCTCCCAGACGCGGGTGACGACGTGCTGGAGCATGCCCTGCGCGACGGCCATCGCGTCCTCGCGGGTGCCGTGCGCGATCTCGACGTCGATCTGGTGGAACTCCACCAGGTGGCGGCCGGTCCCCGCGGTCTCGACGGGTTCGAGGCGCACGTTCGGGGCGATGTAGAACAGCTTCGGGAAGCCGCGCAGCGACGCCTGCTTGTAGAGGATCGCGCTGGTCATCATCTTGTAGCGGTGGCCGTAGAAGTCGACGTCGATGGCCTTGGCCCCGCGCCCGCCCGGGTCGGTGACCGGGCCGATGAGCGGCGGCAGCAGCTCGGTGAAGCCCTGGCCGCGCAGGAAGTCGCGGGCGGCCTGCAGGGCCTCCTGCTGCACTGCCATCGCCGCCAGGGTCGTCGGGGCGACCAGGTGCTCGGCCAGTTCTGGGTGGTGCATCTCGCCTCCGGGGGTCATCGGTCGAACTTTCGGGCCACCTGGTGCAGTGCGGAGAGCAGCCGCTCCGAGGTCAGCGGCGGGGTGCGCGAGGGCGGCCCGGCGATCGGCATGGCGCCCACGTCCGACCAGCGCAGCCAGCCGTCGGCGTCGACGGTGCCGCGGGCCTGCCCGGCGTTGTCCGGGTGCGCGCAGAACGGGACGTCGAGCACGCCGGTGGCGAACGCCTCGGCGAGCGCGGTCCCGATGTCGGGGTGCAGGTCGAGCACGGCGTCGACGAGCGCGCGGGCCTCCGCCAGCAGGCCGGTGTCCGCCGGTGGCGGCTGTCTGCTCGCCGTGGCCGCGGTGGCGGCGGCCAGTTCGAGCGCGGCGACGTTCTCCTCGACGGTCGGGATGCGGTGCGCCTCGGCGGTGGTCTTGACGATGAGCCGCTCGGCGCCGGTGCGCACGGCCAGCTCCGCGGAGGCGGCGAGCAGGTTGCGCGCGCCGCGCGCGGTGCGCGGGAACACGCCCATGTACGTGTAGAGCACGACGTGCCAGTCGGTGTCGGCGGGCAGGTGCTCGGCGGCCAGGGTGCGCAGCGCGTGCAGCGCCTCGGCGTCCTGCTCGGCGCTGGTCTGCTGGGCGTAGCTGAGCGAGACGCTGCGGATGCCGTGGCGGGTGAAGAAGACCGACTCCAGCACGCTGACCGCGATGAGCAGCGAGGGCGGGCAGAGCTGCCCGAGCAGGCAGCCGCCGAAGCTCTCCACGTGCGCGCCCTCGGCGTGCTCGGCGAGGTGCTCGCAGGCGCGCCGCCAGTTGGCGACCGACTCGGCCAGCGGGGTGCGGCCGTAGGGCAGGCAGTAGGAGACGGGCCCGCCCTCGGTGGCGTGCAGGCCCGCGTCGGTGAGCGCGCGGACGATGGGCGCCGGGGTGGACGAGCCGTGCCGGACCTGCACCGGGTAGTCCGGGCTGTGCAGGGACCGGGTGGCGGCCGTCGGGTGCGTCGCGATCGGGTAGCCGTTCAGCGAGGTCGCGGTGCGCGCGGTCGTGAGGTCGCCGGTGCGGGTGTAGCTGTCGACGGTGATGGTGCCCACGGTCGTCGCCTCCGCCGCGCGGGTGGCGGCCAGGCCGCGGCGCATCGCGCGGTGGTCGCCGAACCCCATGCGGGGCTGGACGACGAGCGCGGGCGCCCGCTTGACGTACTCGCCGAAGGTGATCACGACGCCACCCGCGCGGCGTCGGCGAGGAACCGGTCGAACGCGGCGAGGTCGCCGTCGGCGAAGACCGCGGTGGCCCCGGCCGCGTGCAGGGGGCCGACGTCGGCGGCGGAGCCGGTGGTGAGCTTGCCCCCGATGACGACCGGCAGCCCGGCCAGCTCGGGCCGGGCCCGGATCGCCGCGACGGCCCGCTGCCCGTCGACCAGCCCGTGGCCGTTGACGGTGCTGATGACCACCAGCGAGGGCGCCAGCCGCACGCACTCCTCGGCGAGCAGGTCGGCGGGCACGCAGGGCCCGAGGTTGACGACGTCGTGTCCGCGCTCGCCGCAGTACAGCTCCAGGAAGACGAGGTTCCACGTGTGCGAGTCCGAAGCCGTCCCGGTCACGATCACTGGTGCACGCTTGCGACGCACGTCGGGGACACGGCGAACAGACATGGTGCTTCCCGCTTCCAGCTGAGTGTTTTCCCTGCGACTCCGGCGGTTCTGCCGGACAGGGGAAACCTAAGCGGCGCGCGGGCCCGCCTGCGGTAGTTGCGGCGGCAGCTCCACGGGCAGTCGACGGGCACGACCTGCGGGGCACGACCTGCGGGAACGACCTGCGGGAATGCCGAAGGGCGGCGCACCCCGTTTCCGGGGTGCGCCGCCCTTTCGCGCCGAGTCTCAGGCGTACTGGGCCTGCAGGCTCTTGGGGCGCATGTCGGTCCAGGTGGTCTCGATGTGGGCGAGGCAGGCGTCGCGGGTGTCCTCGCCGAAGGTGGCGGTCCAGCCCGCCGGGGTGGGGGCGAAGGTGGGCCAGAGGCTGTGCTGGCCCTCGGCGTTGACGAGCACGACGAAGGCGCCGTCGGTGTCCTCGAAGGGGTTGGCCATGTCGGGGCTCCAATCAGGTGGGTGGATCAGGCTGTGGGGATCTTGTTGTCGGACAGGGCGGCGGCGATGGCGGTGCCGATGTCGGTCAGGGGGGCCGGGTCGGCCATGCGCAGGTGCGCGGCGTCGATGTCGTGGGCGAGCACCTCCCCGGTGATGTGCTCGCGCCAGGCTTGCGCGGTCGGGGTGTTCGGGAAGCGGTCCCGGGTCGCGGTGAAGAACAGCATGTCCCCGGTGAAGGTGGCCGGGTGGTGGGCGCGCATCAGTCGCATGTGGGCGACGGAGGCGTGCACGAGGGTGACCGTCTCGTCCTCGGTGAAGTCGGCGACGACGGGGTCCTCGGCGCGCAGGGTGCGGGCCAGGGCGGTGGCGTCGAAGACGGTGTGCTCGGCGCGGGCTTGCGGGGAGGCGAGGAGGATGTCGAGGATCTGCTCGAGCGTGACCTCCGTGCCCCGCTGTCCCTCGGGCACCGGGTAGGCGTCCATGAGGGCCAGCAGGTCGACCTCTTCGCCGTCGGCCTGGAGCTGGGCGGCCATCTCGTGGGCGACGACGCCGCCGAACGACCACCCGAGCAGGCGGTACGGCCCGTGCGGCTGGACGCGGCGGATCTGGCCGATGTAGTCGGCCGCCATCTCCGCCACCGAGGAGACCCGGTAGTCGGGGTCGGTGAGGCTGCGGGTCTGCAGGCCGTGGATCGGCACGTCGACGTGCCTGGCCAGGCCCGCGTAGGGCCAGCTGAGGCCCATGCCGGGGTGCACGCAGAACAGCGGCGTGCCGGTGCCCGCGGTGCGCAGCGGCAGCAGCGGGCGCAGTGCCGCGGTGCTGGACTTGGGTTCGCCGAGCCGCTGGGCCAGCGCCGCCGGGGTGGGCGCCTGGAACAGGTCGCGCACGGACAGCCGGACGCCGAGGTCGGTGTGGACCCGGCTGAGCAGGCGCACGGCGATCAGCGAGTGCCCGCCGAGGTCGAAGAACCCGTCGTCGACGCCGACTTCGGGCAGCCCGAGCACTTCGGCGAAGAGGTTGCACAGCACCTGCTCGCGCGGGGTGCGGGCGGCGCGGCCCTCGGCCCGGTGCAGCTCGGGGGCGGGCAGCGCGGCCCGGTCGACCTTGCCGTTGGCGGTCAGCGGCAGGGCGTCGAGCAGCACGAACGCCGACGGGACCAGCTGTTCGGGCATCGCGGCGGACAGCTCGGCGCGCAACGCGGCCGCCGTGCAGGTCGGGGCCGCGGGGACGAGCTGTCCGGGCAGCTCGGCGGACAGTTCGGCGGACAGTTCGGCGCTCGGCGTCGCCGCTGCGCAGGCCGGGACGACGTAGGCGACCAAGCGCTTGTCGCCGGGGCGGTCCTCGCGGACGACGACGACCGCGAGGGCGACGTCGGGGCGGGCCGCCAGGGCGGTCTCCACCTCGCCGGGCTCGATGCGGTAGCCGCGGATCTTGACCTGGTGGTCGGCGCGGCCGAGGAAGCGCAGCTCGCCCGCGGTCGTCCAGGACACCAGGTCGCCGGTGCGGTACATGCGCTCACCGCTGCCGAACGGGTCGGCCACGAACCGCTGCGCGGTCAGCGCCGAGCGCCCGAGGTAGCCGCGGGCCAGCTGCTCGCCCGCGATGTACAGCTCACCCGACCCGCCCAGCGGGACCGGCTGGAGCTTGTCGTCCAACACGTACAGGCGGTTGTTGTCCAACGGCAGTCCCAAGTGGACGCTGTCGACACTGCCGGAGATCCGCTGCTGGCTGGACGCGAACGTGGTCTCCGTCGGCCCGTAGCTGTGCACGACAACGGTTCCCGGGCAGTGGTCCAGCACCCGCTGGATCGTCGCCTGGGCAACGACATCGCCGCCGGTCCACACCTCCTTGAGCCGGGCCAGGGCGTCGACCCGCTCGTCGGCCATCACCGCGAACAGCCCGGCGGTGAAGTACGCGGCGGTCACGTCCCGGCGGATGATGACCTCGGCCATGTGGTCGACGTCGGCGCCGTCGCCCTCGGCGATGACGAGTTCCCCGCCGAGCAGCAGCGGCACCCACATCTCGTAGACGGAGGCGTCGAACCCGAACGCCGAGTGCACCAGCATCCGCCGGTGGTTCTCCGCGTCCCAGCAGCGGTCGAACACCAGTTGCACGACGTTGGCGTGGGTGACGCCGACGCCCTTGGGGCGGCCGGTGGAGCCGGAGGTGAACATGACGTACATCAGGTCGTCCTCGCCGATCGGCACGCCCGGGTCGTCGAAGCGGCCGCGGCGGGACTGGTCGACCCGGATCACGGGTCCGGCGAAGGCGAGGTCGGTGCCAGCGTCCGTGTCGGTGACCATCGCGCTCACCCCGGCGTCGTCCAGGATCAGCTGGACGCGCGCCTCGGGGGCGTTGTCGGGCACGGGGACGTAGGCCGCGCCCGCCTTGAGCACGCCCAGGGTCGCGACCATCAGGTCCGCGGACCGGGCGACGCGCACGCCGACGGTGTCGCCGCGGCGCACCCCCGCCCGGATCAGCTTGTGCGCCAGCCGGTTGGCGGCGCGGTTGAGCTGGCGGAAGGTGAGCGAGCGCGTCTCGTCGGAGACGGCGACCGCCTTCGGGGTGCGGCGGGCGCGCTCGGCCAGCAGCGCGGGCACGGTGCCCGCCGGGACGGCGACGGGCACGGGGTTGAACCCGGTGAGCAGGCGCTCCCGCTCCCCCGCCTCCAGCAGGTCCACCGAGGACATGCGCAGCGCCGGGTCGGCGGCGACCGCGGTGAGCAGCCGGACCAGCCTGCGGGCCAGCAGCGCCACCGTCTCGCGGTCGAACAGGTCGGTGGCGAACTCCAGGGCGCCGCGCAGCCCGCCGCCGTCGGAGACGGTCAGCATCAGGTCGAACTTGGCGGTGCCGGTCTCGAACTCCTCGCCGGTCGCGGTGACCCCGCCGAAGTCGGCGCCGCCGTCCCCGGTGTTCTGCAGGACCAGCATCACCTGGAACAGCGGGTGGTGCGCGGTCGAGCGGGTCGGGTTGAGGTTCTCCACCAGGACCTCGAAGGGCAGGTCCTGGTGCTCGTAGGCGGCGAGGTCGTGCTCGCGGACCCGGTCGAGCAGTTCGGCGAAGGTCGGGTCGCCGGAGACGTCGGTGCGCAGCACCAGCGTGTTGACGAAGAACCCGACCAGCTCGTCCAGCGCCTCGTCCAGCCGACCGGCGGTCGCCGTGCCGATCGGGATGTCCTCGCCCGCGCCCAACCGGGACAGCAGCGCGGCGAAACCGGCCTGCAGCACCATGAACAGGGTCGTGCCGGATTCGGCGGCCAGCTCGGCCAGCCGGGCGTGCAGGTCCGCGCCGAGGTCGAAGGCGACGACGTCGCCCCGGTGCGACGCGGTCGCGGGCCGCGGCCGGTCGGCGGGCAGGTCGAGCACCTCGGGGGCGCCCGCCAGCGCGGTGCGCCAGTGGGCGAGCTGGCGGGCGGCCAGGCTGCCCGGGTCGGCGGCGTCGCCGAGCAGGTCGCGCTGCCAGAGCGCGTAGTCGGCGTACTGCACCGGGAGCGGCGCCCAGTCCGGGACGACCCCGGCCATGCGCGACTCGTAGGCGACGGCGAGGTCGCGCATCAGCGGGGCCATCGACCAGCCGTCGGCGGCGATGTGGTGCAGCAGGAACACCAGCACGTGCTCCTCGGGGGCGGCGCGCAGCAGCCAGACCCGCAGCGGGATCTCCGCGGCCAGGTCGAAGTCGTGGGCCAGGGCGACGTCCACGGCGGTGCGCAGGCCGTCCTGGTCGCCGGTGAAGTCGGCGACGGAGAGCACCGAGCGCACCTCCTCGACCGGGAGCACCGCCTGGAACGGCTCGCCGTCGACCGCCGGGAACACGGTGCGCAGCACCTCGTGCCTGCCGATCACGTCGAGCAGGGCGGCGGCGAAAGCGTCGGCGTCGACCGGGCCGGTGAGCCGCGACACCAGCGGCATCGCGTAGGAGCCGGTGTCGGCCAGGAACCACAGCCTGCGCTGGGCGAAGGACAGCGGCACCACGTCCGGGCGGGCCGCCGGGGCCAGCGCAGCCCTGGTGGTGGCGGCCCGGCCGTCGAGCAGCGCGTCCAGCCCGGCGACCGTGGGGGCCCGGAACAGGTCGGGGACGGCCAGGTCGACGCCGAGCACCGAGCGGACGCGGCTGATCAGCCGCACGGCCAGCAGGGAGTGCCCGCCGAGGTCGAAGAACCCGTCATCGATGCCGACCTCGGCCACGCCCAGCACCTCGGCGAACGCCGCGCACAGCGCCGCCTGCCTCGGGGTGGCCGCGCTCCGGCCGCCGCCCACGGCCTGGGCGGGCGCGGGCAGCGCGCGCCGGTCGAGCTTGCCGTTGGCGGTCAGCGGCAGCGCGTCGAGCACCACCATCGCCGAGGGCACCATGTACTCGGGCAGCCCGACGGCGATCGCCGCGCGGACCTCGTCCACGTCGATCGGGCCATCAACGGGAACGAGGTAAGCGACGAGGCGCTTGTCGCCGGGGCGGTCCTCGCGGACGACGACGGCCGCGCGGGCCACGGCCGGGTGGGCGGTCAGCGCCGCCTCGATCTCGCCGGGCTCGATGCGGTAGCCGCGCAGCTTCACCTGGCCGTCGGCGCGGCCGAGGAAGCGCAGCTCGGCGCGGGAGGTCCAGGCGACGAGGTCGCCGGTGCGGTACATGCGCTCACCGCTGCCGAACGGGTCGGCCACGAACCGCTGCGCGGTCAGCGCGGCGCGGCCCAGGTAGCCACGGGCCAACTGCTCGCCCGCGATGTACAGCTCGCCGGAACCGCCCAGCGGCACCGGCCGCAACCGGTCGTCCAAGACGTGCAGCCGGTTGTTGTCCAACGGCAGTCCCAGGTGGACAGTCTCCACACTGTCGGTGATCCGCTGCTGGCTGGACGCGAAGGTCGTCTCCGTCGGCCCGTAGCTGTGCACCACAACGGTGTCCGGACAGTGGTCCAGCACCCGCTGGATCGTCGCCTGGGCAACGACGTCGCCGCCGGTCCACACCTCCCGCAGCCTGCCCAGCGCGTCCACCCGCTCGTCGGCCATCACCGCGAACAGCCCGGCGGTGAAGTACGCGGCAGTGACATCCCGGCGGGCGATGACCTCGGCCATGTGGTCGACGTCGGCGCCGTCCCCTTCGGCGATGACGAGTTCCCCGCCGAGCAGCAGCGGCACCCACATCTCGTAGACGGAGGCGTCGAACCCGAACGCCGAGTGCACCAGCATCCGCCGGTGGTTGTCGAGGTTCCAGCAGCGGTCGAACACCAGCTGCACCACGTTGGCGTGGGTGACCCCGACGCCCTTGGGCCTGCCGGTGGAGCCGGAGGTGAACATGACGTACATCAGGTCGTCCTCGCCGACCGGCACGCCGGGGTCGGTGTCCTGGCCGTCGCCGTCGAGCGGCAGGACCGGGCCAGACCACTCAGGGCCGGACCACTCGGGGCCGGACCACTCGGGGCCGGACCACTCCGGGGCGCGGTCGCTGAGCAGCACCGTCGCGCCGGAGTCGGCCATGATCACCGCCAGCCGGGACGCGGGGGCGTTGTCCGGCACGGGCACGTAGGCCGCGCCCGCCTTGAGCACGCCCAGCACCGCGACCAGCAAGCCCGCGGTGCGCTCGGCCAGCACGCCGACCGCGCCGCCGCGCTCGACGCCCGCCGCGACCAGCCGGTGCGCCACCCGGTTGGCGGCGCGGTCCAGCTCGGCGAAGGTCAGCGACCGCGACTCGTCGGAGACCGCGACCGCGTCGGGTGTGGTCCGCACCCGCTCGGCGAACAGCGACACCGCCGTGCCCGCCGGAACGGCGCTCGGCGCGGGCGCCAGCAGGGCGGCCCGCTCGGGCTCGCCCGGCAGGGTCAGGTCGACCTCGCCGACCCGGACCCCGGCATCGGCGGCGACGGCCTCGAACAGCCGGGTGAGCCTGCGGGACAGCAGCTCCACAGTGGACCGGTCGAACAGGTCCGTGGCGAACTCGAAGGTGCCCGCCAGCCCGTCTCCCCCGTCGGCGGCGGTGAGCATGAGGTCGAACTTGGCGGTGTCGCGCTCCGCGCCCAGCTCCTCGACGCCGACCCCGCCGAACGAGTCGGCCGCGCCCGCGGTGTTCTGCAGCACGAGCATCACCTGGAACAGCGGGTGGTGCGCGGTCGAGCGGGCCGGGTTCAGCTTCTCCACCAGGACCTCGAACGGCAGGTCTTGGTGCTCATAGGCGGCCAGGTCGAAGTCGCGGACGCGGGCCAGCAGCTCGGCGAAGGTCGGGTCGCCGGAGACGTCCGTGCGCAGCACCAGCGTGTTGACGAAGAACCCGACCAGCTCGTCCAGCGCCTCGTCCAATCGGCCAGCGGTCGCCGTGCCGATCGGGATGTCCGCCCCCGCGCCCAATCGGGACAGCAGCGCGGCGAAACCGGCCTGCAGCACCATGAACGTCGTCGCGCCCGCGTCCGCGGCGATCCGGTTGAGCCGGGCCGTGGTGTCGGCGTCCAGGGCGAACGGGGCGACGTCGCCACGGTGCGCGGCGACCGCGGGGCGCGGCCGGTCGGCGGGCAGGTCCAGCACCTGCGGCGCGCCGTCCAGGGCGGCGGTCCAGAAGCCGGTCTGCTTCGACAGCAGGCTTTCCGGGTCGCTTTCCGCGCCCAGCAGCGCGCGCTGCCACAGCGCGTAGTCGGCGTACTGGACCGGCAGCGGCGTCCACCCCGGGGCGACGCCCGCTTGGCGCGACTCGTAGGCCATCGCCAGGTCCCGCATCAGCGGGGCCATCGACCAGCCGTCGGCGGCGATGTGGTGCAGCTGCACGACCTGCACCCACGACCCGGCGCCCTCGGCGAACAGCCAGACGCGCAGCGGGATCTCGGCGGCGAGGTCGAAGGTGTGCGCCAGCGCGGCGTCCACGGCGGCGGCCAGCGCGCCCGGGTCGCCGCTGTGGTCGGCGACCACCAGGCACGGTGGCACCTCGGCCGGGGACAGCACGGCCTGGAACGGCTCGCCGTCCACCGCCGGGAACACCGTGCGCAGCACCTCGTGCCGGGCCAGGACGTCGTCCAGCGCGGCGGCGAACGCGGCCGGGTCGACCTCGCCGGTCAGCCGGGAGGCGAAGGTGACGTTGTAGGAGCGGCCCTGCGCGAGCTCGCCCAGGAACCACAGCCGGTGCTGCGCGTAGGACAGCGGGACGACGTCCGGGCGCGGCATCGGCACGAGCGCGGCCCGCGCGGTGCCCGGGTGCTCGCCGAGCACCCGGTCCAGCCCGGCGACGGTGGGCTCGCGGAACAGGTCGCGCACGGCCAGGTCGACGCCCAGCGTCGCGCGGACGCGGCTGATCAGCCGGACCGCGAGCAGCGAGTGCCCGCCCAGGTCGAAGAAGCTGTCGTCCACGCCGACGGTGTCGAGCCCCAGCACCTCGGCGAAGATGGCGCTGAGCGCCTTCTCCCGCGCGGTGGTGGCGGCGCGGCCGGTGGACTCGCGGACCGGCGCGGGCAGCGCCCTGCGGTCCAGCTTGCCGTTGTTGGTCAGCGGCAGCCGCTCCAGCACGACGACGTCGGCGGGGACCATGTACTCCGGCAGCGCCCGGCCGACGTGGGCGCGCAGCTCCGGGGCGTCGATCGGCCCGGCAGGCACCACGTAGGCCACCAGCCGCTGGTCGCCCGGGGTGTCCTCGCGGGCGATGACCGCGGCCTGGGCGACGGTCCCGTGCCCGGCGAGCACGGACTCGATCTCGCCCAGCTCGATCCGGAAGCCGCGGATCTTGACCTGCTGGTCGACGCGGCCGATGTAGACGAGCCCGCCGTCGGCGGTCCACCGGGCGGCGTCGCCGGTGCGGTACATCCGCTCCCCCGGCGCGCCGAACGGGCAGGCCACGAACCTGGTCGAGGTCAGGTCAGGGCGGTCGAGGTAGCCGCGGGCCAGGCCCTCGCCGACCACGTACATCTCGCCGGTGACCCCAGGCGGCACCGGGCGCAGGCGCTCGTCCAGCACGTAGACGCGCAGGTCGGGGATGGGCACGCCGATGCCCGCGTGGTCGGGGCCGGTGAGCGCGAGGTAGCTGACGTGCACGGTGGTCTCGGTGATGCCGTACATGTTGATCAGCACGGGATCGGTGTGCTTGGCGTACCAGTCGCGCAGCTTCGCCGGTTCCAGCGCCTCGCCGCCGAAGACCACCCAGCGCAGCGCGAGCGGCAGGTCGCTGTCGCGGTCGGCCTCGATCAGCTGGTAGAAGGCGGACGGGGTCTGGTTGAGGACGGTGACGCCCTCCTCGGAGAGCAGCCGCCGGAAGTCCTGCGGGCTGCGGCTCACCTCGAACGGCACCACGACGAGCCTGCCGCCGTGGAGCAGCGCGCCCCACATCTCCCAGACGGAGAAGTCGAAGGCGTAGGAGTGGAACATCGTCCACACGTCGTCCGGCCCGAACCCGAACCAGGCTTCGGTGGAGTCGAACAGCCGCAGGACGTTGCGGTTGGTGATGACCGCGCCCTTGGGCTTGCCGGTGGACCCGGAGGTGTAGATGACGTAGGCCGCGTGCGCGTCGGCCTGCGGCCGGACGCGGTCGGCGTCGGTGACGGGCGCGTCGGGGAATCCGGGCGCGTCCACGGTGAGCGCCGGGCACGCCCAGTCGCCGTCGGCCAGCTCGGCCGTGGTGATCAGGCACCGCGGCGCGGAGTCGGCGAGCACGTACTCCACGCGCTCGCGGGGGTAGGCCAGGTCGACCGGGACGTACGCCGCCCCGGCGGTCGCCACGGCCACCACCGCGACCACCTGGTCGAGGGAGCGCGGCAGCAGCAGCGCGACCCGGTCCTCCGGGCCGACGCCGTCGGCGATCAGGCGCCGGGCCAGCCGGTTCGCCCGGCCCGCCAGTTCGGCGTAGGTCAGCTCCTCGCGGTCGCAGGTCACGGCCACGGCGTCCGGGGTGGCGGCGGCCTGCCTGGCGAAGGTCTCGGCCAACGACGGCGCGGTCAGCACCGGGTCGGCGTAGGCGGGCTGGCTCCAGGACAGCACCCGCTCGCGCTCGTCGCCGGTCATGACCTCGACGGCGGAGACGCGGGCGCCCGGGTCGGCGAGGACGGTCCCCAGCACGCGGACGAACCGCTCGGCCAGCGAGGCCGCGGTGCCCTTGTCGAACAGGTCGACCGCGTATTCCAGCAGGCCAGCGACCCCGGCGGGCGCGCCGCCCTCCAGCCGCTCGCGCACCGCCAGCGTCAGGTCGAACTTGGCGACCCTGCTGGTGTCTGCGGTGTCCCCCGTGTCTTCGGGCAGGGTGCCGAACGGCAGCGCCGTGTCGGTCTGCTGCACCAGCATCACCTGGAACAGCGGGTGCGTGGACTGCGAGCGCACCGGGTTCAGCGCCTCGACCAGCAGGTCGAACGGCAGGTCCTGGTGGGCGTAGGCGGCCAGGCCGTAGTCGCGGACGCGCTCGACCAGCTCGCCGAACGTCGGGTCGCCTGCCAGGTCGGTGCGCATCACCAGGGTGTTGGTGAAGAAGCCGACCAGCTCGTCGACGGCGTCGTCGGTGCGGCCCGCGACGACGGTGCCGACGGGGACGTCGGTCCCCGCGCCCATCCGGGACAGCAGCAGCGCGAACGCGGCCTGCACCACCATGAACACCGTGGCACCGGAGGACGCGGCGACCGCGAGCAGCCGGGCGTGGGTGTCGGCGTCGAGCGCGAAGGGCACCACGCCGCCGCGGTGCGACGGGACCTCCGGGCGCGGCCGGTCGGCGGGCAGCTCCAGCACCGGCGGCACGCCGTCGAGCGCCGCGCGCCAGAAGGCGAGCTGCGCCGCCGCGACACTGTCCTCATCGGACAGCTCGCCGAGCGCGGCGCGCTGCCACATCGCGTAGTCGGCGTACTGCACCGGCAGCGGCTCCCAGCGCGGGGGCGTCCCGGCGGCGCGGGCGGCGTAGGCGTCGGCCAGGTCGCGCAGCAGCGGGCCGGTCGACGTGCCGTCGGTGGCGATGTGGTGCACCAGCAGCACGAACAGCTCGCCGCCGAACAGCCACGCCCGCACCGGCAGCTCGCCGGAGAGGTCGAACCGGTGGTCCAGGGCGGCGGCGACGGCGGCGTGGTCGGCCTCGGGCACCACGGCCAGCTCGGGCACGGCCTCGCCCGGGTCCAGGATGGCCTGGAACGGCTCGCCGTCGATCTCCGGGTACAGCGTGCGCAGCACCTCGTGCCGGGCGACGACGTCGGCCAGCGCGGCGCGCAGGGCGGCGGCGTCCACCCCGCCGGGCAGGCGCAGCACGACGGGCACGTTGTAGGCCGCGCTCGGGCCCTCCAGCCTGCTGATGAACCACAGGCGGCGCTGCGCGTAGGACAGCGGGATCTGCGCGGGCCGCTCGACCGGGACCAGGGCGGGTCGGGCGACGGCCTCGGTTTGGGCGATCCGCCGGTCGAGCGCGGCGGCGCTGGGCGCCTGGAACAGGTCGCGGACGGTGATCTCCACCCCCAGCGCGGAGCGGACGCGCCCGGCCAGCTTCACCGCGAGCAGCGAGTGCCCGCCGGAGCGGAAGAAGTTGTCGCCGACGGCCACTGGCTTGCCCAGCGCGTCGGCGAACAGCCCGCGCAGGATCTCCTGGCGCGGCGTCAGCTCGACGGGGGTGACCTCGGCCGGGGGCGCGGTGATCGCGGCGGGCGCGGTCGTGGCGGGCCGGGTGTCGAGGTAGCGTCGCTCGGCGTCGCTCAGCGCGACGGCGCCCGGCGCGGCGGCGGGGTCATCGGCCATCGCCGCGAGCACCCGGGTGAAGACGGCCCCGAACAGCTCCGCGGTCTCGGCGTCGAACAGGTCGGCCGCGTACTCGAACCACATGCCCAGGCCCTGACCCTCGGCCAGCTCCACACAGGACACCGACAGGTCGAACTTGACCGTGCGCAGCTCGGCCGGGGCCTCCTCGACCACCAGGCCGGGCAGCGCGGCCTCGGCGGCCTCGTTGTTCTGCAGCGTCAGCATGACCTGCACCAGCGGGTGGTGGGCCAGCGACCGCTCCGGGTTGAGCCCCTCGACCAGCAGGTCGAAGGGCAGGTCCTGGTTGCCGTACGCGGCCAGCGCGGTGTCCCGGACCCGGCTCAGCAGCGCGGCGGCGTCCGGCTCGCCGGACAGGTCGGCGCGCAGGACCAGGGTGTTGACGAAGAACCCGACCAGCTCGTCCAGCGCCTCGTCGCCGCGCCCGGCGACGGCGGTGGCGATCGGGACGTCGCTCAGCCCGCCGACGCGGCCCAGCGCCGCGGCCAGGCCCGCCTGCAGCGCCATGAACAGCGTCGCCCCCTGGGAGCGGGCCAGCTCCAGCAGCCCGGCGTGCACCCGCCCGTCGACGTGCAGCACCACCCGCCCGCCCGCACCGGTCGGCGTGGCCGGGCGCGGGCGGTCCGCGGGCAGGGCCAGCACCGGCGCCGCGCCCGCCAACTGCTCCCGCCAGAACGCCAGCTGCTCCCCGGCCAGGCTCGTCGGGTCGTCCGGGTCGCCCAGCAGGTCCTGCTGCCAGAACGCGTAGTCGGAGTACTGCACCGGCAGCGGCTCCCAGTCCGGCGCCGCGCCGCCGGTCCTGGCCGCGTACGCGGTGGCCAGGTCGCGCATCAGCGGGGCCATCGACCAGCCGTCGGCGGCAATGTGGTGCAGCAGCACGACCAGCGTGTGGCGGTCCGGGCCCTCGGCGAAGAGACGGGTCCTGATGGGCGGGTCCACCGCGACGTCGAAGGGCTCGTTGGCGAACGGCTCGACCCCCGCCACCCCGTCCACCACGCCCAGCTCGGGGCGGAAGTCGGGGAGCACCCGCTGGCACGGCTCGCCGTCGACCGACGGGTAGACGGTGCGCAGGACCTCGTGGCGCCCCACCAGGTCGGCGAGGGCGGCGGCCAGCGCGCAGCGGTCCAGCGCGCCGCTCAGCCGCAGCACGACCGGGACGTTGTAGGCCGGGCTGGGCCCTTCGAGCCGGTTGACGAACCACAACCGGCGCTGCGCGTACGACAGCGGGATCACGGGGAACTCCTCAGGCGGGGATCGGACGGCTCAGGCAGCCAGCAGTGACTCGATGTGCCGCGCCAGGTCGCGCAGCCGGGGGTGCTGGTACGCGGCCTTGACGGGCAGCGCGATCCGCAGGTCGGTGCGGACCCGGGCGACCAGCTTGATCGCGAGCAGCGAGTGCCCGCCGAGCTTGAAGAAGTTGTCGTCCGGGCGGATGTGCGGCTTGCGCAGCACCTGCGACCAGACCTCGCCGATCATCTCCTCGACCGGCCCCGCCAGGACTTCCGCCGGGGTGCCCGACGGGGCGGGCTCAGCCGGGTCGGGCAGGGCGTCGCGGTCCAGCTTGCCGTTCACGGTGCGCGCGAACTCGGCCACCGGGACGATCCGCGACGGGACCATGTACGGCGGCAGCGTCGTCGCGGCGTGCGCGGTCAGCTCCTCGGGGTCGGCGTCGCCCCGCACGTAGGCCACCAGCGAGTCCTCGCGCAGCGCGACGGCGACCTCGGTGACGCCGGGGTGCCCGCACAGCGCGGCTTCGACCTCGCCCAGCTCCACCCGGTAGCCGCGCACCTTGACCTGCCCGTCGCGGCGGCCGACGTACTCCAGGGCGCCGTCGGCGCGGCGGCGGGCCAGGTCGCCGGTGCGGTACATCCGGCCGCCGTCGCCGCCCAGGTCGGCCACGAACCGTTCGGCGGTCAGCCGCGGCCTGCGCCGGTAGCCGCGGGCGACGCGGGCGCCGCCCAGGTAGATCTCGCCGAGCTCGCCGTCGCCGACCGGGTTCAGCTTGTCGTCCAGCAGCATCAGCCGCAGACCCGGCAGCACCGAGCCGATGGTCGGGGTGTCCCCGCCCAGCCAACCCACGGTGGCGTCCACTGTGGTCTCGGTCGGGCCGTACAGGTTGGCGGCGCGGATGATCCCGGCGTCGACCAGCGCGACGAGCCGCCGCCACAGGGCCGGGTTGATCGGCTCGCCGCCGATGAGCAGGCTCAGCGGCTCACCCGTGCGTTCCCCGAGGTGATCGATGAGGGCGTCGGCGTGGGTCGGGGTGAGGTCGAGGTCGGTCAGCGCCTGGTCGGCGACGAGCTGGGCCAGCAGGGCGGGGTCGGCGCGGGTGGCGTCGTCCACCATGACGACGGTGTCGCCCCGGCAGAGCCGCGTCCACTGCTGCACCGAGGCGTCGAAGGACGCCGAGGCGTTCCAGCCGACCCGGCCCGCGGTGGTCGCGGCGACGCCGACGGCCTCCAGGTCGGCCAGCAGGATCGCGGCGTTGCGCCGGGTCACCTCGACGCCCTTGGGCAGGCCGGTGGAGCCGGAGGTGTAGATGACGTAGGCCAGCGCGTCCGGGCCGACCGCGACGGGCGCGATCGACGCCTCGGCGAGCACGTCGCCGAGGCTGTCGGCGTCGATCAGCACGTCCGCGCCGGAGTCGTCGAGCAGGTACCGCTTGCGGGCGGGCGGCAGCGCCGGGTCGACCGGCAGGTACGCCGCCCCCGCGGTGAGCGTGCCGAGCAGCGCGACCACGAGGTCGACGCCGCGCGGCAGGCTGATCGCGACGACGCTCTCCCGGCCGACGCCGCGCTCGGCGAGTCCGGCGGCGACGCGGCCCGCCGCCTCGCGCAGCTCGCCGAAGGTCAGGTCGCGGCCGTCGGCGACCAGCGCGATGCGCTCGGCGGGGACCTCGGCGAGGCGCGCGATGAGGTCGGGGGCGTGGGTGGTGAGGGGCTGGGTCATCGCGCGTTCACTCCCCGAACGCGGTCGTGGCGGGCGCGGCGGTGGGCGCGCAGTCCGACAGCGGGACGGGGTCGCCCATCGCCACGACGATCTTGCGGTCGCCCGCGAAGGCGTCGCGGCCGTGCGCGTTGAGGATGTTGTCGACCAGCATCAGGTCGCCCGCCTGCCAGGACTCGCGGACGGTGACCTCGTCGTAGACGGCGCTGAGGGCGGCCGCCTCCTCCTGGGTCAGCGCGGCGCCGTCGCCGACGAAGGTGTTGAACGGCAGGCCGTCCTCGCCGTAGGTCTCGACCAGCACCTCGCGGATGTCGGGGTCCAGCGTCCACTCGTTCCAGAAGGACACGTGGTTGAACCAGACCCGCTCGCCGGTCACCGGGTGGGTGATGACCGCGGAGCGGCGCTGGCGGGTGCGGAAGGAGTCCTCGTCGACCCACTCGTAGCCGATGGTGTGCTCGCGGCAGTACTCCTCGGCGACGGCCTTGTCCTCGGTGGCGAAGCTGCGGTTCCAGGGCAGGCCCGCCATCTCCGAGTAGTTGCGCACCAGCAGCCAGCCGGTCCGCTCGAAGCGCTCCCGCAGCCCGGCGGGCAGCAGGGCCAGGGCGGCGCGCATGTCGCCGACGGTGGTGGCGCCGCCGCCGGTCGGGGCGATCAGGCAGCCGAACAGCAGGGTGCCCGGGAAGTCCAGGGTGTAGCTGTTCTCGTTGTGCAGCCGGATGGGCTGCATCGCGGGCAGGTCGGTGGAGGAGAAGACGCCGTGGCCGAAGTCCGAGCGCGGGGTGGCCTTCTCCTTGTAGTCGGCCGGGGCGGGCATGAGGATGTCGCGCGCGGTGGCGAAGTCCTCGGTGGTGGCGACCGGCAGGCCGCGGAGCATGAGCGCGCCGTGGCGCAGGAGCGCGGCGCGGATGCCGACGTGGTTGGCGGCCAGCCACTCCCGGGCCTCGGCCATGTCGGCCAGCGGCGGGGTGTGCAGGATCGCGGGTTTGCCCGCGTCCTGGCGGACGTCGAGGTCGGTGCGGGGGGCGGTGGGCGCGGCCATGGTCGCGTGTCCTCTCCTTCTCAGGGGCGGGTGGCCGCGTCGATCACCGAGGTGACCAGGGCCAGGAAGTCGGGCAGCTGCTGCTGGAAGTAGAAGTGGTCGCCGGGCAGCGTCCGGACGGTCACGGGGGCGGTGGTGGCGGTGGCCCAGGTGGCGAGGGTCGCCACCGGGACGATGGGGTCGGCCTCGCCGCCGATGACCGTGATCGGGCAGCCCAGGGCCGCGGTCTCGCCGACGTGGCGGTAGTCGTCGTCCACGGCGAAGTCGGCGCGGATCGCGGGCAGGATGATCTCCCGCAGCTCCGGCTCGTCGAGGATGGCGTCCCGGGTGCCGCCGCGGGCCTTGATGGCCGCGACGAGCGCGTCGTCGTCCAGCGTCGCGGGGAACACCGGCGCCTGGTTGGGCAGGTGCGGCGCGCGGCAGGCGGAGGCGATGAGCGCCTTCGGCGGGGTGCCGCGCTCGGTGAGCCTGCGGGCCACCTCGAAGGCGACGAGCGAGCCCATGCTGTGGCCGAGGACCACCAGGTTCGCCACGCCCGGCGGGAGGGATTCCACGATCGGGCCCGCGAGGTCGTCGATGGACCGCGGCAGCGGGTCGGCGAAGCGGGCGCCGCGGCCGGGGTACTGGCCGATGAGCAGCCGCACGCCGGACGGGAGCAGGTCGCGCCAGTCGACGTAGGCGTGGGCGTTGCCGCCCGCGTGCGGCAGCACCAGCAGCGCGGTGTCCGCTGTGGACTCCTCCGGCAGCGACCACACGATGTCTTCCGGGGCGCTGCCGAATCCGGCTTCCTGGTCGGTCGGGTAGGCGAGTGTCACGGGGTTCTCCTCGGACTTCAGCTGACGGTGCCCGCGGTGGCGCGGCGGCGGAGGGCGGGTCGCTTGCGGGCGGGCGCGGCCTGGGCCAGGCGCTCGGCCAGCGCCGCCGCGGTGGGCGCCTGAAAGACGTCCCGGACGGTGATCTCCCCGGCGTCGGGGAGGGTGGTGCGGACGCGGCTGATCAGGCGGGCGGCGAGCAGCGAGTGCCCGCCGAGGTCGAAGAAGCCGTCGTCGATCGTGACGGCCTCCACGCCGAGCAGTTCGGAGTAGAGCGAGCACAGCGCGGCTTCCTGCGGCGTGCGCGGGGCCCGGCCCTCGGCCGACGCGGTGAACTCCGGCACGGGGAGGGCGGCCTTGTCGAGCTTGCCGTTGGCGGTGATGGGGAGCTGCTCGAGCACGACGACCACGGCGGGCACCAGGTGCTCGGGCAGCCGGTCGGCCGCCCAGCGGCGCAGGGCGGGGCCGTCGGTCCCGGCGACCACGTAGGCCGCGAGGCGGGTGTCGCCGCCGTCGCGGACCGGGACCACGGCGGCCTGGCTGACCAGGTCGTGCCCGACGAGCACGGCCTCGACCTCGCCGGGCTCGACCCGGAACCCGCGCACCTTCACCTGGTCGTCGGCCCGGCCGACGAACTCCAGCACCCCGTCACCGCTCCACCGGGCCAGGTCGCCCGTGCGGTACATGCGCTCGCCGGTCGGGCCGTACGGGTCGGCGACGAAGCGCCCCGCGGTCAGGCCGGGCCGGTTCAGGTACCGCTGGGCGAGCCCGACGCCGCCGAGGTACACCTCGCCGGTCACGCCGATCGGGACGGGCTGGAGCCGGTTGTCGAGCACGTAGGCGCGCTTGTTCACGACCGGCCTGCCCACCGGGACGGACCCGGTGATGTCGGCGGTCAGCGGGTGCACGGTGGTGAAGCCCATCGACTCGGCCGGGCCGTAGCCGTTGGCCACCGCCACGTTCGGGTAAGCGGCCAGCACCCGGGCGACGTGCGCGGCGGAGGCGGGCTCGCCGCCGGTGAACGCCAGGCGCAGACCGGCGAACGCCTCGGGGTGCTCGTCGGCCAGGTGGTTGAACAGGCTGGAGGACACCTGGAGCATCGTCACGCCGTGCCGGGCGACGAGGTCGGTGACGACCGCGGGCTCGGGCCGCTGGCCCGGGTGCAGCACGCACGTCCCGCCGAAGGCCAGCGAACCCCAGAACTCCAGCGAGAACGCGTCCCACGACACCGGCGAGCACTGCAGGAACACCTCACCCGGCCCGAAAGTGGCGTAGTCCTGCGCCAGCAGCGTGCCGACGAGCGCCCGGTGCGACGACACCACACCCTTCGGACGACCCGTCGAGCCGGAAGTGAACATCACGCATGCCACGTCGTCGGGGGTGGCGGCGACCGAGGCGCGCGGGGTCGGAACCGGCGGCACGGCAACGGCAAGCGCGCCGGGGACCCGCTCGGCGGAGCCGGTGACGACGACGCGGACACCCGCCTCGGCGACCACCGAGCGCAGCCGGTCGTCCGGGTGCTCGGGGTCGAGCACGGCGTAGCCCGCGCCCGCCTTGAGCACCCCGACGACGGCGGCGGCGAAGTCCACGCCGCGGTCGAGGAGCACGCCGACGATCTCGCCGCGCACGTCCCCGAGGGCGGCGGCGACGGCGTTGGCCCGGCCGTCCAGCTCGGCGTAGGTCACGGCGTCATCGCCGAAGACCACGGCGGTGTGCCCGCCCGCCCGGTCCACCCGCTCCTCGAACAGGTCCACAAGGGACACCTCGGGGACGGCGACCGCGGTGTCGGTCCACTCGCCGAGGATCAGGCCGCGGTCCTCGCCGAGGACGTCGACGTCGCCGACGCGGGCGCCGGGGTCGGCGAGCACCTGGTCGAGCAGCCGCAGGTAGACGGCCAGCACGCGCTCGACGGTGGCCGCGTCGAACAGGTCGGCGTCGTAGACGACGGCGCCCGCGACGCCCGCCGCCGCGTCCTCGCGGAACAGGAACTCCAGGTCGAACTTGGCGGTGCCGGTGTCGACGAACCGCGTTCCCGCGTAGCCCGGCAGGCCGGGGTCGCCCTGGGCGCCCTCCAGCGCCAGGCACACCTGGAACAGCGGGTGCCGCGACAGCGAGCGCACCGGGTTGAGCGCCTCCAGCAGCACGTCGAACGGCAGCTCCTGGTGGGCGTAGGCGTCGAGGTCGGCGGCGCGGACCCGGCCGAGCAGGTCCCGGAAGGCCGGGTTGCCCGAGGTGTCCGAGCGCAGGACCAGGGTGTTGACGAAGAAGCCGACCAACTCGTCCAGGCCGGGGTGGTGGCGGCCCGCGACCGGCGTGCCGATCGGGACGTCCTCCCCCGCGCCGAGCCGGGTCAGGGTCGCGGCGAGCGCGGCCTGCAGCACCATGAACGGGGTGCAGCGCTCGGCGCGGGCCACGGCGAGCAGGCGGGCGTGGCGCTGGGCGCCGAGGGCGATCGGGACCGCGCCGCCGCGGTGGCGGGCGACGACCGGGCGCGGCCGGTCGCGCGGCAGCGCCAGCTCCTCGGGCAGCCCGGCCAGCGCGGTGCGCCAGTGCGCCAGCTCCCGCGACCACGTGCTGGTCTCGTCGTCCGGGTCGCCGAGCAGTTCGCGCTGCCAGAGGGCGTAGTCGGCGTACTGGACCGGCAGCGGGGCCCACGCGGGCGCGGTCCCGGCGGCGCGGGCGGTGTAGGCGGCGGCGAGGTCGGCGAACAGCGGGCCGGTCGACTGGCCGTCGGTGGCGATGTGGTGCAGCACGGTCAGCAGCACGTGCTCGTCGCCCACCGCGAGCAGGGCGAACCGCGCGGGCGGGGTCGTGGCCAGGTCGAACGGCTCGGCGGCCAGGGCGCGCAGCCGCTCGTCCAGGTCGGCGGGGGCGACGGTCTCGCGGTGCAGGTGCGCGGCGGCGGCGGCCAGCACGTGCTGGTAGGGCTCGTCGCCGTCCTGTGGGAAGACGGTGCGCAGGGTCTCGTGCCGGGCGACGACGTCGGCAATCGCCGCGGCCAGCGCGTCGGCGTCGACCGGGCCGGTCAGCCGGGTGGCCAGCGGGACGGCGTAGGCGCCCGCGCCCTCCAGCCGGTCGAGGAACCACAGCCTGCGCTGGGCGTGGGACAGCGGGACCCGCTCGGGCCGCTCGGCGGCGGCGGGCGGCGCGGTGGTGGCGGTGGTGGCGGTGGTGGCGTCGGTCGCGATCTGGCAGAGCGCGGCGACCGTCGGGTGGGCGAACACGTCGCGGACCCCGAGGTCGACGCCCAGGACCTCCCGGGCGCGGGCGGTGAGCCGCGCGGCGAGCAGCGAGTGGCCGCCGAGGTCGAAGAAGCTGTCGTCGACGGTGACCGACTCGACGTCGAGCACCTCGGCGAACAGCCCGCACAGCAGCTCCTCGCGGGCGTCGCGGGGCGCGCGGCCCGCGCTGTCGGCGGTGAACTCCGGCGCGGGGAGGGCGGCCTTGTCGAGCTTGCCGTTGGCGGTGATCGGCAGCTGCTCCAGCACCACGACCGCGGCCGGGACCAGGTGCTCGGGCAGGGTGTCCGCCAGCCGCTCGCGCAGCGTCGGACCATCCACAGTGGACACCGCGTAGCCGACGAGCCGGGCGGGCTTGCCGACGTCCTGGCGGACGATGACGGCCGCGTGGGTGACCCCGGGGCAGCGGGCCAGCGCGGCCTCGACCTCGCCGGGCTCGACCCGGAACCCGCGCACCTTCACCTGGTCGTCGGCCCGGCCGACGAACTCCAGCACCCCGTCACCGCTCCAGCGGGCCAGGTCGCCGGTGCGGTACATCCGCTCCCCCGGCAGGCCGTGCGGGTCGGCGACGAAGCGCTCGGCGGTCAGGCCGGGCTTGCCGAGGTAGCCGCGGGCCAGGCCCGCGCCGCCGAGGTACACCTCGCCGGTCACCCCGGGCGGCGTGGGCTGCAACCGGTTGTCGAGCACGTAGGCGCGCTTGTTCACGACCGGCCTGCCGATCGGCACCGGCCCGGCGACATCGGAGGTCAGCGGGTGCACGGTGGTGAAGCCCATCGACTCGGCCGGGCCGTAGCCGTTGGCCACGGCCAGGCCGGGGCAGGCGGCGAGGACGCGGGCCACGTGCACGGCGGAGGCGGGCTCGCCGCCGGTGAAGGCGACCCGCAGCGCCGCGAACGCCTCGGGGTGCTCGTCGACCAGGTAGTTGAACAGGCTGGAGGACACCTGGAGCATCGTGACCCCGTGGCGCGCCACCAGATCCGCCACCACGGCGGGCTCCGGGCGCTGCCCAGGGTGCAGCACGCAGGTCCCGCCGAAGGCCAGCGAACCCCAGAACTCCAACGAGAACGCGTCCCACGACACCGGCGAGCACTGCAGGAACACCTCGCCGCGCCCGAAGGTCGCGTAATCCTGCGCCAACAACGTGCCCACCAGAGCCCGGTGCGACGACACCACACCCTTCGGGCGGCCCGTCGAGCCGGAGGTGAACATCACGCACGCCACGTCGTCCGGCGACACCGGCACGGCCACCCGGGCGCCCCGCCCGGACACCGAGGCGATGTCGAGCACCCGGGCGCGATCGGCGACCCGGTGGCCGTGGCGCGCGCCGCTCAGCACGGTGCGCACACCGGATTCGTTCAGCACCAAGGCAATACGGTCGTCGGGGAAGTCGGGGTCGAGCACGACGTAGCCCGCGCCCGCCTTGGCCACGCCGACGACGGCGGCGGCGAAGTCGGCACCGCGGTCCAGCAGCACGCCGACCAGCTCACCCCGGCGCACGCCCGCGGCGTCGAGCAGCCAGGCGACGGCGTCGGCGCGCGCGTCCAGCTCGCCGTAGACGATCTCGGTGTCGCCGTCGATGACGGCGAGCGCGTCCGGGTCGCGGTCGGCGGCCAGCTCGAACAGGTCTACAAGGGACAGCGGCGGGATCTCGGTCGCGGTGTCGTTCCAGCCGCGCAGGACCCGCTCGCGCTCGTCGGGGGTGAGCGCGTCGACGGCGGCGACCCGCAGGTCGGGGTCGGCGGCGATGGCGGTGAGCACCGCGAGGAACCGGCGCAGGCGCGCGGCCAGGTCGACCTCGGCGGTGTAGGCGGCGTCGAGCGCGAGGTCGACGGTGACGCCCGCACCGGCCTGGGGCCGGGTGACGGTGATGGTCAGGTCGTCGGCGGTGCCGCCGGTGGAGAGCGTGGCGGGGACGGCCGGGGTGCCCGCGAAGGAGATCGGCTCGTCGCCGGTCAGGATGTTGACCACCGGGCCGAACCGGCCCTCGGCCTGCCAGCCCAGCTCGCGCAGCAGGCTCGCCGACGGGTAGCGCTGGTGCCACTGGGCCTTGAGGATCGCCGAGGACACCGCGGCGGCCAGCTCGGCGACGGTGTCGCCGGGGCGGACCGCGGCGCGCAGCGGCAGCACGTCGGCCAGCATCCCGGGCGTGGTGCGGGCGGCGATGGTGGTCCGGCCGGACAGCGGCAGGCCCATCACGACGTCGCCCTCGCCGGTCTCGATGGCGCGGTGCAGCACCGCGGCGGCGACGAGCACGTGCTGCCAGGTGACCCCGGCACGCTCGCCCACCGCGCGCAGACCGTCCAAGGTGGACTCGTCCAGGACCGCGGTCTCGTGCGCCACCCGGCGGATCGGGGCGCGGCCCTCGACCACCGGGCGGGGGCGGGGCGCGTCGGCCATGACCTCGCGCCAGTAGGCGGCGTCGCGCTTCTCGGCCTTGGAACCGGTGTAGGCGTCCTGCTCGTCGAGCACCCTGAGGAAGGAGCCGAGCGGCTGTCCCGCCTCGGCGCCGGTGACGAGCGCGGTGTACAGCTCGGCGACGCGGCGGTCGACCATCGCGGCGCTGAGGCCGTCGTGCACCAGGTGGTGCACCCGGCCGTAGGTGATGTGGTGCTCCGGCCCCAGGACGTAGATGACGACGTGGTGGAACGGCCCGGTGGCCGGGTCGATGACGGTGTCCATGTCCGCCCGCATGTGGGCGACGGCGGCGGCGGCCGGGTCGGCGGCGCCGCTGAGGTCGACCACGTCGGGGGCGAGGTCGTGCTCCGGGCCGCTCGCCTGGACCGGCACGCCGTCGACCTCGGTGAAGCGCAGCCGCAGGCCGTCGTGCTCGGCCGCCGCCGCGCGGCTGGCGGCGATGAAGGCGTCCCGGTCGAACGGGCCGTGGATCTCCAGGTAACCGCCCATGGTGAACACCGGGCTGGTCGGGGCGAGCCGCTGCGCGTACCAGATGCCGAGCTGGGGCCCGTTCAGCGCCCGCCCGCCCGCGGGGCCGAAACCTGAAGTGTCGAACATGGACCGCTCCTGTCGTGGAATTGCCGGTTGCGCGGTCAGCCGCGGTTCTGGTCGATGAGGTCGACGATGTCCTGGACGGTCTCGGCGGACTCCATCTCCGCGTCCGGGATCTCGATGCCGAGCTGGCGCTCCAACTGGAAGACGATCTCCACAATGGACATGGAGTCGATGCCGAGGTCGGTGGTCAGCCGCTGCGCGGCCTCGATCCTGCCGCTCAGCTCGGGCAGCACGTGGACCATGACTGCGTCGAGGGTGGCGAGGGTGTCGGACATGGCGGTTCTCCTGTCGTGGTCAGGCCGTGTTTCAGATGTGGGGGGTGGCAGAGTCGTGATCAGTCCGCGCGCTGATGGTGCGGACGGATCGTCCTCATACCGGTGTTGTATTCGGGCGTATCCGGCCGTGCCGTCAGCGTGTGGACTGGCGCGGCTATGCCGTGCTCCACATCTGAAACACGGCCTAGCGGCTGGCCGCCGCGATCGGGGGGAGGTCGGGCCAGGTGAGGGCGAGGGCGGCCCAGGTGGCGCCGCCGCCGAACGCGGTCAGCACGACGCGGTCGCCGGGGGTGAACGCGCCTTCGGACGCGGCGTCGCACAGTGCCAGCGGGATGGAGGCGGCGGAGGTGTTGGCGACCCGCTCGATGTTGACCACGGCCTTGTCACCGGGGATGCCGAGCGCGTCGGCGGTGGCGTCGAGGATGCGGCGGTTGGCCTGGTGGCCGACCAGCCAGTCCACGTCGTCGACCGACCAGCCCATGTCGGCCATCACCCTGGCCGACGCCTCGGACATGCGGCGCACCGCGTTCTTGAACACGATCTTGCCGCGCATCGTGAAGTGGTTGTCCCCCGGGGCTTCGGCCACCCGCTGCCGGGAGCCGCCCGCGGTGACGATCATGAGCGGGGTCAGGTCGCCGTCGCTGCCGAGGGTGCTCGCGGTGATCGCGCCCGGCTCGTCCACCCCGCCCGCCCTGATCACCGCGGCGCCCGCGCCGTCGCCGAAGATCGGCGCGGTGATCTGGTCGTCGTCGTCGACGAAGGTGGTGAAGGTGTCCGCGCCGATGACCAGCCCGGTGCGGTACTGCCCGGTGGCCAGCATCCCGGCCCCGACGGCCAGCGCGTAGAGGAACCCGGAGCAGGCCGCGTTGAGGTCGAAGGCGGGCGCCCCGGCCATGCCGAGGCGGCTGGCGACGGCGGGCGCGGTGCCGGGGACCTGGTGGTCGGGCGTGGTGGTGGCGAGGATGAGGAAGTCGGCGCCGGTCGCGCCGCAGGAGTCCAGCGCGGCCTTCCCGGCCCGCACGGCCAGGTCGGAGGTGGCCTCGTCGGCGCCGGTCACGAACCGCTGCTCGATGCCGGTGCGCTCGCGAATCCAGTCGGCGTCGACCCCGAGCCGCGCGGCCACCGCCTCGTTCTTGACGAGGGTGTCGGGAACGCACCCGCCGAGCCCGGTGATGACCGCGGTCGTCGGCTTCACCATGACGGTCTCCTTGTGGTCCTGAGTAGACGGTTGCTCCTCGATGCGCCGAGTCAACCGCACGCCGGGGCGCGGGAGCGGCAGTTGCAGGGGCACCTAGGAGGTGCCTTCGGCGGGGACGGCCGCCAACAGGGCCGAGACGAGGGTCAGGACGCGGAAGCGGCCGGGCTCCGGTTGGCCGACGACACCGCGGACCAGCAGCGCGCGCAACGTCCGACCGGCATCAGGCAGCGGGGCCCCGGTGGCGGCGGCGAGGTCGGCGAGGGTGAACGGGTCGGTGAGGTGGCGCAGCAGGGCGCGGGTGTCGGCGGGCAGCGCGGCGACGGCGGCGGCCAGGTGGTCGCGGCCGGGCCCCGCGCCCGCGAGGTGGTCGAGCAGCCCCGCCGGGTCCGAGCGCAGCGAGGCCACGAGCATGTCCTGGTCGAAGACGGCCAGCCAGGACGCCGCGGCGGCGATCGCCCTGGGCAGCCCGTCGAGCAGCGCGCACACCTCGGCGGCGAGCGCGGGCCGCGGGCGGGCGCCGGGGCGGACCGCGGCGGCGCAGTCGGCGAACAGCTCGGCGGCGGCGTCGGGCTCCAGGGGGGCGAGCAGGAACGCGCGCTCGGCGTCGTCGCCGGGCTCGGTCCCGGTCACGATGACCCGCAAGCCGGGGCAGTGCCGCGACAACGCGCGCACCCGGTCGGCCCGGCCGCCGCCGTCGAGCACCAGCACCGTCGGGCGCTCGCCGATGACGTCGGCGAGGTCGGCGGTGGCCGGCGCGGGACCGGAGTCGGCGCACAGCTCGGCGGCGGCCGAGGCGAGCAGGGCGCCCAGCCGCTCATCGCGCAGCGCGCCGTCGTGGGCCGCGACGCTCCCGGGGGCGGTGGCCCAGAGCACCGGCATCCGGTGTTCGTGCAGGCCCGCGGCCACGGCGAGGGCGAAGCGGGTCTTGCCGACGCCCGCGAGCCCGAGCACGCGCACCGGCCGCGGGCGCTCCAGCAGTTCGCTGACGAGGGCGGCCACCTCGGCGTCGCGGCCGACGATCGCCTCGGCGGGCGCGGGCGGCGGGGCGAGCGCGGCGTCGTAGTCGCCGCCCGGGAGCCTGCCGTGGTCGACGGCCGCGGCCAGGTCGGCGCGCGCCTGCCCGCCCAGCCGCAGCCCGTCGGCGATGAGCCGGACGGTGTCGGGCCGGGGCTTGCGGGCCCGTCCCTGCTCGAGGTCGCGGATGGCGCGCACGCTGATCGTCGAGAGGTCGGCCAGCTCCCGCTGGGTCAGCCCGACCCGCTCGCGGTGCCTGCGCAGCAGCCTGCCGAACTCCGATTCGGACACCTCGACGCCGGTCTGGATCGCCATCTGCAATTCCCTCTTCCACACGTGGGCCACTTGCGTATAGACGCCATTCGCGTGGATGCCGCTATCGCGTCGCCATCTCCACCCCAACCGGCAGCGGATAGGGCAGTTTGCCCAGCTCAACCGGCAGAGCTATCCCGAGATGGCGGAAAAAACGACGGAGATAGCGCGGTGATAAGAAGCGGGATAGCCCGGGGATTTCGCGGGCTCCTAACTTTGGTTCATACCCGCTCCGGGAACACCGAAGAAGGAGTCAGAAATGACCGTCACCGACATCGCCAAGGCCGCCGTCGTCACCACGTTCGCCGCCATCGCGCTGGCCCTCGGCTCCGGTGCCGCCACCGCCGCGACGCAGGCTCCCGCCCCGACCACCGGCGACGCGCAGGTCACCTCCGCGACCAACCCCTGGGAGTAGGGCGACCGGCCCTGCCGGGCCGAGGACCCCGCTAGACCGACACCATCGAGAGGGTCGCCAGCCGCCGTGCGGCCTCGACCAGCTCGCGCTCCATCCCCCGCTCGCGGAACACCGCGGCGGCCCGCTCCACCATCGCCCTGGCCGACCCGGCCTCACCGAGGCGGATCAGCACCGAGGCCAGGTCGAGGCGGATCTCGGCGGCGCCCGCCAGGTCCATGATCCGCTCCCGCACCTCGATCGCGTCGACGAAGTGGCGCCGGGCCTGCTCGTCGCGGCCCGCGGCGGCGCTGACCTCGCCGAGGTTGCGCAGCAGGTAGCCCTCCCCGATCACGTCGCGCGAGCGGCGGACCATGTCCAGCACCTCCAACATGGTGCCCAGCGCCTGCTCGTGGTCTCCCCACAGCGACTGCACCTGCCCGACGCGGCGCAGGGAGTGGGCGATGCCGCCGGAGTAGCCGACGGCCCGGTAGATCTCGATCGCCTCTTCCAGCTGGGCGTGGGCGGCCTCGGTCCGATCGCGGCGCATCAGTATGTGCGCGCTCTGCGTCAGCACGATGGCCCTTCCCACGACGTCGCCCGCGCGGTCGAAGTCGGCGATGGACAGCGCGTAGAGCGCCATCGCGCCGTCGTCGTCACCGCCCTGCCGGGTCAGCAGGCCGAGGTCGCGGCGGCACAGCGCCAGCCCGAGCGGGTCGTCCAGCTCGCCGAACAGGGCGAGCGCGGCCTCCAGCGCCCTCCTCGACTCCACCGGGCGGCCCCGGTTGATGTGCAGCGTGCCGAGCGAGCCGAGCAGCGCGGCCGTCCCCCGGGTGTTGCCCGCCGCGCGGGTCGCGGCCAGCGCGACGTCGTGGGTGGTCTTCCAGTCGTCGAGGTAGCCGCGCGACTCGAACAGCGTCGCCAGCGTGACCGCCAGCTCCCACGCCTGCTCGTCCAGCCCGGCCCGCGCCGCGTGGGCGACGGCGGCGCACAGGTTGGCCTGCTCGCCGTCCAGCCAGTCCATCGGCTCGCCCAGCACCTGCTCGGCGTAGGCGGCGGGCGGGTTCCAGCGCTCGGCGGTCCCGATGAGCCGGGTGTAGTCGCCGCCGTAGATCCGCTGGTGCGCCTGGCCCGCCAGCGACAGCCAGCCGCCGAGCATGCGGCGGACCGCGCCGTCGGAGCCGTGCTCGGCGGTGACCTGCTCCCGCGCGAAGAGCCGGATGATGTCCTGGTAGCGGTAGCGGAACTCGCCCGTGGGCTCCACCGCAGCCACGTCCAGCATCTGCACGTCGACCAGCGGTTCGAGCAGGTCCGACGGGAACGGCCGGTCGTCGTCGACGGCCGCGCCCGCCAGCCAGCCGGGCAGCGTCGGCCCCTCGGCCAGGCTCAGCAGCGCGAACAGCCGCCGGGTCCGCGCGTCCAGCCCGTCGTGGGTCAGCGACAGGCTCGCGCGAATCGTCATCTCCCCGTGCGCCAGCTCATCGAGCCGGTGCCGCTCGCTGGCGAGGCGGTGCACCATCGACGCGAGTGTCCAATGGGGACGGGCGGCCAGGCGCGCCGCGATGATGCGCAGGGCCAGCGGCAGCCCGCCGACGGTGCGCACGAGGGCCGCGGCGGCCTCCGGCTCGGCGGCCACCCTCGGCCCGCCGATCACCCGGCCCAGCAGGTCGAGCGAGCGGTCCTGGTCGAGCACGTCCAGCTCGATCTGGCGCGCCCCCGGCACCCCGGTCAGCCTGCTGCGGGTCGTCACCAGCACGGCGCACGTGCTGCTGCCCGGCAGCAGCGGCACGACCTGGGACTCGGTGACCGCGTCGTCCAGCACCACCAGCACCCGCTTGGTGGCCAGCAGCGTGCGGTACATGTCGATGCGCCCGTCCAGCGTCGCCGGGATCACCGACCCGGGGATGCCCAGCGCGGTGAGGAACCGGCCGAGCACCTCCAGCGCGGCGCTCGGCTCGGCGCGGGTGCCGCGCAGGTCGCAGTAGAGCTGCCCGTCGGGGAAGTGCTCCTCGGCCAGCCGGTGTCCGATGTGGGCGGCCAGCGTGCTCTTGCCGACCCCCGGCCTGCCGACGATCACCACGACGCCGACCGCGCGACCGCCGCCCACGAGCACGGACTCGGCCTCGCGCAGCAGGTCCTCGTCGGCGATGAAGTCGGCGGTGTCCGCGGGGAGCTGGCGGGGGACCTGCGCGCGCGGCGGCGGCGGCGGGGGCGGTGGGGCGGGCGCGGGCGGGCGCCCGGACGCCTGCGTCGGCTCCCCGGCGAGGATCGCCGCCTCCAGGGCGCGCAGGTCCTCCCCCGGCTCCAGGCCCAGCTCGTCGATGAGCAGGTCGCGGCCTTCGCGGTAGGAGTCGAGCGCTTCGGCCTGCCTGCCCGAGCGGTAGAGCGCGAGCATCAGCTGCGCGCGCAGCCGCTCGCGCAAAGGGTGTACCCGCACCAGGGTGCTGATCTCGCCGACGAGCTGCCGGTGCCTGCCGAGGCCCAGTTCCAGCTCCAGGCACGCCTCGATGGCCGAGAGGTGCTCCTCGTCCAGGCGCAGCGCCCGGGTGCGCAGGCCGCGGTTGCCCAGTCCGCTCAGGCACGGCCCGCGCCACAGCTCCACCGCCGAGCGCAGCAGCGCGGTGGCGTCGGCGGGCTGATCGGCCCTGACCAGCTCCCGGGCGCGGGACACCCTGCGGGTGAACAGGTGCACGTCGACCAGGTCGGGGTCGACGCGCATCAGGTAGCCGGGCGGGCGGGTGGTGATCGGCGCGTCCACCCCGGCGTCGCCGAGGCTCTTGCGCAGGCGGGACACGCAGATCTGGACCTGGGTGCGGGCGGTGTCCGGCGGCCGGTCGTCCCACAGGGTGTCCACCAGGTACTCGGTGCTCACCACCTGGTTGGCGTCCAGCAGCAGGCAGGCCAGCACGACCTGCTGCCGCCCCGGCGGGATCGGGACGCGGCCTGCGGCCCCCACGACCTCGACCGGGCCCAGGATGCGGAACGACGCCGCGCCCGTCGATGTCGTCGACTCGATCTCGCACCTCCGCGCACCGGGACCAGGTTGGGGGGAATCTAGCCCGCCCGCGCGAGCGTCGGCCACCACTTCGGCCGCCCTGCGAAACGGACACCCGAGCGATGC
Source organism: Actinokineospora lacus (assembly GCF_053813445.1). Taxonomy (NCBI): domain Bacteria; kingdom Bacillati; phylum Actinomycetota; class Actinomycetes; order Pseudonocardiales; family Pseudonocardiaceae; genus Actinokineospora; species Actinokineospora lacus. Next base: position 143,533 of record NZ_JBQERA010000009.1, read on the forward strand.
TCAGTTCACCGCAGATAAACCCCTGTGACCAGCGGATACACCGCCACGCGCAAGGCACTTTGGCGGCACTTCCACCGCGGATAGCGGCGAGATAGCGACGTGTTGGCGGCCAACGGGACCGTGGGTGAACAGTTGACCACCGAAGGGGAGCCACGATGCACGACGCCAGACCGGTCCCGGGGAGCATGGCAGCCACCGCAGCGGGCGTCGACCACGTGCGGCTGTCCTACCTCTACCTCGACGACGACGACTCCGACGCGTACGCCTCGCTGGTGCACGCCGACATGCTGGGCGACAGACCGGACTGCCGGGGCGGGCGCCACGACCTGCACCGGCTGATCGCCGACGGGGACGGCGTCGCCGTCGTCGGCAGCTTCACCGGCCGCACGGGCCGCTGCCAGTCGTTCGTCGACGTGTTCACGCTGTCGCCCGAGGGCCTGCTGCTCGCCGTCCGCCGCTTCCACGCGGTCTGAGCGTGCGCGCGCTCACCCCGGCGCAGCACGAGCTGTGGACGGCGGGCGACCCGGCCGACCCCGCCCTGTGGACGGGCGCCTACCTCGACATCACGGGCCCGCTCGACGCGGGCGCGCTGTGCCGCGCGATCGAGGCGACCGCCCGCGAGGACGAGACGTCGCGGCTGCGGTTCACCGCGACCCCGGACGGGCCGAGGCAGTGGCTCGACCCGACCTTGGACACCAGCGCCGAGCTGGTCACCGGCCTGTCCCCCGCGGCGGCGGTCGCGGCCATGCGCGCCGACCTCGCCGCCGATGTCGACCTGGCCCGCGGCCCGCTGTCGCGGCACGCGGTCTACCGGGTGGCCGAGGACCGCCACCTGTGGTTCACCCGCGTGCACCACTTGGTGCACGACGGCGAGTCGGTGTTGCTGACCTGGGCCCGCGCCGCCCGGCACTACGCCGAGGCGGTCGGCGAGCGGCGCGCCGGGCGGCCGTTCGGCTCTTACTCGGCGCTGCTGGACGACGTCGCGCGGTACCCGGGATCGCGGGCCCACCGCCGTGACCGCGAGCACTGGGCCCGGGTCATGGCGGGCGCGACCCGCACCCGGCCCCCGGTGGCCGCCATCGCGGCGACCCCGCCGGGCGAGGACTGGCGCGCGGTCGTGCTGGCGTCGGTCACCGACGCGCCGGACGCGGTGCTGAGCGTGCCGATGCCCGGCGGCCTGGCGCGCGGCACCCCGGCCATGCTCACCTCGGTGCTGCCGCTGCGCGTCGGGGGCGACGTGGCGGGCGCGCTGCGCGCGATGGCGTGGCACCAGCGCTACCCGACCGCGGACCTGCGCCGCGACCTCGGCTGGCCGACGCGCTGGTTCGGCCCGTACGTGACGCTGCTCGACGCCCGCGGCCCGCGCTTCGGCGCGACCAGGGTCACCAGCGTCCTGCTGTCCCCCGGCCTGGTCTGCGACGAGCCCCGCGTCACCGCCGTCCGGCACGACGACGGGATCACCATTGACGTGGAGGAGAACGGATGAAGGCGCTCATCGCGGGCTGTGGCATCGCGGGCTCGGTCGCGGCGGTCGCGCTGCGCCGCGCGGGGATCGACGTCGTCGTCGCCGAGGCGTACGACCGCGCGGCCGACGGCGTCGGGGCCTTCCTCACCCTGCCCACCAACGGGTTGGCCGTGCTCGCCGAGCTGGGACTGCTCGACGCGGTGGCCGCCGAGGGCTTCGCCACGCCGGGCGTGGTGGTCTCCGGCAGCGACGGCGCGCGCATCGGCCGGATCAGCTACGGCGCCCCGCTGCCCTGCGGGACGGTCGCGCACACCATCAAGCGCGCCGGCCTCTACCGCGTGCTGCGCGACGCCTGCGAGGCCGCGGGCGCCCGGGTGGTCTACGGCAAACGCTTGACGTCAGCCGAATCCGGGCCCGACGGCGTGCGGGTCGGGTTCGCCGACGGCACCTCGGCCACCGCCGACGTCCTCATCGGAGCCGACGGCCTGCGCTCGGCGGCCCGCGCGCTGCTCGACCCGGGCGCGCCCGCGGTCCGCTACACCGGCCTGGTCGAGACCGGCGGCTACGCCCGGGGCGTCGCTGTCGACGGCGAGCCGGGGGTGCTGCGGCTGACGTACGGGCGCCACGGCCTGTTCTGCCACACCCCGCACCCCGGCGGCGAGGTCTGGTGGTTCGCCCAGCCGCCGATGCGCGAGCCCGACCGCGCCGCGCTGGCCGCCCTCTCCGGCGAGCGGTGGCGGGCCGAGCTGATCGCCCGCTACGCCGACGTCCGGCAGGCGGCCCGGCTCATCGAGGCGACCCCGGCCCTCCTCGCCCCGTGGTTCGCCCACGACCTCCCGTCGCTGCCCACCTGGCACCGCGACCGCGTGGTCCTCATCGGCGACGCCGCCCACGCCGCCTCACCCGCGTCCGGCCAGGGCGCGGCGATGGCCCTGGAGGACGCGATCGTCCTCGCCCGCCACCTGCGCGGCGCGACGGACATCGCCGCCGCCCTGGCCGCGTACACCGCCACCCGCAAGCCGCGCGTCGAGCGGGTCGTCGCCCAGGGCAAGGTCAACGGCGACCTGGGCCGCGTCGGCAGGCTCGCCGCGCCGACGGTCTTCCGCGCCATGGCCGCCGACCACTTCGCCTGGCTCACCGAACACCGCGAACGCTGGGCGGGCTGATCAGGCTCCTGGTGCGGCAGGCGCCGCGCCTGCTGGTCGGCGGGCGGCGCGCCGGGCTCCGGCCAGCAACAGGACGTTGGCGAGCAGCAGGATCGGCCAGGGCGTCGGCAGGAGGATCACGGCGTCGACGATGGTCGCGATCCCCAGCGTCCACGCGATGAACGGCGGAGGGGTGATGCCGCGGCGGTCCAGCCACAGCACGATCGCGCCAATCAGGATCAGCGGCACGCCGAAGCTCCCCAGGCTCAGCCAGTACGCGCTGTTGGCCGCGCTCATGTCGGCGAAATCGTCCGCCCACAGCTCCCCGCTGAACCACGCCCCGGCGTGGCGCGCGGCGCCCTCCACCGTCAGGGAGCCCAGTGTGTGCGCGGCCCCGTAGAGCGCGATGAGCCAACCAGCCCACTTGATCATGCGATTTCCCCCTCAGGATATACGATGGCGTACAACGTGAGGCTAGGCTCGTCATACAGCGTCGTACAACCGGCGGGGAAGTGGGATCGGCAACACCATGGGCCCGTTGCGCACACCGCGTGGGAAGTGGATCGAGGAGGGGCTGCGGGCGCTGGCCGCGGGCGGCGTGGACGCCGTGCGGGTCGAGGCCCTGGCCAAGGCGCTCGGCGTGACCAAGGGCGGGTTCTACGGGTACTTCGCCGACCGCGGAGCGCTGCTGGGGGAAATGCTGGACACGTGGGAGCGCGAGAGCGTCGACGACGTCCTCGACCGGATCGAGCAGGTCGGTGGGGACGCGCTGGACAAGGCCCGCCTCGCCGGGCAGCTCACCTTCTCCGGCGACCGGCTGCTGCCCATCGACCTCGCCGTCCGCGACTGGGCCCGCCGCGACAGCGCCGTCGCCGAACGCCTGCGCCGCGTGGACAACCGGCGCATGCAACTGCTGCGCGACGCCATCGGCACCATCTGCCCCGACCCCGACGAGGTCGAGGCCCGCAGCCTGCTCGCCTTCTGCGCGGCCATCGGCAAGAACTTCCTCGCCGCGGACCACCCCGGCCGCACCCGCGACCAGGTCATGGCCCGCGCCGCCGACCTCCTCCTCAGCCGCCCGCCCGACACCCCTCCGGCAGGCAGCCCGCACTGAAACCGCCACGTGCCAAGGCTTGCGCGCCAGATGTCTTGGTGGAAGGCCAGGTCGACCGTGGTGATCATTCTGCGGGCCGACGAGTTCGAGTCACGCCACACCGCGACCGGCAGAGGGATCAGCGCGATGTGACGGCCGGGCTCCGCCACTCGGGTGCTTGACGGGTCGGGTCAGTCGGTCAGGGTGGTGGTATGAGAATGCTGCGTGGACAACAGGTCGGGCTGCTCGCGCTGGTGACGGCGGCGGCATTGCTCGTGCCGGTGACGGGGCAGGCGGTGGTGGCCGCCGACTGCGCCCAGACCTCGACCGGCAGGACCCCGCTGTCCGACATGGCGCCCGGCGAGAGGTACCTGGGCGAGCAGGGCGGCCTCTACCCCGGTGGCGCCAACCAGCGGCCCAGCGCGCACGAGCAGGCGGGGCGGGGGATCGCCGTCAACCACGTGCGGCCCAGGACGGCGTCGGGCGCGGTGGACCCCGCAGGGGGGTTGGTGGGCATGATCTCGATCGGGATGTCCAACACCACCCAGGAGTTCAGCCACTTCATGGGCAACGTCGCGGGCGACGCCACGCTGCACCCCCGGCTGCGGCTGGTCGACGGGGCCCAGGGCGGCCAGGGCGCGGCGCTGTGGATCGATCCGGCGGCCGACACCTGGCGGGGGCTGGCCTCGCGGCTGCAGGCGGCGGGCGTGGCGCCCGCGCAGGTGCAGGTGCTGTGGCTCAAGCAGCAGATGAACGGCGACAACCTCGGCCAGTTCGGCCCGTTCCCGGCAGGCGCGCAGGGGCTGCGGGACCACCTGCGCACGATCGTCCAGATCGCCAAGCAGAAGTACCCCAACCTGCGGCTGGCCTACCTGTCCAGCCGCGTCTACGGCGACTACGGCTCGCCGACGCGCGGTCTCGGCGCCTACGAGCAGGCGTTCGCCGTCAGGTGGCTCGTCGAGGACCAGGTCGCCGGTGACCCTCGGCTCGCCTTCAGCGGTTCGAGCGCGGTGGCACCGTGGCTGTCGTGGGGCCCGTACCTGTGGGCTGACGGGGTGGGACCGGACGACGCCCCCGGTGGTGTCCCCGGCCGGTCCGACGGGCTGGAGTGGCGCTGCTCGGACTTCAACCAGGACGGCATCCACCCCGCCACCAGCGCCCGGCAGAAGGTGGCCACCCTGTTGGAGAGGTTCTTCCGCGGCGACACCACCACCAAGCCCTGGTTCCTGGCGCCGTAGCGCACACCTCTGAACTCGGACGGGCGGCTTGTCCTTATCCGCAACAACATTTGGGAAAGGACGAGCCGCCCGTCGAGTTCGGCTCAGGGAGCAAACACCAGGTGGTTGATCCTGACCGGCGCGGTGACGGTGAGGTACACGGTCCGCAGCCCGGTCACCTTCGGGTAGCAGGTGTTGGACTTGAGGTGCCAACTGCCGTTGCCGTCCGGGTACACGGTGCAGGCAGGGGAGGCCGACGTGCCGCCGATGCGCACGTGGACGTTCACCCCGGGCGCGGTGCTCGCCGCGCGGAACTGCACGCGGCCCGCGCCACCGGAGCCGAAATCGACGTTGTCGAAGGCGATGTGGCTGCCCGCACCGGCGAAGGCGACGACGACCCCGCCGTCGGACGACGCCGTGGACACGCCGGAGCCGCTGTCGTGGGACTCGGCCTCGATCTGCTGGAAAGCGCTCGGCGGGGTGGTCGGCGACGAGGTGGTCGTCACCGAGACGCCCGCGGAGGCGGCGCTGGTGTTCCCGGCGGCGTCGCGGGCCTTGACCGTGAAGCGGTACGCGGTGTTCGGGGACAGGCCGGTGACGGTGCAGGTGGTCGCGGCGACGTCGGCGCAGCCCGCCGCGCCGGTCGTGGCGGTGCCCGCGTAGGCGGTGTACCCGGTGACGCCGACGTTGTCGGAGGAGGGCGACCAGGACAGCGTCACGCTGGTGGACGACCTCGACGGCGCGGTCGGGCTGCCCGGCGCGGTCGGGGCCTGGGTGTCGACCACGCCCCCGCCCGGCTGGTGGATGCGGAAGTTGCCGCTCGCGTGCAGCATCGCCATGAAGGTCAGCAGGCCGTCGTAGTAGCGGTACTGGCCCGTGGGTGGCTGCAGGTTCCACATGGCCTCCACGAACTTCCACGCGCGGCTGTTGGTGGCTGACAGCGACGCGGCGCCGTTGGAGGCGATCAGGCCGGGTGAGCGGTCGGAGGACAGGGGGCTGCCCGCGAGGGAGTACTGGTTGGCGTAGGCGTTGACGCCCTGGGACTCGAAGAAGGTCTGCATCCGGTCGGTGAGGGTCTTGGCGTTGGCGTCGGCCGCCCACCAGGCGTGGTCCACCGCCCAGTTGACCGAGGTGCGCCAGGCGTCGAAGCGGAAGTCGCCGTGGTTGCCGGTGTTGTTCGGCGCGCCGGTGAACTCGGCGTAGTCCGGGTTCAGACCGGTCGTGGGATGGGTCGCCTGGGCGAAGAACCGCCTGCTGCGCGCGGCGGCGTCCTTCCAGAACTGCCGGTCGGCGGCCTGGTTGCCGTTCCAGCCGGTCGCCCACCTGGCCCACAGCTCGTAGAACGCGGGCAGGTGGTACGACGGGTCGGAGAAGGTCGCCGCGCTGGCGTACGGCACGAAGACGATCATCTTCTCGGTGCGGTTGAACATGTTCGTGACGCTGTCCACCACACCGCCGTTGATGTCCTCCTTGTGCAGCATGTCGTTGAGGACGGTGTTGGCCTCGCCGGTGTAGTTGTAGATGCCCGATCCGTTGCCCCACCGGTGCCCCGCGAAGAACAGCGCGGTGGCGAAGTACTCCTCGCCGTCGGAGGCGGGGTTGTTGTCCCGGCACGACCCGCTGAAGTCGGCCTGCCAGCAGAAGTAGCCCGCGCGCGGCCCGGTCTTGTGCTGCATATGGGTTTTCGCCCAGTTCCACAGCGCGTCGAACTCCGCCTTCCTGTTCATCTGGACGGCGATCATCATGCCGTAGCTCATGCCCTCGGAGCGCACGTCGTTGTTGCCGGTGTCCTTGACGTAGGCCAGCGCGCCGTTACCGTTGGACCCCGCGGTGTAGTACAGGCGCTTGGTGTCGTCGGTGCCGGTGAAGAAGTGGTTCCAGTAGGCGTTGAGCTTGGCGGTGATGGCCGCGTCGGTGAGCGAGGGGTCCCACTCCCGGAACAGGTTGCGGTACACCCCGCTGGCGTAGGCGCCGGTGGACGGCGGGTTCGGCGCGGGCGGCGGTGGCGGGATCGCGCCGTCGTGGTGCAGCTCGATGTAGTCGACGTAGGTGTCGTTCTGACCGTTGTCGCTCTCCAGCCGGAGGCGGATCTCCTTGGTGCCCGCGGAAGTCAGGTCGAACACCGCCGACTGCGTGGTGTACGCGGTCCCGGTGAACGTGAGCCCGGCGACCTTGGCGCCGCCGACGTACACGCTGATACCCGCCGTGTTGGCCGCGCTGGACGCGCCCCTGACCTTGACGCTGTAGCGCCCGGCCTGGCCGAACGCGTACGAGGTGTGGGTGCTGTCGTTGTTGCAGTAGTACACCGCCCGGTCCTGCTGGACGGCGGTGCAGCCACCGCCGTTCGTCATCGCCTCCGCCTGCACGGTGGTCAGCAGCGCGGTCGCCGGGGAAGGCCGCGCGGTCAACGGCATGGCCACGGTGGCCACGAGCACCGCGGCAAGGGTGAACCGGAGCGGCGACAAGCGTGAACCTCGACTCGACCTCTGAGTCATGGGATCTCCCTGGAGGACCGACGGTGGTGCGCAGGTCGTGCCCTGCCACGCGGACGAGCCACCTGTTGAGACACGGTTGACAATCAACAGTGTTGAGACGCCATTGGTTGTGGTCAAACATTTCGAGAAGTTACGAGAGTAAAGCGGAGCGGACGTTCACGATGCGCCCGCGCGGTGTCGCGCTGCGGGTTGGCGCGGTTTCGGGAACGATGTTGATGATGATGCCGAGTAGCCGCCGGTGGGCCGCCCCGCCGGTGGGCCGCGACCGTGACCGGCCGTGGTGACGCGCGGAAGGATTGGGCGGCGATCACGCTGATGGAAACGGCCGGAGGATGTCATGACCGCTTTAGCCCATCGGACCACCCGCACGGCGCCGCGCCGAGTCGGCTACCTGATCGCCGCGCTGGTCGACGTCGTCGCGCTCTTCCTGATCAACATAGCTCCGGGCTGGCGCGCGGTCCCCGTCCTGACCGAGGACGCGGGCGCCGTGGTGGTGACGGCCAACATCGTGCTCGTGATCGCCTTGGCCTTCAACGTGATGTGCCTGCTGCGCCCGCGCCGCGCACTGGCCCGGCTCAGTGATGTCGTGACGACCGCGGGCGGGCTGGTGGCGTTGGCGCACCTGCGCATGGCGTTCCCGTTCTCCTTCGGCGACGGCGCGGCCGACTGGTCGGGCGTCGCCAAGACGGCGCTGACCGTCGCCATCGTGATCGTGGCGATCACGCTGCTCGTGCAGCTGGTGATGCTGGCGCGGGCCGTGTCCACACCGGAGCGCCACACCGACCACGCGGCGGCCTGAACTCCAAAGTAGACACACAACCACCCCGGGCGTTCACGCCGCCGCGGTATCGCGCTCGGCGGGCGACGGCGCCGCGGTCCGCCGCAGCAGCACGGCGGCGGCCGCGACCCCCAGCCCGCACACCCCGGTCACGGCGAACCCCGCCACCGGTCCGAAGTGGTCGAGCACAAGGCCCACCACCGGACTGCTCACCGCGATCCCCGCACGGCACGCGAACTCCATCAAGCCCAGGACTTCGCCACGGAGTCGACGTGGGTGCCCAGCAGGCGGGCCTCACCCACCGCGTCGAGGACCTCGGCGAGGCGATCACGGTGCTGCGCGCCGCGGTGGACCTCACCCTGGACGACGAGACCGCGGCCGGTGTCCGCATCAACCTCGCCAACACGCTCAAGCTGCGCCACACGGCCACCGGGGACCCCCGCGACCTCGACGAGGCGATCGCCGCGCTGCGCGGCACCCGGCCCGCGCCCGGCAACCGCTGGATGGTCACCGTCCAGCTGGGCGAGCTCTCGGGGATGCGCGGTGACGACGGCCCCGCCCGCGCGCACTTCCTCGACGCCGCCCGAGACCCCGTCACCCCGAGCTGGTACCGCGTGCACGCCGCGCGCTGGGCAGCCGAGGTCGCCCGCCGCGGCGGCGACGACGTGGGCGCGTGCGAGGCGTACGCCCTGGCGGTCGACCTGCTCCCGCTGATCGCGGACATCGGCCTCGACCAGGACGACCAGCGCCGCTACCTGGCCGACTACGGCGGCCTGGCCGCCGCGGCCGCAGCCGCCGCCCTGACGGCGGGTCGCCCGGAAACGGCCGTCGAGCTGCTCGACCACGGCCGGTCGATCCTGTGGGCGCAGGTCCTGCGCACCAGGGGCGAAACCGCGTACGGCTCGGTGGACGGCCTGGCCGCGGTACGCCCCGACCTGGCCGAGGACCTGCGCCACGTCCGCGCAGCCCTTGCCCAGGATCAGCGCCACGGCCGCCCAGACCTCACCGAAGACCTACGCCACGTCCGAACAGACCTCACGGAGGACCTACGCCACGTCCGCACCGGCCCCGAGGACCTGCACCAAGCCCGAACCGGCCTTGCCCAGGATCTGCCACGTCCGCGCAAGCCTCACTGAAGACCTGCCCCAAGCCCACACCGGCCTCACCGAAGATCTACACCAAGCCCACACCAGCCCTGTTCAGGATCAGCGCCACGTCCACACCGGCCTTGCCGAGGAGGATCTGCGCCACGTCCACGCCGACCTGCGCGCGCCCGCCGTGGCGGGGTGGTCCGACGCGTCCGCCGTGGCGCACGAGCGGATGCGGTTGGCACACCGGCACGCCGAGCTGGTGGAGCAGATCCGCGCGGTGCCGGGTTTCGAGGGGTTCCTGCGCCGCGGCACGTTCGCCGAGCTGCGCGGCGCTGCGGACGACGGTCCGGTGGTGCTGGTCAACGCCGCGCCGACGCGCTGCGACGCGCTGATCGTCACCTCGGCCGGGGTCCGGGTCGTGCCATTGGCGGTGACCTCGTCGGAAGTGGCGGGTTGGGCGCGAAAGTTGGCCGCGCTGGACTTCGGCGGCGGCCTCGGCGCCTACCTCGACGCCCAGGACACCCTGGCCGAGGGCATGGCGTGGCTGTGGTCGGCTGTCGTGGGGCCGGTGCTGCGGGAGATCCCCGACAGCCGCCGCGTCTGGTGGTGCCCGACCGGGCCGTTCACGGCGCTGCCGCTGCACATGGCCGCACCCAGGGACGGCGCCGCGGACGACGTCGTGTCGTCGTACACCACGACATTGACGTCGTTGTTGCGCGCCCGCCGCCGCGGTCGGGCCGAGTCGACCCGCAGGCTGGTCGTCGGTGTCACCGACGCACCCGGCGCGCCCCGCCTGCCCGCGGTGGAGACCGAGGTCGCCATCGTGGCCGGGACCGGCGACTGCACCCGGCTCATCGACGCCGAGGCCACCGCCGACCGGGTCATGGCCGAACTGCCCCGGCACGCCTGGGTGCACGTCGCCTGCCACGGCGGTCAGGACGTGCTCGACCCGGCCCGCAGCGCCCTCGCCCTGCACGACCGCCCACTGACCGTGGCCGAGATTGCCACCCTGGACCTGCGGGAAGCCGAACTGGCGTTCCTGTCCGCGTGCGAGACCTCGGCGTCAACCGGAATGCCCGACGAGGCCCTGAGCCCAGCAGGCGCCCTGCACCTCGCCGGCTACCGGCACGTGATCGCCACCCTGTGGTCAATCCCCGACCGCGCCGACCTCGCCGCCGCCGTCTACCGGCTCCTGGACCACCTACCCCCCGCCGCCGCCCTGCACGAGGCGGCCAAGGCGGCCAGAACCGCCCGCCCCGACGAGCCCTCCGCCTGGGCGCCATACGTCCACTTCGGACCATAGCGAACGCCTGAAGTCTCGGATTCCGCGTCGGTCGCACTCGCCGACACCGGGTGGCCTGCTCCAGCGTTTCCGAGCGCTCCTCAGCAATGCGACGGCGACGGTGGCCGCATCACCCGTACGAGTGATGCTTGTCGGTTCCGCCTCGCCGGGATCTGCCCACTGCCATAGTCCTTTCACGGGGAATTTCCGAACGGAACACCAAAAAGGACACTGGGGGATCAACTATGCCTGCAACCGCAAGGAGAGTGGCGGCCGCTGTCGGTTTGGCCGCTCTGGTGGGTGCCACGGCCACGACGCCCGCGACGGCCGAGACCGCGGGGGACTCGTCAGCCTTGAGCTGCTACGGCAGCGCGAAGTCGTTCAGCAAGCCCGCGGATTACCACGACTACCCGCCGGGCTCGGGCTTCCTCGCCACGACCGCCAACTGCGCCGACATCAACCTCAAGCCGACCACCACCCGCAGCGTCAAGGTGTGCTTCTTGCCGTACTCCGCACCCTTGTACTGCCAGTCCGGCTACAAGACCGCCAACGCCAACCAGTGGACCGTCATCGCCACCAACGTCGCCGACAACACCAGGTTCTACTTCCTCTTTGCCTCCGCAGCCGCGGCAGGCGGTCAGTGGGCCGCCTGACCGACACCACCGCCCAGTGGCCGGGTGACGGCAACGCGACCGCCACCCGGCCACGGCCGCACCCTTTTGGACACTGAGTCAGTCGAGGCAGAACTCGTTGCCCTCGGGGTCGGTCATCACGATGAAGCCCGCGCTCATCGGGGGTTCGGGCTCACGGCGGCTCACCCGTGTCGCACCGAGTGCGACGAGCCGGTCGCACTCGGCTTCCAAGGCGGCCATCCGCTGTTCCCCTTGCAGTCCGGGAGCGGCGCGGACGTCGAGGTGGACGCGGTTCTTGACGGCCTTGTTTTCCGGGACCTGCTGGAAGAACAGCCGGGGGCCGTGTCCGTCCGGGTCCTCAATGGCCGACCTGGTGTTCCACTGGTCCCGAGGCACGCCAACCCGCGCGAGGAAGTCGTCCCATGCGGCCAGCGGGTCGGCGTTCTCGGGCAGTTCCATGCCGGGCGGGCCGGGGTGGACGTAGCCCAGGGCGTCGCGCCAGAAGGTGGAGAGGGCTCGGGGGTCGTGGGCGTCGAAGGTGACCTGGATGTGGCGGCTCATCGGGTGGCTCCGTTCGTGTGCAGGTAGAGGTCGCGCAGCAGGCGTGGTGGATCAGTTCGCGGTGGATGTGGAGGACGAGGTCGGCCATGGGGGCGTCGGGGTAGGGCTCCTTCGCGCCGGTTCCAGTCGAGGTCGTCGTCCATGCCGCCACCCTGACATCCAAAGCGGACAGGGTTGGTCCGCTATTTCTGCCATGGTGGGTGACATGAACGACCGGGGCACGACGGAGCGGGTGCTCACCCTGCTCGGGCTGCTGCAGCAACGCCAGGTCTGGACCGGCCCCGAGCTGGCCGACCGGCTCGGCGTCACCCCGCGCACGGTGCGGCGTGACGTGGAGCGGCTGCGCGCGCTCGGCTACCTGGTGCACGCCGGCCAGGGTGTCGGCGGCGGCTACCAGCTCGGCCCTGGGCAGGACCTGCCGCCGCTGCTCCTCGACGACGAGGAGGCGATCGCCACGGCGGTCTCGCTGCTCGCGGGGGCGGGCGGCGCGGTCGCGGGGGCGGCCGACGCCGCGCTCCGGGCGCTGACCAAGCTCGACCGGGTGCTGCCCACCCGTTTGCGGCACGAGGTGCGGGCGCTGGCGTCCTCGGTGGAGTCCTTCGGCGGAGGCCGCGCGCCGGTCGACCCCGAGGCGCTCATGACCCTGGCCAGGGCCTGTCGCGACGAGGTCGAGGCCAGCTTCGACTACCCGTCCGGGGACGGGGTGCGGCCCCGGCGGGTCGAGCCCTACCGCCTGGTCGCCTCCGACCGGCGCTGGTACCTCCTCGCCTACGACCTCGACCGCGACGACTGGCGCAACTTCCGCGTCGACCGGATGACCGGCGTGTCCGCCCGCACCTGGCGCTTCCGCCCGCGCCCGGCCCCCGACGCCGCGACGTACGTGCAGGAGAGCGTGGCGAGCCGCGCCTACCCCCACCAGGCGCGCTTCCTCGTGCACGCGCCGGCCGACACCGTGCGCGCGCAGATCCCGGCGTCGGCCGCCCTGGTCCAAGGCAGGGGCAACGAGCGCTGTGAGGTGCTCAGCGGCGCCGCCAGCCTCGACTTCGTGCTCATGCACGTGGTCCTGCTGGGGCACGACTTCGAGGTCCTCGACCCACCGGAACTCGGCAGCCGCTGCCGCGTGCTCGCGGAAAGACTCCTGTCGGCGATCCCACCGGCACCGGACACGGAGGGCAGCCGCCACCACGGCCCAGCCGGAATGAGCCGCGACACTGGCTGAGCCAGACGGGATGGCAGGCCCAGTCGCGCCGAACCACGCGCGTAAAGCCGCCCCACTCCTGTTAGCGATAACAGATCCACCCTCCTCGCCTACCGCCCAGCCCTCTGGTGACGTTTATCTGCCCGAGACTTCGCCCTTGAACAGGGCAACGATCTAGTGTTAGCGTTCACATGCAGCGAGTGGCGCCGGTCACATTCGACCAAGCGGTCTCGCCGCGATCTGACCGCTCCACGGGCCGAACCCTGCCCATCCCGCCCCGGCGGAGCCTGTCCGCACTCCAGGAGGCCTCCATGTCGTCATCAGGGTCGTCATCAGGTCTGAGCCGACGCAGGCTGCTGCAGGCGGCGGGGGTGGCCGCCGTGGCGTCCACCGTCCCCACCATCGGCGCGCCGAGCGCCCTCGCGGCGATTCCGCCCGTGCGGGGCGACATCGGCGTCTCCGCCCACCCGTTCGAGCTCGGCCAGGTCCGGCTGACGTCGAGCCGGTGGCTGGACAACCAGAACCGCACCATGGCCTACCTGCGGTTCATCGACGTCGACCGGCTGCTCTACAACTTCCGCGCCAACCACCGCCTGTCCACGCAGGGGGCGGCGGCGCTCGGGGGCTGGGAGGCGCCGAACTTCGAGTTCCGCACGCACAGCCAGGGGCACTTCCTCACCGCGTGGGCGCACGCGTGGGCGGTGCTCGGCGACACGGTCTGCCGGGACAAGGCGAACCACATGGTCGCCGAGCTGGCCAAGTGCCAGGCGAACAACGCGGCGGCGGGCTTCAGCGCGGGCTACCTCTCCGGCTTCCCCGAGTCCGACCTGACCGTCGTGGAGTCGGGCACCCGCAGGGGCGTCCCCTACTACTGCCTCCACAAGACCCTCGCGGGCCTGCTGGACGTGTGGCGCCACATCGGCAACACGCAGGCACGCGACGTGCTGCTGCGCTTCGCCGGGTGGGTCGACTGGCGCACCGGCAGGCTGACCCAGGCCCAGATGCAGACCACGATGCGCACCGAGTTCGGCGGGATGAACGCCGTGCTGGCCGACCTGTACCAGCAGACCGGCGACACCCGGTGGCTCACCGCCGCGCGCAGGTTCGACCACGCCGCCGTCTTCGACCCCCTGGCGGCCAACCAGGACCGGCTCAACGGCCTGCACGCCAACACCCAGGTGCCCAAGTGGGTGGGCGCGGCCCGCGAGTACAAGGCCACCGGCACCACCCGCTACCGCGACATCGCCACCAACGCCTGGCACATCACCGTCGGGGCCCACACCTACGTCATCGGCGGCAACAGCCAGGCCGAGCACTTCCGCGCGCCGAACGCGATCGCCGCGCACCTGAACGCCGACGCCGCCGAGGCGTGCAACACCTACAACATGCTCAAGCTGACCCGGGAGCTGTGGCTGCTCGACCCGGACAACGCCGCCTACTTCGACTACTACGAGCGGGCGCTGCTCAACCACCTCATCGGCCAGCAGAACCCGGCCAGCGGCCACGGCCACGTCTGCTACTTCACCGCCCTCAACCCGGGCGGTCGCCGGGGCCAGGTCGGGCCCGCGGTCGGCGGGGGCAGCCACAGCACCGACTACGGCACGTTCTGGTGCTGCCAGGGCACGGCACTGGAGACCAACACCAAGCTGATGGACTCCATCTACTTCCACAACGGCGCCACGCTCACGGTGAACCTGTTCATGCCGTCGGTGCTGACGTGGGCGGAGCGGGGCGTCACGGTCACCCAGACCACCACCTACCCCGCGAGCGACACCACCACCCTGGCCGTCACCGGCGGCGGCACGTGGACGATGCGGCTGCGTATCCCGGCCTGGACCAGCGGCGCGACGGTCAGCGTCAACGGGGTCGCCCAGGACATCGCCACCACACCGGGCAGCTACGCAGGCCTCACCCGATCCTGGACCTCCGGCGACCGGGTGAGCGTCCGCCTGCCCATGCGGGTCGTCATGCGCGCGGCCAACGACAACCCGGGCGTCGCCGCGATCACCTACGGCCCGGTGGTCCTGTCGGGCAACTACGGCAACACCTCCTTCAGCACCCTGCCCGCCTTGGACGTCGCCTCGATCGCGCGTACCAGCTCGACCGCGCTGGCCTTCACGGCGACCGCCAACGGCTCGAACGTCCCGCTGCTGCCGTTCTACGACGCCCAAGGCCACAACTACACCGTGTACTGGCGGACCTCCGGCGACGCGGGCTACCGGCTGGTCAACGCCGCCAGCGGCCTCGTCCTCGGCATCCAGGACATGTCCACAGCGGACGGCGCGTTCGCTCTACAGTGGAACGACACCGGCACCCCGGACCACACCTGGTCGCTGGTCGCCGACGGCGCGGCCGTGCGGCTGCGCAACGGCAACAGCGGCAAGGTCCTCGGCGTCCAGGACATGTCGACCGCCGACAACGCGCGCGTCCTGCAGTGGTCCGACACCGGCACCGCCGATCACAAGTGGACAGTCATCGACGTCGGCGACGGCACCCACAAGATCCGCAACACCCACAGCGGCAAGCTGCTGGGCATCCTGAACGGCTCCACCGCCGCGGGCGCCCAGGCCGTGCAGGACCCGGACAACGGCAGCGCCGACAACCGCTGGCGGTTCGTCCCCACCGGCGCGCGCCGCGTCCAGAACCTGGCCAGCGGGCTGGTCCTGGGCGTGCGCGACATGTCCACAGCAGACGGTGGGCTGGCCGTCCAGTGGGACGACAGCGGCACCGCCGACCACCTGTGGACCGCGGTCCCGGACAGCGGCGGGTACTTCCGGCTGCGCAACTCCCACAGCGGCAAGGTCCTCGGCGTGGAGAACGCGGCGACCACCAACGGCGCGAGGGTGGTGCAGTGGGCGGACAACGGCACCGAGGACCACCGCTGGCGCCTGCGCCACGGCGGGAACGGCTACTTCCGAATCCAGTGCGCCAACGGCGGGCGCGTCCTCGGCGTCACCAACGCCTCCTCGGCGCGGGGCGAGCAGGTCATCATCTGGGACGACAACGGCGCCAACGACCACCTCTGGCGGTTCGTCTGACCGCCGCTGCCCACCCTCCGCCGCAGCCACAGGCTCACGCACACCAGGCCGACCAGCACGGGCACCTCGATCAAGGCGGAACCGGTCGAGAAAGGACAGTCCTCTCAGGACGTCAGCGACCATCGGATCATCGGCGTCGAGGGCTCCCCGACATGCTCGCGCGGGCACGCGCCACCGTCGCGTTGGCATGTGGTGGTGCCAGCGGAGCGAGTTTCTGATGACCGCGCCCCTCCCACCGGCTGGCGGGAGGGGCGCGGGTCGCACTTCAGCTTAGAGCGCGGCGATGGTGGCGGCCGCGTCGACCAGGCCCGTTCCGCAGCCTCCCGCGCAGGTGCCGGGCAGGGGGCGGGTGTTGGCCTTGAGCAGCGCCTCGACCTGGGACGGGGTCCGGGGGCCTTCACCGAGGACGAGCGCGGCGAGTCCCGCGACGTGCGGGGCGGCCATGCTGGTTCCCATGGAGAAGTGGTAGGACTCGGTGGCGGGGACGGTGGTGCCGCTGTTGTGGGTGGACAGGACGCCGTCCTGCGGCTTGGTGCGGGTGCCGGGCGCGTCGGTCTCGTTGCGCACCTCGCCGCCGGGGGCGGTGACGTCGATGCCCGCGCCGAAGTTGGAGTAGAACGACCGGTTGCCCTCGCGGTCGCTGGAGGCGACCGAGACGACGTTGGCGCAGTTGGCCGGGGTGAAGCCCGCGACGTCGCTGTTGGAGTTGCCCGCCGCGACGACCACCGTGGTGCCCCGGGAGACCGCGTCGTCGATGGCGCGCTGGTACGTGCGGCTGCACGCGCCCGAGCCGCCCAGGCTCATGTTGATCACGTCGGCCGGGGTCGGGTTGGCCGCGACCTTGGACACGCGGCCGCCGGAGGCCCAGGTGATCGCGTCGGCGATGTCGGAGGTGCGGCCGCCGCACTTGCCGAGCACGCGGACGGGCTGCACCTTGGCCGCCGGGGCGACACCCGCGCCGCCGGTGCCGTTGTCCGTGACAGCGGCGACGGTGCCCGCGACGTGGGTGCCGTGCCAGCTGGAGTTGCTCGGGCTCGGCGCGCCGCCGCACTCGCCCGCCAGGTACCAGTCGCCCTCGTCGGCGGCGTTGGCGTCGCGGCCGTTGCCGTCACGGGCGGAGGTGGCGTCGCTGATGAAGTCGTAGCCCGGCAGGACGTTCGCCGCGAGGTCGGAGTGCGCGGTGATGCCGGTGTCGAGCACGGCCACGACGACACCCGCGCCGTCGGCGGTGTCCCACGCGGTCGGGAGGTTCATGCCCGCCTGGGGCTCGAACAGGTGCCACTGCTGGCCGTAGCTCGGGTCGCCCGGCACGGACTGGGCCGTCATCAGCAGGTCGGGCTCCACGGCCACGACCCCGTCCTGCTTGCGCAGCTCGGCCATCAGCCGCGCCGCACCCGCCCGGTCGAGCCCGCGCTCCGCCCGGAGCACAACACCTCCCGTGGACAGCTCGCGAAGGCGCGTCAGGCCAGGCGCACGCACCTCCCGCTTGGCCGTGTCGGCGAAGCTGACGATGAACTGGTCGTACTCACCCAGGGGACCGGCCTGACCGGCGCTGGCGGTGCCCGGAACCGTCAGACAGGCGATACCCACACCCAGCGCGGCAATGGCCGCCGTCGTGCGCTTCCTCATGCAGGGAGGTCCTTTCGGTAGCGACGGCACCCCGCACCACGAACGAGTGGCGCGATGCCGCATTACCGAGTGAACGTAAGAACAGAGGAGTCACGCACGGTGTCTTACCATTTACCAGAACTGAGGGTTAACCACGCACGACGCAGGCCAGCCGCCACCCGCGATCCCGCCTTTCCCGCCCGTACCCCCGTCGGATGCAGCCCCAGGCGTTCACCCACGAGGGTGATGACGACCGGCATAGTGCCCCTACGTGAGAGCCTGAGCGCACGAGAGCCCTCGCTCAGGGCTCGTCGGCAAGGAGGCGCGGGCTTGCCCGAGGGGTTTGTCAGCCGCCACGCAGCATTGAGGCAAGTAGTCCCGCCCAAGAATGGGCGGCAGCCGCACCGGTGAGCCCTGCACGCAAGACTCACGACGCAGCCGGACGACAAAGTGAATCCAAAACCAGTTCAAGCCAGGTAAACTCCCAGGTCAAGAAGTGTCGTCCCCGCGCGAGCGGGGCTGGTCCCCAGCGTTGCCACACGTCGGAGTCGAAGGTGAGGTCGTCCCCGCGCGAGCGGGGCTGGTCCCCGGCACCGACGGCCGCTCCCTGTTCCCCGCGCGTCGTCCCCGCGCGAGCGGGGCTGGTCCCGCCCGCGGGGCCTCGACGGTGTCGGTGGTGGGGTCGTCCCCGCGCGAGCGGGGCTGGTCCTCATGTGGTCCGTTACGGGCGCCAGTGGTCTGTCGTCCCCGCGCGAGCGGGGCTGGTCCCCCGTCCCGGAACTCGCCATCCGGCCACTGAATGTCGTCCCCGCGCGAGCGGGGCTGGTCCGCCCTCGACGTAGGCCAGGACATGCGAGCAGATGTCGTCCCCGCGCGAGCGGGGCTGGTCCCAGCTGCCGCCACGCGTCGTTGAGGGCGTCGACGTCGTCCCCGCGCGAGCGGGGCTGGTCCCAAGACCGGCGCCGTCGTTGGCGACACCACCGGGTCGTCCCCGCTCGAGCGGGGCTGGTCCGTAGCCGACCGTGGCGGTGTAGCCGGAGGGCCAGTCGTCCCCGCGCGAGCGGGGCTGGTCCGGTGCGCGTGGGTGGTGTGACGGTAGAGCTGATGTCGTCCCCGCGCGAGCGGGGCTGGTC
Source organism: Actinokineospora lacus (assembly GCF_053813445.1). Taxonomy (NCBI): domain Bacteria; kingdom Bacillati; phylum Actinomycetota; class Actinomycetes; order Pseudonocardiales; family Pseudonocardiaceae; genus Actinokineospora; species Actinokineospora lacus. The sequence continues at coordinate 162,269 of NZ_JBQERA010000009.1, forward strand.
CCTGAACCGCGCACCGGCCGACGCGCCCGAGATCGTCGTCCCCGCGCGAGCGGGGCTGTCCGTCGCTTAGTTGCGTCACTATCAGCTGTGCTGGGCCGTTAGATCACCAGTTCGCCGTTTTGGGCTACTACGCGGCCTGCGGCGATTACCAGGTGGCGTTGGGGGGTTCGGACCAGGGCGTCTTGGGGGTTTTCGGCGTTGAGTAGGACTATGTCGGCGCGGGTGGGTGGGGTTGGGGCGTGGGGTTGGCGGTGGACGAAGCCTGCGGCTGCTGTGGTGGCCAGTTCCACGGCCCAGGTGAGGTCTTCGTCGTCTCGGAGGGCGTGGAGGCGGGCGAAGTTCTGGGCTACGCGGAGGAGGTCGCCGTCGCCGTAGGGGGACCACAGGTCGCGGATGCCGTCGGTGCCCAGGCCGATCGGGATGGCGCGGTCGCGCATGCCGCGCCACGGTAGGGGGGTGTGGCGGGCGGGGGCCACGGTGGTCCAGGAGATGCCCAGGTCGGCGAACTGGTCCAGCAGGTCGGCTTGGCGGTCGACCGGCACGTCGCCCAGGGCGAAGCCGTGGGAGATCGTGACCTTGCCCAGCAGGCCGGTGCGGCGGGTGCGGTCGATGATGAGTTCGCACTGGAAGGCGCCGAGTTCCCCGCCGTCGTGCAGGTGGATGTCCAGTCCCACGCCGTGGCGCTCGGCGATGTCGAACAGGCCGTCCAGCTGGGCGACCGGGTCGCGGTCGATGGAGGCGGGATCGATGCCGCCGACGCGGGCACCGGCGCCTGCGGCCCGGTCGAGCAGCTTCAGCACGCCGGGGCGGCGGATCACGCCGTCCTGGGGGAAGGCCACGACCTCGACCTCGATCGCGCCGTCGAGCGCGGCGGCGGCCGCGTGGACGGTCTCGATCCCGCGCAGGCCGACCCCGAGGTCGACATCGACGTGCGTGCGGGTCGCCGTCGTCCCGTGGCGCAGGAACTCGCGCAGCACCGCCGTCGTGCTGTCGAGACTGGGGATGCCGTACTTGTCCCGTTCCGCGCGCTCGTGCGCGATGCGCCCCTGGGTGCCGCCCTCACCGCCCGCGGCGACCCACGGCCGCCCCCACCAGCTCTTGTCCACGTGCGCGTGCGCGTTGACGAACCCCGGCAGCGCCAGCAGGCCACCACCGTCCACCCGCTCCCCCGCCACGTCCGCCGAGCCCGCGGGCACCACCTCGGTGATGACGCCCCCGGCCATCACCACGTCCACCGGGTCGCCGCCCCAGGGGCGCACGTTGGTCAAGGTCAGGGATGCCATGAGCGTGATGGTATACCAAACTACCGGACGCGGTCCGCGGCCATGCCCTGCCCGGTCGCGAGGTGTTCGGCCACCAGCCGCTCGACACCGGCGACGTCCCGGTCGGCGATCGCGGCGTACAGGCCCTCGTGCTGCCGCGCCACCGCGACGAGGTCATCGTGCTGACCCATCAGCCACCGCATCCGGCTCCGCAGAGGCCGGTGCAGCTCGCTCAGCAACTCGTTGGCCGCCAAGGAAGTCACCACCTCGTGGAAGTCCGCCGCCGCGCGACGGGCCCGCACCGCGTCGCCCGCCCGTGCCGCGGCCAGTTCCCCGTCCACCGTCGCGCGCAGGCGCCGCAGCCCGTCACGGGTCCTGCGCTGCGCCGCCAGCCGGAACACCAGCGGCTCGAACGCCGCGCGGACCTCGTTCAGGTCCGAGACGTCCGACGCGGTGAATTCCCTGACCACCGCCCAACTCCGCGGCCGGGGCGTCACCAGGCCCTCGGCCACCAGCGCCCGCAGCGCGTCGCGAACGGGCACCCGGCTCACCCCCAGCTCCGCGGCCACGTCCCGCTCCACCAGCCTGCTCCCCGGGAGCCGCGCCCCGTCCAGGATCTCGTCCCGCAGACGCCGCGTGACCCGCCCCGACTCCGGCTCGAAACCGTCCGGCTCCGTCATCATCACCCCCACCTCCCGACAGCTTGGTATACCAGAACGACGCCAAACACGCCGACCGGCCTGAAACCGGGGTCGTGGCGGGTATTCAAGCTCAATGAGGCGGCGGGCGATATCACGCCCTCGGTTCCTCAGTGGTGACACCAGGAAGGCCCGCTCATCTGAGCGGGCCTTCCTGGTTCCTACGTCCTCAATGGAGTGCGATCAGCACGGGTCCAGCAGCCAGCACAGCGAGAACGTCGCCTGGTAGGTCGTCGGGGTGCTCGGGGCGACGATGTTGTGGGTCTGCGCGCCGCCGTCGGACCAGTTGGCGAAGCGGTGCTTCATGGCGAGCAGGCCGAGGTTCTGGGGGCTCGGCGCGCTGATGGAGTTGCTCGACCCGACGATCACCGTGCGGGTGAAGGGGGTTGTCGACTGCACACCGCCCACGGCGAGTTTGGCGCCGGAGGGGTTGGCGGTGAAGGAGAGGGCCACCGTCTGGGGCAGCAGCTCCACCGTGGTCGAGCCGGTGCGGCCGGTGGAGTCCTGCGCGGTCAGGGTCAGCTCCAGGTGCGACGGGTACTCGTGGTCGGGCGTGGTGAACGAGCCCGACGCGGTCCCGGCCCAGGTCTGCACCACGTGCTGGTGGCAGGAGCCCTGGACCGAGCAGTGCTGGATCGACAGCTGCCAGCTCAGGTTCGACGCGGCCAGCGGGCCGTCCTGGGGGTCGGTGGCCTGGCCGGAGAACGACACGTTCTGGCCGACGTGCCAGCGCAGGGCGGCGGTCGGGGTGTCGATCACAGCCACCGGGTCGAGTCCCACCGGGGCGCCGACGGTCACCGTCACCGTGTCCGTGCCGGTGGCGCCGTCCGGGTCGGTGACGCGCAGGCCAACCTCGACCACACCGGCGGTGGCGTAGGTCCTGGTGGGCGCGACGGCGGTGGAGTCGTCGTAGGCGCCGTCGTCGTCGAGGTCCCAGGCGTAGGTGAGCGTGTCGCCCGCGTCCGGGTCGGTGGAGCCGCCGCCGCCGAACTGCACCGCCAGCGGGGCCGGGCCCGAGGACGGGGTGGCCGTGGCGAGCGCCGTGGGCGCCCGGTTGGCGCCGCCGGCGTAGGTGACCCGCCGCAGCTGCCCGGCGCCGAGGGCGAGGTAGTACAGGTCGCCGCCGGGGCCGATGAGCACCTGCACCGGGACGTTGGCGCCGGTCACGAACGGCACGATGGACGCGGGGTCCGGCTGCCCGTTCGCCCCGAGCCGCATCGCCCAGACGCAGCCGCGCGAGCTGTCGGCGAAGAACAGGGCGCCCTGGTAGGCGGCCGGGTAGTTGCTGGTGCCGTCCTCGAAGGCGATGCCGGAGATCGACGAGCCGCCGGTGGGGCAGGGGTCGCCCGCGACGACCTTCGCCGAGTGGTTGTAGGCGTAGTGCGGCGCGGTCTGCCCGCCCGAGGTGTACAGCGACTCGCACACGGTCAGGTTCGCGCCGTCGTAGCCGGACTGCCTGCCGGTGCCCTCGAAACAGGGCCAGCCGAAGTTCTCGGCGACGGCGTCGGTGGCGTTCGGAATCCGGTTGATCTCCTCCCAGGTGCCCCAGCCGACGTCACCGAGCCAGAGCTCCTGGGTGCCGGGGCGGAAGCCGAACCGGAACTGGTTGCGCAGCCCGTAGGCCACGACGCGGCGCGCGTTCGCGTCGGCGCTGCCCGCGAAGGGGTTGGCGGGCATGCCTTCCCCGGTGTCCGGGTCGACGCGGATGACGGTGCCGTCGAGGGTCACCGGCTCGCCCGCCGGGCGGCGCACCGACTGTGACCGCAGGGCGCCGCCCTTCGCGGTCGGTGGCGTCAGGTTCACCCCAGCGGGTGACGGCGGGTCGGCGCACGGGTTGCCGACCTGGCCGTAGTCGGCGAAGTTGAAGCTCGCGCCGTCACCGCCGCCGACGTAGAGCGCCCCGTCGGGACCGAAGGCGACCGTGCCGATCGAGTGGCTCGGGTACTGCTGGCACCAGTCGGTGATCAGCGGCTGCTCCTGGACCGCCACCCCGCCCGCGCCCATGGTCAGCTTGGACAGCCGCGCGGTGACCACGCAGCCCTGGTCCGTCGCGCCGGGCGGCGTCGGGCACTGGTCGCCCCAGCGCGGGGCGGTGCCGCCGGGCATGGCGTCGTGGGTGTAGGCGACGTAGACATACGGCCTGGTCGGGAACGCGGGGTCGACCGCGAGGCCGAGCAGGCCGCGGTCCCAGAAGTCGTGGGTCTGCGGACGCAGGTCCGCGAACACGGTGGCCGTGGTGTCCGTCGGGGAGTCGAAGACCTTGACCAGCCCGCTCTTCTCTGCGATGAAGACCCGCCCGTCCGGGGCGAAGGCCGCGTTCGTCGGGGCGCTGAGGCCCCCGATCACCACCGAGTCGGCGAACCCGGTCGGCACCGCGGCCAGCGCGGGACCGGTCGCGGTCACCGTCACCGCCGTCGCGCCCACCGCGCAGGCCAGCAAGCCGATCAGACCCCGTCTCGTGCCTCGTCGTCCGCGTAACACACGCCCCACCCCGTCCCTCGATCTAGTGACACCTGATCGGGTTATCCGAGGAAGTACTCACGCGCGTTACAAAAAATCTCCTTCGCCACCTGACGAAACGTGATCGCCGAGACCCTTGACGGCCGGGTTTTTCGGTGGACGTCCGATCGACCGCCGCGGGGTTTCTCCTGATCACGGTTGTTGACACCCGCAGGGCGCTGGACTTCAATCGACTTATGGTCCAGACCAATTATTGGACCCGCATCTCCTCCACCCACTCCCTGCACCCGGAGGTCACGTGCGCAACCGAAACCGAGTGCTCGCCTGTCTCGGCGCGGCACTTCTCACCGGCGTCGGACTGGTGGCCGCGCCGACCGCGGCGCAGGCCGTCAACCTGCTGACGAACCCGGGGTTCGAGTCCGGCGACCTGTCGGGCTGGTCGTGCTCGGGCAGGACCGGCTCGGTCGTCGGCAGCCCCGTGCACGGCGGCGCCAAAGCGCTCGCGGGCGCGGCGAGCGCGAGCGACAACGCGCGCTGCGCCCAGACCGTCGCCGTCCGGCCGAGCACCGCCTACACCCTCTCGGCGTGGGTCCGCGGCAACTACGTCTACCTGGGGGTGACCGGCGGCTCGGCCGTGTGGACGCCCTCGTCCGCCACCTACCGCCAGCTCACCGTCTCCTTCACCACGGGCGCCGCCCAGACCAGCGCCGAGGTCTACCTGCACGGCTGGTACGGCCAGGGCACCTACCACGCCGACGACGTCAGCCTCGACGGTCCGGGCGGGGGCACCGACACCGAGGCCCCCAGCACCCCCGCGAACCCGCGGGTCACCGGGACATCGGCCACCAGCGTCTCGCTCGCCTGGAACGCCGCCACCGACAACGTCGGCGTCACCGGCTACGAGGTCCGCCAGGGCACCCGGGTGATCCCGGTGAACGGCACCAGCGCCACGGTCACCGGCCTGTCCCCGAGCACCGCGTACACCTTCACCGTGCGCGCCAAGGACGGCGCGGGCAACCTCTCCCCCGCGTCGGCGGCCGTGACCGGGACCACCACCGCGGGTGGCGGTCCCGGCTTCGTCCAGGCCGCGCCCTACCTCTACCTCGGCTGGGGCAGCCCGCCGGACCCCACGCAGGTCATGAGCGCCACCGGCGTCAAGTGGTTCACGATGGCGTTCATCCTCGCCCAGAACGGCTGCAACCCGGCGTGGGACAGCCAGCGCCCCCTGCGCGGGGGCGTCGACGAGTCCACCATCAGGGCCATCCGCGCCGCCGGTGGCGACATCGTCCCGTCGATCGGCGGCTGGAGCGGCAACAAGCTCGGACCCAACTGCGCCACCGCCGAGGCGCTGGCGGGCGCCTACCAGAAGGTGATCGACGCCTACGGCCTCAAGGCGATCGACGTCGACATCGAGAACACCGACGAGTTCGAGAACGCCGCGGTCCAGGACCGCGTCCTCACCGCGCTGAAGATCGTCAAGCAGAACAACCCCGGCCTGCGGACGATCCTCACCTTCCCCACCCTCAACACCGGCCCCGACTCCTGGGGCAACCGCCTCATCGAGCGGGCCAACGCCCTGCAGGCGGGCATCGACAACTTCACCATCATGCCGTTCAACTTCGGCGGCCACGCCGACATGTACGCAGCCACCGTCAACGCCGCCGAGGGCTTGAAGACCAAGCTCAAGTCCGTCTTCGGCTGGACCGACGCGCAGGCGTACGCCCACATCGGCATCTCCGGGATGAACGGCAGCAGCGACGTCGGCGAGGTCACCACACCCCAGACCTGGACCCGGGTCCGCGACTGGGCCAACGCCCACGACATCGGCCGCCTGACCTTCTGGTCGGTCAACCGCGACCGCCCCAACTGGGAGTTCACCGCCATCACCGCCGGTTTCCCCGGCTGACGGATGCGGCCAGGGTGGGGTCCCGGCGCCCCACCCTGGCCGCCGTCTTTCACCGTGCGACGTTCCACCAGAGGTCTTGGTGGTGGCCGTGCTCACTGATGACGGGCCACAGCTTGGCGTCGTAGTGGACGTTGGAGGGGACCGGGACCGGATGGGCGCACGGTTCGAGGAATGCCTCGCGGGCGCGGTGGACGACCACGCCGGGCAGGTTCGCGAGACCGCGCAGGCGTTCGTCGTCGTCGTCGAGCACGCGGACGTTGACGCAGTGCAGCGTGATCTCCGGCGGCAGGACCTTCCGGAACGCGGTGGCCAGGGTGGCGCTGCCGACCGGCAGCCAGATGCGGCGCGGCGGGTGGCCCAGCGATGCGGTGATGTGCTCCCACTCGCGGGCGAGCGCGGCGCCGTAATGGTGAAGGTATCTCGCGTCACCGAAGCCGAGGGGGAGTTTGACGCAGTTCTCGGTGGTCCTGGCGTAGGTGAACGCGTCTTCCTCGGCGTCCTTGAGGGACAGGGACGGGTGGATCGCGGCGCCGTAGGAATGGGCGATCAGCGAGAACTCGTGGAACTCCTCGCCGATCCGGTCGCAGAACAGCGTGCACGGCACACCTAATCGGGCGCTCACGTAGGCGAGCGCGACTTGGGCGAACCCGGGCGCGGGGCTGGCGTAGACGAAGGACGTCGCGCCCGCGGCGATGAGTTCCCTGAGGTACGGGAGGACGGCGCGCTGCTTGGTCCCGCCGGGCAGGAGGTCTTCCCGGACGACGGTGATGGCCCCGGCGGGCGTGCTGATCGTGTCGAGCACGGCAGGCGGGGCCAGGTCGGTCAGATCGGTCAGGTCGGGGGGTGGGGTGATCGACATCCCTGCATGATCACCAAACCGGCCGCCCCTGGGTAGCGGGCGGCGGCCGCGACCGGACCCGTGGCAAGTTCCTGCAGCCCCCGAAGTGGCGGTCCGACACCGCGGCGATGCCCGCCATGTGGCGGGTCGACACCGACAGCGCCGCAGGTGATCCAGGAGCGGCCCGCCCGTCCCCGGCAGCCGCGCCTTCCGGTCAGGAGTGGGGGTGCCCGCCCGCCCGCGTCAGGGGTGGGGCAGGCCGGTGTCAGCGGTCAGGAGCGGGGGCGGCGGGGCTCCGGGCTCTTCGTGGCGACCCGCTCGGCTTCCTTGCGGACCTCGACCTGGGTGGCGCGCTCGCGCTGCAGCCAGTCCGGGTTGTCGGCCTTCAGCTGCTCGATCTGCGCCGTGGTGAGCGCTTCGGTGATGTCCCCGCGGACGAGGCCGCCGATGGAGATGCGCAGTTTCGCGGCGATGACCGGCCGGGGGTGCGGGCCGTTGCGGCGCAGCTCGCGCAGCCACTCGGGCGGGTTGGCCTGCAGTTCGTTCAGCTCGTCGCGCGAGACGACGCCCTCCCGGAACTCCGCGGGGGTGGCTTCGAGGTACACGCCCAGTTTCTTCGCCGCGGTCGCGGGCTTCATCGTCTGGGGCGTCTTGTGCGACGTCATGGCGCCCAGGGTACGGGCACGCGGACCGCCGCCGTTCACGGCCGGTAATCTGCCCACGTGACAGGCTCATCGTTCCGGCTCGCCTACGTCCCCGGGGTGACGCCCGACAAGTGGGTGCGGGTCTGGAACGAGCGGTCTCCCGAGGTCCCCCTGAACCTCGTCCAGGCGCCCGCCGCCGACGCCGCGGCCATGGTCCTGGACCGCCAGGTCGACGCCGCGCTCCTGCGCCTGCCGCGGGACCGCGCCGGCCTGCACGCGATCCCCCTCTACACCGAGACGACAGTGGTGGTCGCCCCGAAGGACCACCTCGTGACCGCCGCCGACGAACTGTCCACCGTGGATCTCGCCGACCAGGTCCTGCTGCGCCCCCTCGACGACGTCATCGACTGGGAGCGGCCACCCGCGCGGGAGGCGGCCGAGCGCCCCGCCACGACCGAGGACGCCCTCAAGCTGGTGGCGGCGGGGCAGGGCCTGCTCGTCCTCCCGCAGTCGCTGTTCCGCCTGCACTTCCGCAAGGACCTCACCTCCCGGCCGGTCCCGGACGCCCCGCAGTCCAGCGTCGCCCTGGCGTGGCTGCAGGACGAGACCACCGAGGCCGTGGAGCGGTTCATCGGCGTCGTGCGCGGGCGGACCCCGAACAGCACCCGGGGACAGCAGCCGGAACCGGCGAAGAGCCCGCGTTCCGACACCCCGCGAACCACCCCGCGGACCGGCCCGCGCAGGCGCCCCGCGACACCGCAGCGGGCGCCGCGCGGAAAGCCCCGCCGCCGCTCCTGACAGCGTTCGGTACGCCTTCCGGCAGGCCGCGCCTCTAACCGGGGTACTGCACGCTGACATCGCCGCCGAACAGCCTCCAGTAGAAGCCGTTCATCCGCGCGGCGGCGGGCGCGTGCCGGGTCAGGATCGCGGCCACGGCGGGCGGCACGTCGTCGGGGATGTGCCCGGCGGCGCACCGGAGCACGTACTCGTTGCGGGCGACCGGACCGCCGCGCTCCGGCACCGCGACCCCGCAGACCGCGGTCACCAGCCAGTTGACCAGCCGCATGGCGGCGTAGCCCGCGTCGTGGGTGGCGTTGCGCGCGGCGAAGTCGCGCTCGGCGGCGGACAGGTCGAAGGCCGGTGAGGTGGCCAGCCCGAAGTCGGTGAGGTAGATCCGCTCCCCGTCGGTGCGCATGTTCCCGAAGTGGGCGTCCATGTGCAGCAGTTCCCGGCTCCGCAGGAAGGCCACGGTCCGCGCGAACTGCCGCTCGACCGTCTCGGCCTTGCCCGCCGGGTCCTCGTCCAGCAAGTCGGCCACCGGGTGCGGGAGGTATTCGCAGAACAGCACGAGGCTGTGCGAGGCCGCGGCCAACGCTTCCAGGCGGGTCCGCACGGCCGGGCTGCCGTCCAGCGCGGCGACGACCGCGTCGATGTCGGCGTGCTCGGCGGCGACGGGCGGGCGGCCGGGCAGGACCCGCCAGTGGTGCAGCAGGGGGAACGACTCCGTCTCCCCCGCCAGCACCGCGCCGGTGACGATCTGGTTCGCGGCCAGCTCCCGCCACGCGCTGAACCCCGGGCCCGCGATGCCGTACTGGCAGAACACCGGCAAGTCGAACAGGTTCGCGGTGGAGCGCGGACGGGCCAGCTCCCGGTCGCTCAGCGGGACGCGCTTGGCGAACACCGCGTCGCCGCCGACGTCGAGCACCGCCGAGCCGCCGCCCACGCCCACACCGACCGACCGCCCGGTGGCCACGAGCGCGGCGAGGTCATCGTCGTCGCACGACGCGAGGAGGCCCGACAGTCTCGCGTGGCGAGCGTGCCGAGGGGCCATCACCCGGCCAAGTCCGATGTGGATGGTGAGTCCGCCCTCAGTCGTGGCCCGGTTTCCTGTTGCCACACCTGGGCTGTTGCAACGTCGTCGCGTGCGCGCATGAGCACGTATGGTGTCACGGACCGCGCCGGTCGCCGAACGGAGGACGCGATGCCCGCCGTGCCCGCCAACCGCGCCTACCGGCGGATGTTCGGCGCCCAGGTGATCGCCCTGACCGGCACCGGCCTGGCCACCGTCGCCCTCGGCCTGCTCGCCCACGACCTCGCCGGGGCCGACGCCGGGGCGGTGCTGGGCACCGCGCTGGCGATCAAGATGGCCGCCTACGTCGGCGTCGCCCCGCTCGCGGGCGCGCTCGCCGCGCGCCTGCCGCGCACGGCCCTGCTCGTCACGCTGGACCTGGTCCGCGCGGGCATCGCCGCGGCCCTGCCGTGGGTGGACCAGGTCTGGCAGGTCTACCTGCTGATCTTCCTGTTGCAGGCCGCCTCGGCCGCGTTCACCCCGACCTTCCAGGCCACCATCCCCGACCTCCTCAGCGACGAGCGCGACTACACCCGCGCGCTGACCCTGTCCCGGATGGCCTACGACCTGGAAAGCCTGCTCAGCCCGCTGCTCGCCGCCGCCGTCCTGGTGGTGGTCGGCTACGACCACCTCTTCGTCGGCACCTCGGTCGGCTTCGCCGCCTCCGCGCTGCTCGTGGTCTCGGCCCTGCTGCCCGCGGCGGCGACCACCAGGCCCGCGGGCCGCGCCCTCGACGCGACCACCCGCGGAATCCGCGCCTACCTGGTCACCCCGCGCCTGCGCGGCCTGCTCGCCGCGCACCTCGCCGTCTCGGCCGCGGGCGCGATGGTCCTGGTCAACACCGTCGGCTACGTCCGCGACCTCCTCGGCCGCGGCGACACCGAGGTCGCCCTGGCCCTGGGCGCCTACGGTCTCGGCTCGCTGGTCGCCGCCCTGGCACTGCCCGCGATCCTCGAGCGCCACGCCGACCGCGCGGTGATGCTGCGCGCGTGCGTCCTGCTCGCGGCGACCCTGGTGCTCGCCGCGCCCGTCACCGCCGCCCTCGGCGCCGGGCGCTGGCCCGCCCTGCTGGTGCTGTGGGCGCTCATCGGCGCGGGCAGCTCCCTGGTGCTCACCCCGGGCGGGCGGCTGCTGCGCCGCTCCGCCCACCCCGAGGACCGCCCCGCCCTGTTCGCCGCCGACTTCGCCCTCTCCCACGCCTGCTGGCTGCTCTGCTACCCGCTGGCCGGGTGGCTGGCGACCGCCGCGGACCTGACCACCGCCCTGGTCGTGCTCGGCGCGGTCACCGCGGGCGCCACCGCGTTGGCCTGCCGCGTCTGGCCCTGCCACGACCCCGAGGAGATCGAGCACGAGCACGACCTCGAACCCGGCCACGACCACCTCGGCGACGCCCACCCGGCCGAGGGGCGCTGGCGGCACGTCCACCCGTACCGCATCGACGAGCTCCACACCCGCTGGCCCGCCTGACCACGGGCGCGCCACGTACCGTGGACGGGGTGAGCACCCTCGCCCTGGAGAACCAGTTCGCCCGCGCGCTCCCGGAGATGGCCCTCCCGTGGCAGGCCGAGCAGGCGCCCGCCCCGAGCCCGCTCCTGCTCAACGAGCCGCTGGCCGGGGAACTGGGCCTGGACCCCGCCTGGCTGCGCAGCCCCGACGGGGTGGCCCTGCTCGTGGGCACCGCCCTCCCCAGCGGCGCGGCTCCCGTGGCGCAGGCCTACGCCGGGCACCAGTTCGGCGGCTACTCCCCGCGGCTGGGCGACGGGCGGGCGCTGCTGCTCGGGGAGATCACCCACGCCGACGGCCGCCCCCGTGACCTGCACCTCAAGGGCTCCGGGCGCACGCCGTTCTCCCGCGGCGGCGACGGCCTGGCCGCGGTGGGGCCGATGCTGCGCGAGTACGTCGTCAGCGAGGCGATGCACGCCCTCGGGATTCCCACGACCCGGTCCCTGGCCGTGGTGGCGACCGGGCGGCCGGTGCGCAGGGACACGGTGCTGCCGGGCGCCGTGCTCGCCCGGGTCGCGAGCAGCCACCTGCGGGTCGGCAGCTTCCAGTACGCGCGGGCCACCGGCGACGTCGACCTCCTGCGCCGCCTGGCCGACCACGCGATCGCCCGCGAACACCCCGGCGCGGCGGACGCCGAGCGCCCGTACCTCGCGCTGTTCGAGGCGGTCGTCGCCGCCCAGGCATCGCTGGTGGCCCGGTGGATGCTCGTGGGCTTCATCCACGGCGTCATGAACACCGACAACATGACGATCTCCGGCGAGACCATCGACTACGGGCCCTGCGCGTTCATGGAGGCGTTCGACCCGGCGACGGTGTACAGCTCCATCGACCACGGCGGGCGCTACGCCTACGGCAACCAGCCGCTCATGGCCGAGTGGAACCTCGCCCGGCTCGCCGAAACCCTCCTCCCCCTGCTCGCCGACGACCAGGACCAGGCGATCGCGCTGGCGCTCGAGGCACTGGGCGCGTTCCGCGGGCGGTACGACAGCGCGTGGTCGGCCGGGATGCGGGCCAAGCTCGGCCTGCCCGATGGCCTCGACGACACGGTGACCACCCCGCTGATCGACGACCTGCTCACCCTCCTGCGGGACAACCACGTCGACCACACGTCCTTCCACCGCCGCCTCGGCGCGGCCGCCCGCGGCGACACCGAGCCCGCGCGCGAACTGGTCCTCGACCTCGCCGGGATCGACGCGTGGTTGACGCGCTGGCGGGCCCTGGACCCCGACGCCGAGGCGATGGACCGGGTCAACCCCGCCCACATCCCCCGCAACCACCTGCTCGAGGAAGCCCTCACCGCCGCCACGGCGGGCGACCTCGGCCCGCTCACCGGCCTCCTCGACGCGGTGACCAACCCCTACGACGAAAGCCCCGACCGCGAGCGCTACGCCACCCCGGCCCCCCAGGACTTCAGCACGGCCTACCAGACCTTCTGCGGCACCTGAGGCTCTACGCACAGTGGGCGCGGACCAGCCGCCGTTGGGCCGTGCGAGTCAATCCCCGGCTTCGGATGGCCCCAATCACCCGCAACCGCTGACGTCGGCCCGCGAACCCCGATATACCGGCGGAGAACCGTCCGCCGCCCGGCGGGCGGGTGGTGTTCTGGGGGTTCTGCCAATGCTGATGTCCTTGCGATGGCGCGCGTCCGCACGCGCCCGGCTCGCCGCCGTCGGCGCGGTCACGGCCACGCTGTCGGTGATGCTGACCGGAGTGGCGCACGCGGAGGCGCCGACGAATGACGATTTCGACCACTCGACGCCCGTGGCGGCCCTGCCGTTCACCGCGCGGCAGGACACGAGCGCGGCGACCAAGTCGCCGGACGACCCGTACTCGTGCCAGTCGCACTACTCCGAAGGCGGCGTCTGGTTCCACCACACCGCCACGGCGGACGGGTTCCTGCGCGCCACCACGGTGGGCAGCGACCACCCGACGATCCTGTCGACGTACACCGGAGAGCGCGGCGAGCTCTGGTCCGTGTCCGACGCCTGCGGCTCCGGGAACAACGCCAGCGTCACGTTCCGGGCCACCGCGGGCACCACGTACCACTTCCTGGTCGCGGGCGACGACATCCCGGGCGGCGCGCTGACCTTCACGCTCGACTCGGTGCCCGCGGCGCCCAACGACGCCTTCGCCGACGCCGAGCCGGTCTCCACGCTGCCGCTCACCCGGGAGGCAGACCTCTCGATCGCCACGTTCGAGGCCGACGAGCCGAGGTCGAGCTGCGACCAGAACGCGATCTCGCCGTCGGTCTGGTACGCGTACACCACACATGGTCCGGCGATCTCGGTCACCGCGCGGGTGGAGGACAACGGCACGGCCGTCACTGTCTACACAGGATCGAGCATCGCGGATCTGACGGAAGTGGCCTGCGAGACGAACACGTACTACGATTCCGCGGTGTTCAGGGCGAGTCCCGGCACGACGTACCACATCCGGGTCACCGGGCCGTCGCGGTCCCAGCAGCCCACCACGCTGCACCTGGCCGAGGCGCCGCCGCTGCAGCCGTGGATCGACCAGTCGCCGTCGGAGCCGTCGGTCTACGACGTCGTGCGCTTCTCCGCCTCGTCCTGGAACTCCATCGACACTCCGATCACCGCTGAGTGGGACTTCGGCGACGGCACGACCTCCGAGGCGAGCACCAAGGCCGTGTCCCACCACTACACCGCCGACGGCGTCTACCCGGTCACCCTCCGCGCCGTCTCGCCCGACGGCCGCACCGCCACCAAGACCATTGCCGTCGAGGTGAAGACCCACGACGTGGCGATCACCCGGTTCGACGTCCCGTCATCCGCCCGGGAAGGCGCCACCAAGCCCATCACCGTGCACGTGGCCAACACTCGCTACCCCGAGGCGGCGACCGTCGTGCTGTTCAAGCACGAAGGGACGTTCTGGCGCGAGGTCGGCTCGCTGACCTTGGACGTGCCCGCGCGACCTACCCGCAAGGCGCAGTTCCCGTTCGCCTACACCTTCACCCCAGATGACGCCCGGGTGGGCAAGGTGACCTTCCGGGCGGTGGTCACGCTGCCGTACCCGGTGCGCGACGCCCGCCCTGCGGACAACGAGGTGGTCGCCATCGCCACGACCGTGACGCCCAGCGCCACACCGGTGGGTGCCGAATGACCGGCTTCCGAACTCCAGGGGGAGATCAGATGGGTCCGTCCACGCGACGGCGAGCGCGCTCGCCGATCATCGCCCTCGTCGCCGCCGTGATGGCGGTCGTGGCACCCGGTGTCGCGCACGCCGCGCCGCCCGCCAACGACGATTTCGACACCGCCACGGTCGTCACCGCCTTGCCGTTCGCCACCACCCAGGACGCCAGTGAGGCGACCAAGGCAGGCGACGACCCCACCGACTGCTTCTACTGGAGCACGCGAAGCGTGTGGTTCAGCTACACCGCGCCCGCTGACGACATCGTCAAGGCCGCGGTGAGCGGGAGCGGGTGGTCCCTCGCGGTCTACACCGGCGAGCGGGGCTCGCTCACGCGGCTCCCGGGCGCGTGCACCCACTTCAACGTGCCGTCCGAGACGGTCACCGTGACCGCGGGCGCGACCTACCACTTCCTGCTCGAGGGGTACGGCGACAGCCCGGTCACCCTCGACCTCAGGTCCGTCCCGCCGTCGCCGAACGACGACTTCGCCGCCGCGACGGTGTCCGGGCTGCCCGCGACGCACCAGGGCAACCTGGCCCGCGCGACGGTCGAGGCGGGCGAGGCGCCGTCGAGCTGCGACGCCGCCGCCGACAAGTCCGTCTGGTACCGGTACACCCCCGACCGCACGCGATTCGTGGCCGTGGAGGCGTACCAGGGTTGGGGCCCGGGGATCACCGTCTACCGCGGGGCCACGCAGGCGACCTTGACCGAAGTGGACTGCGTGCCGCCACGCTTCTACGTGGGCTCGGTGTTCGCCGCCACGGCGGGCGAGACCTACCACATCAGGGTGGCGGACGACGCCGCGAGCGCGGCGGGGTTCGCGCTGCGGCTGACCACCGCGCCCGCCTTGGCGCCCCGTGTCCACCCCAGCGTGAGCCACCCGTCGGTCTTCGACGACGTCGCGTTCCACGTCGACTCGGGCGACAGCCTGGGCAAACCCCTGGTCTCCGGCGAGGTGCGGTTCGGGGACGGCGCCTCGGCGCCCATCACCGGCAGCACCGTCGAGCACCGCTACGCCGCCGACGGCGAGTACCGGGTCGAGGTGACCGGCTCGACCGCCGACGGGCGCACCGGGACCGGCGTGTCGGTCCTGCGGGTGGAGACCCACGACGTGACGCTGTCGGACCTCACCGTGCCCGCCTCGGCACGTGTGGGTCAGACCAAGCCGATCACGGTGTCGGTCGGGAACAACACCGGTCACGGCGAGACCGTCGAGGTCGAGCTGCTGAGGCTGAGCGAACACGGCCACTTCAACCGCGTCGGCACCCTCTCCCAGTGGGTCTCGGGCTCCGCGCGGGTGGGCTTCCCGTTCGCCTACACCTTCACCGCCGCGGACGCCGCGGCAGGCGGCGTGACGTTCAAGGCGGTGGCCACCGTGCTCCACCACCACTCCAGGGACGACAACGGAGCGGACAACGAGCTGGTCGCCACCACGGCCACGGTCCGCACCGGGGCAGGCTGATTCCGGTTGTCGCCGGGGGCGGGCACCAGCCTCCCCCGGCGACACCGGGCGTTCACGGGCCGAAGGCGGTGAGGAAGCGGTCGCGGAAGGTGTCCATCGGCCAGACGGGGGCCAGTGGGCCGGGGGTCAGGCCCTCGTCCCACCGCCACGCGGACACCCGGGCCAGGACGGCGGGGTCGCGGGCGATGACGGTGACCGGCACGTCCCGCCCGGCGTCCGCCCCGGTGACGAGGCGGGTGGGCTGGTGGTCGCCGAGGAAGACGACCACGAGGTCGTCGTCGCCGTAGGTTTCCACATATGAGACAAGGGTTTCCAGCGAGTACACAATGGACCGCACGTAGTCGGTCCGCACCTGGGCGGGGTCGCGCTGCCAGATGGCCCGTGGTTCGACGGCGCCCGAGGGCATGGCGGCGAAGACGGACCCGTCGCCCACCTCGTCCCAGCCGACCGTCGCGGGGATGGGCGACCACGGGGCGTGGCTGGACAGGACGGGGATGACCGCCATCAGCGGGCCCCGGCCCGGCCGCGCGCGCTCGCGGTGCTCGAAGGCGGACAGGGCGTACTGGTCGGGCATCGTGGCGAAGCCGAAGCCCGGCCCGCGGTAGCCGAGGTCCCCGGCGGCGTGGACGCGGGCGTAGCCGAAGAACGCCGCCTCCGGCCACGCCCGGGTCACCCCCGGCATGACCCCGGCGGTCTCCCACCCCGCCCGGCGGAACGCGCTGGTGAGGGTCAGGCGGTCGCTGGCGACGAGGTCGCGGTAGCGGCGCTGCGTGTCGACCCACAGCCCGGACAGCAGGGTCGCGTGGGCGAGCCAGCTGCCGCCGCCCGCCGTCGGCGAGGCGAGGAAGGCGCTGCGGGCGGTGAAGCCCGCCGCGCGGAGGCGGCGGGTCCCGGCGTCGAGGGCGGCGTCGACGCGCGGGGCCAGGCCGGGGTCCTCCACGGCGTCGCGGCCGTAGCTCTCCACGAACACCAGGGCGACGTCCTTGCCGCGCAAGGCACTCAGCAGGTCGTGCGGCGAGGCGTCCCGGAACCGGTCGACACCGTTGGCCGCGGCGAACCGCTCCCGGTCGCCCAGGCGCGCGCGCACCTGGCGGGCGTGGTCGACGACGAGCGCGGCCGTGCGGCGGGAGGCCAGCGGCTCGCCGGACGGACCCGGGGCGCTGAAGGTGAGCCCGGCGACGGCGAGCACGGTGACGGCGCGGAGCGCCCACTGCCGGTGCCGGACCACGGCGCCCGCCAGGCGCAGTGCGGCCACTGTGGACAGAACCGTCATGCCTGCCACGACGGCGACGGCGCCCACCGCCGACGCGATCGCCGCGGGACGGCCACCGGTCGCGGCGACGTAGTCCAGCGCGGGGCCGAACAGGGCCCAGTCGTGCACCAGGTCGAACGGCCGGTGGAGGACGGCGTCGAAGCCGATGTCCAGCGCCTTCAACCCCACCGCCGACCCGATGGCCGCCCCGCCGATCGCCGCGACCACGCGCCTGGCGCGGGCGGGCAGCACGAGCAGGAGGACGACGGCGGCGAGCCCTTCCACCGGGACGCGCAGGAACTCCCGAGGGGTGAGGCGCTCGACGTCGCTGGGGGCGGCGAGGAAGGCCAGCACGGTCAGTCCCACCAGGACCGCGCCCACCCGTGCCGCGGGGCGCCTGGGGGTGGGACGCGGACTTCGTGGCGCGGACCGTCGGAGCACGGGCAGAACACTAAAGTGTCCACGCATGGCCCGCCCCCACGTTCTCCTCAGCGTCGCCGCCAGCGTCGACGGCTACATCGATGACGGGGGTTCGCGGCGCTTCCCGCTGTCCAACGCCGAGGACTTCGACCGCGTCGACCAGCTCCGCGCTGAGTCGGACGCGATCATGGTCGGTGCGGGGACCGTGCGCGGGGACAACCCTCGGCTGCTGGTCAACGACCCGGCGCGGCGGGCGCGGCGGGTGGCCGACGGGCGCGCCGAGCACCCGGTCAAAGTCACCGTGACCGGCACCGGGGACCTTGATCCGGAGCGGCTGTTCTGGCACTGCGGCGGCCACAAGCTGGTCTACACGACCGAGCGCGGGAAGGCCGCCGCCGCGCGGCTGGCCGACCTCGCCGAGGTCGTCGCGCTCGGGCCCGAGATCGACTTCGGCGCGCTGCTCGACGACCTCGGCGGCCGGGGCGTCGAGCGGCTCATGGTGGAGGGCGGCGGCCGGGTCCACACGGCGTTCCTGGCCGCGGGCCTCGCCGACGAGATCCGCATGGTGATCGCGCCCATGCTGATCGGCCAGGCCGCGGCGCCGCGCTTCGTCAACCCCGCCGAGTTCCCCGGCGGGCCCGCCCACCGCTTCCACCTCGAGGAGGCCACGATGCTCGGCGACGTCGCCGTCCTGCGCTTCTTCCCCCGCCGGCGCTCCTAGGGCCTGTCCTCAAACCCCGATCGCGACAGCCGGGCCAGATCGGCCGCTGACGGCACCGCCGCAGAACCCGAGTACAACCCGGTACGAGGGCCCCGCGCCTGCACCGTCAGCGACCGATCCGATCCCGACTCTCACCGACCGGGGTCTGAGGACAGGCCCTAGCGACGCGCCCGGGAGGGCAGCAGCGCCAGGATCGTGTCCCGGCGGAACCACGCCACCACCGCGGCCAGGACGAGCAGGATGGCGGGCAGGACCGCGTCCCCGTCGGCCAGCAGGAACAGCTCGGTGCCGACGGCCCCGGCCATCACGCCCACCAGCCCGAGGGCGGCCAGGCCCGACAGCCGGGGGATCAGCAGGCCGATGGCGCCCGCGATCTCCAGCACCCCGGTGAGGTACCGCAGCCACTGGCCGAAGCCGATCTCGTCGAACTTGCGCACGAAGTCGTCGCCGAACAACAGGAATCCGCTGTAGACGAAGTAGGCGGCCAGCAGGACCTGCGCCACCCACAGGACTACGTTGACCGCGCGGGCTCTCGCTGATTGATCAGGCACGGGCGCATCCTTCCACCCGGGTCGGGTCGATCACGGCCGGGTCCGCCACAGCCACGCGCCGTCGCGGCCGAAGGACCACAGGAGAGCGGCCAGCGCGAGGCCCGCGATCACGCCGCCCAGGGGCACGACCCCGGACGCGGCGACGACGAGCAGGACGCCCTGGAGCGCGGCCACCGCCTTGCGCGCCACGCTCGGCGGCAGGCCCGCGCGCAGCCACGGCAGCACCCACGACGCCGCGACGAACAGGTAGCGCATGGCGCCGATCAGCAGGACCCACGGTCCGACACCCGCGGCGACCTGGGCGCTCAGGACCAGGATGAGGAACGCGTCGACCTCCATGTCGAAGCGGGCGCCCAGCGCCGAGGCGGTCCCCGTCCGCCGCGCCACCTGCCCGTCCACGAAGTCCAGCGCCAGCGCCACCGACGCCAGCGTGACGACGAGGGGCGTCACGACAGCCCCGTCGGCGACGTGCGCCGCGACGGCGCCGACCAGCGCCCCCCTGGCCAGGGTGATCCGGTTCGCGGGCCCGGGTGAGCTGATCCCGTGCCGCCGCATCGCCCGCCTCAGCAGGGCCACCGTGGCCGCGCAGTAGGCTGTCCCGACCGCCCAGCCGGTGGCGCCGAGCCCGACGGTGGCGCCGAGCAGGCCCAGCAGGACCAGGTGAGCGCCTGCCCACGCGGCCAGTTCGCCCTCGGTCAGGGTGGTGCGGTCAGGCGCCGGGGTGTGCTGAGGTGGGGTCATTCGCCAGTCCGTCTTCTTGGAGGTCTCCGACTTGGTACGCGCGGCGAGGGCATTCTGGGTCACGTCCTCCGGGCACGGGGAGGTCCGACCGGTCACACTCCCGGACCCCGATCCGGGCGAGGTGCTCGTGCGCACGCTCTGGTCCGGGGTCAGCCGGGGCACCGAGACCCTGGTGCTGCGGGGCGGGGTCCCCGAGAGCCAGCACGCGGTGATGCGCGCGCCCTTCCAGGATGGCGAGTTTCCCTGGCCGGTCAAGTACGGCTACCTCAACACCGGCGTCGTCGAGATCGGACCGGCCGACCTGCTCGGGCGCACGGTCTTCTGCCTGTATCCACACCAGACCCACTACGTCGTCCCGGCCGCGGCCGTCACCCCGGTGCCCGACACGGTGCCCGCCGCCCGCGCGATCCTGGCGGGCACGGTGGAGACGGCGGTGAACGCGCTGTGGGACGCCGCCCCGCTGGTCGGCGACCGGATCGCGGTCGTGGGCGCGGGGATGGTCGGCTGTGCCGTCGCCGCGCTCCTCGCCCGGTTCCCCGGCGCGCGGGTCGAACTCGTCGACGTCGACCCCGCCCGGGCCGCGGTCGCGGACGCGCTCGGTGTCGCTTTCGCACCGCCCGAGCAGGCCCGCGGCGGCTGCGACCTGGTGGTCCACGCCAGCGCGACCGAGGAGGGCCTGGCCGGGGCGCTGGCGCTGCTGGCGCCGGGCGGGCGGGTCATCGAGCTGAGCTGGTACGGGGACCGGCGGGTCAGCCTGCCGCTGGGCGAGTCCTTCCACTCCCGCAGGCTCAGCGTGCGCGCCAGCCAGGTCGGGACGGTGGCCAGGGCGGACCGCACCTTCGCCGAGCGCATGTCGCTGGCGCTCGACCTGCTCGCCGACCCCGTGTTCGACGCCCTGATCACCGGTGAGAGCGGGTTCGACGAGTTGCCGGAGGTGCTGGCGGGCAACGGGCTTTCGGCCCTGTGCCACCGCATTGGCTACGGTGCCGGGCATGGCTGACCCGTACCTGCTCCCGCTGACCACCACCGTCGAGGTGGCGGAGGGCGGGGCCCGCGTGGCGGTGCTGCCCATCGGGAGCTTCGAGCAGCACGGCCCCTTCCTCCCGCTGGCCACGGACACCGTCATCGCCTGCACCATCGCCGCGGCCATCGGCGCCGCGTACCCGGTGCTGGTGCTGCCGCCGGTCACGGTCTCCTGCTCCCACGAGCACAGCGCGTGGCCGGGGACGGTGAGCATCTCGGCGCGGACGCTGCATTCCCTGGTGGGCGACATCGCCGGGTCGCTGCGCGAGTCCGGGGTGGCGAAGCTCGTCCTCGTCAACGGCCACGGGGGCAACTACGTGCTGTCGAACGTGGTCCAGGAGGCGCGGGGGGCCATGGCGCTGTTCCCGGGCTCGCAGGACTGGGCGCGGGCCGCTGCCGCCGCCGGGATGGAGACCTCGGCCAGGAGTGACATGCACGCGGGCGAGTGGGAGACCTCCATCCTCCTGCACGCCCACCCCGCTCTGGTGCGGGAGGGCTACGACACCGGCGACTGGACGGCCGACGACCGGCGGCACCTGCTGACGCTCGGCATGGCCGCCTACACGACCTCGGGCGTGGTCGGCCGTCCTTCCCTGGCGTCGGCGAAGAAGGGCAGGGACCTGCTCGCGGAGCTGGTCGCGGCGTTCGCCGACTGCCTGGCGGTCCTGGGCCGGTAGTCGGCGGCCAGCACCAGTGCTCCCGGCAGGGACGCCGCCATGGCGAGCACCCCGTAGGCGACCGCCGTGCTCAGCCCCCGCTCGGCGCCGAGCCCGACCGAGCCGAAGGCCATCGCCAGGAACGCCTCCCGCGGCCCCCAGCCGCCGACGTTGACCGGCACCGACATCACCAGCAGCGCGGTCAGCACCAGCGGCACCAGGTCCAGGACGGGCGCGGCCGTGCCCACCGCGCGGGCGGCGACGATGAACAGCCCGACGTGCCCGGCCAGGGCCGCCGCGGACAGGAGCAGCACCAAGGGAAGGGCCCGGCCGGAGAACACGGCGGACCGCGTCCCAGACCATGTGCCAGACCACGTCCCCGAACATGTCCCAGCCCACGTCCCGCGCACTCGCCGCCACAGCAGCGTGACGGCCACCGCGGTGAGCACGGCCAGCACCACGACAACGGTTCCCGGGGCGATGGCGGCGGGCAGCGCGGGCCGGGCGACCAGCGCCGCGCCCACGGCGACGAACAGGACCGCCTGGCCCACCAGCCGCTCGATCACCACGGCCCGGACGCCGCGGCCGAGGTCCCCCGAGCGCCGACCGTGGCTGACCGCCCGGTGCACGTCGCCGAGCACCCCCGCGGGCAGGACGGCGTTGAGCAGCAGCGCGCGGTAGTAGTCGGCCACCGCCGTCCCCATCGTCAGCGGCAACCCCAGCCGCGCGCCACCACACACCACCGCCCAGCACTGAGCACCGTCGTCACCACCCCCACCCCCAGCGCGGCGACCACCGACAGGGCACCAACCGCCCGCACCCCGGCCAGGAACGGCTCAGCCCCGAGCCGCACCCCCAGCGCCACCAGGACGCCGACCCCCACATCCAGCCGAACCCACGCCCAGACCCGCCTCACACTGCCCTCCGGACGACCAGGGAAGGAGGTAGTGAACCACGCCTGCCCGAGGAAACAGCGCCACGCCGAACAAGCCGACCACCACTCACCCACCGGACTCGCCTACCGCCACCAGACCAGCGCGACAAGCAGCAATCCCGACTCACGGCTCCCGCGAACCAGCCAGACGGCCACCACCCGCGGTTCGCCACCGCGAGTGCCACGTCGAGGAATCCGGGACGCTACTCACACACCGCGGCCACCCAGCGCGACAAACACCTCCGGCCAGTGCCACTCACGACGCCCTCGGGATGGCCAGGAGGTCGGCGTGGTGGACCGTCACGCGGGGGTCGTCGTCGAGGCGGCGGTGCAGATAGGCGGGGGCCACGGCGTCGAGGTCGGGGTGCTGTTCGCGGGCGGCGGCGACCCAGCCCGTCAGCCACTGGCGGGTCAGTTCGGGCCGGTGCGGGCCGAGGCGCCACGGGCTCGGGGTGGTCAGCACCTCATGCGTGCGCTCGAACGCCGCTGTCGCGGCGGGCACGGCGTCCGGGCCGAGCAGGCCGCGGCCCGCCACCTCGCGCCGCTGGTGGGCGTTGAAGGCCGCGGAGAACTCCGCGTCCAGCGGGTCGGGTGGGTCGAACTCGACCTGGCCGGTGACGGAGAGGGTCAGCAGGACCGGGAGACCGGCACATGCCGCGGCCAGGCCGCCCACCTCGTCGGCGGTGAGCAGGTCCAGGAGAGCCGAGGCGGTGACCAGGGAGGCGCCCGCGAGGTCGGTCGGGCGCAGCGCGGCGAGGTCGCCCTCCCTGGTCTCGACGGTGACCCCGGAACCGGTCAGGCGGGTGGCGGCGATGGCGAGCAGGCGGGGGTCGCGGTCGTGCAGGACCCAGTGCCGCGGCCCGTCCAGTCTGCCCGCCAGCCACCGCCCCATCGAGCCCGTCCCACAGCCGAGGTCGTGGATGACCAGTGGCGCGCGGATCGTGCGCAGGGGTTCGGCGAGGGCAGCGGCGCGGGCCTCGGCGTCGGCGTCCTCGCGCAGCGCCAGCCACTCCGGCGCGAAGCTCACCGGCTCACCGCCAGCACGTCGGCCATGGACTTGGCCGCCTCCGTCCACGTCGGCAGCTCATCCCCGCGCTGCCCCGCCGCGGTCCGCAGCGTTCGCCGGAGGTCGGCGTCGAGCAGCCAGTCGCGCAGCGCCTCGGTGAGCGCCCGCTGGTCGCCCGGCGGGACCAGCAGGCCGGGCAGGCCCCCGGCGACGCGCCCGAGGGCCTCGGAAATCCCGCCGCAGGCCGTGGCCAGCACGGGAACCCCGTGCGCCAGCGCCTCGGTCACGACCATCCCGTAGGTCTCGGCGCGCGAGGCCAGCACCAGCAGGTCGGCCGTCGCGTAGGCGGCGGCCAGCCGCGCGCCCGAGCGCGGGCCGACGAGGCTGATCCGGTCGCCGAGCCCGTGGTGGGCGATCCGCGCGCGCACCAGCGCCACCTGCGCGGGGTCCCGGCCGAGCGGCCCGACGCACTCGCAGGTCCACGGCAGGTCGGCCACGGCGGCGAGCGCGTCGACGAGCAGGTCGTGGCCCTTGCGCGGGGTCACCGACGCCACGCAGAGCAGCCGGGACGCCCCGTGCGGGCCTGGCGACCGCGGTGCGGGGTCGGTCCCCGGCGCGACGGCGTGCACCCGGTCCGGGGGCAGCCCGTGGTGGTCGACCAGCCTGCCCGCGGCCCAGTCGCTGGTGGCCACGACGGCGCTCGCGGCCCCGAGGGCGCGCCGCTCGACGGCGTCGAGCGCCTCGGCGACCTCCGGGGGCAGCCCGGTCTCGTCCGCCAGCGGCAGGTGGACCAGGACGACCAGCCGCAGCCGACCGGCGTGGGGGACGAGGACGTCCGGCACGCCACAGGCGACGAGCCCGTCGATGAGCACGGCGGAGCCGTCAGGACAACCGGCCAACACCGAGGCCAGGGCCGTCCGCGCGGCGGCGGTCGGACGTGGCCATTGCCCCGGGACGGGCACGTCGCGCACCGGCACGCCGAGTGCCCTGAGCTCCTGGGAGATCCGGCGGTCGTAGAGGTTGCCACCGCTGACCGCGGCGGGGTCGTCGATGTCGCCGGGAACGATGAAGCAGACGCTCACAACGCGCGCTCGTAGCCGCCCCAGGCGACGTGGGACTCCGTGAGGGTGACCGCCAGCGTCGCCAGCCCGCGGGCGCCCTCGCCGAGCGCGCCCGCCAGTGCCCGCTCGGCCATCCGGTCCGCGATCACCTTGGCCAGGA
This sequence comes from Actinokineospora lacus, assembly GCF_053813445.1. Taxonomy (NCBI): domain Bacteria; kingdom Bacillati; phylum Actinomycetota; class Actinomycetes; order Pseudonocardiales; family Pseudonocardiaceae; genus Actinokineospora; species Actinokineospora lacus. The sequence continues at coordinate 186,564 of NZ_JBQERA010000009.1, forward strand.
ACTCCGTGGAGGTGTTGACGCCCGCGAAGGCGGGGTCGTCGTCGAGGTTGCGGTAGTTCAGCTCGCCCAGCACCTCACCGAGCTGCCGGGTGGCCAATCCGATGTCGACGACGATGTTGTCGGCGTCCAGTTCGGCCCGCTTGAACGTCACGTCGACGAGGAACGTGGCTCCGTGCAGGCGCTGCGCCGGTCCGAAGACCTCGCCCCGGAAGCTGTGAGCGATCATCACGTGGTCGCGGACGGTGATGCTGAACAGGACGGGCTCCTTTGCCGTGGCGTGCGCCGACTTCGATCTCCGGTCAGCGTACGCGGGCCGGGCCGGGAACGAGAGGACCGAAGTGGACGACCAGGTGTTCAACGGCGAGGACGTCGCCGAGTCCGATTTGATGACCACCAGGGGCCGGTTCCGGGCCGTCGCCTTCCGGGCCGACGGCCACGAGCACCTGGCCTTGGTCCACGGGACGATCGGAACCGGTGAGGGGGTGCTCGTGCGCCTGCACTCGGAGTGCATGACCGGTGACATCTTCGGCGCCGTGCGCTGCGAGTGCGGCGGGCAGCTCAACGCCGCCCTGGACATGATCGTCGCCGAGGGCGGCGGAATCCTGGTGTACTTACGCGGGCACGAGGGCCGGGGGATCGGCCTGGTCGCCAAGGTGTGGACCCAGGCCCTGCAGGACGAGGACGGACTCGACACGGTCGACTCGGCGACGCGCTTGGGCCTGCCGGTCGACATCCGCGACTATCGGCCCGCCGTCCTGGTGCTCAAGCACCTCGGGGTGCGGTCGGTGCGGCTGATGTCCAACAATCCCGAGAAGAGGCAGGCCCTGGAGGACAACGGGATTCGCGTGCAGGCGCGGGTCCCCCTCCTCGTCCCCGCGCACGACCACAACATCGGTTACCTGACCGCGAAACGGGACCGCCTCGGCCACGACCTGCCCCAGGTCGACCAGTTCTCCGCGGAACCAGCGACCTCCGCCCAGCAGGGACGGCAGGCGCCGAGCGTTCCGTCCCCGTGAGCAAAACGGCTCAAGTCCCCGCCAACCGGGTACCCCGCCGGGAACCCAGTGGAGGGAGACGAAGGCCATGCCTGGTTTCGAGTACGAGGCGCCGGTGGACCTGCCCGCGGAGCAGGTGTTCGACTACGCGTCCGAGCCCGCGAACCTGCCCGATTTCGTGTCCGCCGTGACCGAGGCGCACCGCGGTGAGGACGGGCGCGTGCGAGTGGTGGCCGAGGTCGACGGCAGGCCGGTGGAGCTGGAGGTCTGGCTGCGCGTTGACGCCCACGCCAGGACGGTGGCGTGGGGGACCGGGGACGGCAGCGACGGCGAGCTAGCTGTGCGTGATCACGGCGCGGGGACGAGCGAGGTGGTGGTGCGCCTGCACACCGCGTGGGCGGACGGCGCCGAGGCGCAGCGGGGCGTGGAGCAGGCGGTGGCGGCGATGACCCAGGGCGCGGCGGCGAAGACGGACTCGGCGCGGGCCGCCCACCAGGAAGGGTGGGCGGGCTAGGGCCTCGCGCCACGCCCGGGGTACCGGCGAACCGAGCGGTTCCGGATGACGGGAAGGGGTCTGACGGGAAGGGGTCGGCACACCGGGATGTGTGCCGACCCCTTCCCGTCAGCCCGTGGGAGTCATGCCGGGAGGGTCAGGGTGTCCAGGGCGTGGTCACCGCCCAGCTCACGTCCTCGGCGTAGGAGGCGGGGCTGTCGTAGACGTGGGCGCCGCCGTTGGACGACACCCAGACCGCCTCGGAGAAGTGCCGGACGCTGGTGCCCAGCTCGTTGACCGACGCCAGCCGGACGCTGCCCGCCGACGCCCCCGGCTGCGCGCAGAAGGTGGCGTCGCGGCGGTACACGTCGGTGCCCGCGTTGCCGTCGAGGCGGACCCGGAACGCGGCGTGCCGCAGGTAGCTGCCGGGCTGGTTGCGCGCTTCGAAGGAGTAGCAGCTGGAGTCGGCCAGCCCGCGCCGGACGACGAAGGTGGCGTCCGCCTTGAGCAGCGCCGGGCTCGCCGCGCTCACCACGTCGGTGCGGGCCAGGCCGTCCTGGTGGCGCAGGTAGCGGTCGGTGAACCCAGGGGTGGTCACCCGCAGCGACCGGGCCTGGTCGAGCGGCAGGGCCGCGGCGCTGCGCCACAACGGGATGGTCGACGCCCACGTCGTGTCCGCGGCGAAGCCCGCCGCGGCGTCCCACGGGTTCGGGCCGCCCTGCCGGGCCAGGTACACGGCCTCGTTGTAGTGCCGCACGTAGTGGCCAGGGAGGTTGGCCGACTCCAGCGCGGTGCCGCCCTGGCCCGGCCGGGCGCAGAACGTGGCGTCGGCGGCGAACCCGGGTGAGCCGTCGTTGGCGTCCTTGCGGACCCGGTAGGCGGAGTGGCGCAGGTAGTGGCCGGGGAAGTTGCGCGACTCGAACGACAGGCACGCGGCGTTGGACAGGCCGGGCCGGGCCCAGAAGGTGGCGTCCTGCCTGGCGGCGTCCGCGCTGCCGTCGCCCACCACGTCGGTGCGGGCGAGGCTGTCGAGGTGGCGCAGGTACCGGGTGGTGAACCCGGCCGTCGTCACCCGCAGCGAGACCAGCTCGCCCCGGCCGACCTCGGTGCCGGTGGCCAGGGCCAGCACCCGCAGGTTGACCTCCCGCACTCGGGCCTCGGTCATCTTCAGCACCCGGCGGTCATAGGTGTAGAAGCCGTTGACCTCGTTCTCCAGGTCGTAGGGCTCGGTGTAGACCGAGCCGGACAAGCCGCGCGAGTGCACGAACCGGCCGACCTCCTTGGTGATCTCCACGTACCGGTTGGTCAGCGACGCCTCGTCCGGGAACAGCTCGCCGTAGCCGAACCCGGCGCCGGGCTGCCATTCGTGGCCCGCCACCCGCCTGCCCAGGCCGCCGTACTCGCCGAGCACGGCGATCCGGGTGGCCGAGGGCGTCCGCGTGCCGCTGGACATCTGGTAGGCGTGGTCGTCGATCACGTCGCCGTTGGGCGGCTCGGGGTCGGACAGGCAGCAGTTCGACCCGGAGTTGTGGTTGATCAGCCTGGTGGAGTCGATCGAGCGGACCAGGTCGACGATGCGCTGGCTGTCGTACTCGCCCCAGCCCTCGTTGAACGGCACCCACTGCACGATCGAGGTGATGCCCTTGAGCTGGTCGACCATCCGGCGCAGTTCGGCCTCGAAGTTGGCGCGGCCCGCGGCGGGCGGGTCGTCGACGGTGTCCAGCGAGGGCATGTCCTGCCAGACCATCAGCCCCAGCCGGTCGGCGTGGTAGAACCAGCGCGCGGGCTCGACCTTGATGTGCTTGCGCACCATGTTGAAGCCCAGCGCCTTCTGCCGCTCCAGGTCGAAGCGCAGTGCCGCGTCGGTCGGGGCGGTGTAGATGCCGTCGGGCCAGTAGCCCTGGTCGAGGGTGCCCAGCTGGTAGACGAACTTGCCGTTGAGCAGCGGCCGCAGCACCCCGCCGACCATCGCCTTGCCGAGCGAGCGCATCCCGAAGTACCCGGTGACGGTGTCGCCGCCGCCCGTGCCGGTCAGCGTGACCCGCAGGTCGTAGAGGAACGGGTCGTCCGGGGACCACAGCCGCGCGTTCGGCACCGGGACCCGCAGGCGCGAGCCGACGGCGCCGGTGGCGGACCCCACGACGGCGCCGCCGCTGAGCACCTCGGCCCTGGCCTGCTGGCCCGCGATCCCCGAGCCCTGCACCACCAGGTCGAGCACGCCCGCGGGCACGTCCGGGGTGGTGTCCAGGCGGGTGATGTGGGCCGGGGCCACCGGTTCCAGCCAGACGGTCTGCCAGATGCCGGACGCGGCGGTGTAGAAGATCCCGCTCGGGTCGCGGCGCTGCTTGCCGATCGGGAACCGGCCGCCGTCGATGGGCGAGTGCGCGCCGACGATGATCTCGTTGGCGCCCGCGCGCAGCGCCGCGGTGATGTCGAAGGAGAACGCGTCGAAGCCGCCGGTGTGGGTGCCGACCTGGGTGCCGTTCACCCAGACCCTGGTCTCCCAGGTGACGGCGCCGAAGTTCAGCCGCACCCGCCGACCGTTCCAGGTGGACGGCACGGTGACGGTCCTGCGGTAGAACATGTTGTCTTCGTGGCGTTTGATCCCCGACAGGGCGGACTCGATCGGGTACGGCACGAGCACGCCCTCCGGCAGCGTCCGCCCGATCGGTGGCGAGTTGAGGTTGGGCGCCCCGGTGAACTCCCACACCCCGTTGAGGTTCAGCCAGTCCGACCGGACCATCTGCGGGCGCGGGTACTCGGGCAGGGCGTTGGTCGGGGACACCTGGCTGGTCCACGGCGTGGTGAGCGGGGCGGCTTTCGGCACCCAGGTGGCCGCGGCCGCCGTCGGGGCGGCGACCGTGGCCGTGCCGAGCAGGAGAGCCGTGACGGCGCCGAGTACCCAGCCTGATGTCAGGCGTCTGGACATGGTTGCTCCCAGGGAATCGCAGGGTGAGGTGGAGCCATTGCCATCGAGCCGGGCGAGCGCCGCGGAGGTGCCGAGGGCCTAACCCGTCGTGCTTTCCCGGATCTCCAGGGAGAACGGGATGCGGACGTCCTCCGGCGCGAACAGCTGCCCGCCGTTGGCGCGCCGGTGGACCAGGTCGACCGCCGCGTGGGCGATGGCGGTCTTGTCGGGGGCGATGGTGGTCAGGGACGGCAGGCTGTAGGCGCTCTGCTCGGTGTTGTCGAAGCCGACGACCGCGATGTCCCGCGGCACCCGCTTCCCGTGTTCGGTGATCGCCCGGACCGCGCCGAGCGCGAGCAGGTCGTTGAAGCAGAACACCGCGTCCGGCGGTTCGGGCAGCGCGAGCAGCCCGGCCATGGCCCGCGCGCCGTCGGCGTGGTGGTAGCGCAGGGCCCGCGCGATCAGCTCGGGCGGCTGGGACAGGCCCGCCTCGGTGAGCGCCTCGCGGTAGCCCGCCAGCCGTTGCGCCGCGGTCCCCCGGGTGGGGTGCTGGCCGATCACCGCGATCCGCCTGCGGCCCGTCTCGACCAGGTGCCGCACGGCCACGCGCGAGGCCAGCACGTTGTCGATGCCGACGTGGTCCATCGGCACCTCCAGCGCGTGCTCGCCGAGCAGGACCATCGGCACGCCGGGGGCGATGTCGGCCAGGTCCTCGGCCCGCAGCGCCTCGGGGCTGATGAGCGCGCCGTCGACGAGGTGCGGCCCCAGCGCGGCCAGGGTGGCCTGTTCCCGGTCCCTGGCGCCCTGGGTCTGCTCGATCAGGACGCTCCAGTCCCGGGCCTGCGCCGCGGTGATCACCCCGCCCGCCAGCTCGCCGAAGTACGGGATGCTCAGCTCGGGCACCACCAGCGCGATGAACCCGGTGCGCCCGCGCCGGAGGTTGCGGGCGCCGAGGTTGGGCCGGTACCCGGTGGCGGACAGGGCGTCCTCGACGCGCCGCCGGTTCTCCGGCCTGACGAACGCGTGGCCGTTGACCACGTTGGACACCGTCTTGACCGACACCCCGGCGAGTTCGGCGACATCCTTGAGCGTGGCCACCTGCCGCTCCGTCCGTCGCGTTGGCGATGTCTGGATCGTAGCGCGGTTACAACGTTGTGCCAACGATGTAAAACCGCGCCCGCCGTGGCGGGCTCCTCCGGGACCCGAGGAGCCCGCCACGACCGCGACCGGTCAGGCCGGAAGCGTCCAGCGCTGGTTGGCGGCGCCGACGCAGTCCCAGATGTGGACCTGGGTGCCGTCGGCGGTGCCCGCGCCCGACACGTCGAGGCATCTGCCCGACTGCGGGTTGACCAGCGAGCCGTTCGCCTGGGCCGTCCAGGCCTGCGAGCCGGTGCCGTTGCACGTCCACAGCTGCACGAGCGTGCCGTTGACGGTGCCGCCGGTCTTCACGTCCAGGCACTTGCCCAGCGCGCGGAAGGTGCCGTCACCGCCGACCGTCCAGGACTGGGCGGCCGAGCCGTTGCACGTCCAGATCTGGATCTTCGTGCCGTCGGCGGTGCCGCTGTTGCTGATGTCCAGGCACTTGTTGGTCGCCGCGCTCACGACCGGGCCCGTCCGGCTGCCCGGCATGGAGTTGAGCGTGTACCACGCCTCGGTGTTCCACAGCGACGCGCCGGACTCGGCGGCGAAGGGCCGCGGCGACCGCACGTGCACCACGCGGCCGGGCTGCAGCCCGGCGAGGCTGAGCGTGACCTTCTTGCGGTCGGCCGAGACCGCCGCGGAGGTCACCGTCAGGGTCTGCTCGTCGACCTTCGGGCCGCCGTAGCCCGAGGTGGGCACGTAGCGCCACTGCTTGACCTTGTACTTCGTCGCCAGGTCCTGGACGGTGGCCGCCGACAGCGGCTGGGTGTACTCGATCTCGAACCCGCCCGTCACCGCCCGCATGGCCAGCATGTCGAAGGCGTTGGCGCCGTTGAGGGACAGCTTCTGCAGGCCGTGGCTGAGCTTGCCCGCCTGGCCCCAGTTGCCGCCCGCGCCGATGCCGCCGGTGTAGATCGCCCCGTCGGGACCGAGGCTGATGCGGCTGACGCCGGACTCAAGCCCTTGGGTCATGCGGAAGACCGCGCCCTGGTACTCGCCGCCGACCTTCTCCAGGTAGGCCCGCTGGATGCCGCCGTAGGTCACGTCGCCGAACAGCATCTGCCCCGCGAAGGGCCCGGTGGTGACCTGGACCGGGTTGCTGGGCGAGTTGGCGATCTCGTTCTGCGGCAGCCACAGCACGGGCTGGCTGACCGGCCGGGTGTCGAAGGGGCCGTCGGGGTTCATGTGGTGGTTGAAGAAGCGGTCCTGCTTGATGTGCAGCAGCTTCGACGTCGGCAGCCAGCCGCCCTGGTTGTCGGTGACGAAGATGCCGCCCTCCGGGCCCCAGCCGATGCCGTTCGGCGTGCGCAGCCCCCCGGCGACGTAGGACACCGCGCCGGTGCTCTTGCTGACCTTGATGGTGGTGCCGCGGTTCGGCGCGGGCTGCGGGTCGGTCGTCGCGCCGCCGTAGTTGATCGACACCGACAGGTTGAGGTAGAAGAAGCCGTCCTGGTACAGCATCCCGAACGCGAACTCGTGGAAGTTCCCGCCGAAGGGCCAGGTCGCGACCGTGCGGTAGTTGTCGGTGACGCCGTCGCCGTTGGTGTCGTTCAGCTCGACGAGGCGGTGCTTCTCCGAGACGTAGAGCTTGCCGTCGACGTACTTGATCCCCATCGGCTCCTTCAGGCCGGTGGCGATCCGCTGGGTCCGCACCTGGGTGGGGCTGGTGCTGCCGGTGGCGTTGCTGATCAGGTGGACCTCACCGAGGGTGTTGTCCGTCCCGCCCCACGTCGCGATGGCCAGGCGGCCGTCCGGCAGCCAGTCCATGCCGCTCACCTGCGGCTGGAAACCGCTGGGGCGCAGGTTGGTCAGCGTGTAGTTGGGGTGCACCCCGGTCAGCGGCAGCCCGTCGCCCGGGGAGTCGCCGCCGCCCTCGCACTCCTTGCGCCCCGGGGCGGTCACCCTGACCACGCCCGCGTCCGTGCTCAGCGCCGAGTTGGGCACCACGGAGTACGCCGCCGCGCCCGGCGGCTGCCACTCCAGGGTGACCTGCTGGCCCGCGGTGTTGTCGAAGTGGTCGATCCGCAGCGCGTGGTAGCCCTGGGTCAGCGCGATCGACCCGGTCTTGGCCGTGGGCCCGTGCAGGCCGTCGTGGTCGATCACGACGGTGTCGTCGATCCGCAGGCGGGACCCGTCGTCGCTGGTGAGCCGGAAGTTGTAGGTGCCCGCCGCGGTGACGTTGATGTTGCCGGTGACCTCGGAGACGAAGTAGTCGCCGATGACGAAGTCGGTGGTGGCGGTCCAGTTGACCGTCGACATCCGCTTGTCGACGTTGGGGGTCTGCCCGGGTTTGAGCGTGCAGAGCTTGCTCAGCGGGGCCTGGATGTCGAAGACCCGCAGCGTCACGCCCGGCTCCTGCGGGGGTGGGGCCGCCTGGGCGGGCCCCGGCGCGACGACCACGCCGGACAGGGCGATGAGCAGCGCGGCGCCGGCGGGGATCAGGCCGCCGGTCCGTCGTCGGGTTCGGCTGTGAACCGCGAGTCGCATGGGTTTCTCCTAGGACCATGCCGGTGGCCCGGAAACCCGCGTGGCGGCGGATCACCGTTCACCGGTGCTGAGTGGACCGTGGGTGAGCGAAGGACATCGGTGTCGTTGCGATGACCGCGTCTTCCGGCCGTGCGGTGCCTCGGCGGGTCAATGCGCGCCGCCCGCGCGCACAGATCGGACCGTACGACCACTTTCGCATTAGGTCAACGAAAGTCAGTACATATCTGCCTCAAGTCCGAATCGATGAGGCATAACTTGGGCGATCATCGCCGCACTTAAGGCAACTTCATCGTTCTACGCAGCATATGTCCGGCCATCCATCCCATTCGACTACGCCGAACAGGGCATCAAGTGGTCAACACGTTCGTCTGCCAGAACCAAACTTTAGGCCGATCCAGCGAAAGTCATTCCTCTGACCTTCGAAAGTCCTCTACTTTCGGGCGCACTCACCCCGGTACCCGCTCCGGTCAGACAACGCAGTCTGGAAGGAAGACGCGCCATGCTGAGGTCCCCTCGCGCCCTGACCCGCCTGAGTTCGGCCGCCGTGCTCGCCGTCGCGGGCTCGGTGGTGGCCCTGTCCACTGGCGACACCCCGGCCGCCGCGGCGGCGCCCTCGTACCAGCAGGTCACCCTCGCCCGCGGCGCCGCCGAGATGGGCGAGCCGATGTCCATGACGGTGCTGCCCAACCGCGCGGTGCTGCACACCTCCCGGGACGGGACGGTCCGCATCACCGACGCCGCGGGCAACACCAAGGTCTCCGGCACGATCCCCGTCTACAACCACGACGAGGAAGGGCTGCAGGGCATCGCCGCCGACCCCAACTTCGCGGCCAACCGCCACGTCTTCCTCTACTACGCGCCCAAACTCTCCACCCCGAGCGGCGACGCGCCCTCCGACGGGACGAACTTCTCCGCCTGGGTCGGGGTGAACCGGCTGTCGCGGTTCGTGCTCAACGCCGACGGCACGCTCAACCTCGCCAGCGAGAAGCCCGTCCTCGACGTGCCCGCCGACCGCGGCATCTGCTGCCACGTCGGCGGCGACATCGACTTCGACGCCGCGGGCAACCTGTACCTGAGCACCGGCGACGACACCAACCCCTTCGCCTCCGACGGCTACAGCCCCCACGACGAGCGCGCCAACCGCAACCCGGCCTTCGACGCGCAGCGCAGCAGCGCCAACACCAACGACCTGCGCGGGAAGCTCCTGCGGATCAAGGTCAACGCCGACGGCGGCTACTCGATCCCGGCGGGCAACATGTTCGCCCCCGGCACGGCGGGCGCCCGGGCGGAGATCTACGCGATGGGCTTCCGCAACCCGTTCCGGTTCAACATCGACAAGGCCACGGGCGCGGTCTACCTCGGCGACTACGGCCCGGACGCGGGCTCGACCAGCGCCACCCGCGGCCCGGCCGGGCAGGTGGAGTTCAACCGGATCACCGCCCCCGGCTTCTACGGCTGGCCGTACTGCACGGGGACGAACACCACCAGCGAGACCTACAACGACCACAACTTCGCCACCGGGGCCTCGGGCGGGAAGTTCGCCTGCGCCACCGGGGCGGTCAACAACTCCCCGCGCAACACCGGCAGGCAGACCCTGCCCGCGGCCAAGTCGTCCTGGATCAAGTACGACGGCTGCTCCGTCGCCGCGTTCGGCTGCGGCAGCGAGTCACCCATGGGCGGGCCGGTCTACCGGTACAACCCCAACCTCGCCTCCTCGGTCAAGTTCCCCCAGTCCGCCGACGGGCACTTCTTCGCCACCGAGTTCGGCAGGCGCTGGATCAAGGACATCAGCGTCAACGCCGACGGCTCACCCGGGGCCATCAACCCCTTCCCCTGGAGCGGGACCCAGGTGATGGACTCCGCCTTCGGCCCGGACGGCGCGCTCTACGTCCTGGACTACGGCACCGGCTGGTTCACCGGGGACGCGAACTCCGCGCTGTACCGCATCGAGTACACCGCCGACGGCCTGGCGCCGATCGCGAAGGCGAGCGCGGACAAGACCACCGGGCAGGCGCCGCTGACGGTCGCCTTCTCCTCGGCGGGCTCCTCCGACCCCGACGGCGACGCGCTCACCTACTCCTGGACCTTCGGCGACGGCGGCACCTCGACCGCGGCGAACCCCTCGCACACCTACACCACCAACGGCGCCCGCACCGCCACGCTCACCGTGCGCGACAGCACCGGGAAGACCGCCAGCGCGAGCGTCCAGATCACTGTCGGCAACACCGCGCCGACAGTGCGGCTCGACCTGCCGCGCAACGGCCAGCTGTTCGCCTTCGGTGACGCCGTGCCGTTCCAGATCACCGTGAGCGACCCCGAGGACGGCGCGATCAACTGCGCCAACGTCAAGCTGAGCTACATCCTCGGGCACGACTCGCACGGCCACAAGCTGACCGAGAAGACCGGCTGCTCCGGCGTCCTGCAGACCCCGACCGACGGCGAGCACGACCCGAACGCCAACATCTTCGGGGTCTGGGACGCCGAGTACACCGACTCCGGCGGCATCACCACCCACACCCAGCACATCACCCAGCCCAAGACCCGGCAGGCGGAGCACTTCAGCTCGGCCAGCGGCGTCCAGGTCGTCGACCACGCCCCCGCGCACGGCGGCAAGACCGTGGGCTACATCGACAACGGGGACTGGATCAGGGTCGAGCCCTATGTGCTCAGCAACGCGACGTCGTTGACGGCGCGGGTCTCCTCCGGCGGTGCGGGCGGCTCGCTGGAGGTGCGGGCCGGGTCCGCCACCGGCGCCCTGCTCGGCTCGGTGGCGGTCCCGGCGACCGGCGGCTGGGAGACGTTCACCAACGTCACCGCCGCGCTGTCCAACCAGCCCGCGGGCACCACGGCGCTGGTCCTGGTGTTCAAGGGCGGCGCGGGCTCGCTGTTCGACGTCGACGACTTCACCTTCACCACCGGCGCCCGCAGCGGCCAGATCACCGGTCTCGGCGGCAAGTGCGTCGACGTCAGCGGGTCCAACACCGCGGACGGGACGAAGATCCAGCTCTGGACCTGCAACAGCACCAACGCCCAGAGCTGGGCCCTCGGCGCGGACAACACGGTCCGTGCCCTGGGCAAGTGCATGGACGTCAGCAACGGCGGGACCGCCAACGGAACCCCGACGTGGTTGTGGACCTGCAACGGCGGCGGTGCCCAGCAGTGGGTGCCGCAGTCCGACGGCACCCTGAGGAACCCCCAGTCCGGCCGCTGCCTGGACGCCTCCGGCAACAGCAGCGCCGACGGCACCGCACTGCACATCTGGGACTGCCACACAGGAGCCAACCAGAAGTGGACCCTGCCCTGATGCGTTACGGAAGGAACTCAGCGATGTCCCGACTACGATCCGCCTTCGTGGCACTGGCCGCGTCCGCGGCGGTGATCCTCACGATGGCGCCGGGCACGGCGACGGCGGCCGACCCGGCCTACAAGGTGCTGGTCTTCTCCAAGACCGCGGGCTTCCGGCACTCGTCCATCCCCAACGGCATCCAGGCGATCCGCGATCTGGGCGCCGCCAACAACTTCTCGGTCGACGCCACCGAGGACGGCGCGGCCTTCAGCACGGGCAACCTGTCGCAGTACAAGGCCGTGATCTTCCTGCTGACCACCGGCGACGTGCTCAACGACAGCCAGCAGGGCGCCTTCGAGACCTACGTGAAGTCCGGCGGCGGGTACGTCGGCGTGCACTCGGCCTCCGACACCGAGTACAGCTGGCCGTTCTACGGCGGCCTGGTGGGCGCCTACTTCCACTCGCACCCGGCGATCCAGCAGGCGACGGTGCGCGTGGAGGACCGCGCGCACGCCTCCACCTCGCACCTGGGCAACAACTGGGTGCGCACCGACGAGTGGTACAACTTCCAGGCCAACCCGCGCTCGACCGCGAAGGTGCTGGCCAGGCTGGACGAGGGCACGTACTCCGGCGGCAACATGGGCGATCACCCCATCACCTGGTGCAAGACCTACCAGGGCGGGCGGTCCTGGTACACCGCGGGCGGGCACACCGAGCAGTCCTACGCGGACCAGGGCTTCCGCGCGCACCTGCTCGGCGGCATCCGCTACGGGGCGGGCATGACCGACGCCGACTGCAGGCCGGAGAACGGCTACACCTCCATCTTCAACGGCACCAACACCTCCGGCTGGAGCCAGGCCGGGCCCGGCGGCTTCACCGTGGCCGACGGCACGCTGACGTCGTTCGGCGGGATGGGGATGCTGTGGTACTCGGCGAAGGAGTTCCAGTCGTACTCGCTGAAGATGGACTGGCGGCTCGCGGGCGACGACAACTCCGGTGTCTTCATCGGCTTCCCGCCGAGCAGCGACCCGTTCTCGGCGGTGAACAACGGCTATGAGATCCAGATCGATGCCACCGACTCCCCCGACCGCACCACCGGCTCGGTGTACGGGTTCAAGGCCGCCGACATCCCCGCCCGCGACGCCGCGCTCAACCCGCCCGGCGAGTGGAACACCTTCGAGCTCCTGGTCGAGGGTGAGCGGCTGCAGGTGTTCCTCAACGGGGTGAAGGTCAACGACTACACCAACACCAACCCGGCCAAGAGCCTGCTGCAGGGCCACGTCGGCATCCAGAACCACGGCAACGGCGACGACGCGTCCTTCCGCAACATCCGCGTCAAGGAACTCGGCGGCGGCGCCCGGACCGGTGAGATCAAGGGCCTGGCGGGCAAGTGCATGGACGTCAGCGGGTCCAACACCGCCGACGGCACCAAGATCCAGCTCTGGACCTGCAACGGCAGCGGCGCCCAGCGGTGGACCCTGCCCGGCGACGGCTCCATCCGGGCGCTGGGCAAGTGCCTGGACGTCCGCAACGGCGGGACCACCAACGGAACCCCGACCTGGCTGTGGACGTGCAACGGCAGTGGCGCTCAGCAGTGGCAGCCGCAGTCCAACGGCACCGTGCGCAACCCGCAGTCGGGCCGCTGCCTGGACGTCTCCGGCAACAGCAGCGCCGACGGCACCGCACTGCACCTCTGGGACTGCCACACCGGGGCCAACCAGAGGTGGACCCTGCCCTAGGTGGTGTTTCCGATGTGGAGCACGGCATAGACCGCTGAACTCCGCACACCGCGAGGGGCTGGAGACCCCGACCGGCACCGCGGACCAAGGGCGGCCCAGTCCCCGCAACGACTGGGCCGCCCGTCCGGCGCGCGGGCCGGTGGGGTGTCGCGCCTACTTCCGGACGCGGAAGCGGAGCATCGTGACGGCGCCCGACTGGGTGTTGCCGAAGGGTTCCAGGTCGATCCGGCCGAGGTCGGGAGGCGAGAACCGGACACCGTCGCCGAGCAACACCGGCACGACGTACACCAGGACCTCGTCGACGAGCCCGCGTCGCAGGCACTGGGCGGCCACGTCGGCGCCGAGGACCTCCACGTTCTTGTCACCCGCGGCGCCGCGTGCCGTGGCGACGGCTTCCTCCAGTCCACAGGTGAGGAACGTGACGGAGGGGTCCGGCTCGGCGGGAGGCTCGTGGGTGAGGACGAACTGCGCTCCCCCGTCGTAGGTGGTTTCCTGACTGGCCGAACGCATACCCTTGGCGACCTCGTAGGTGCCCCGGCCGACGAGCATGGCACCCGTGGCCGCCATGACCTCCGGGAACGCGTCCGCGGCCAGGTGCTCGGCGATCCAGCCCATCTCGTGGCCAGGCCCGGCGATGAAGCCGTCCAGCGACATCGCCCTGTTCACAACCACTTTGCCTGCGCCAAAGCCCACATCACTCATGCGTTTCTCCACGGATCTCGAAAAGCCCGAGAGCGGATCATAGTTCGGCCGGTGGCCCGGATTCAGTCGAGACCGCGGTCAGCCGCTGTGCCCGCGCCACTGGTGATCGGACTGCTTTTGCGAGACAGGGCAGTAGAGTGCGGAGGCATGGACCCGCTGGTACCGAAGTACGGGGTCGGCACGCTGGCCGATGTGGTTCCGTCGCTGCTGGCCGGGCTCGACGTGCCAGGGATGTCGGACGTGCTCGGGCTGGCGGGGCCGTCGCGGGTGTGCGTGCTGCTGGTGGACGGGCTGGGCTGGCGGCTACTGCGCGAGCACGCCTCCGACGCCCCGTTCCTGGCCTCGCTGGCAGCGGGCGGTTCCCCGATCACCGCGGGCTTCCCGGCGACCACCGCGACCAGCCTCGCCGCGCTGGCGACGGGCATGCCCGCGGGCGAGCACGGCATCGTCGGCTACTCCTTCGCCGCGGGCCCGGGGAACGACGAACTGCTCAACGCTCTGCGGTGGCACCGGCACGCGGTGGCGGAGCACGTCGATCTGCGCGACGTCCTCGTGCCCGAAGTGGTGCAGCCCAGCCGCACGGCATTCGAGCGCGCCGCCGACGCGGGGGTGGCCGTGCGGCTGGTGGCGCCCGGGGAACAGGAAACCAGCGGCCTGACCCGCGCGGTCCTGCGCGGCGGCCGGTTCCGCGGCACCCACGCCCTCGGCGACCTGCTCGGCGGCACCATCGCGGCGCTGCGCGAGCGGGACCGCCTCCTCTGCTACACCTACCACGCCGACCTCGACTCCCTCGGCCACGCCTTCGGCCCGGGGAGCGAACCGTGGCGCCACCAACTGTCCTTTGTCGACAGACTCGCCGAGCGCATCGCCGAGAACCTGCCCAGGGGCGCGGCACTGGTGGTCACAGCCGACCACGGCATGGTGGAGGTCAACGCAGGCGACCGCGTCGACTTCGACAGCGAAACCCGTCTCCAGGAAGGCGTCCGACTGCTCGGCGGAGAGGCACGCGTGCGACATGTCTACACCCGCGCCGGGGCCGCCGGGGATGTCCGGGCCGGCTGGGCGGAAGTACTCGGCGAGCGCGCCTGGGTCCTCTCCCGGGACGAGGCGGTCGGCGCGGGCTGGTTCGGTCCCCGAGTCGCAAAGCACGTCCGCCCGAGGATCGGCGACGTGGTGGTCGCCTGCCGCGAATCCTCCGCCGTCGTGCGGTCGGTGGTCGAGCCCAGGGCGAGCGCGCTCATCGGCCACCACGGTTCCCTCACCGCGGATGAGCAGCTGATTCCACTGTTGGTGGCGACCAGCCTGTCCTGATCCGGACGGAGCGCTGCCCCGCCAGGCGTGGGAGTGCCTGGCGGGGCAGCGGCGGGGACTCAGCAGCTTTCGCGGATCACGTTCGAGGTCTTGGTCGACGGCAGCTGGCCGGAACCGTTCTCCGAGTAGATGTAGGTCCGATAGTTGTAGATCCCGGTGCCGGAGCAGTTGTACGAGATGTACTGGTTGTAGCCGGAGCCGTAGAACGTGTGCGAGACGAGCGTCTCCCACCCCCACCAGCGCTCCCGCTGGATCTCGATGGTCGCGCTCCCGCCACCGGCCCCGGAGTTGCTGCCGTAGCCCCAGATGTAGCTGCCCTGGCCCCGCTGAAAGCGGCACGAGGTGGCGCGTGCTCAGCCTCGGGTGGGGCGCAAGGCGATGACGAGGGTGTCGTCGAGGTGGATGACGTCGTTGTGCATCTCGCCGACCAGCGTGGCCGGGATGTCCTTCGTCGGGCGGCGCCGGTGGCGCGCGGCGAGGCGGGCCAGGCGGACCTCGTCCTCGTCGGGTCGGCGGCGGCTCTCGGTGAGGCCGTCGGTGTAGAGCAGGAGCAGGTCGTCGGGGGGCAGGTGCGCGGTCACGACCTCGGTGCTGCCCGGCTCGGGGAAGCCGACACCGCGCCCGAGCGCGGTCAGGTAGGCCGTCTCGCCGTCGGCGCGGACCAGCAGCGGTGGCGGGTGGCCGCCGTTGACCAGGTGCAGCGTCGCCGTCGACGGGCAGTGGCGGATGAGCTGGACGGTGGCCATGAGGTCGGGGTCGACGACGCCGAGCACCCGGGCCGTCCGCCCGATCAGGGCATCAAGCCGGTGGCCCTCCAGGGCCAGGGTCCGCACGGTGTGGATGACGTAGAGGGCGCTGCGCGTGCAGGTGACCCCGTGGCCGACGGCGTCGACGATGGTGATGTGCAGTGACCCGTCGGGCAGCACGAACCAGTCGTAGAGGTCGCCGCCGGTGGGCGCCTGCGAGCCAGCGGGGACGTAGTGCACGGCGAGGTCCACACCGGCGATCGCGGGCGGCGGCGTGCGCAGCGCGTCCTCCAGTTCACGGAAGATCACCGCGTGCGCCTGGCGGAGCTGCTGGTCGCGCTCCTCCAGCTGGACGTACATCGCGAGCACGCCGCTGTTGGTCTCGGCGATCTCGTGCTTGAGCTCGCGGTGCTCGCGGTCGAGTTCGTCGGAGCGGGCGAGCACCGCGCCCAGCTCCAGCTCGGCGGCGTCCTCGTCCCCGGTGGCCTCGGACCGGGCCAGGCCGGGGTCGTGCGGCACGCGCCAGGCGGCGGTGTTCGGCGTGGTGCGCTCGCCGGGCAGGGGCAGGGCGTCGAAGGCGGCCTCGGGGAACCCCTCGCCGGGCGCGGTCAGGTCGATGTGCAGCAGCCCGGCTTCCTCGGGCGCCGTGGGCACCTCGGTGGCGACCATGACCGAGCCGCCCGCGTCGAGCACGGGCCGGGCGAGCACGGTGGCGGCCAGCACGAGCCGGGCCCGGGTCTCCAGGGCGACGCCGTGCCGGTCGCAGGCGGCCCGGATGCGCGCGCGCAGCTCCCCGAGCCGGGCGCAGGGGTACGGGGTCGCGACGACATCGGGGGTCATCAGTGGTGGACCTGCGCGGGCTGGACGACGAGGACGCCCGCGTCGTCCCGAGGGACGCGGTGGTGGTGGACGAGGTGGGCGGCCAGCAGCGGGGCGGGCAGGATCGGTCCGCCGACGGTGGACAGCACCCAGCGGGCATCGATGCCGTCGGTGTGCAGGACGACGGTGTCGTCCTGGCCCATGGTGAGTTCCGTGCGCACGGGGTTGGTCGGGCGCAGCCCGAGCACGCCGGGCTGGCTCAGCAGGTGCCGGGGACCGGTGGCGCCGACCACGACCGCGCTGATGTTGCCGACGCCGAGGAACTCGGCGCGCCCCGACCGGACCCTGAGCGCCGCGGCGACGGCGCCGCGGGTGTGGCGCAGCATCCGGTGCAGGTCGGCGAACATCGCCTCCAGCGGCCGGTCCGGGTCCCGGTGGAACACCTCGGTGGCGACGTCGGCGGTCCACGCCGCGTCCGGACCGTGCCCGAGGGCGTCGACGACCAGGAGCGTGCACCCGTCCGCGGTCGCCGCGGCGGCCACGGAGTCGCCGCTGGTGTCCTCCCCGTCGGCGGGCAGGCACAGGTGCCCGAGGCTCACGAGCGGCTGCTCGGGCGCGGGCAGGCGCGCGCTGACGAGGGTGCCCGCCCCGGGGGCGGTGTGGATCAGGAACTCCCCCGCCATCCGGCGGATGGCGCCGAGGCCTGCGCCGAGGGTGCCCGTGGTGGTGTGGCCGTCGGTCAGGCACAGGTCGAGGTGTGCCATGCCTGGCCCCCGGTCCACGGCGATGATCTCCATTCCCGCGCCGGTGAGCAGCGGGTGGACGTAGAGGGCGCCGGACTCGGCGTGCTTGTCGAGGTTGCTGGCCAGCTCCGAGGCGATCACCGCGGCCTTGTCGGGCAGCGCGGCGGGCAGCCCCACCTCCAGCGCGACGGCCCGCGCGGCCTGCGCGGCGGCGTGCACCGCGCTCACGTGGTCGACGGTGATCTGCCTGGTCCGCACCGTGGCGGTGTCGTTCATAACGCCCATCTGGTGACCGTGACGGTGGTGCCCCTGTCCACCTCGGTGTCGATGGCGAACTCGTCGACCAGCCGCCGGGTGCCGCCCAGGCCGTGGCCGAGCCCGGCGCTGGTGCTGAACCCGTCGGTGAGCGCGGCCTCGACGTCGGGGATTCCCGGGCCGTGATCGGTGACCACCAGGCGCAGGCCCGGTTTGCCGTGCCGGTCGGCGAGCGGGGTGATGGTGAGCGCCCCGCCGCCGCCGTGGATGTAGGCGTTGCGCACCAGTTCGCTGGCCGCGGTCACGATCTTGGTCTGGTCGACCAGGTTGAACCCCGCGGCCACCGCGGCGGCGCGCACGGCGTGCCTGGTGGCCAGCAGGTCGTGCTCGGTGCGGATCGGGTGGTGCCTGCCGCGCGCGGTGGTCTCCACCTCTGCCGGGCTATCGGTCAGCATCGGACCACGCCTCTGGTGGGGGGTCAGCGCGGCGCCACCCCAATCGCGCCATGGCCTGTTCGGCGTTCAGCGCGGTGTGCACGCCCTTGAGGTCGAGCCCGAGGCCGGTCAGCGTGATGGCGACCGCCGGGCGCATGCCCGCCACGATCATCACCGCGCCGAGCAGCCTGCCGATGGTGGCCAGTTCGGTCAGCACCCGGGCGACGAAGGAGTCGATGATCTCCAGCCGCGAGATGTCGATGACGACCCCGGTGGCGGCGTCGGCGGCGATGCGGCCGGTCAGCTCCTCGGTGAACAGCAGCGCCGTCTTGTCATCGAGGTCGTTGAGCAGCCCGGTCAGCAGGATGTCGCCCAGCCGGAGGATCGGCAACCCGGCTGGGGACGCCAGGGTCATCGACTGACCTTCTCCCGCAGCAGCTCCCGTCCTCTGACGTCGCCGATGAGCCGTATCGCCTCGACCAGGGCGTCGGCGAGGGTGCTGCGGGTGATGATGGTGGACAGGTCGATGCCCAGCTGCGTGATCGTCTGCGCGATCGTCGGGCGGATGCCGCTGATCAGGCATTCCGCGCCCATGAGGCGCACGGCGGCGACGGTCTGCATCAGGTGCTGCGCCACCACGGTGTCGACTGTGGACACGCCGGTGATGTCGATGATGGCCACGCGCGCCTCGTTGTCCTGGATTCCCTCCAGGAGGCTGTTCATGACCACCTGCGTGCGCGTGCTGTCGAGCGTGCCGATGAGCGGCACGGCCAGCACCTGGTGCCAGAGCAGCACCACCGGGGTGGACAGCTCCAGCATCTGCCGGTGCTGGGCCCGGATGATGTCCTCGCGGCCCTCGACGTAGCTCTGGAAGGTCAGCACCCCCGCCGCGTCGAGCAGGCGGTTGACCAGCAGGGCGGTGGCCAGCAGGACGCCGGGGTCGTCGTCGCGGCGGCGCACGGCGTCGAGCAGCACGTCCTTGAGCGCCAGGATCGACATGGCCGTGCCGCTCGGCGTCGAGGCGTTGCGGGCGCGCTGCGCGGACATGCGGACCACGGCCTCGTGGAGCGGCGCGTGCCGGTGCGCCAGTTGTTCGGCGGCGTGCTCACTGGCCAGTGCCTCGCGCAGGACCTGGAGCAGCCCGGCCGCCTCGACCAGCAGCTCCCGCTCCCCCGCCTGCGACCGGGGGAATCCGTGCTCCACCTGGTGGCCGACCCACTCGCGGGCGATCCGGGTGTCGTCGTCGGCCACCACCCCGGCTAGCAGTTCCCGCACGGCGGCCTCATCGGTGGTCACCACGTTCCTCCCGAAGGGTTGCCAACAGTTTCAGGTTGACAAATTTTAGCCAAGGTCAAGCCTTCGCGCGTGATGACCGCCGCTCAGGCGCTCTGGCTGGGCTCCCGGCCGACGGCGCTGACCTGCGCGCTCGGCTCGATCGCGTCCCGCAGCGGCAGGAGCCCGTCGAGGAGGGCGACCCGCGCGTCGCCCGGCAGGGCCTCGATCGCCTCGCGCAGCGACTCCTGGCGCTTGCCGCGCAGGACGTCGAGGTAGGCGTGGCCGCGCTCGCTGAGCCGGAGGTCGACCTCACGGCGGCTGCTGGGGCTCTGGGTGCGCTCGATGTACCCCGCCGCCTGCAGGCGGTCGCACAACCTGCTCATCGACGGCGGGGTGACGTCGAGCGCCTCGGCGAGCGCGGTGAGGTTGCTGCCCGCGGCCCGCTCCAGGACGAACATCGCCCGCAGCTGGGAGGGCGACAGCGGTGAGGGCGACAGGTCGGGCACGCGGTCCCACCGGGCTTCCAGCAGCTCGGCGACCTCGCCCAGGACGCGAGCGACCTCGGCGGGAGGGGCGTGCGCGCGGAACCGGGTCACCACCCCACTGTGGCAGCTCCACCCCAGGTCGGCAGTGCTGACGCCGTCGGGTTGGGCAAGCAGGAAAAAATCTATCCCCGTGGGGGTAGACATGCTGCGGCCGCTGTGTGTAGTGTTCTAGGTGTTGAGACAGAGACAAGGTCGAACGGGCGCAGGAGATGACGGAACTGCCTGCGAAGTGAGATCACACGGTGCGAATGGGGATCTCGCGTCCGCACCGTGAACAGGAGAGCAAAGGTCAAGGACGTCGGAGCCGATCAGTAAGACGGGCTCCGACCGGATGGCCAGCGACGCCAGGCTTGCTGGGACCGATCAGTGCACGGGGTTCCGGCGAGGTGGTAGTCATGATGTCCGGTAAGTGGAAGTCCCAAGAGAGAAGGGAAGGGCTACGTCATTGGATCGCCCGTGCCGGCACGCCGGACGGGTACCGCGGTTCCATCGGATTGGAAGGTGGTCTTCGGTTACACATCAGCGATCCCCGCACGTTCCGCCTTTCGGGCGGACGCGGACATGAAACACCGGCCCCGAAGCCGGTAACAGTGATGTACCCAAACCCTGGGGCCCGGTGCCGTTCGGCACCGGGCCCCTCGTAATGCGGAGGTGCGATGGTTCCTGATCAACGTGAACCGGCGGCGGCTGCCGCCGACATGTTCGATGACGAGCACTACCCGGCCTACACCATGGGCCGCGCCGCGGAGATGCTGGGCACGACGCCGGGCTTCCTCCGCAGCCTGGACGAAGCCAACCTGATCCAACCCCAGCGCTCCGCGGGCGGCCACCGCCGCTACTCCCGGGCCCAGCTGCGCATGGCCGCCCGCGTGCGGGAACTGGTCAGCCAGGGCACCGGCCTCGACGCCGCCTGCCGCATCGTCACGCTCGAGGACCAGCTCCACGAAGCCCGCCAGCTCAACACCGAACTCCGTGGCACGACGAACTGAACAGCTTGCCCTGATGGCGCCGGTCACCCCGGCGCCACCGCAAAGCCCTTCCCCGCAGAGGACCGGTCCCGCGTGGCCTCCCCCAAGCCGCTGCCGCGGGGGCCGTGTGTCGATGTACGCCTCACCACAGCCGAACGTGTCGTAAGCCCGCACGCAGAGCGCCCCCGAAGTCCGTGGACTTCAGGGGCGTTCGTCCGTGGTGGACCTCAGGCGCCGGTGATCAGTGCCCGCCGCCGAACTTGAGGTCGACGTAGTCCTTGAACTGCACCGTGATCGCGTGCGCGTCCGACGGCCAGGAGGGGACCGCGATCGTCCTGGTCGTGGCGCCCGCGCCGCGGGGGGTCTGCACGACCGAGACCGTGCCCCCGGGCTCGGCGGGGAGGTACAGGTCCGCGGCGGTGAGGAAGGGCAGCGCGGCGAACGGGAACGGCGGGGCGGCCAGGGTGCTCGCGGTGTCGCAGCCGTCGTCGAAGGCGAAGGCGGCGATGATCTGGCGGGCGACCGGGGCGATGGCCGGGGCCATCACGTCGGTGCCGTTGAACTCCAGCCGGTCCTCGCCCGCGCGCCACTCCCGGTTGCGGGTCACGGTGATGGCGGTGTGGCCCGCGCAGCGGTCGACGTGGTCGCCGATCCCGCCCGGACCGGAGACCTGCAGGCGCAGGAAGCGGTCGGTGCGCTCGAAGGGCTCGAAGTAGTAGTGGTAGTTCAGCTCGCCCGCCCGGGTCAGGGTCAGCTCGTGGTGCTTGCGGCCGTTGACCTTCAGCGGACCGAACGCGCCGTCCCCGGACACCGCCAGGCTGTGCCTGCGCCACTGGCGGGCGCCGGTCCGCGCGTCGACCTCCCACACCTCCAGCCGCGCGTCGACCCCGGTGTTCTGGGGGAACAGCACCGCCCGGCCCGCGATCTCGACGCGGCCCGGCGGTTCGGGCAGCACGGCGGTGGTGACCGGCGGCCTGCCGCGCAGGAAGGCGTGGACGTGGCCGAAGCTCTCCGCCGACGTCGTCGCCTCGGTGTGGCCGAGGTGGGTCAGGTGCACGTTCGTCGCGCCGCCGATGGACCCGCCGGGCTGCAGGCTGCCCCACAGCGCCAGCGTCGGGACACCGCCGGGCGGGGACGCGCTCGATCGCCCGTCGACGTTGACGTAGCGGCGCACCTCGGCGGCCCGCTCGGGCGCGGCCAGGTAGGTGTGCATGACCGTCGTGCCGCGCGAGTGCGCGATGACATCGACCTCGGCCGCGCCGGTCCGGGCGCGGACACCGTCGATGAACGCGTCGAGGGCGGCGACCGCGTGGTCGTTGGTCGGGATCGTGGTGTCGTACTCGAACGCGTGCAACCGGGAGTCGCTGTAGCCGTTGACGGAGAACCGCTTGGCCGTGGACTGCCACTGCTGGGCCGAGCCCTGCTGGCCGTGCACGAAGACCACCGGCACGTCCCCGCCCGCCTGCGCGGGGACCACCGGCACGGTCAGCGCCACCAGGACCGACAGCGCGGCCGATCGGGCGAACCTGGGCATCCTCTACCTCCCGGAGATCTCGGCGACGGCGTCGCGCCGGTTGGCCTTGGCGTCGGCGGGCAGCAGGTACCCGGCCCGGACGTTGGCGAGGTCGGCGTGCACGACCGAGGCGACGTAGCGGCCCGGCACCGGGTACAGCTCCGCCAGCTCGCGCTCGTCGAAGGGCTGGTGGGAGCCGAACAGGCGGCAGAACGACTCGCCGCTGTTGTCCCCGGTGTTCAGCGCCCTGGGCACCGACACCTGCGAGAGCCGGATGCCGCCGAGCGCCAGGCCCAGCTCGTCGCGCACCTTGGTGACGCCGTCGGCCTCGAACCGCAGCGGCTCGGCGACCGGCGGCGGCGTGCCCCGCTCGACCCAGCGGCGCAGGTGGTCGTAGGCGGCGGCGGTGACGTGGTGCATCGGCACCCGGCTGAACGGCGGCAGGTCGCACTGGTAGACTGGGGCGCCGCCGAGGTCGCGCTCGGAGATCGGCGCGCGGTAGAGCTGTCCCTCGTGGCCGGAGTGCGCCGCGCCCGCGACCTCCCAGCGGCGGAACTGGTCGGTGTCGGCCGGTCGCCGGGCGGTGCGGACGTCGGTCTCGGACATCACCTGGAAGACCGGTTCGGCGCCCACCCGCGTCGGCGCGGTGCCGACGATGAAGGCGTACCCGTCGAACACCGGCTCCATCTGCGGCAGGACGCTGTCGTAGAGCACGGTCATCCGCGCCGCGGACTGCGACGCGCCGATGGCCAGCAGGGTCCGCGTCCGCAGGCGGCCCATCATCGAGCCGGCCGCGCGCCCGGCCTGGGTGAAGATGTCGTAGGACAGCTCGTCCCCGGTGAACCGGCCGCCGCCGGTCACGTCGAGACCCCCGTAGCGGGCCGGGCTCCACTCGCGGAGCTGGTTCACGCCGACGCGCTGCGCCGAGACGCCGACCCAGGCGTACCCGGCCCTGGTGATCGCCTCGGCGTTCCACAGGGCGTCGAGGTCGTACCCCGCGGTGACGTTCTGCCACTCGACCAGCGCGGTCCCGTTGTAGCGGTGGGGATCGGCGGGGCGGCGCACGACGACCCGGGTCCTGTACGGCACGTCCGTGGCGACCTGGACACCGCTGGTGGACCACCCGTCGGCGGCGCCGGAGAGGTAGAACTCCTCCTCGACGTAGCCGAGCGCGGCGAGGTCGACGGGCGTGGAGAAGAAGGGGTAGGTGTCCTCGACGCGCTCGGCGAGGCGGTCGCCCGGCACCGTGCCCGGGATCGGCCCGCCGGTCTCCTGCGCGGCCGCCGTGGCCTGCATCGGTAGCAGTGCCAGGGCGGTGGCGACCGCCGCGGCCCGGATGAGTGTCATGAAGGCTCCCGCCGTGCTGATGTTTGCCGTCCGCCGAACGTATCCGCGGGCCGTCGGCGGGCACCAGAACCTGGCGCAAGCGTGAGACCGCCGTCGCACGGACCGCTCAGCCGGGCAGGTCGAGCACCGCGCGGGCCGCCCGCTCGGCCACCCCGAGGTCGAGCCTGCGGCTGCTCAGCAGCTCGGCGTACAGGGCGGACTCGATGATGCGGACGTAGAGGAAGGCCGCCTGGTCCATGGTGGCCGCCGACCACCGCGCGCCGACCCCGGTCTCGACCAGGATCTCCTTCTGCGCCTGCACGGCGCGCGGGTGCACGCCGCCCGCGGCGTTGAACAGCACCCGCGCGGCGGTGTCGGGCTCCGCGCGCAGGAAGGCCGGGAACGGCGCCGCGGCGTGCAGGTGGTCGACGTAGTCCCGGGTGACCTCCAGGACCCCGTCGACGCCGTCGTGGGTCCGCCGCTTGCGCGCGGTCGTCAGCAACCGCTCGCCCAGCCGCCAGAGCACGTCCCCGAGCAGGCCGTCGCGGCTGTGCACCACCCGGTACAGGGTGGCCCGGCTGATCGCCATGCTGGCCGCGAGCCCGGCCATGTCCAGCGTCGCGTTGCGCAGGAAGAACCGGCACGCCCCGCCGACCACGTCCTCCGGGCTGACCACCCGCCGCGTCGAGGACTGCCCTCCCATGCGGCGCCTCCTGACCACGCGGCTCTGCGTCCGGTCCCATCATCGCCGGTCCACGGGTGCCCGCGGCAAGGCCGGGGCCGAACTCGCCTCCGCCCTGCGGGGTCCCGACGGGCGACTTAGGATCGAACCCACGTTCGACCGAGGAGGAACGCGATGAGCGAGCAAGGCCGGGAGGTGACCCCGAGCCCGGAGAAGGACCCGTCGGACTGGGTCACCGGCGACGAGCCGATGACCGGGCCCCAGCGGTCGTACCTGCAGACCCTGGCCCAGGAAGCGGGCCAAGACGTCCCGGACGAGCTGACGAAGGTCGAGGCGTCGCGGCTGATCGACGAGCTGCAGGAGCGCACCGGGCGCGGCCAGTAGCCACTGTGGACACTCAGTGACGGGGACACTCAGCGGCGGGGCAGTCGGTGACGGGGACAGTCAGGGGCGGGGCGGGGGGGACGGTCAGGGGCGGGGGCGCCAGCGCTTCCACAGGGCGGTCGCCTCGGCGCGGGGCTTGCCGTCCCAGTTGAGCGATACCTCCACCGTCATCTGCGCTTCCGACGCCTCACGCACGACGGCACGCAACCGCACCGGTTCACGCAGCGGTGAGGGCCGCAGGTAGCGGACGTCCAGCCCCGCGGTGACGTAGGACAGCGCGGCGTCGCCGAGCGGTTTCCACCCCTGCCGCTCGGCCTCCAGCATCACGGCGGCGGCGCTGTGGCAGTCCATGACCGTGCAGGCGATGCCGCCGTTGAGGAACCCGAGGCCGTTGTCGTGCTCCGGCCAGGGCATGAAGGACGCCGTGACCGCCCCATCGGCGTCGGGGTAACTGCGCAACCGCAGCCCGTTGGGGTTGCCGTGGCCGCAGCCGAAGCACGGCAGCGTCGGGTACAGGCGCTCCTGGATGCTGCTCACCGGCCACACCCTAGTCGAGCTGGAGGGGCACAGGCCGTGGCAAGCCAAGCGGGCGGGCGGGGCGCCTGATCACCACAGCGCTGATCACCACAGCGCGGGGGCTCGGTAGGGCGTGAGCCGGTCCGCCAAGTCACCTGCGTGTGGGGGCGGTTCCGTCCGGCCGCGGTGGCCGCCGCGCAGGGCGGTGACGAAGCGGGCCACCGTGTCGGGGTGCGGAACCGGGTCCGGGCCGAGGTAGGCGACGACGATGAGGTCCTCGCCGGAGTGGGTCTCGACCGCGGCCGACCAACCGTGGCGTTCGTCCCAGAGCAGGGCGGTGTCACGGTCGGGGTGGCCCGGCAACCGGTGGTCGAGGGCCAGGTACGCCGACAGCGGCGGGCCGAGGTCGACGGCGCAGGACTCCAGGCCGACGCCCAGGCGGGCGCCGACCGCGGCCAGGTAGCCGCGCAGGCCCTGTTCGAGGACGAGGTCGGCGCCGGTGGGGATGGTGAGGGTCATGTCAGGTCCAGGCCGGGCGTCGGCCGGGCGCGGCGGCCCGGCCGAAGCGGGTGGTCAGGCGTCGATCTGCTTGCGCTCGCCGGTGACGGCGATCCGGCGCGGCTTCGCCCGCTCGGCGACGGGGATGCGCAGCGTCAGCACCCCGTTGTCGCAACTGGCCTTGATGTTGTCGGCGTCGAGGGTGTCGCCGAGGAAGAGCTGGCGGGAGAAGACGCCGAGGGGCCGCTCCGCCACCTGCATCTCGACGCCCTCGCCGGTGGCGCTCGGCCGCCGCTCGGCCTTGACCGTCAGCACGTTGCGCTCGACGTCGAGCTCGATCGCGTCCGGGGCGACCCCGGGCAGGTCGAAGGAGACGACGTACTCGTCACCGTGGCGGTAGGCGTCCATCGGCATCGCCGTCGGCTTGGACCACGTGCCCTGGTTGCCGAACACCTGCTGGGTGATCCGGTCCAGCTCCCTGAAGGGGTCAGTGCGCATCAACATCGTGCACCTCCTGTTTCACTGTCGGGTGTCAATGCCGCACACCTCTGTTGTAGCATGTCATCACAACGATGACAAGTCAGATGTCATCGGATCGATGACAAGGAGGCCCACGGTGCCCGATGAGCACGAGACGGCGCGGGATGACCTCAGCGAGCACTACGGCGCCGTCGATCCCATGGAACTGCTCCACGAGGTCGCGGGCGGCCCGCCGGACTCCGCGCACGTCATCTCCGCGCTGATCCTGTTGCGGCACTTGCGTTCGGAGCTTGGTGACCTCGAACCCCGGCTGATCGCCGCCGCCCGCGACCTCGGGGTGAGCTGGGCCCGGCTCGCGCCCGCCCTGGGCGTCACCAGCAGGCAGGCGGCCGAGCGCCGCTACCTGCGCCTGCGGCCCGACGCCGAGCACGACTCCGGCGAGCGGCGGGTCCGCGCCGAACGCGACCGCCGCGCGGGCGCCCGCGCCGTCAACGACTGGGCCCAGCGCAACTCCGCCGCCCTGCGCGGCCTCGCGGGCCAGGTCGCCGCCGTCGACGGCCTCACCGGCAAGGCCAGGCGCAGCGTCGCCGACGTCCACAACGCCCTCGGCGAGGACGACCCGGCCGCCCTCCTCGCCCCCCTCGCCGAGGCCGCGCCGTTCCTGCGCGCGAGCCACCCCGCCCTGGCGACGCGGATCACCACGATCACCGACCAGACCCGGCAGGTCCGCCAGGACACCAGCGACCAGCGGGCCCAGGGGTAGGGACAACCCCCTGCCGGGATCGGGTGCTTCCCGGATGTCTCGGCCCCGCTGATTCCGACACCGTTGCGGTGTGACCAATCATGGGGGCGCGCGGACACCTCGTGCGATGGGCGTGGCGCTGGGGTTCACCGGGCTGGTGCTGTCGGCCGTGTTCATGGCCGGGCTGCACCTTGTCGCGAGTGGACAGATAAATCCGATCGAGTCGCCGCTGTCGGGTTACGTCTTCGTCGACGGGTACGGCTGGATGTTCGGCGCGAGCGTGGTGGGGATGGCCGTCGGCGGCGTCGGGGTGCTGATCGGCCTGTGGGGCACCGCGGTGCCCTCCCGTGGCCTGCCGCGGTTGGCGCTGGGACTGGCGGCGGTGTGCTGCCTGCTGGTGGCGCTGTTCCCGACGAACAAGACCGGGCCGCTGACCCTGTCCGCGGAGATCCACCGCTACGCCGCGGGCGTGGCCTTCGTCTGCGTCCCGATCGCGGCGCTGCTCGTGGCCGCGCACCTGAGCGGGTCCGGCGGCGTCAGCCGGTGGCTCCGCCGCACGGCCTTCGGGACGGCGCTGCTACTGGTGGTGTTCCTGACCAGTCACTTCGGGGTGCTGCCCGAGGAGGTCCAGCGGATGAGCGGGCTGTTCCAGCGCATCATGTTCGCGCTGCAACTGGTGACCATCGCCCAACTCCTGCGCGTGCCCGCCACCGGCCCTGCCGTGCCCGCGGTCCGGCTCGCGCCCGTTCGGGGCAGGCAGTTCGCGACCGTGTAGCACCGCCCGTCGCGATGGGCCGACTGGAGTACCTGGGCGTACGATCGGCCGTGATGCGGGTGAACAGGATCGTCGACTCGGCGCGCGGCCTCGTCCCCCACGGGCACCTGTGCTGGGCGTTCGGGGACCGGGCCGAGTTCCGCGCGCGGGCGGCGGAGTACATCACCGACGCGCTCTCGGCCGGGCAGTGGGTGGAGTACGTCGGCAGCGGCGATCCCCGGGCCCTGTGGGCGGAACTGGGCGCGATGATCGGCGGGGTGGCCGACCGCGGCGGCGTGGGGGTGTCCACGGTCGAGGAGTTCTACGAGACCGCCCGCGGCGAGCCGGTGGCCCCGGAGGCCGTGGTCGCCTCGCGGGTGGCCGCCGCCGGGAGGGCCGTCGCCGCGGGCTACCCGGGCGTGCGCGCCGTGGTCGACTGCACGGCGATGGTGCGGACCCCGCCGCAGCGCGCGGCGTTCGCCCGCTACGAGTACCTGATGGACCAGCGGATGAGCGTGCTGCCCGTCTCCGCGCTGTGCGCCTACGACGCCACCGAGCTGGGCGCGGCCGCGGTCGCCGAGCTGGCGTGCCTGCACCCCCTGGCCAGCGCCGGGTCGACCCTGTTCCGGCTCTACGCCGAGCCGGGCGCCACCTGCGCGCTGGCCGGGGAGATCGACTTCTCCTGCGCGGCGCTGTTCACCAGGACGCTGGAGCGCACGGTGGCGCGCGCGCCCGGCCCGGAGCTGGTCGTGGAGGCGGGCGAACTGAAGTTCGTCGACCACCGCGGCCTGTACGCGCTCTCCGACGCGGGCAGGCAGGCGGGCGCCGCGGTCGTGCTGCGCAGCGCGCCCCACAGCGCCGCGGCCCGGCTGAGCACGATCCTCACCCTGCCGGGGCTGCGGGTCGAGGTCAACAGGTGAGCCCGCTCGCCGAACCCGGCAGCTTCGTCCACGCGGCCGCGGTGTACGCCTCGGACGAGGAGTTCCTCGCCATCGTGCTGCCCTTCCTCGCCGACGCGGTCGAGGCGGGCGAGCCGGTCGTGGTCGCCGTTGACGAGCCGCGCAGGCAGCTGATCCACACCGCGCTGCCCGAGGTCTCCGCGGTGGTGTTCGCCGACCGCGACGAGCACGGGCACCGGCCCGCCAGCACGATCAACGCGTACCGGAAACTGCTGAGCGGCCACGTCGAGGGCGGCGCGCGGCGAATCCGCCTCATCGGCGACGTCCCCCATCCCGGCCGCGGCCAGCCGTGGGGCGACTGGGCGCGCTACGAGGCCGCGGCCGAGCGCGCCTTCGGCGGGTTCCCCCTGTGGGCGCTGTGCCCCTACGACACCCGCGACACCCCCGCCGACGTGCTGGCCGACGTGGCCCGCACCCACCCCTACCTCGCCGTCGCGAACGGCGAGTTCCTGGCCAACCCCCGGTTCGAGGACCCGAGCCGGTTCCTGGCCCAGCGCCCGCTCCCCGCCGCGGACCCGCTGGAAGCCGGGCACCCGCTCACCGACCTCACCAACCCGAGCCCCTCAGAGGCGCGCACGGCCGTCCGCGAGACCGCCCAGGGGACCGCCTTGGACCACAAGGCCATCGAGAACCTGATCTACGCGGTGAGCGAGGCCGTGACCAACGGCCTCTGCCACGGCCGCCCCCCGGTCCGGCTGCGCCTCTGGACAGCCCCGAGCCGCGTCGTCGCGGCCATCAGCGACTCGGGCCCCGGCCCCGCCGACCCCTTCGCCGGGCTCCTGCCCGCCTCGTCCACCAAGACCGGCGGGCTCGGCCTCTGGCTGGCCCACCAGCTGTGCGACCACGTCACCCTCAGCCGCGGCGCCGACGGCTTCACCATCCGCCTCTCCGTCGACACCCACACCCCCGCGCACTGACGGCTCGACGGCTTCGCTGTTGACGGTCGCGTCGGCCTGCTCGAACGCGGGTGGATGCGGTCCCCGCCATCGGACCAGGGTGGCGGGGACCGCTGCTCGAAAAGACCCTTCCGGTCGTTCCAGAGTGAACGCTAACAGCGCACAGGTCAAGCATTTACCAGGAGGACTTGCGCCGTTGACAGGGCAATGGGGGCGTCATATGTTAGCGCTCACTTTGCGATCAGCCGCACAGCGTCGCTGACCCGACGAGGAGCACGCATGCCCCGCACTCCCGCCATGGCGGCGGCGGCACTGGCCGCCGTCAGCCTGGTCGCCGCCTTCCCCGGCGCGGGCTCGGCAGCCCCCGCCGACTACACGCTCACCGTCGACCGGGCCCGCCCGGGTCCCGCCATTGACGACACGATGTACGGCGTCTTCTTCGAGGACATCAACCAGGCCGCGGACGGCGGTCTGTACGCCGAGCTGGTGCGCAACCGGTCCTTCGAGTTCGACCGGGCCGACAACGCCGCCTACACCCCGCTCACCGGCTGGGCACCGACCGGCGGCGCGCTCGACGTGGTCGACGACGACGGCAGGCTCAACGAGCGCAACCGCCGCCACCTGCGGCTCACCCTGCCCGCCGGGGTGATCAACTCCGGCTACAACTCCGGTATCGCGTTGGCCAAGGGCGAGTACTACGACTTCAGCGTCTGGGCTCGCGCCGACCAGGCAGCGGCACTCACCGTGGCGCTGACCGACCCCGCGGGCAGGCCGCTCGCCGACCCGCTGCGCGTCGAGGTCCGCGGCGGCTGGGCCAAGCACACCGGCGTCCTGCGCGCGAAGGCCGCCACCAGCACGGGCAGGCTCACGCTGAGCGGCGCCGGAACCGGCGCGCTGGCGCTGGACATGGTCTCGCTGTTCCCCAGGAACACCTTCAAGGGCAGGCCGAACGGGCTGCGCCGCGACCTCGCCGAGAAGGTCGCCGCGCTGAAGCCGGGCTTCGTCCGCTTCCCCGGCGGCTGCCTGGTCAACACCGGCAGCCACCACGACTACAGCGCGCCGGACTGGGAGCGCCGCCGCTCGTACCAGTGGAAGGACACCATCGGCC
Organism: Actinokineospora lacus; assembly: GCF_053813445.1. Lineage (NCBI taxonomy): Bacteria > Bacillati > Actinomycetota > Actinomycetes > Pseudonocardiales > Pseudonocardiaceae > Actinokineospora > Actinokineospora lacus. The sequence continues at coordinate 217,268 of NZ_JBQERA010000009.1, forward strand.
CGGTCGAGCAGCGGCCCACGAACGCCAACTTCTGGGGCTACAACCAGTCCTACGGCCTCGGCTACCACGAGTACTTCCAGTTCTCCGAGGACATCGGCGCGATGCCGCTGCCCGTGGTGCCCGCGCTGGTCACCGGCTGCGGCCAGAACCGCGCCACGGACGACCCCGCCCTGCTGCGCCGCCACATCCAGGACACCCTGGACCTGATCGAGTACGCCAACGGCCCGGTCACCTCGACCTGGGGCGCCAAGCGCGCCGCGGCGGGCCACCCCGAGCCGTTCGGGCTCACCCACCTCGGCGTCGGCAACGAGGAGAACCTGCCGGAGGAGTACTTCGCCCGCTTCACCGAGTTCCGCGCCGCGATCGCCGCGCGGTACCCCGACATCGTCGTCATCGGCAACTCCGGCCCCGACGACACCGGCGGGGTCTTCGACCGGCTCTGGCGGCTCAACCGCGACGCGGGCGTGGCGATGGTCGACGAGCACTACTACAACAGCCCGAGCTGGTTCCTGCAGAACAACGACCGCTACGACAGCTACGACCGCGCGGGCCCCAGGGTGTTCCTCGGCGAGTACGCCTCGCAGGACAACTTCTTCGCCAACGCGCTGGCCGAGGCGGCGTTCATGACCGGCATCGAGCGCAACGCCGACGTCGTCAAGCTCGCCTCCTACGCCCCGCTGCTGGCCAACGAGGACTACGTGCAGTGGCGCCCGGACATGATCTGGTTCAACAACCACGCCTCCTGGGGCTCGGCGAGCTACGAGGTCCAGAAGCTGTTCATGACCAATGTCGGCGACCGGGTGGTGCCCAGCACGGCCTCGGCGACACCGTCGACGCAGCAGCCGATCTCCGGCGCGATCGGACTGTCCACATGGGCCACGGCGGCGAGCTACGACGACGTCTCCGTCACCGCCGCCGACGGCGCCACCCTGTTCAGTGACGACTTCAGCGGCACCGACGAGCGGTGGACGCGGGCGGCTGGGACCGGGTCGTGGGCGGTGGTCGACGGGGCGTACGTCCAGTCCGACGCGGCCGCGGAGAACACCCTGGTCACCGCGGGCGACCCCGCCTGGCAGGACTACACCTTCACCGTCAAGGCCACCAAGCAGTCCGGCCGCGAGGGCTTCCTGATCGCCTTCGGGGTCAGGGACACCGGCAACAACTACTGGTGGAACCTCGGCGGCTGGGGCAACACCCGCTCGGCCGTGGAGAAGACCGAGGGCGGCGCCAAGTCGACCCTGGTCGAGGACGACACGCGGATCGAGACGGGCCGCCAGTACGACCTGCGCGTGGAGGTGCGCGGCAGGCACGTGGCGCTGTTCGTCGACGGCGCCAAGTGGGGCGAGTTCACCGACGACCGGCTCGCCGAGCCGTTCCGCTAGGTGGTCACCCGCGACCTGGCCACCGGCGAGCTGATCGTCAAGGTGGTCAACGCCCAGGACGCCGCCGCGAGCACCCGGGTCGACCTCGGCCCCGGCCAGGTGGACGAGTGGGCGAGGTCCACCGTCCTCAGCGGACTGCCCACCGACATGAACACCGAGTTCGCCCAGCCGATCCGGCCCCGCGAGTCCCGGGTCCGGGTGTCGAACTCCTTCACCCACACCTTCCCGGCGAACTCCGTGACGTTCCTCCGCATCAAGGACAGGAGCCAGCGATGACCTCCCTCGACCGCCGATCCCTGCTGCGCGCGGGCAGGGTGCTCGCCGCGGCGGGCGCCGTGCCGATGGCGACCGCGGCGACGGCCACCGCGACGACCACTGCGGCGCCCGCCACCGGGCACCGCTCGGGGCTGACCACCCGCAACCCCCTCGTCGAGCGGCGCGCCGACCCGTTCGTCACCCACCCGGTGAACGGCATGTACTACCTGACCGGCTCGGTCCCGGAGTACGACCGGATCGTCGTGCGGGGCGCCTCCACCCTGGACGGCCTGGCGAGCGCCCGGGAGCGCACGATCTGGCGCCGTCCGGCGTCGGGGCGGATGGGCGGCTACATCTGGGCGCCGGAGCTGCACCGCATCGACGGCCGGTGGTACGTGTACTTCGCCGCGGGCGACTCCGACGACCCGTTCCGCATCCGCACCTACGTTCTGGAGTCCACGAAGGACGATCCCCGCGAGAGCGGCTGGGTGCTGCGCGACCAGGTCACGACGACGTGGGACAGCTTCATGCTCGACGCCACCACGTTCACCCACCGCGAACGGCGCTACTTCCTGTGGGCGCAGCACGAGCCGGGCATCGACACCAACACCAACCTCTACATCGCCGAGATGGCCTCGCCGCTGGCGATCAAGGGTGACCCGGTGCGCATCGCGGTGCCCACGCTGCCGTGGGAGGTGCAGGGCTTCCGGGTCAACGAGGGCGCCGCGGTGCTCATCCGCAACGGCCGGGTGTTCGTCACCTTCTCGGCCAGCGCGACCGACGCCCGCTACTGCATGGGCCTGCTCACCGCCGACGAGAACGCCAACCTGCTCGACGCGCGGTCGTGGACGAAGTCCCCGAACCCGGTCTTCGCCACCAACGCCGAGACCGGCCAGTACGGCCCCGGCCACAACAGCTTCACCGTCGCCGAGGACGGGCAGACCGACGTGATGGTCTACCACGCCCGCGACTACCGCGACATCACCGGGGACCCGCTGTTCGACCCCAACCGGCACGCCCGCGTGCAGCGGGTCCACTGGAACTCCGACGGGACACCGAGTTTCGGCGTCCCGGTCGGCAGCGGCGGGCCGATCAGCCGTCTGTCTCCTTTGGACTCTTTGAACACCTACGTGCGTCACCACGAGTACCGGATGCGGGTGGACGGCAACGTCCGGGACCTGGCGGACAGCCAGTTCCGGTTCGTGCCCGGCTTCCTCGGCGCGGGCACCGTCGCGCTGCGGTCGGTCAACTTCCCCGACCGGTACGTCCGGGCCGACGGCTCGGTGCTGCGCATCGATCCGTACGAGGACACCGACGCCTACGGCCGGGCCGCAGGCTTCCTGCGGGTACCCGGCCTCGCCGACCAGTCCGCGGTGTCACTGCGACTGCTCGCGGACCCGTCGTCCTACGTCACCCACGACACGGGACGCCTCACGGTGGCCACGCCGGGATCACGGAACGCCCGCCTGCGCGCGACCTTCCGACTGAGCTGAGCACGCCGTGGCCCCGCGTTCCGCCGCGGGGCCACGGATGTCAGCGGCGCAGCTCCTCCCCCAACGCGGTCAGCCAGTCGTTGGTGCCCTGCTCGCGCCAGGCGGGCCGGAAGTCGAGCTCGTACTTGTCGACGCCCGCGCCGGTGAACCAGCGCGCCTTCGCCACCGGATAGGCGCGCTCGATCTCGAAGGTCGAGGTGATCACGGTTCGCTCAGTCATGGGGCCCCTCCAAAACAGTGTTGTCCGGCTCGGCCAGGACATCGCCGAGCCGGTCAAGGCTCAGCTCCCAGTCCGTGCGCCTGCGCCCGATCCAGTCCTCGGCCAGCCGCAAGGCGTCCGGCCTGATCCGACAGATGCGCACCCGGCCCGACTTCTCCGTGCTGACCAAGCCGCTCTCGGTGAGCACCCGCAAGTGCTGGATCACCGCGCTGAGTAGTCCCGCACGGTCATCGAGTCGTGCAGGCGGATTCCCTTGGTGTTGAGGCGGGCCAGCGCCTTGGTCAGCCCGGAGGGCAGCGCCGCGGCCGCGCGCGAGCCGTACAGCAGGGCCAGGACGCCCAGGCGGGAGGTCGGGACCAGGCTCTTGGCCGCGCCCAGCGCGAACGCCCGGCTGGCCGCCACCGGGCCCGCCATCTCCCGCTCGCAGGCGGCGAAGGCGCGCTCGTGGTCCCCGCCCGCCGCGGCCAGTTCGCCCGCCAGGACGTACGCCCCGAACACGGCCAGGCTCGTGCTGCCGCCGACCGCGGGGCCCGGGCAGTAGCCCGCGTCGCCCGCGAGCGTCACCCGGCCGCGGCTCCAGGTGTCCATGCGCAGCTGGGTGATGGAGTCGAAGTAGAACGCGCCGCCGCTGTCGAGTTCGCCGAGCCAACCGTCCACCCTGGTGTGCATCCCCGAGAAGGCGTCGCGGAGGAGGACTTTCTGGCGCTCGACGTCGCGGTGGTGGTAGTCCAGCTCGCTGTCGGCGCGGAAGAGGAACACGGCGCGGGCGTCGCCGTCGTGCTGGGCGCCGTAGACGCCCACCACGCGGCCCGCGCCGAAGTGGCCGGTGAACTCGCCCGCGCGCGCGTGGTGGTCCGGCAGGGACAGGACGGCGAGGTAGGCGCCGATGAACGCGCTGTAGCGCTGCTCGGGGCCGAACACCAGCCGCCGCACGTTGGAGTGCAGGCCGTCGGCACCGACGACGATGTCGAACCGGCGCGGGGGGCCGGTGTCGAACGCCACCTCGCCGTCCGGGGAGATGGCGGAGATGGAGTCGCCGAAGATGTGCTCCACGTGGTCGCGGGTGGCGTCGTGGTAGATCTCGCTGAGGTCGTCGCGCATGATCTCCACGTGCCGGTCGCTGGCCGCGGCGTAGATCTTGCCGATGTCGACGGTCACCGGCCGCGCGCTCCCCTCCCGGTACGCCACCATCCGCTCGGTGCCGGTCGCCCGGTCCTCGATCCGCTTGAGCACCCCCATTCGCTCGGAGATCTCCATGGCGGGCCGGAACAGGTCCACGGCGTGCCCGCCCGCCTTCCGCAGCCGCTCGGCCCGCTCCACCACCGTGACCTCGAACCCGTACCTGGCCAGCCAGTACGCCAGGACCGGTCCGGTGACGCTGGCCCCTGAGATCAGCACACGCATGTCGCCCCCTTACTTAACGGTAGGTAAGTCAGCTTACCAACCGTTAAGTCAGCTACGCTCGCGCTTAATGACGAACGACACCAAGAGCCGCATCCAGGCCGCCGCCCGGGAGCTGTTCGCCCAGAAGGGCGTGCAGCGGACCAGCCTGCAGGAGATCGCGGATCGCCTCGGCATCACCAAGGCCGCGCTGTACTACCACTTCCAGTCCCGCGAGGACCTGGTCCGCAGCATCGTCCAGCCGCTCATCGACGAGGGCGAGGCGTTCATCCGCGCCCAGGAGTCCCGGCCCGCGGGTCCCCGGGCCCTGCTGGAGGGCTATTTCGACTTCCACTACCGCCATCGGCACCAGATGATCCTCATTCTCACCGAGTACGCCACCCTCACCGAACTCGACCTCATCGAGGTCGTCCTCACCTGGCGCGCCCGCCTCTCCGACCTGCTCGTCGGCGCCGACGCCCCGCTCACCGCGGCCACGGGCGCCGTGGTCGCGCTCGGCGGCCTGCAGGACTGCACCATGCACTTCGCCGACGTCCCGGCGCGGGAACTCCGCGACGCCGCGGTCGCCGCGGCGATGGCGGCCTTGGGCAGTTCTTTGAATACCTGACAAGCGGGTACCCGGAGGCCATGCGGTCATTGCGAGACAGGGTTGTCCTGGTCACCGGCGGTTCGGCCGGGCTGGGGGAGGCGACCGCGCGGCTACTGTCCGAGCGCGGCGCGCGGGTGGTCATCTGCGGACGCGACCAGCGACGGCTCGACGCGGCCCTGGACCGGATGCCCGGCGTCGACGGCGTGCGGTGCGACGTCACCAGGGCCACCGACCGCGACGGGCTGGTGGACGCCGTGCTGGACCGGTGGGGACGGCTGGACGCGCTGGTCAACAACGCGGGCCACGGTCAGGTCGGCAGGCTGGACGACCTCGACCCAGCCGAGATCGACGACATCGTGGCCGTCAACTTCACGGCGGTCGCCCAGCTCACCCGCTTGGCCCTGCCCCACCTCCGAGAGCGCGGCGGCGACATCGTGATGATCTCCTCGCTGGTCGGCGCCGTGCCGATCCCCCCGCTGTCGCTGTACTCGGCGACAAAAGCGGGCGTGGACGGACTCGTCACGGCCCTACGCCGAGAAACCCCCCACGGCGTCCGCGTACACGCCATCTGCCCCGGCCCCATGCGCACCGAATGGCTGGTACGCGCGGTCCAAGACCGACCAACCAACGCCGAGGCCCCGCACCGCCTGTCCGCGGGCTTCCCCCCAGACCGCGTAGCCGACCAGGTCGCCCGCTGCCTCACCGCCCACCACTCCCGCACGGTCTCGGTCCCCCGCTGGTGGGCCCCCGCCCGCCTGGCAACCCTCCCCCCAATCAGCCGCGCACTGGACCTCACCCTCGCCCCCCTCGCCCCCTGGCTGGTCAAATTCGCCCGCCGCTACGGACAAAGCCTTTGAGGGAGGTCCAGCAGTTGTCATGGGCCGAAGTCGCAGTGCCATCCTGATCGCACAGCACCAGCCCACCCAGGAGACCGCACGGATGCCGACCAGCACGCCGACCACTGTCCGCAACCTCGACGGTCTCCGGCTCGCGGCCACGTTGGATGTTCCCGACGGGTCTACCGGCCATGCCGCGCTGCTGGCGCATGGCGCGGGGGTCACGCGCGAGGAGGGCGGCTTCTTCACGCGGATGGCGGCGGGGCTGGCCGAGGCGGGTATCGCGTCCTTGCGGCTGGATCTGCCGGGGCATGGCCAGAGCGAAGGCCGCCAGGAGGATCTGTCGCTGTCAGCGGTGCTGAACGTGATCCGTTCCGGGCTCGACCATCTGCGGGCCGAGACTGGCTGCACGGGAACCTCGCTCATCGCCGCCAGCTTCTCGGGTGGCACCGCGGCGTACTACGCGGCGAAGCGACCGGATGAGGTGCGGCGCCTGGTCCTGATCAACCCGCTCATCGACTACAAGCAACGGTTCGTGGACGAGAAGAAGGCATGGGAGAACGGTCACATCAGTGACAAGGGCGGGCGGCAACTCCTTGAGCGGGGGTTCGTCGGGCACTCGCCGACCTTCAAGCTGGGCCGCCCGATCCTCAACGAGGTGTTCTGGCTCAAGCCGCGGGACGTGCTGGGCGAGATCACCGCGCCGACGCTCATCGCGCACGGCAGCGAGGACACGTTCATCTCGGTGGAATCATCGCGCCGTGCGGTCGAGCAGCTGACGTGCGAGCACCGGTTCATGGAACTGGAAGGCGCGCAGCACGGCATCGCGGTGCACGACGACCCGGAGTACGCCGACCCGCAGACCCAGCTCTGGCAGGTCGAGGTCATCCAGGCGGTCGCTGACTGGCTGACCACCGGCCCGTAGGTGATCAGGCGGTCACCACTTCGGCGAGGCCGCGCACCGCTGGTCGGTGAGCGGGCAGAAGTGTGAGATAACAGTTGAATTCTCTGCTTATCCTGCCCGCCAGAGCGCTTGGCGGTCACCTCGTCGCAGGGTGTCGAGCCGATGCTGGAGCTGGCCGGCGGCGGTGTTGTCGCCGCTGTCGGCGCGGCGGATGAATGCGCCGAGGGTGTGCAGGTCGCGTATGTCGCGCAGCACCCAGAAACCAGGCCAGTGGCGGACGTCGTAGCCGTAGGCTTTGCTGAACGCGGCGAGTTGGGATTCGGTTCGCCCGAACCGCGCTCCCTGGTAGGTATTGATTAGATCCAGCTCACGAGGCCCGGTGGCTGCTTCATCCCAGTCGCCGAGGAGTACGCGGTCGTCGTCCCACAAGAGATTGCCTGGATAGGCGTCGCCGTGGATCAGGCCGGTACCGAGGGCGAAGTCCAGTTGCGCAAAGCGTTCCAGCAACTCGCTCGCCTGTTCGCGCAGCCATGCTGCGTCACTTCGACCGAGAGAGGTAGTACTGGCGACGGTTGCGCCGAACTGGGCCAATGGCGCATACGTCGGCAACGCAACGGGAAGATTGCCTATGTGGTGCAGATCGCGGAGGATGCTGCCGAGGTGGGCGGGCTCGGGCTTGGAACGGTTGCCCTGGGGGTAGTAGCGCCAGAATGTGATGGTCAGATCGCCCATATTCACTGGTTGCTCGACATCGAGTGGACTGGTTACAGGTAAGCCGCACCCGGACAACCATCGTGTGAGCGTAATAGCGCGCTCGGCAGCTTCGGTGTCCTGACGGTTGCGGGTGACTCTGGCGACGACAGCAGCTTTAGGCAGCAGATAAACGCTGGTGGCGTGCTGTGCGAGCAAGCGACAGCCGTCGGTGTTCAGGCCAACGGAACGGGCGGATTCATGAACCGCGCTCGCGATGCTTTGCGTCATCGAGTGGATGCTATCGCAGGCAGGTTGGATCGCGTTTCTTCCTCGAAGTGCCGCAATTCGTCCATGAGCGCTCGACCATCAGGCGTGTCCCCCATAGTCGACTGTGCGAGCACGACGCGTGTCTGGCCGATTGCGAGATCGAACTGCTGGATGCGCCGCTTCGGCGACAGGGCCAAGACGGGCGCGGCCGCGTCGAGGGCGCCGTCCAGTTCGCCGCGTACCAGCCGGGCGTTGACGACGTCGAGCCGCGCGAGGGCTTCGTCGCCGTACGATCGCTCGGTGGAAGGACCGTTCTCGTAGGCTGCGATCGCTTCGGCGGCGTACGTCTCGGACTTCTGGTAATCGCCGAGCAGGCCGTACGTGCTGCCGAGGTAGTAGGACTGCTTGGCGGTGGGAAATCTCAGCAGCCCACCGAGGTCGGTCACGTCATCGAAGTCCACGGGCTCATCCCGAATGGCATGGACCCGGGCCAGAGCCACGGTGGCGTGCGCCTTGTCGCCCATCCGAGCGGCGGCTCGGGCTTCGATGGCGGCCAGCCGCAGGCGTGACTCCCGGCTGGCCGGGAACCGGCTGCCCTCCTGCGCCAGGTCGACGGCGGCGCGATGGCGCAACGACCACTCGTTGATCAACGCGGCCGTTCCCCGCGCCCACAGCCGAAGCGCGTCATGCTGGGCAACGTCTGCACAGGTCCAGGCGGAACGGAGTTGAGCGAGCGCCGCTCGCTGGTCGCCGATGTTCTGGGAGGCGTGAGCCAGCAGCAGGCAGGCCATGCCTCCGAGCACGTACAGGTCGCGAGTGTGCCGCGGTCGCTGCTGGCGAGACAGCAGACCAAAGATGGCGTTTCTCGCCTCCACCAGGTCGTCGAACAACAGCGACACGGGTGTGTACACGTACTCCACGGCGATCCGGCTGAGTTCCCAGCGCAAGTGGTCGATAGCGCCATCACTGACGTGCGAGCCGGTGATCTCCTCCACGAATCGCACTGACTCTTGCGCAGCACTGCTCGCCAAGCGGTGCGGATCAGCAGCTTCCACCCGTCGAACGCCAGTCACAGAAAGCAGCGAGGCACCAGACGTCAACAACTCGCCCAACTGGTCGGGCGACACCTGGAGTTGCCGCGCGATCTTCGGCCATGCCCACGGCTGCGGGCTTGACGTGCCCAACTCCCAGCGGCGAACGGTTGAGACGTCGACACCCAGCTTTTCGGCGAGTGCCTCCTGGCTGAACCCAAGCGACTTTCGCCGCGCGACCAAGCGCGGTCGCTTTGCCATCGCTTCACCCTCATCCGAAGCGTCTGTGCATCCGCAGGCCAGGGGCCACAGTGCACGGTTTCTGCCCGCTGACTGCCAGCCCATAACGCCCTGTATTCAGGCGACTACAGACCCTTCCATAGGCAGGGTAGGGCCTGGACGTTCCAGGCGGCAACGGCGCCAGGAGGGCCAGTGATCAGGCACTTTCCGCCATCGGATCGACCAGGTTCACCGTCGTCGGTCATCACGGAGGGCGCTGTGGATGCCATGACTCACGCGTCGAGCGGCAGCCTCCGTTCGCTGCGCGACCAGCAATACTGGATGGTGCCGGCATGGCCGAGATTGGCGAACGTCCATGACGTTGTCGACCACTTCATGCGCTTCACGCCGCACGACAGCGCGACAGACCTTGAACGACTCGCCTACTACGAGACTTACGTCGCGGCACTGAAGATCGCACGCGAGCACAGCACTGGGCTGCCGGGCTCGGCCTTCGCGGAACGCTGGTACCACGACCTCCACGATGCCCTGCTGCGCTGCGTGGAGCGATACCGCCTGCGCTGCAAGGAAATCGGTCAAGACTCTGGGCAACCGACGGCCAAGCGGTGACCGCCCCGATCACCGAGCCTGCTCCTCGTCCCCTTCGTGATACGCCCTCGGGTACCACTTCCGCCGTCAGTTGCGCGCGCAGCGGTGCGGGTTAGCGCGACGGGCGTGGGCTGGTGCCCCCAGCAGGAGTCGAACCTGCGTCTCCGGCTTCGGACGCCGGTGTCTTGTCCGTTGGACCACGGGGGCCGTGCTGCCCTACCAGGATTCGAACCTGGGGCCTCCCCGTTCGTAGCGGGGCGCTCTATCCTGCTGAGCTATAGGGCATTGGAAGAACACGCCAAATGGAGAAAGCCGCCCTATCGCGGTCGGCGATGGGCGGCTCCCTGGTCAGGACGTGGTTCTACGTCGTGAGGGGAGCCTGGAGTGCGCGAAGGCCGCCGCGTCGGCGTCGCTTCTGGTTGGTCGTCATCGCACTCTCCCTTGGTCGACGCCGAGGGTCGCGCACCCTCGGCGAGTGCGTCAATCGGTTATTCGCCTCACGGTGGGGGTCAACGGCGGGTGCTGTGGGTATGTAGGCGGGGTGACCAGCGATCGAGTGGGGACCGGCGGCGTCGTGGTGTTTACCCCGTCGCCGCAGTTGACTGTGACCGTGGAGGATCTTGACGGTCAGCCGGATGTGCACGTGCACGCCGGTGGGCAGGGGGTGTGGCAGGCCAGGATGGTGGCCGCGCTGGGTGTGCCGGTGGTGCTGTGCGGGGCGTTCGGCGGGGAGACCGGGCAGATCCTGCGGCACCTGGTCGACAACGACGGTGTGCGGGTGCAGCCGCGGGAGGTCACCGCGCGCAACGGGGCCTATGTGCACGACCGGCGTGACGGTTCCCGCAGCGAGGTCGTGGAGATGACCGCCGACCCGCTGACCCGCCACGAGCTGGACGACCTCTACGCGCTGACCCTGCGCGAGGCCATGCAGGAGGGCACCGCGATCCTCAGCGGCACCAAGACCGAGGTCGTGCCGTCCTCGCTGTACGAGCGCCTCGTCGCCGACCTCACCCAGCTGGGCTGCCGGGTCGTGGTGGACCTCTCCGGCGACGACCTGGCGGCGGCCCGCGCGGGCGGCCCGACCGTGATCAAGGTCAGCCACGAGGAGCTGATCGACGACGGCGAGGCGGAGGACTCGGTGCCCTCACTGGTCGAGGCGGCCCACCGCATGTCCGAGACCGGCGCGCTCCTGGTGATGGTCTCCCGCGCCGACCAGCCCGCCCTGGCCCGCACCGCCGACAACATCTGGCTGGTGGAGGTGCCCCAACTGCGCTCGGTCGACCACCGCGGCGCGGGCGACTCGATGACCGCCGCCATCACCGCCGCCCTCGCCACCGGCGACAGCGTCGAGAACGCCATCCGCCTCGGCGCCGCCGCGGGCGCCACCAACGTGACCCGCCACGGCCTGGGCACCGGCGACGCCGCCACCATCCGCACCCTGGCCGAACGAGTGACCCTGCGACCGGTCGACTGACCGAGGCGACCAAAGAACAGCTCGGACACCCGGCCGGTGGTTCTGCGATCAGCGGACCAACCGGCCAACGCTGTGGCCGAGGACAACCAGGACTCCGACGCCGCCACCTTCCGCACCCAAGCCGTCCGAGCGATTACGGCCATGGGACCAGTCGGTCGAGGTGGTAGTCGAGGACGGTTTGGGCCGTTTGTGGGGTGTGGTGTCCGATCAGGACGGCGTCGCTGATGCCGCCGACGACGGCCAGCAGGATGTCCGCCTCACGGGCCGGGTCGACCTCCGCGCGTAGTTCGCCCGCGGTTTGGGCGGCGGTGAGTTGGGAGGTCAGCAGCGCGAGGATTTCGGTGTGGCCGTGGCGGAACTTCTCGGCGGTGTCGGGCTGGGCGAGGGCGCGGATGAGGAAGGCGTTGGCCACCAGGGCTTCCGTCCTGGCGGTCTCGTCCACGGGCAGCAGCGCGGCGGCCACCTCGCGCACCGTTTCCAGCGGGCCGTCGGGCTGGGCCCGGGTCAGCCGCTCGCGCAGCCGGGCGTCCACCCGCTCGCGCAGGTGGCCCAGGGTGAAGGCGAGCAGGTCGTCGCGGGTGCCGAAGTAGTGCTGCACCCGCCCCTTCGACACCCCGGCCTCCTGCGCCACGCGCGCCAGGCTGACCGCTTCCAAGCCCTCCTGGGCCGCGACCCGCCCCACCGCCTCGGCGAGCTGTCCGCGCCGCTGGGCGTGGTCGACCTGCTTGGGCACCGCACCTCCGTTGCAATCCGATCGGCTTGCGAAAACCCGTCCAAGGTTTTACGATCTGATCGTATCGCAAAACAGGGGGAAACCATGCGAGTCGGTCACTTCACCAGTCCCGAGGGGCGCGCCCGCTTCCTCGCCGCGTACGACCGGGCGATGGCCACGCTGCCCACACCCGAGGAGGTCCGCGACGTCGACACGCCCTACGGCACCGTGCGGGTGCTGCGCTTCGGCGACGCGGGCGGCGCGCCGCTGGTCCTGCTGCCCGGACGATCCGCGCCCGCGGCGACGTGGGCGCCCAACCTGCCCGCGCTGGCCGAGCACCGCACCGTCTACGCGCTGGACATGCTCGGCGAGCCCGGCCGCAGCGTCCAGGCGGTCCCCCTGCGCGGCACCGCCGACCAGGTCGCCTGGCTGCGGGCCGTCCTCGACGCCGTGACCACCGGCCCGGCGCACCTGGTCGGCACCTCCATCGGCGGTTGGCTGGCACTGACCCTCGCCGCGCACGCGCCCGCCAACCTGGCCTCGGTCGCGCTGCTCGACCCCGCGCACACCCTCGACCGCATCCCCCTGGGCACCATCCTGCGCTCGATCGGCGCCGCGCCCGTCGCCCCGGCCTGGCTGCGACGGCGCTTCATCGACTCACTGTCCGACGGCGCACCCGTCGACCAGGACGACCCGGTGGCCCAGCTGATCGAGTCGGGCATGCGCGATCACTCCGCCGCGCTCCCCCCGCCCACCTACCCGAGCGAGGACACCCTGCGCGCGGTGCGCCTGCCGGTCCTCGCGGTGCTCGGCGGCCGCAGCACCATGCTCGACGCCGGACGGGCGCGGCGGCGCGCCGAGGATCTCCTGCCCGACGTCCGCGTCGAGATCTGGCCCGCCGCCTCCCACGCCCTCCCCGGGGAGTGCGCCGACGCCGTCAACACCCGCCTCCTCGCCTTCGCCACCGAGGCCGACCGGTGAACCGCCCAGCCGACCTCGATATCCCTGGCCGACATCAGGTTCCACGTCCCACCCGGGAAATGCGCCCCACCTCGACGTCCGCCCACTCGCCCTCAGCGCGGAGGCAGGCCAATGAACCCGGATGACCGCGATGCCCCTCGCCGACACCGCACCCCGCGCGGAAAACGCGCTCTCATCAACGCTCTCGCAGCCGAGGCCGAGCGGTGAACCGGCGGATGGTCGCGATGGCCTTGGTCGACATCGTCGCGCCGCTCGCGGTGTACTACGGCCTGCGGGCGCTCGGGGTGTCGGCGTGGCAGGCGTTGTTGTTGGGGGCGCTTGTGCCCGCTGCGCGCGCGGTGGTGTCACTGGTCCGGCATCGGCGGGTGGAGTGGTTGGCGGTGCTGGTGTTGGTCCTGATCGCGGTGAGTTCGGTGAGTGCGCTGCTCACCGGGAGTCCTCGGTTTCTGTTGGCCAAGGACGGCGCGATCACCGCCGCGCTCGGGCTGGCGGTGTTGGCCAGCATCGTCGCGGCGCGGCCTGCCATGTTCGCGCTCGGCCGGGCGATGGTGTCCGAAAAGGACGCGGCGACTTGGGATGAGAGGTGGGCGGGAATCCCGCACTTCCGGCGCATCTGGCGCACGGTGACTGTCCTCTGGGGACTCGGGCTGCTCCTCGACGCGGCGCTGCGGGTCGTGTTCGCCTACACGCTGCCGGTTGACGTCGTGCCCGCCCTCGGCGCCGCGCAGTGGCTGGTCCTGCTCGTGGTCCTGCAGGTCGTCAGCCAGCTCTACCTGCGGCGGCCGGGCAACCGCGAACTCGTCTTCGACTGAACGACGCGGGCCGTTCAGGGCACGGCCACCATGTTGAGCCTGCCCTCCAACTCCGTGGCGGTGAACACCCGGCGGACGATCGAGTGCGGGGAAACCAGGACGCGCCACCGGACCGGCCTGCCGAGGACGCTCTCCTGGCAGTCGACGAGCACGCCCAGACCGGCGGCGCCGAAGAAGGTCACCGACCGCAGGTCGACGGAGACCGCTCGCGGCGAGGCGCGCAGGGCTTCGCCCAGGACGTCGGCGAAGTCGGGGGCGGTCAGGGCATCGATCTCACCGGCGACCAGCACCGTCAGGTGTTCGTCGTCGCCGATCACGTTCATCGCGGGGAGGGCGGTGGGCACCACGGACCAAGAGACTCGTTCCATGCCGAGCGTCCTCACGTCGACTGCGCTCAGGGGACCTGTTGGACCCAACCCCCACAGCCAGTATGGCCACGGGCCGTGGCGGGCGGCAACCGGAGCGAGCCCACCGCCGAATCCGGCCACGCAGGCGCACCGCGTCCGGGATGAGTCCCAAGTGGATCAGACGGCGCATTAGGAGAGCAGCCGCCGAATCCGGCGGACCGCCGCGGCCAGCGCCCTGGGCAGGGGACGGCGGCTCGCGGCGACGCTCTCGGCGATGGCGGCGTTCCACACCCCGTCCGCCCAGGTCGGGTACGGGTGCACGACGCCTGCCAGGTCGCGCAGCCGCTCCCGGCGGGCGACCAGCCCGGCCAGCTCGGCCAGCATCTCCCCCGCCCGGGGCGCGACCACCGTGGCCCCCAGCACCCGGCCGCGCCCGTCGAGGACCACCGCGGTGAAGCCCTCGGCGGCGTCCTCGGTGATCGCCCGGTCGACGTGCTCGTGGCCGAGGCGGCGGACCCGCACCGCGCGTCCGTGCACGGCCCGCGCCCGCGCCTCGGTCAGGCCGACCTGGGCGACCTCGGGCGCGGTGAACACCACCGACGGGATGGCGTCGGGGTCCAGCGAGCGGACCGGGGCCAGCAGCGCGTTGGTCGCCGCGATGCTGCCCTGCATCCCGGCGACGTGGGTGAACGCCGGGCCGCCGGTGACGTCGCCCGCGGCCAGGACGCGGGGGTTGCTGGTGCGCAGCCGGGCGTCGACGCGGACGTGCCCCCGCTCGTCGGTGGCGACCCCGGCCGCGGCGAGGCCGAGACCCGCTGTCGCGGGGACGCGGCCGGTGGCGGCGAGGACGCGGTCGACCGGGACCGTCCGCTCCCCCGACGCCGTGGCGACCACCGCGGCGCCGTCGGCGATCCGGGTCAGCGACGCCGAGGTCAGCACCTGGACGCCGTCCGCGCCGAGCGCGGCGGCCACGGCGGCGCTCGCCCGGGGCTCGGCGTGGGGCAGCAGCCGGTCGGCGGTCTCCACGATGGTGACGGCCGCGCCCAGCCGGGCCATGGCCTGGCCCAGCTCGCAGCCGACCGGGCCGCCGCCGAGGACCAGCAGGGCGGCGGGCAGGCGGGTGAGGTCCCAGATGGTGTCGCTGGTCAGCGGGTCGGTGAGGCCGGGAACCCGGGGCACGGCGGGCCTCGCCCCGGTCGCCACCAGGGCGTGGCGGAAGCGCAGCACCCGCTCCCCCACGCGGATCTCCCGGGGGCCGGTGAACACCGCCTCACCCGCCACCACCTCGACCCCGGCCGCGGTCAGCGCCTCGGGCGCGTCGACCGGGGCGATCCTGGTGATGGCGCGCCGGGTGTGGGCGAGCACCGCGGCGAGGTCGACCCGCGGCTCGACGGCGCCGATGCCGAAGCGGTCGGCGGTGCGCATCGCGTGGGCGGTGTTCGCCGCGGTGATGAGCGCCTTGCTGGGCACGCAGCCCGTCCACAGGCAGTCGCCGCCGGTCCGGTCGCGCTCGACCAGCACCACGTCGGCGCCCAGCCCGCCCGCCGTCTTCGCCGCGATGATCCCCGCGGTACCGCCACCGACCACCACCAGGTCACGCATGTCACTCCCCTTCCGCCGACGTGCTGAGCCTAGGGCCACCAGAACTGTCCTTTGTGGATAAAGTGTCCGTCGGGCCCAGGATGGGTACCTCCCGGGAGACCCGAGGTGAGGAGTGACGGTGGACGCTGTGGTGATCGGCAGCGGGCCCAACGGCCTGGTCGCGGCCAACGTGCTGGCCGACGCCGGGTGGGAGGTCCTGGTGCTGGAGGCTCAGGACACCCCCGGCGGCGCGGTGCGCACCGCCGAGATCACCGTGCCCGGGTTCCGGCACGACCTCTACAGCGCGTTCTACCCGCTCGGCGTCGCCTCCCCCGTGCTGAGCGACCTGCGGCTGCACGAGCACGGCCTGCGCTGGCGGCACGCCCCGCAGGCGCTGGCGCACGTCTTCCCCGACGACCGCGTGGTGACGCTGTCGCGGGACATCGACACCACCGCCGAGTCCGTCGAGCGCTTCGGCGGGGGTGACGGCGCGGCGTGGCGCGCGGAGTACGAGCGCTACCTGGAGATCCGCGACGACCTGCTGAACGCGCTGCTCAGGCCGTTCCCCCCGGTCCGCGCGGGCGCGGGGCTGCTGCGCTCGCTGGGCGTCGGCGAGGCGCTGCGCACCGCGCGGATGGCCGTGATGCCGGTGCGCCGGTTCGGCGAGGAGCGTTTCGCGGGCGAGGGCGCGCGCGTCCTGCTGGCGGGCAACGCCCTGCACACCGACCTCGGCCCCGGCCAGGCGGGCAGCGCGGTGTTCGGCTGGCTGCTGGCGATGCTCGGCCAGGACGTCGGCTTCCCGGTGCCCGAGGGCGGGGCCGGGGCGATCACCGACGCGCTGGTCGCCCGGCTGCGCTCGCGCGGGGGCAGGCTGGAGTGCGGCAGGCGCGTCTCGCGGGTGGTCGTGGGCGGCGGCCGGGCCCTCGGCGTGGTCACCGCCGACGGCGAGGCCGTCCGCGCGACCCGCGCGGTGCTGGCCGACGTGCCCGCCCCGGCGCTCTACCTCGACCTGGTGGGGGCCGACCTGCTGCCCGCGGGCCTGGCCGCCGACCTGCGCCGGTTCGACTGGGACGACGCCACCATCAAGATCGACTGGGCGCTCTCCGGCCCCATCCCGTGGCGCTCGCCGGAGGCGGGCCGGGCGGGGACCGTGCACCTGGGCGTGGACCTCGACGGCCTGGGCGCGGTGGACGCCGACCTCTCGCGCGGCCGGGTCCCCGGCGAGCCGTTCCTGCTGCTGGGCCAGATGACCACCGCCGATCCCAGCCGCTCCCCGTCGGGCACCGAGTCCGCCTGGCTCTACAGCCACGTCCCCCGCGGCGGGCACTGGCCCGCCGAGCGCCTGCGCGCGTGGGCCGCGGAGACCGAGGCCACCCTGGAGCGCCACGCGCCCGGCTTCGGCGACCTGGTCCTCGGCCGCGTCGTGTCCGGGCCGGGAGACCTGCAGCGCGGCAACCAGTCGCTGGTCGCGGGCGCGATCAACGCGGGCACGGCGGGCATCCACCAGCAGTTGGTGTTCCGGCCGACGCCGGGCCTGGGCCGCGCGGACACGGTCATCGACGGTCTGTTCCTGGCAGGCGCCTCGGCCCACCCCGGCGGCGGTGTCCACGGCGCCCCGGGGGCCAATGCCGCTCGGGCGGCGTTGGCCGCTCACGGCTGGTACGGGCCCGCCTACCGGGGCCTGATCCGAGGACTGCACCGCCGCTTGTACTAGGTACTAGGGAGCGTGGCCTGCCGTGCCCGGCTTGGGCATCCGACTGTGCACGACGGTGAGGACCCGGTCCGGCAAGTCTGGCAACAGGTGTCCGGCCACCGCCCGCAAGCGGTTGGCCACCGGGCCCGCGACCACGTGGCCGCGGCCCCTCATCATCGCCTCGAAGCCGTCACGGGCCACAGTGGACGGCGGGTGCTCGTCATCGGGTCCTCACTCGGACCGTCGCTCGGCCAAGGCGCACAGCCGGCCCAGCGCTTCGCGGTTGCGCGGCACCAGCATCAGGTCCTGCAGCTTCTTGGGAAGCGCCGTGGACGGCCCGGACCGCGCCTGCTCGGTCATGACGACCCTGGTGCCGCCGGGGGTCGGCTCCAGCTCCAGGCGCACGACCGCCGCGCCCAGCGGCCACAGCCGCGCGTCCAGCTCCAGCATCTCCCCGGCACGCGCCTCGCGGACCTTGGTGACGTCCTCGATCACCAGGGGCCACGCGCCGACGCTGTGGTGGATGCGGGTGCCGACCGCGGGCCAGCCCTGGTCGACCCGCCGGATGTGCGATGCGCCCACGACCCACGCGCCGTAGGCCCAGCCGTCGGCCAGCACGCTCCACACGCGCTCGACCGGCACGGGGAATTCCCTGCTCACTGCCGCCATGCGCGGGGAGTACCCCGGTGGCGCGGCGGACAACCGTCAGCGCTCGATCTCGGGCCGGGGCTCGGGTTCGGGCTGGGGTTCGGGCTGGGGTTCCGGTGTGGGCTCGGGCTCCGACGCCGTGCGCTCGTCGATGACCTCGCCGAGGTAGCGCAGGACCACCGCGGCGGCCGCGACCACCGGCACCGCCAGGAACGCGCCCGCGATGCCGAAGATGCTGCCACCCGCGGTGACCGCCAGCAGGACGACCGCGGCGTGCAGGCGCAGGCTGTGCGACTGCAGGATCGGCTGCAGGACGTTGCCCTCCACCTGCTGCACGACCACGATGACGACCAGGATGATCAGCGCGGCCGTCGGCCCGTTGCTGACCAGCGCCACCAGGACGGCCAGCCCGCCCGCGATGAACGCGCCGACGATGGGCACGAACCCGCCGAGGAAGGTCAGCACCGCCAGCGGGACGGCCAGCGGCACGCCGACGATCAGCAGCGCGGCCCCGATGAGCACCGCGTCGATGAGGCTGACGACCGCCTGGGTCCGGATGAACCCGCCCAGCGACACCCACACCCGCTCCAGCACGACCGCGAGGTGGCCACCGGCGCGCCCCCCGGCCACGCCGCGCAGCCAGGGCAGGAACCGCGGGCCGTCCTTGACGAAGAAGAACGCGAGCACCAGCGCGAGGACGCCGGTCACCACCCCCGAGGTGACCGTGCCGACCCCGGTGAGCAGCCCGCTGGCGACCGAGCCCACGCTGGAGGTGATCTGGTCGACCCCCTGCTGGACCAGCCGGTCGAGCTGGCTGTCGGCCAGGTTGAACGGCGGGCCCGCCAGCCAGTCCTTGGCCTCGCCCAGCGCCTGGATGGCCCGGTCGGCGATCTCCGGCACGCCCGAGGCGATCGTGGTCGCCATCAGCGCGACCACCCCGCCGAGGGTGCCGAGCCCGACCAGCAGCACGATCGAGGCGGCCAGCGCGGGCGGCATCCCGCGCCCGCGCAGCCACCGGGTGGGCGGCCAGAGCACGGTGGTGATCAGCAGGGCGAGCAGCACCGGCAGCACGATCACCCAGAGCCTGCCGATGAGCAGCCACAACAGCACCGCCCCGGCCGCCACGAGCACCCACCGCAGGCTCCACCGCGCCAGCCAGGACACCCCGTGCCCGATCACCGCACCCCGGTCGTCCTTCACGCCGCCGCCCACCAACCCCACCTCCTCGCGACACCCCGCGCGCCGCCTCGGGCAGCAGCCTGCCAGAGCCCCACCCATCCGGCCGATCAACGCCCCGAAGCGGGCTGCCGACTTACCCCGGGTTGGCGGCGAGGGCTCTGGCCACCGCCTCCGCCAGGGCCGGGATCTGCTCGGCGCGGTCGCCCGCGTAGAGCCGCAGGAAGGTGGGCTCGCCCTCGGCCATCGGGTCGGCCGGGGAGGCGCGCGGGGCGGAGAAGCCGAAGCTGGCGCCCTTGGTGAGCTGGACCGCCGCGGCGCCCGCGTGCTCGATGATGGCGTCGATCACCGGGCTCAGCCGGTCGCGGGTGTTGCGGGCGTTCGCGTGGAACAGGAAGGTCGCGAACCCGCTGGCGTAGTCCAGGGTGGCCGCGATGCCGTGGTCGGGGTGCTCGGGCAGCGCCGGGTGGTGCACCGAGCCCGCGGCGAGGACGCGGGGGTCGGCGCCCAGGGTCGCCGCGAGGCGCTCGGCGTTGGCGCAGACCCGGCCCATGCGCTCGCGCAGCGCGGCGCGGTCGTAGCGGGGGAAGAGCTCGGCGCTGTGGCGGTACAGGACGGCGCCCGCGTTGCGGCGGAGCAGGGACATGCGCTCGGACAGCTCCGAGGGGTAGACGAGCATGCCCGCCATCCCGGAGTCCATCCCCAGCTGGAGGTACTTCGACCCGCTCTCGTAGTACAGGATCTCCAGGCGGTCGTCGCTCTCCAGCAGGTCGGCGGGCAGGGCGGCGGCGATCATCGTGCCGTCCACGACCACCGTCAGCGGCTCGGTCAGCACCTCGCGCAGGCGCTCGAACAGGGCGGCGAGATCGATCATCCGCTGGGTGCCGATGTTCGCCACCGGGTCGACGAACAGGCAGCGCGGGCGCAGCCGCTCGACGTCGGCGACGATCTCGCCGACCCCGTACCCGCACGCCCGCTCCACGGTGATGAACGGCAGCGCCTCCAGCTGCTCGGCGGACTCGAAATAGATGTACGGCGCCAGCAGCACCGTGTCCCCAGGACGCAGCCGCGTGCGCACCAGGAACGACTCGATCACCGAGAAGGCCGCCATCCCCGATGAGGTGACGCTGAGCCCGTGGGTGTCCGCCGAGAGGCCGAACACCTCCATCAGCTGCCGCTCGACCCGCTCCACCGCGCGGTGCTCGTAGCGCTCGTAGTTGACCGACGGGCAGTCCAGCGCCCCCGGGTCGAAGAACTGCACCGCCCGCGACTGCCCGTAGGACTGCGCGCACCACTCCAGCGCGCCGCGCACGTAGGCCACTGTGGACAGCGCGAACCGCACCACGACCTCGCCCGCGCTCAGCGCGGCGGGCAGGTCGTCGGCGGGGTGGACGAACGTCCGGCGCTGCTGCCGGAGCACCCGCAGCTCGGCTTGGCGCGCGGCGCCGAGCAGGCTGGTGGCCACCGCGCCGTCGACGGGAAGGCCGCGGCGGGCGCAGGCGGCGGCGTGGCGGTCGACCTCGCGGCGCGCCTCGCGCAGCTCGGTCACGCACACCGCCAGCTGATCCGACAGCGCCGCCAGCCGCGGCTCCGCCTCCAGCAGCAGCGCGGGCTCAGCCATCGGAGCCCCCGGCGGCCTCGGCCACCAGCGACCCGGACCGCAGCGCGTGCCTGCCCGCGAACAGCTTCGGGTGCGCCGCGCGGATGCCCTCGACCACCAGCTCGTACGGGAAGTCGTCGAACTCCCCGTACTCGTGCAGGAACTCCATGTGCCGCCTGCCCTTGCTGTCATACGGGTGGTACATGCTGTCGGCCGTGCCGTCGAACTCCAACGGCGTGATCCCGTAGAGCTTGCACAGCATCTTGTTGAACACCGGCGTGGCCCGCACCCAGCGCCCGTCCAGGTGCACGGAGTTGAGCGCGTGGAACCGGAAGATGTCGCCGCCGACCAGCTCGCGCAGCCGGGGCGAGGCGAGGTGGTTGCGGACGTCGGTCATGACCAGCCTGCTGGGCACGCCCGCGGCGCGGCAGGCAGCGGCGTACACAATGGACTTGTGCACGCAGAAGCCCTGGCCCCGCTCGATGATCGCGCTCGCCCGCAGCCCCTCGCGGCTCAGGTCGGCGCCGTAGACCTCGTACATGAGGCGGTCGCGCACCGCGTAGTAGATCGCGACCGCGTTCTCCGTCGGGGTGCCCGACCCCTCGCCCAGCGCCCGGTCGACGAAGTTCTGCACGACGTCGCTGGTGTGGTCGAGGAACTCGGTGGGGGCGAGCAGTTCGTTGGTGACAGTCATCAGGTTGCCTTCCCGGTCAGCTCACACCGAGCATTCGAGCGATCTTGTCCCGCATGACTTCGGAGGTCCCCGAGTAGATGGTCCCGCCGGTCGCGTCGCGCAGGTCTTTCTCCAGGCCGTACTCGGTGCTGTAGCCGCGCGCGCCGAAGATCTGCACCGCGTCGGCCGCCGAGGCCACGTTCGCCTCGCTCACCAGCAGCTTGGCGATCGAGACGTCGACCATGACGTCCTCGCCCGCCATGAACTTCGCCGCGGTGTCGTAGAGCCAGCGCGACGCGGTCTCCATCCGGATCTTCATCTCCACGATCTTGCTCGACACCAGCTGGAACGACCCGATCTTGGCGCCGAACTGGGTGCGGGTCCTGGCGTACTCGACGCAGCGCTCCACCCGGTGGCGCATCGCGCCGAGGCTGATGGCGAAGGAGCACAGGATCTCCCAGGTCATCACGTGGTCGAGGATCAGGAAGCCCTTGCCGACCCGGCCGACCACGTTGGCCGCGGGCACCACGCAGTCGGTGAAGCTGACATCGCAGTACGGGGACGTGCGCAGGCCCATCTTGTCGATCGGCGGGCCCAGTTCGAGGCCGGGGGTGTCGCGGTCGACGACGAAGGTGGTGATGCCGAACGGTCCGGTGCCCTCCGCGGTCCTGGCGTAGACCAGGAACACGTCGGCCACCGGGCCGCTGCTGATGAAGCACTTCTCGCCGTTGAGGACGAAGGTGTCGCCCCGCTTCTCGGCCGTGGTGCGCATCCGCGCGGCGTCGGAGCCGCCGTGCCGCTCGGTGATGGCGTGCGCGCCGATGAGCCTGCCGTCGCAGATCTTGGGCATGTACCGGGACTTCAGGTCCGGGGAGCCGAAACGGTCGATCGGCACCCCGGTGCTCACCACGTGGGTGGAGACGCAGAAGCCCAGCCCGGTGTCGCGGCACTGGTGGCCCAGCGCGTC
Organism: Actinokineospora lacus; assembly: GCF_053813445.1. Lineage (NCBI taxonomy): Bacteria > Bacillati > Actinomycetota > Actinomycetes > Pseudonocardiales > Pseudonocardiaceae > Actinokineospora > Actinokineospora lacus. The sequence goes on from NZ_JBQERA010000009.1 coordinate 239,831, forward strand.
GAACACCGCCATCGTGGTGGCCAGGTCCTGGCCCTGGCCACCCCACTCCGGGTCGAACGGAAGGCCGAGCAGTCCCGAGTCGGCGACCAGTTTCCACTGCTCCAGCGGAAACTCGGCGACCCGGTCGCGCTCGATGTGCCCCTCGCCCCACTCCCGGAACTGCTGTGTGAAGTCGGCGCGGAGGGTTGTCTGCGCGTCTGTCCACTGTCGCATGTCTGCGTCTCCACCCGTGGTCAGTAGTTGGAGAACTCGCGGGTGAAGTCGTGCGCCTCGTTGCCCTGCAGGGCAGGGGTGAAGACGCAGACAAGGCGCAGGTCCTCGATCGGCGATGCGATCAGGTAGTGCGCGTCGTTCTTGTCCAAGGCGTACATCGTGCCGGGCGAGATCGGGTACTCGTTGCCATCGGAGTCGATGACCAGCCCGCTTCCCGAGATGCAGTAGCAAGCCTCTAAGTGGTTCCGGTACTGGAGCGGGGACCGGGTTCCGGCACGGACCACGGTGTCGGTGATGGTGTAGCCCATCCCGTCGCCGACGGTCAGGTATCGCCTGCTGGTGCCGTTGCCCCACTCCAGCGGCGCGACATCGTTCGTAGTGCGGACGATCATCGGTCCCACCCACCCTTTCCGGTGTTCTGCGCCAGCGGCGCCTCTCGTTCGACGAACCGGCGGATCGCCGCGACGGTCACGAAATCGCTCTCGGCGAGGTCGATGTCGTCGATCGGGATGCCGTAGTGGTTGCCCAGCCAGGTGACCAGCCGCAGCAGGCCGAGGCTGTCGACGATCCCGGCGGCGATCAGGTCGAGGTCATCGCCCAGCCGGTCGGGGTCGATGTCGGGCACGAACTCCCCGACGATGAACTCCTTGATGGTTCGCGAATCGCTCATGCCGTGCTCCCGTTCGTGACGTTGCGGCGGATCTGCTGCCGGTCGACCTTGCCCGTCGAGGTCCTCGGCAGCGCTTCGGTGACGATCTGCAGCGCGGCGGGGATGGCCACCCTGGGCAGCCGCAGCCTGCAGTACTCCCGCAGGGCGAGCCCGTCGGGTGCGCCCGGGGACCGGCCCCGGACGACGGCGTGGACGCGGACGCCCGCGAGGTCGTCGGGCACCCCGACCACCGCGGCCTCGACCACGGCCTCGTGTTCGAGCAGGATGTGCTCGATCTCCTCCAGGTTGACCCGCGTGCCGCGGACCTTCACCTGGAAGTCGTTGCGCCCCAACAGGGTGTGCACGCCGTCGGCGTCCCGGCGGACCAGGTCCCCGGAGCGGAAGTACACCTTGCCGTCGAGGGGGACGAACCGCTCTCCCGCGCCGGACTTGTGGTACCCCGGGGTCTGGAACGGGGTCCGCACGTACAGCTCGCCGGTGGCCGGTCCGTCGAGGACGGTTCCGTCCTCGGCGACCACCAGCGCGTCCACACCGGGCAGCGGCTTGCCGATGGGCAGCTCCGCCGGGGTCGGCGCGCCGGGGACCAGCGCGTGCAGGAAGCTGTCGTTGGTCTCGGTGCACCCGTAGATGTTGGAGATCTGGGCCGCGGGGAACAGCTCGGGCAGCCGGGCCAGCAGCCGACCCGAGGTCTTGTCCCCGGTCAGCACGACGTGGCGCACGTCGGTGAAGGGCTGTCCGTCCCACGCGTCGGCGAGCAGGCTGAACAGCATGGGCACCGCCTGCACGACCTCCACCCGGTTGTCGCGCAGCTGCGCGGCCAGGTGGCGGCCGTTGGTGGAGCGCCGGGCCTCGACCAGCACCGCCGTGCCGCCCGCCGCCAGCGTGGTCCACACGTCCAGCAGGCACAGGTCGAAGTTGAGCGGGGCGTAGTTGAGCACCGGGGTGCCCGGCCCGATTCCGAAGTGGTCGGCCGCCCAGGTGACGAAGCGGTCGAGGGCCCCGACCGTCACCGGCACGACCTTCGGCAGGCCGGTGGACCCGGACGTGGTCAGCAGGAAGCCGACCTCGTCGGGGTCCGGCGCCGGGACGGCACCCGGGCGCACGGCCGCCAGGCCCGCGATCTCGTGAATCCGCCTGCCCGCGGCGGTGTCCACCGGCCCGGCGGCGAGGATGTCGGTGCACCCCACGCTCTCGAGCAGCGCGCTGAACGTGTCGGCGCCCAGTTCGACCGACGGCAGCAGGAACGGCAGCCGCACGCGCAGGCAGGCCGCGATCAGCGCCAGGGTCTCGGGGGACTTGGCCGCGTGCACCGCGACCGGCCCGCCTCCGCGCAGGCCCAGCGCCTCGATCCGCGCGGCGGCGGCGACGGTCATCGCGGCCAGCTCGGCGTAGTCGACGCGCTGGTCACCCAGCACGACGGCGGGAGCGGTGGGCCGGGTGGCCGCGTTGCCCGCCAGACGAGCCACTAAGGACTCCGACATAATGATGGACACCTCCATCGGATGTGGTGAATTCACGTTGCACCATGAGGAAAGCCGAGACATCTCACGGGTTGCTGTCGCCGGCCATTGCGCACGTGGGCCGCGCACGCAGGCGGAGGACAGGGTCGGCGCCCGCCCCTACCCTGGCGGGCATGCAGATCTCCCGCGTTGACCCGCCGCACCTGTCCGACCCTGGGATCACCAACGGGACCCTGGTCACCGGGGCGCAGAAGTGGCTGTTCATCACCGCGCAGCCGCCCTTCCGCGCGGACCACACCGTCCCGGAGGGATTCGAGGCCCAGTACCGCCAGGTCTGGGCGAACCTGCTGGCGGTCCTGGAGCAGGCCGGGATGACCGTCGAGAACCTGGTGAAGGTCAACACCTACCTGGCCCGGCGCTCCGACCGGGAGCAGAACTCACTGCTGCGCCAGGAAGTGCTGGGCGAGCACAAGGCGTCGATGTGCATCATCGTCGTCGACTGCTGGGACGAGTCCTGGCTGCTGGAGATCGACGCCATCGCCGCCGCGTGAGCACCACGGGAAAGGGGGGCGCTTTCGCGCCCCCCTTTCCTCATGCCGACGCCCGGGTGCGCAATCTGTCCAAAGTGGGCATGGTCGAGGAGATCGTCTCCCCGGTGAACCCGGCCACCCAGCCGTCCTCCTCCTGGAAGAAGCGGATGGCGCAGAAGTGCGGCCGTGAACCCATGTCGAACCAGTGGGTCGTGCCCGCCGGGACCGACATCAGGTCGCCCGCGGTGCACACCACGGCGTACACCTTGTCGCCGAGGTGCAGGTAGAAGCAGCCCGACCCCTCGACGAAGAACCGCACCTCGTCCTCGTCGTGGGTGTGCTCGTCGAGGAACTTCCCGCGCGCGGCGTCGGCGGTGGCCTGCCAGCCGGGGTCGTCGCCGGGGACCATGCGGACCACGTCGACCAGCGGGTACGGCCCGGTCTCGGAGACCCTGGCGACCTCATCGGCGTAGGCGGCCAGCACGGCGGCCTGGTCGGCGTCGGCGGGCAGCTCCACCGTGGGCCAGCGCTCGAAGCCGATGCCGACCGCGGCCAGCTCGCGGGTGATCAGCGCGGTGTCCTCGGTGCGCAGCAGCACCGTCGTGCCGTCGTCCTCGGGCATGATCTGGAGCAGGGTCATGGTGGCCTCCTAACGGTCGGCGATGGCGAGCTGGAGCGCGCACAGCGTCTCAAGGCACTCCATGCGGTTGCGGGCGACCTCCAGCGTCGGCCCCCAGGTCGTCGCGCCGTGCCAGCCGATCAGCAGGGCGGGCGGGCTGTCCTGGCCCAACCGGGCGGTGACGTCGGCGGCGATGCGGGGCACGTCGGCGTGGTTGGCGAACAGCGGCACCGCCACCTTCGCCGGGTCGGCCGTCCCGAGCCCCTTGATGATCTCGAAATCGGTGAACCGCACCTCGTCGTCGCCCGCGCGGGCGGCCAGTGACGCCATCAGCGTGGTGTGGAACGGGTGCGCGTGCACGACCGCGCCCGCGTCGGGGAAGAGCCGGTACAGCGCGGTGTGGATGCAGGTCTCCGCCGACGGGCGCGGGCTGTGCGGGCTCAGCGCCCGCGCGTCGGCGATCCCCACCGCGACCACGTCCTCGGCGGTCAGCGCGCCTTTGCTCAGCCCGCTGGCGGTGATCAGCGCGGTGCCCGGGTCCGGCAGGCGGACGGAGATGTTGCCCGCGGTGCCCTCCATCCAGCCCCGCGCGTAGAGCTGCGCCGACATGGCGGCCAGCGCCTCCCCGCTCACGACGCCTCCCGGCTGAGCAGGGGTTCGAGCACGCCGTCCTCGGTGACCACGGCGCTCACCAGGTCCCCGGGGGTCACGTCGAAGGCCGGGTTGAACACCGCCGTGCCCTCGGGGGCCACCGAGACGCCCCCGAACGCGGTGACCTCGGCGGCGGCCCGCTCCTCGATCACGATGTCCGCGCCCGAGGCCAGCGAGAGGTCCACGGTGGACATCGGCGCCACCACGATGAACGGCACGCCCGCGCGCCGGGCGGCCAGCGCCAGCGGGTAGGTGCCGATCTTGTTCGCCACGTCGTTGTTGGCGCACACCCGGTCCGCGCCCACCAGCACGCAGTCGACCATCCCGGCGGCCAGGGCGAACGCGCCCGCCGAGTCGACGCAGAGCCGGTGCGGGATGCCCGCCTCGGCCAGCTCCCACGCGGTGAGCCGGGCGCCCTGCAGCAGGGGCCGGGTCTCCCCGAACAGCACCTCGGCGACGTGCCCGCCCGCCGCCAGCGTCCGGATCGTGCCCAGCGCCGTCCCCCACGCCACGGTGGCCAGCCTGCCGGTGTTGCAGTGCGTCAGCAGCCGCAGCGGGCCCGGCCCGCAGCAGCGCAGCACCAGGTCGGCGGCGTGGTCGGCGGCGGCGCGGTTGCGCCGCTCGTCCTCGGCCAGGATCGCCAGCGCCTCGGCGAGCACCCCGTCGGCGCCCTCGCCCAGCCGGGCCAGCACGCGGCGGACCGCCCAGCTCAGGTTCACCGCGGTGGGCCGGGCGCCCTCGACGCGGTGCGCGTCGGCGCGCACCGCGACCTCGTCGCAGCGGCCGTCGCGGGTGTGCGCGGCGGCCGAGAGGGCCACCGCCAGCGCGCCCGCGACGCCGATGGCCGGGGCGCCGCGGATGGCCAGGCGGATGATCGCGTCGATGACCTCGTCGACCGTGCCCAGGCGCAGCTCGCGGTACTCGTGCGGCAGCGCGCACTGGTCCACCGCGACGACTGTGCCCGACTCCCAGCGCAGTGACGGCCCGCCTAGTCCCATGGCATGGCCTTCCCGATGTCGGTGCGGTAGCGGATGCCGGGGAAGTCGATCTCGGCGATGCCCCGGTACGCCTGCTCGGCGGCGTCCTCCAGGGTGGGGCCGCGACCGACCAGGTTCAGGCACTTGCCGCCGTCGGTGACCACCTGGCCGTCCGGCCGGGTCCGCACGGCGCCGTGGAACACCCGGCAGCGGCCGGGGTCGACCTGGTCGATGCCGGTGATCGGCTGCCCGCGCGCGTATTCGCCGTAGGGCCAGCCGGGGGTGGACCCGACGAGCACGCCGTCGCGGTACTCCCGGAGCGGGCCCTGGCTGGCCACGACGTTGACGAAGTACTCGTCGGTGACCGTCAGCGGCGGGAGCCGGTCGAGGCGGTCGTCCACGATGGCCTGGCAGACCTCGGTGAAGTTGTCGCTCAGGCGGGGGAAGACCACCTCGGCCTCCGGGTCGCCCATCCTGGCGTTGATCTCGATGAGGGAGAGCTGGTCGCCGTCGAGCATGCAGCCCAGGTAGATCACGCCGGTGTAGTGGATGCCCTCCGCGGTCATCGCGGCCAGCAGCGGGCGCATCATCTGCCGCTCGAACCGCTCGACCTGCCCGGCGGTGTCGTCCGGGCTCGGGGAGAACGCGCCCATCCCGCCGCACATGACGCCCTGGTTGCCGTCGTCGGAGCGGGGGTAGTCCACCGCCATCGGCAGCATCAGGTGGTGCGCGCCGCCGACCAGGGCGAAGAACAGCAGCTCCCGGCCGAGCAGCTTCTCCTCGACGATGATCGAGTCGCCGCCGGGGCCGAAGTCCCGGGTCACCATCAGGCGCTCGACGGCGGTGACGGCCTCCTCGGCGGTGTCGCAGACGAAGACGCCGTTGCCCTGGCACGACTCGTTGCCCTTGATGACCAGCGGCCTGCCCGCCGAGCGGACGTAATCGATGGCGGGCCCGGGGCTCTCGAAGTAGCGGTACCCGGCGGTGGCGATGCCGTACTTGTCGCAGAGCCGCTTGGTGAACAGCTTGCTGGACTCCAGCCGGGCGGCGGCGCGGTCCGGGCCGATGGCGGGGATGCCCGCGGCCCGGAAGGCGTCGACGAAGCCCTCGGTCAGCGGCCGCGGGTGGGCGACGAGGGCGAGGTCGGCCCCGATCTCGCGGGCGTAGGCCACGGTCGGGCCGGGGTTGTAGATGTCCACCCCGGCCACCGGGATGATCCGGTCCTCGGTGATGGCGCCGCACCCGGGTGCCAGGTGGACGGTCACGTCCGGGTCGGTGCGGACGAACAGGTCGGCGTAGGCGTGGCCACGGCCGGTGTGGTCGACGACGACGACGTTGCGCATGGCTTCGGCTCCTAGGCGACGCGGTCGACCGCGGGGGCGCTTTCCACCGGTGTGGCGATGGGCAGCGGGGGCGGCAGGGCCGCGGTACGCGTCTCGTGCCTGCTGCGGGCCACCACCCCGATCCCGACCAGCACCGTGATGGCCAGGATGCAGGCCAGCGTCAGCGCGGAGGGGGTGAGCCGCCCGTCGAGCAGTTGCAGGAGGAACGCGAAGACCGGTGAGAGGGTGTCCACGAGGGACGCGGTGATCGGCTCGACGTACTTGATCCCGAGCTGGCCGAGGTAGCTGGGCAGCGCGACGCCGATCACGGCGATGAGCGCCGCGGGCAGGAACGCCGGGCCGATGCCCGGCTCGTCGGAGGTCGCCACCAGTGCCCAGCTCACCACGATCATCAGGAAGAAGCGCACGGACAGGGAGGACAGCGGGGTGAGGCCGTGGTCGCTGAGCCGCTTGGAGTAGATCACGCTGCCCACGCAGGCCACGCCGCAGGCGAAGCCCAGCGCCAGGCCGAGCACGGCCTGGCCGGTGTCGATGTCGCCGACCCCGCTGTTGCCGCTGACCGAGCCCCAGCTCAGCAGGGCCAGCGCCGCCACGACGCCGACGGCCACCAGCACCTCGGCGCGCAGGACGGTGCTTCCCTTGCGCAGCAAGGGCCCCAGCAGCACTGTCAGCACCGGGCCGATGGCGAACGCGACGACGTTGACCACCGCGGGTTCGAGCATCTTCAGCGCGTAGAGCAGGGTGAGCCAGGCGCCCGCGGTCATGATGTTGATGGCGATGACGTCACCGCGGTGTGTCCTCATCGGACGCAGGGCCGTCCTGAGCCCGTGTTTCACCGAGTCCAGGCCGAGGAACCACACCCCCGCCAGCGTGAACGAGATCGCCCCGACCGTGATCGGGTTGAGGGACTGGAGCTGGTGGCCCGCGTAGACGTCGGTTCCCGCTATGAGCACGGCGTAGCCGAGGAGCGGGATCAACCCACGAAGGGTGTTCGACATCGGCACTCCGGTTGGCTCGGCTGCACAGCCATGCCAGGCTAGGACGCGGTGCGTGACGGGGTCGTCTCCGAGAGTGCTGAGTGGACGCTCTCCGCTCGTGCTCGATCACCCGCCAGGGGTTGGCCCGTGCGTGCCCGCGTGCCCAGACTGATCAAGGATATCGCCGCTGGGGAGGCTGGTTGCCAATGGAGGTCCTCTATCTGGGCTGGTGGGCCGAGACCGCCGACGCCCTCGCGAGGCACGGGTGCGACACCACCTTCGTGGTCGGACCGGCCGACGCCGACGCCCCGGGCCGCGTCGTGGTCGTCCCCGATCCCGAGCGGCTCGACGACGTCGTCGCGGCCCTGCTGCGCGAGGGGATCGATCCGGCGGCGTTCGCGGTGGTCACCAGCGAGCACGAGGAGTGCCTGGTGCCCGCCGCCGTGCTCGCCGCCGCGTACGGCCGCCCCGGCCTGCCGGTGCCCACCGCGGTCGCGCTGCGGGACAAGGCGGTGCAGAAGGCCCTTGTCCGGGAGGCGGGCCTGCCGGTGGCCCGCTGCCGGACCATCACCAGGATCGAGGAGCTGGCCGAGACCGACCTGCCGTGCGTGGTGAAGCCGCTGGCGGGCAGCAGCACCAAGCTCACCTTCGCCGTCCGCGACCGGTGGTCGCTGGAGCTGGTCACCCGGCAGATCGCCGCGTCCGGCCGGCCTGGTCCCTGGCTGGTCGAGGAGTTCATGTCCGGCACCGAGCTGCACGTCGACGGCGTGGTGCGCGGCGGCACTGTGCTCTTCGCCGGGGTGTCGCGGTACCTGCAGAACGTCATCGAGATCCAGCACGGCGGCCTGGTGGGCTCGGTGACGGTGGACCCGTCCACGCAGGCCGACCTCTACGCCGAGGTCCACCGCCTCACCGGGCGCGCGCTCAGCGCCTTGGGCCACACCGACGGCGTGTTCCACCTGGAACTGTTCGACGACGGCGGGCGCCTGGCCTTCAGCGAGTGCGCGGGACGCATCGGCGGCGGCATGGTCCTGGAGACCACCCGGGCCAAGTTCGGCGTCGACCTCTACGACGAGTGGGTGCGCGCGATCCTGGGCCGCCCGAGCGCGCTCGCGCCCGCGGTCGACCCCCGCCCGTTCGGCTGGGTCCAGCTGACCGCCCCGCCCGGCCGGATCACCGCCATGCCGACCCCGGACGAGGTCCGCGCCCGCCCCGGCGTCGTCGCCCTGCAGACCACCCTGTCCGTCGGCGACACCGTCCCCGACACCACCGCCGCGTCCAACGCCCGCGCGGGACGCGTCGTCATGGCGGGCACCTCGGAATTCGGCCTCGCCCACGACCTGCGCGCCCTGGTCGCCTGGTTCCACGCGGCCGTCCACACCGAGCGCGCCCGGATCGTCCCCGCCGCTTAGTTACCGCTAGTTCCCGATCCCGCGCACGACCGTCGCGATGACGGCCTCGACGGAGACGGGACGCGCGGTGGGGAACGGGAACATGGTGGACAGCACCGTGTCGTGGCAGACGCCGACGAGCAGGGCCGCCACCGCGTCCACCTCCGCGCGCGGGGCGAGCCTGCCCAGGTCCCGCTCGGCGCGCAGGTACGCGGTGAGGCGGTCGCGCCAGTTCTCCCCGTCACCGCCGAGTTCGGCGAAGCGGGTGAGCACGGCGGGCAGGGCGACCAGCCCGGTGAACGCGGGCAGGATGGCGCGGTGCATGGCCAGGCCGTGAGCGAGGTGCGCGCGCAGGTTCGCCTCCACCTCGCCCGCGCCCGGCTCGGGGAGCGCGGGCAGGGCCAGTTCCACGGTGCGGACGTGCGCGTGCAGGGCGTTGGCGAGCAGTTCTTCCTTGTCGGCGAAATGGTTGTACAGCACGCCATCCGCCACGCCCGCCTCGCGGGCGATCGCCCGGACGGTCAGTCCCGCCGTGCCCACCGTGGCGATGAGCCGCTCGGCGGTGGCGATCAGGTGCTCGCGCAGGCTCCGCTCATCGTGGCGCAGGACCGCGGCTTTTCTCGGTGCCATCGCGGCCACTTTAGTGGTGCGCGTTCAGTGGTGCGCGGTGACCAGCCAGGCGGTGCCACGCAGGCGGACGCCCGCATTGGTGGCGAACGGGAGCAGCGCGTCGTCGAGCGCGGCCCTGGCCCGCGCGGCGGCGTCGGGTCCGGCCAACTCCATGTGGTGGCGGACCGGCCCCCACCCGGCGATGAACTCGGCGGCGTCGGCGGCGTCGCTGCCCCACACCTGGTCGGCTTCGACGTGCTCGCAACGGATGCCGGTGAACCCGGCGTCGGTCAGCACGGCCCGGGTCCGCTCGGGGTCGGCGAGGGAGGTGGGCCCGGTCCCGTCCGCGCCGGTGGGCTCTGGCAGGTGCGCGGCCAGCGCGCCGAACACGGCGCCGAGGTCGGTGCCCACCATCGAGGTCATGCACAGGAACGCCAGCCGCCCGCCGGGGCGCAGGGCGCGGCGCACGTTGGCGAAGGCGGCCACCGGGTCGGCGTAGAACATGACCCCGAACCGGCTCAACGCGATGTCGTACGCGTGCCGGTCAAAGGGATGGACCTGCACGTCACCCCGGACGAAGGCCACGGTGGACACCCCGGCCGCCGCGGCGCGGGCGGTGGCCGTGGCCAGCATGGGCTCGGACAGGTCGATGCCGGTCGCGTGCCGGGCCGCTCCGGCGGCCAGCCGGGTCAGCTGGCCGTTCCCGCAGCCCAGGTCCAGCACCCGGTCCCCCGCGCCGACGGCGTCGAGCAGGAACCGGTTGAAACCGCTGTTGACCGCGTCGTAGCGGTCGGCGTGGGTGGCCCAGTGCCTGCCCTCGTACCCGTTCCACGCCTGCTCCTGCGCGGTGTTGACGAACCCGGTCACGACATCCTCCTAATGAACACTCGTTCATGAACGTGTGTTCATAGTGGCCCGACCAGTGGCCCAACGTCAACTAATGGCTGGTGCTCGACGTCGTGCGGCGGACCGGATCAAGCCACGCGACCAGGTGGCGTTTGATGCGACGGCCGAGGCCTGCGAGGCGCCGGGCCGGCGCTACGAGGTGGTTGGGGCACCGCCGGAGGCGCTGCTGGCGAATGTGCGCTGGCTGGCCGGCTACCGGCATCCCCGCCACCAGCTCGATGACGTCACAGCCGCGCTGCGCGCGGCGTTCGCCGCGCCGACCGGGTTGCTCGACGGCGCCGAGGAGGTCGGCGATCCGACCGCGGTGCTGCCGGTGCTGTTCCACCTGCTCTGGCGCCGCGCGTTGCACGCCGACCTGGACCGTCCGCTGCACCCGGAGGTCGTGGTCAGGGCCGAGGAAGTCGGCCGGTGACATCTGCGGGGGCGGTTCTGCGGGTCGGCGACCGGGTCACGTTCGACGGCGACGAGCACCTGGTGGTCGGGCTCGCGGGCACGCAGGTGCGGCTACGCGCGGATGCTGGTTGGCGGGGCTGATGGCCTGCGGACTGGAACCAGCGGGTTTCTCTCATCCGGCCCCATCGGTGCCACTCGAAGTACGTCAGCGCAACCAACCGCCGTTACCAGGGCAGACGTCACCACATTGGTCGCTGGTGGCCCACCACAAACTGCTGGAACGATGGGGGACCGTGGGCTGATCGCTCACATCGGCCATACCGGTCCTGCATCCCGCGCGTGTTCTGTCGCGGTTCCGCTTCGGATCGGACAACGGGGGGAGAACCATGATGAAGGACAAGACGATGGCGAAGCGACGCACGAGGAAGGTCGGTGCGGTCCTGGCCGCGGTGGCGTCGGTCGCCGGGATGGTCTTCACGGCCGCGCCCGCCGCGGCCGACTACCCCACCAGCACCTTCGCACTCCCGTACACGGCGAGCTACTACAACGGCACGGCCACCTGGTACAACCGGTCGGTCGGCGTCACCGGGACGTTCAAAGCCAGCAACTGCAGGCGAATCTACGTGAAGGCGTTCAAAGGCAGTACCACGCTGGATTTCAAGAGCACCAGCCTCTGGTGCGACAGGACGGGGACGGCCTCTTTCACCCTTGACGCGAACGTCGTCGGCGGGGCCGACAACATCTGGATCTACATGACCTACATGGACGGCGCCATCGAAAGGAACCTCGTGGAACGGACCTGTTACCGCAGCCTCAGCTACTGCGTCAACGGTCTGGAGTAGATCCACGATCGAGGCGCCCGCAGGCTAAGAGGGTGAAGGGCTCCCGACGAACAGCGGGAAGGCAGAACAGGTCGACACCGCGCCCGTGACCGTACGGGGAGGGACACCGAATCCGCCAAGTAGGTCCGGACAAACCCGATGACCGGTTGTCCGGACCTACTTGGCGGACCGCAGGTCACAGCACCTCGTCCCGCCAAGTTCAGACGGACGGGACAATGGCGTGCGAATGCGCGCCAATGCCGGGAATGTCCACAGGGGTCTTCATGCGTGGGAACAGCCGCCACGCGCGGCGCGGGCCGGGTTCAGTCGACGGGGCGCAGCGGTGGGCTGGCGGGCACGCCGTCGCCCCCGGCCATGCCGGCGAGCAGGTCGCCGAAGGTCTCCGTGGCGGTCCAGCGCGGGGTCCAGCCCAGGTCGGCGTGCGCGCGCTCGGCCGACATCAGCGGCGTGGCCATGGCCAGGTCGAGCCAGCTGGGCGGGGTCGGCAGCAGCCGGGCCCGCCACGCCGCCGCCATCACCGCCCGCATGGCGCGCGGTGAGAGCCTCAGCGGGCGCGCGCCGACCGCGGCGGCCAGCGCGCCGGTGTCCATCACCGGGTCGGCGGCCAGGTTGAGCGCGCCCCGGTACTGCCGGTCGATGGCGGCCAGCGCGGCGGTGGCCACGTCGGCGGCGTGCACGAACTGGATCGCCAGCCCAGACGGCAAGGGCAGGACGGGCAACCGCCCCGAGCGCACCAGCTGCCACAGCGCCCGCGGCGCCAGGGTGCCCGCGAAGTAGCGGCGCACCTCTGAGGCCGACCGGCGCTGGAGCACCAGCGCGGGCCGCAGGCGGGTCACCGCGATGTGCGGCCGGGCCGCCTCGAAGCGGTCCAGGGCGGCCTCGACCTCCGCCTTGTCGCGGCTGTAGTCCGAGGTGGGCACGCCGGTCGTCGGCCACGTCTCGGCGACCGGGCCGCCGCGGTCCTTCGGGGCGTACGCGCCGACCGAGGACAGGTACACCAGATGCGGCACGCCCGCCACGGCCAGGGCGTCGAGCACGGTGGCGGTACCCGAGACGTTGATGCGGTGCAGGTCGGCACGCGCGTGGCTGGGCTGGATCGCCCACGCGGCGTGGACGACGGCGTCGGCGCCCGCGAACGCCTCGGTCAGGGCGGTGAACGCCTCCGGGGTGGCGATGTCGATGCTGTGCCACTCGACGTCGGCGTACGGCGGGGCGGGGTCCGGGGTCCGGCGGGAGATCCCGACCAACTGGTGGCCGCGCACCGCCGCGACGTCCAGCAGCGCCGTGCCGACGCTCCCGGACCCGCCCACGACCACGATTCGCATACCTCCGCGTTACCACGGACCGGACGTGAGCAAACCTGCTCAGGCGCGCAGGGAGGTCCGCCCGGCTTCCCACGACGACAGCAGGTGCTCGGACTGGCGGGCCTCCAGCAGCCCGGTGGCCTGGATGCCGAGCACCACCGTCGCGGTCTGCTCCGGCTCGTTCGCGACCAGGTCGCCGATGACGTCGTGGCGCATGATCTGCTCGTGGACGGCGTCGGCCTCGACGTGCTCGGCGAAGAAGCGCCGGGTGGCGGGTCCCGCGCCGAGTCGGTCCAGGGCGGTGAGGATGCGCGCGGCGCTCGGCGGGGTGCCGATCTCGGCGGCGGCGAAGTGCCCGACCATCGCCGCCCGCAGTGACCGGTGCAATCCGAACAGCGACATCATGTTGACCGCGGCGATCGGCGGCGCGGGCACGGCGTCGAGGTAGTGCAGGTACTCAGTGGACAGCCCGGACTCGGCGAGCAGGTCGGCGTAGAGCCGGGAGTGCATGTCCTCGGCGCGGCCGCCGCCGTATTCGTCGAACTCCACCGCGACCAGCGCGGCCTTGGCCTTGCCGCGCAGGCGCGGGATGACCCAGGCGTGCGGGTCGGCCTCCTTGAGGTGGTAGATCGAGCGGTGGATGAAGTACTCCCGCACGTGCTCGTCGGTGCCGTGCTCGGCAAGGAAGTGGGAGACCCCGCGGCCGGGCGTATCCTCCACAAGCAACTCTCCCAGCACCTCGTCGAGGTCGCCGCCCGCGGACTCCGCGCGCAGCGCGTCGAGGAACACCGCCTCCATGCCCGCGCGCAGCCGCAGCAGGTCCGGGTGCCACTCCCACTCCGGGTCGACGCCGGGGAAGCCCTGGTAGTGCAGTTCGTAGCACAGGTGCAGGGCGAGGGTCAGGTCCTCGCCGTGCGGGTCGGCGTCCACATGGGGCGGGGACAGGGCGCGCACCGGTCCGCTGAGCACGTCGCGCACGTACTCCGAGAGCGGACCCCGGGCCGCAGGCAGGCGCGTGGCCACCGCGGTCAAACTCATGGAACTCCCCTTTCGACTCCGGGGGATACCCAGCACCCGACAGGGTTACGCCAAGCGGGCCCGAGGTACTACTCCGCCATGGCAGAGCGACCCACGCGCATCCGGATCACGCGGCGCGGACCGATCCTGGTGGACGGACCCGTCGAGGTCACCGGCGCCGACGGGCGGACCGCCCGCTCGACGCGGATGGTGACGGCCCTGTGCCAGTGCAGGCGCAGCGCCCTGTATCCGTTGTGCGACACCAGCCACCGGCCCTGCCGCAAGGTCGAGTCCTGACAGGTTTACCCGGCACCGCCCCGGGCATTCTCGGGCCATGCTGCTACGGATGCCGGGCGTCTACCGCCCCCAAGGTGATACCCGCCTGCTGTGCGCGGCCTTCCACGACGCCAACCTGCCGACCGCGGGGCACGTGCTCGACATCGGCACCGGCACCGGGGTGGTCGCCCTGACCGCGGCCCGCGCGGGGGCCAAGACGGTCACCGCCATCGACGTCGCCCGCCGCGCGGTGCTGACCGCGCGGCTCAACGCCTGGGTCCACCGATCACCCGTGCGGGTCCTGCGCGGTGACGCGCTCACCCGCGCGGCGGGCCGCAGCTTCGACGTGGTCCTGGCCAACCCGCCGTACGTCCCCTCGGTCGTCGACGCCGAGGCGCACGGGCCCGCCCGCGCCTGGGAGGGCGGGCCCGACGGCCGCGCCATCCTGGACCGGCTGTGCGCGTCCGCCCGCGACCTGCTCGTCCCCGGCGGCACCATGCTGATGGTGCACTCGGCGCTGTGCGGGATCACCCAGAGCCTGGCCGAGCTGCGCGAGCTGGGCCTCAAGGCCGCCGTGGTGGCCCGCGCGCGCGAGCCGTTCGGCCCGGTCCTGCGTGGACGGGCCGCGGCGCTCGTCCACGCGGGACTGCTCACCCCCGAGGACACCGACGAGGAGCTGGTCGTCATCCGGGCGGACCGGGCCGTCACCGACCGGTGATCGGCAGGGCGGCGCCGTCGCGGAGGAACACCGGCACCCGGTCGAGCGGCGCCGCGGCGCGCACCGTCGTCCCGCCGGGATGGGTTTCGCCGGTCCAGGGATCGGTCCACGTCGCCGGGGCGGGCAGGTAGACCGGGCGCGAGGTGGTACCGGGCGTCAGGACCGGGGCCACCAGCAGGTCGGGGCCGAGCAGGAACGCGTCGTCCACCGCCCACGCGCCCTCGTCGTCCGGGAAGTCGTGGAACAGCGGGCGCATCGGCGGGGTGCCCTGCTCGTGGGCGGCGCGCATCTGGGCCATGAGGTAGGGCCGCAGCCGCTCGCGCAGGCGCAGGGTGTCGGCGATGAGGGCCAGCGCCTCCTCCCCGTAGCTCCAGACCTCGTTGGGACCGCCGGTCATGTCCGGGCCGAAGGGCATCCTCGGCTCGCGCAGGCCGTGCAGCCGGAACAGCGGGCAGAACGCGCCGTACTGGAACCAGCGGACCATCAGCTCGCGGTAGTCGGCAGAGTCGGGGTCCCCGCCGTGGAAGCCGCCGATGTCGGTGGTCCACCAGGGGATGCCCGACATCGCGACGTTCAGCCCGGCGCGCACCTGGGCGTGCAGCGAGTCCCAGGTCGCCGGGATGTCGCCGGACCACAGCGCCGCGCCGTAGCGCTGGCTGCCCGCCCACGCCGAGCGGCAGAGCAGGACCGTGTCGGGGGCGTGGAAGGTCTGCGCGCCTGCCATCGGGTAGAGGTTGGCGACCTCGGCGCCGGGTCCGGCGTGGAAGGAGAGGTTGTGCGGGTGGCCGGGCTGGAGTTCCGGCTCGCAGGCGTCCAGCCAGAACGCGCGCACGCCCTTGTCGTAATAGTTGCGCTTGACGGCGTCCCACACGAACTCGCGGGCGGCGGGGTTGGTCGGGTCGTAGAACGCGACCGGGGTCTCGGTCTGGAAACCCTTGTCGTGCCAGGGCGCGTGCACCGGCACGCCGTTGTCGACGCCGACGAGCAGGCCCTGCTCGCGCATGGCGGGAAAGTTCTCGCTCAGCGGGCTCACCGACGGCCACACCGACACCATCAGCTTCACGCCCAGCTCGTCGAGTTCGGCGATCATGGCGTCCGGGTCAGGCCACTGGGCGGGGTCGAACCGCCAGTCGCCGAGATGGGTCCAGTGGAAGAAGTCGGCCACGATGACCGACAGCGGCAGCCCGCGGCGGTGGTGCTCCCTGGCCACCGCGAGCAGTTCCTCCTGGTCGCGGTAGCGCAGTTTGGACTGCCAGAACCCCCCGGCCCACTCCGGCAGCATCGGCGGGTGCCCGGTGGCCTCGGCGTAGCGGGACATGATCCGCGCGGGAGTGCCCGCGGTGATCCAGTAGTCGAGCTGGCGGGCGGAGTCGGCGACCCAGCGGGTGCCGTTCTCGGCCAGCTCGACCCGGCCGACGGCGGGCAGGTTCCACAGGAGACCGTAGCCGCGGCTGGACAGCAGGAACGGGATGGAGACCTCGCCGTTGCGCTGGACCAGGTCGAGCACCATGCCCTTCTGATCGAGGCGCCCGTGGGCGTGCTGGCCGAGGCCGTAGAGCCGTTCTCCCTCATAGGACTGGAAGCACTGCTCCAGCCGGGCGTACCCGCCGCCGTGCTCCTGGCGCTGGCGCGGCCCCGGCCACCAGAAGTGCGCCCGCCGCTCGGCGAGCAGCTCGACGCCGTCGAGCTGGAAGGACAGCACCGGCACGACGCCGGTGTCGGTGTCGACCAGCTCCACGACACCGGTCAGCGCGCCATTGGTGATGCGGCCCACCTCCGGCCCGGTCTCGACGTCCACTTCGGACGGCTTGGCGGCGACGAGCGCGCCGGGCACGTCCTCGGCGATCCGGTGCCTGCCCACCTGCACGCGCAGGCTGTCGGCGCCCCAGGCCCGGACCCGGATCACCTCGTGGCGGACCCGGACCTCCAGCACGCCGTCGCGGCATTCGATCATCAACGCTCCTTGGGTGAGGGTCATTCCTTGACGGCGCCGCCGGTCACCCCGGCCACGACGTAGCGCTGGGCGATGACCAGCAGGATCGCGGCCGGGACCGAGGCCAGCACCGCGGTGGCGAGGATGGCGTTCCAGTCCGCGCTCTGGTTGCCGATGAACCGGTAGATGCCGACGGTGATCGGCTCGACCGAGCGGCCGGTGGTGAGGGTGATCGCGAACAGGAAGTCCGCCCACGCGAACAGGAAGGAGAACAGCCCCGCGGTGACCATGGCGTTGCGGCTCACCGGGATGATCACCGCGGTGAACGTGCGCAGGTGCCCGGCCCCGTCGACGCGGGCCGCCTCCGACAGCTCGCGCGGGATGGACAGCATGAACGCGCGCAGCACCAGGATGGCGAACGGGATGGTGGCCGTGGAGTCGGCGAGCACCAGGCCCAGGTAGTTGTCGACCAGGCCGAGGTCGCTGAACACCGCGTAGAGCGTGTTCGCCATGACGATGCCGGGGATCATCTGCGCGATCAGCAGGGCGAAGACGACCGGCTGGGCGCCGCGGACCCGCAGCTGCGCCAGGGCGTACGCCGCGGGCATGGCGATCAGCAGCGAGACCACCACGGTGCCGAGCGCGACGACGAGGCTGGCCACCAGGTGCCCGCCCTGGGTGGACAGCGCCTTGGCGTAGCCGTCGAGGGTGCCGTTGACCGGCAGCCAGGCCGGGTCGGGGCTCAGCAGGGCCCCGCTCGGCTGCAGCGAGGCGTTCACCATCCAGTACAGCGGGAACAGCAGCACCGCGACGATGGCGACACCGATCCCGGTGCGCGCCAGGTCCTTCGCCTTGATGTTCATGGGGGCCTTCACTGGGACATTCACTGGGTCTCCCGCCAACCGCGCAGGTACAGCAGGCCGAAGACGGTGGCGATGAGCACCAGGACGTTGCCGACCGCGGCGCCCTGGCCGAAGGCGAAGTCGCCGTCGAAGGAGAGCCGGTAGGCCCAGGTGGTCAGGGTCTGGGTGGCGTCGGCCGGGCCGCCGCCGGTGACGACCATGATCACGTCGAACACCTTCACCGTGTAGACCAGCCCGAGCATCAGCACCACAGCGGTGACCGGGCGCAGCAGCGGCCACGTGACGTGCCGGAACCGGCCCCACGCGCCCGCCCCGTCCAGCGCCGCGGCCTCGTACAGCGTCGCCGGGATCGCCCGGATGCCGCCGTGCAGGATCAGCAGGTTGAACGGAATGCCGATCCAGACGTTGACGATGATCACCGCGGGCAGCGCCCACCCCGGGTCGGTCAGCCACGGCGTGGGCCCGTCGGCCAGGCCCAGCGCGCGCAGGGCCGCGTTGACCACGCCGTGGTCCTGGTCGAGCATCCACCGCCACACCGCGCCGCTGACGACCAGCGGCAGCAGCCACGGCAGGATCAGCAGCGAGCGCAGCAGGCCGCTCGCGGGGAACCGCCGGGCGAAGAACACCGCCAGCGCCAGCCCGATCGTGAACTGGAACAGGATCGAGGCGCCGGTGAACACCGCGGTGTTGAGCAGCGCGTCGGTGAAGCGGGAGTCGGCGAAGACGGCGGCGTAGTTGTCCAGCCCGACGAAGGGCGCCTCGCCGGTGTAGAAGGTGCGCACGGTGTAGTCGCGCAAGCTCATCGAGATGTTGTTCGCCAGCGGATAGCCGAAGAACAGCAGGATGTAGGCCAGCGCGGGCAGCAGGAACGCCAGCGCCGCCCAGCGCTGCCCGCGCGTCGTCACTGCCCGCTCGCCCGCTGCTGGGCGGTGCGCAGGGCCTCCTCCGGGCTCTGCTTGCCGGTCAGCGCCGACTGCAGGGCGTCCGCGAGGGCCTGGGACACCTTCGGGTAGCCCTCCCCCAGCTCGGCCGTGCGGGAGCGGGCGGTCTCGACCTGGGCGACGAACGGCTCCAGCGCCGGGTTCTCCTGGCCGTAGGTCTTCGCGATGTCCACTTTGGAGGGGATGTAGGCGTGGGACTTGTCCCAGGCCAGCATGTTCGGCTCGGCCAGGATGCAGGTCAGCACCTTGGCCGCGGCCTGCTGGCGCTGCTCGCCGGTGGCCGGGATTGCGCCGACCTCGCCGCCGAGGGCCACGACCGGCGCGCCGCCCGCCACCGGGGTGGGGATCGGGACGACGCCGTAGTCCAGCCCGGCGGTCTCGTCGAGGCGGGCGAGGTTCCACGAGCCGTTGACCATCATCGCGGCGTTGCCGGAGACGAACTGGTCGGCGACGTCGTTCTGGTTCCAGGTGACCACCGACTTCGACGCCGACCCGCCTGCCACCAGCCCGGTCACGAACCGCAGTGCCTCAACGGCGTTCGGTGAGTCCAATTGGGACAGTTCAGCGCCGTTACTCCAGAAGAACGGCAGGAACTGCCAGGTGCCCTCCTCGGAGGGGACGGCGGAGAACGCCAGGCCGTACTTGCCGTCCCCGCTCAGCTTCGCGGCGGCGGCCTGGAGCTCGTCCCAGGTGGCCGGCGGCTGGATTCCGGCGTCCCGCAGGATCTTCTTGTTGTAGATCAGGGCGAGGTTGTTCACGCCGGGCGCCAGGCCATACACCTTGTCCTGGTACGTCCCGGCCTTGACGATGCTCGGGAAGTAGCCGTCGGTGGCGATGCCGTAGTCGGTGAGCGGGGTGAGCGCGCCGGTGGCGGCGACCTGCTGCAGGGTCGGATTGTCGGTGAAGACCAGGTCGGGCAGGGTGCGCGCGGCGGCGTCCTTGAGGATCTTGGGCAGCATCTGGTCGGTCGGCACGGTCTGGCGGCTGATCGCGATGCCGGTCTCCCTGGCGCAGGTGTCGAGCACCTGCTGCCAAGCCGCGCTGCCCTGCTGGTCGGCGTAGTAGTCCAGCGCGGTGATCTCGGTGGCGCCTGCGTCGCCGGTGTCGGAACCGCAGCCCGCGGCCAGCACCGCGGCCGCGGCGACGGCCAGGCGTCGAGCGACTCTGCTCATGGTCTGCCCTCTCTGTCGAAGCGCTTCGATAGCGACCCGGCGGCACCTACCGTCCCCACAGGTCAGCGCCTGCGCGCGGTGCTCTCGCCGGGGGTGAGGCGGGGGGAGAGCAGCCGGACCTCGGCCGACCCCGCCCCGTCGAGCCTGCGCATCGCCATCTCCACCGCGATCCGGCCGACGTCGTCGGACGGTATGGCCACTGTGGTCAGTGGGATGGCGTGGTTGGCGGCCATGTCCTGCGGGCACACGGCCACGACCGACAGGTCGGCGGGCACCCGCAGGCCGCGGCGGGCCACCTCGGCCAGCAGCGTGCCGAGCACGGCCTCGTTGTGGACCACCAGCCCGGTGACGTCGGGCTGGTCGGCGAACACCTTGTCGACGCAGTCGCGCACGGCGTCGTAGGTCGGCGCGCACGCGTGGCTGGTGGCCCGCATGCCGCGCTCGTGGGCGGCGGTGGTGTAGCCGCGCAGGAACCGCCCGGCGAAGCTGGTGCCCCGCTCGTAGACCGCGGGCGACGGGCCGACCAGCGCGATCTCGTTGTGCCCCAGGTCGGCCAGGTGCGTGACGCAGCGGACCGCCGCCGCCGTGAAGTCCAGGTCCACACAGGACAGATCGGCCGGGTCGTCGGGGACGCCGATGAGCACCACCGGCCTGCGCAGCGACTGCAGCACGGGCACGCGGGGCTCGTGGGCCTCCACGTCCATCACCAGGATCGCGTCGGCGATGGCCGAGGCGGCCACCCGGCGCAGGCCGTCGGGGCCCTCGTCGTTGGTCAGCAGCAGGACGTCGTGGTTGTGCGCGCGGGCGTTGGTCACCACCGAGGTCACGAACCTCATCACGACCGGGACGTGGATGTCCGCGCGCAGCGGCACGACCAGGGCCAGCACGTTGGTGCGGCTGCTGGCCAGCGCGCGGGCCCCGGCGTGCGGGTGGTAGCCGAGCCTGCGGATGCTGGCCTCCACCCTGCGCCGGGTCTCGGCGGAGATGGAGCGCTTGCCGGACAGCACATAGGAGACGGTGCTCGGCGACACCCCCGCGTCGCGGGCGACGTCGGCGATGGTGACCATCTCGTCCTCCGGTCGAAGCGCATCGACGGCTGTGGGGATGCGCTGAACGTTAGGCCGGCGCGATGAGGAACACAAGGCCGCGCGGTTGACCTGTTGACCGGCCGCGCGTGGCGGTGACATAGTCCGTTCACCGCGCTCCCTCGTAGGCGACACGCCGTCGAACGGCTGTCGAAACGCTTCGACAATGACGTCCTGGAGGCCGCAGCAATGCGCCAGAACCCTGTCTCCCGCCGCCGCGTGCTGGCGATCGCCGCCGCCGCGCCCGCCCTGGCCGCCGTCCGGCCCGCGCTCGCGTCGGCGGAGCCCTTGGAGTCCTTCCCCTTCCGCGACCCGGCCCGGCCGCAGGCGCAGCGGGTCGCGGACCTGCTGGGCAAGCTCACCCTCGACGAGAAGCTCGGCCTGCTGCACCAGTACCAGGCGCCGGTCCCCCGGCTGGGCGTCGGCGCGTTCAAGACCGGGACCGAGGCGCTGCACGGGGTGGCGTGGTCGACCGACAGGTCCGCGGGCGGGGCCGTGGTCACCGCGACCGCGACGGTGTTCCCGCAGGCCCTCGGGCTGGCGAGCACGTGGAACCCGGACCTGGTGCGACGGGTGGGCGCCGTGGTGGGCACCGAGGCCCGCGGCTTCCACGCCCTGAACCCGGGGGTGTGGGGCCTGCAGCTGTGGGCGCCGGTGGTCAACCTGCTGCGCGATCCCCGCTGGGGGCGCAACGAGGAGGGCTACGCCGAGGACCCGCACCTGACCGGCGCCATCTCCACCGCCTACGGGCACGGCATCCAGGGCGAGGACCCCGACCGGCTGCGCGCCGCCCCGGTCCTCAAGCACTACCTGGCCAACAACAACGAGGTCCGCCGCGACACCACGTCCTCGGTGCTGCGGCCCCGGGTCAAGCGGGAGTACTACGAGGCGGCGTTCAAGCCCGCGATCTCCGCCGACGCGGTGACCGGCGTGATGTCGGCGTACAACCTGGTCAACGGCAGGCCGATGACGGCGCACTTCGACCACAACGACGTGGTGCGCACGTGGACCCGGCGGACGCTGTTCAACGTCACCGACGCGCACGGGCCGAACAACCTGACCGGCAGCCAGGGCTACTACGCCACGCAGGCCGAGGCCAACGCCGCGATCCTCAAGGCGGGCCTGGACAGCTTCACCGTCGACGACACCAACTCGGCCAAGACGATCGACGCGCTGCGGGCGGCGCTGGCAGGCGGGCTGCTCGCGGAGTCCGATGTGGACACCGCCGTCCGGCACATCCTCGACCTGCGCTTCCGGCTGGGCGAGTTCGACCCCGACGGCGGCCCGTACTCCGGCATCGGCCACGACGTCGTGGACTCCGCCGCGCACCGCGCCCTGGCCCGCGAGGCGGCCACGCGGGCGATCGTGCTGCTGAAGAACGACGGCGCGCTGCCGCTGGACCCGGCCCGCGTCCGCAGGGTCGCGGTGATCGGCCAGCTCGCCGACACCCTCTACACCGACTGGTACTCCGGCGCCCTGCCCTACAAGGTGACCCCGCTGAAGGGCATCACCGACAAGCTGGGCGCGGGCGCGGTGGTGAGCTTCAGCGAGGGCGTCGACCGGATCGCGCTGCGCGTGGGCGGGCGCTCGGTCACCGCGGCGGGCGGGCCGCTCGCCCTGACCGCCGAGTCGGGTCCGGCGACCCACTTCGACGTCTTCGACTGGGGCGAGGGCGTGCGCACCCTGCGCGCGGTCGCCAACGGCAAGTACGTCTCCTTTGGACCCGACCGCACGCTGGTGAACACCGCCGACCAGCCGAGCGGGTGGTTCGTGCAGCAGCAGTTCAAGCTCGTCGAGCACGGGGGCGGGCTGGTGCTGGAGTACGCGGGCAACGAGACCGACGACTCGTGGTTCGGCGACCGGCGCTACGTCGTGGCCGAGACCGGCGGCAGGCTCGTGGTCGGCGCGAACTCCGCCGAGACGGCGACCGTCTTCACCCGCGAGGTCGTGCGCGACGGCGTCGGTGAGGCGGTCCGCGTGGCGCGCGAGGCCGACGCGGCGGTGGTCGTGGCGGGCAGCATGCCGTTCATCAGCGGGCGCGAGGACGACGACCGCCAGGACATGAACCTCGCGGCGGGCCAGCAGGCCGTCCTGGAGGCCGTGCTTGAGGCCAACGCCAACACCGTGCTGGTGCTGGAGAACAGCTACCCGACGACGATCACCTGGGCGCAGGCGCACGTGCCCGCGATCCTGTGGACGACGCACGCGGGCGCCGAGACCGGCACCGCCGTGGCCGACGTGCTCTTCGGCGCCGCGAACCCGTCCGGGCGGCTCACCCAGACCTGGTACCGCTCGGCCGACGACCTGCCGGACATCCTGGACTACGACGTCATCAAGTCCCGGCGCACGTACCAGTACTTCACCGGCACGCCGCTGTACCCGTTCGGCTTCGGCCTGTCCTACACCACGTTCGCCTACCGCAGGCTGACGCTGAGCACCCCCGTCGTCCACGCGGGCGGCGAGGTCAGGGTGAGCGTGGCGGTCACCAACACCGGCCGCCGCGCGGGCCACGAGGTCGTGCAGCTCTACACCCGCCAGCGCCAGTCCCGCGTCCCCCAACCCCTGCGCACCCTGCGCGGTTTCGCCACCGTCCACCTGCGCCCCGGCGAGACCCGCTCGGTCACCATCACCCTGCGTGCCGCCGACCTGGCCCACTGGGACGTCACCCGCTCGCGCTGGGCGGTGGAGTCAGCCACCCACGACCTGCTGGTCGGCTCCTCCAGCACCCACATCCACCAACGCGCCACCCTCCGCGTCCGCGGCGAGAAGATCCCCCCACGCGACCTCCACCGCGAGACCGTCGCCGAGACCTTCGACGACTACGCCAACATCACCCTCACCGACCGCGCCAAGGACCGCGGCACCTCCGTCGCCTCCACCGGCACGGGCTGGATCAGCTACCACGACGCCGACCTCCGCCACGGCGGGAGCCACATCACCGCCGTGGTCTCGGCCCCCACCGCCTCCCGCATCGCCGTCCGCCTGGACAGCCCCACGGGCCCCCTACTGGGAACCCTGCCCGTCCCGGCAACCGGCGACCACTACCGGTATACGACGGTGTCGGCCCCCTTGGTCCACGCGGGTGGCCGTCACGACCTCTACCTGGTATTCGAGGGCCCAGCCGTCCTGGCCACCTTCCGCCTCGGAAGGTAGCCCGAAATATTCCTCGAGTAACTGTGTTATCCCTATAACATGTAGGAGCATTGCCTGCCAGGGGCGTTCTTCCCTCTAACTCAGGACGGAAGAACGCCCCTCATGATCATACAACTCGCGGGCAGGGCGGGATCTTGACAAAATGTGCCGGTAGACGAACACCACCATTGACGGACTTGCCAATTCGACCGTCACCCCGCATTGTTGAAGCGTGCCTGGGCAGCGAAACGTGTTGTCGGCGGCAGATGTCGCGCGCGCGGTCGGACAGGAGATCCGCCGGGCGCGCTCCGCCATTGGCTGGACCAGGGCGGAACTCGTCGAACGTCTGGACTCCGACCTGCACGTGCAGACCGTGGCGGGCTACGAGCAGGGCATTCGGCATTGCACGGTGGCCCGCCTCGTGGAGATCAGCCGAGCCCTGGGCTCATCCGCACCGGAACTGCTCGCCCTCGCCCTGCAGCGCGCCGAGATCGATCTGGACCACACGGGGGTGCGGGTGGACCTGCACGCCATCGCCCGCGACCAGCGGGCCGAGCTCACACCCCTGCGGGTGTGGGCCCAGCACCGCTTGGAGCACGACGCCGAGAACTCCGGGGTCGCGACACTCGAGCCTGCGGTCGTCGAAAACATGGCGCACTTCTGCCAACTGCCCAAGACCGACATGCTCACCCTCCTGGTCGACTTCACCCCTGATCCAGTCACCCGCCCGAGGTAATTCGTCGCGGAGTCAGTGCGTGATCCACCACTCCTGAGTCGCCCCCGCACTTTCGGCGGCGGCCTCAGCTTGGGACGCCACCGCAGACGCGGTCAGCAGGGCAAACAGGAATCCGCTGACCACAAGGACCTTCCTCAACAAGGTTGCGCCTTTCTTCGTCCGCGAACAGAGATGCGGTCGACCAATGGGGACAGTGACGCCCAGGCATCGGGGCCTCCGTGGCCACGGTTCACACCTGCCTACGCGTCAAGCGGAGAGTATCAGTAGTGAGCATCGCCGCTGACTACTGGTGGCCTTGCCTACTTGTAGTCTCTATGGAGACGCTACTGCACATACAGCAACGCGTGCACCCGAACGGCTGTACGGTTTTACGACCCGATCGGGCGGGAAGAAGACCCGGGGTGGGTGTCTAGAGCCGGTCTTGGTCCAGGAAGTCGCTTCTCACCGGACGGCGGGTGTCGGGTATCGCGCCGGACAGCTCGACGAGGTGGGACTGGATCAGCGCGGCGCGGTGCGCGTCGTTCATCCGCAGGTGCAGGTCGAGCGCCTGACTCCACACCTCGGCTGCTTTGACGGGCTCCCCCTGGGCTCGCAGAACAGCGCCGAGGGCATCAAGGGCACTGGCGCGGGCGGGGACGTCATTGATGTCCGTGGCGAGGGTGATCGCCTGGCGCGCGTGCCGCTCGGCCAAGTCACGCATGCCTGCCGCGTGGTAGATGTCGGCCAGGTCGACATTGATCTTGGCGACCATGTGCTGGTCCGATGCTCCGATGATCAACAGCGCCTGCGCGCAGTGGCCTGCCGCGCTCCTGAACTCGCCCTCGTCCCGGAAGACCGCCCCGAGCTTGGCCATGCAGTCCGCCATCGCCGATGGATCGTCCACCGTCTCGGCGTAGAACCGGGCGTGGAAGAGCTGGACCTTCGCCTCCTCCAAGCGCGACATGGCGCGGAGGGCGTCGCCGAGGGCGGAGTGCGCGAAGCCCAGGAAGAGGCGGTCCTCAAGGCGGCGCGCGGCGTCGAGGCTCTCGCGGAGGAGGTCGACAGCGGCACCGGGGTTGCCCCGCATGATCTCGATGCGTCCCATGTGGAAGGCCGTGCGGCTCTTGGCCAGTAGGTCGCCAGTTTCTTGGGCGTACCGTCTGCCGAAGTTGAAGCAGTGGTACGCCTCGTCCAGGTCACCGAAGGTGATGTGGGACAGACCCAGGTCGGACAGCGACGCGGCTTCCGCCTCGCGGTGGCCGTCGGCCTTGGCTGCCGTGACCGCCGCTTCGCGGACGAGGCGGGTATCCACGTGGAACCCGTGGCGGCCGAGGTAGATGGAGGCCGCGTGGGCGATCCGCCAAGCGTGGCCGTGGTGTCCGGCGTTCGCGGCGAGGCCGATGACGGCGATGATGTTGACCCGCTCCCGGCGGAACCACTCCTTGGCGTCCGCCTCGCCCTCGATGGCCTCTATGACGACCTCGTCCTGGCCAGGCAGCGGCGGGGCCGAGGGGTCGTTGGGGTACAGGACACGGTTGGCGCGGGTCGTGGAGGCCAGGTAGTAGGCGACCATTCGTTGGTTGGCGGGCTCATGCTCGTCAGGCTCGTCGCGCGTCAGGCATCGGGCGGCGTAGTGGCGCAGCAGGTCATGGAGGCGGTAGCGGTCGCCGTGGCGTTCGAGCAGGTTGGCACCGACCAGGCGATTGAGGGCGGCGCGAACGTCGCCGGTCGGAAGGTCCGCGCAGACGGCGGCGGCCTGCGGGCCGAACTCGGGGCCGGGCAGGAGCGCGAGCCTGCGAAAAAGGCGGCGGTCGCGGTCCGTCTGGCCATGGTAGGACCAGCCGAAGACGGTCTCGGGTGAGTCGGCTCCGTCGCCGTCCTCGCCCGACTCCAGCAGCAGGCTGCGGGCCGAGGACTCCGGCAGGTGCTCGGGGGGCCAGGTGTCGAAGTGTTCGGCGAGGTGGCTCGCGGCCAGGTTGAGGACCAGGGGCAGACCGCCGCACAGATCCGTGAGGCGGTCGATGGACACGGGCGTCCGTCTGCCCAGGCTCGCGGTGAGCAGGTCGCGGGATTCCGCGGTCGACATCGGCGGCACGCTGACCCGGCGGGCGCCGGTCAGCGCGGTCAGGGTCGAGAGCCGCTGCCTGCTCGTGATCACGACCAGGCAGTCCGCCAGGAGCGGCACCAGGTTCTTGACGTGCTCGGTGTTGCGCGCGTTGTCCAGGACGACCAGCGTGTGCCTGCCCGCGAGCCGTTCGCGCAGCATCACTTCCCGGGCACGCGCGGGAACGTTGTTGTCCAAGTGCTGGCCCAAGGCGGTCAGCAGCTCGTCGACGACGGCGTGGTGGCGGGCGGGCGAGTCGCTGGAGTAGCCGTTGAGGGGGACGAACAGGTCGCCACCGGAGAAGCGGTGCCGGACGCGGTGGCCCCAGCGAACGGCCAGCGCGGTTTTGCCGACTCCCGGCATGCCGTCCAGGACAACCACGCCGCGCAGGAGCTGACCGTCGCCCGCGGTGGCCGCCGCATCGAGGCGGGACAGGAGGTCCTCACGGCCGGAGAAGTCAGGAGGGTCGAAGGGAAAGGCGCTGGGACGGATCTGTTCGGGTGGTGCGGTCTTGACCGCGGCTGCTGCTTCCCTGAGCCGGCCGCCGTGTTCGCGAAGGTGCTCGTGATGTTCGCGGAGGTGGTTGGCGGCGGCGTCGTCGCCCGAGTCGAGCAGGCGGTTTCGGATGGTGATGTAGTACTGGGTCTCGTCCTCGGTGCGACCCAATCGGTGCAGGGCGGTCAGACGGAGCCTTGCCAAGCGGAAGTGCAGTGGGTGTTCGGTCTCGATGTCGTCGATGTGCGCCAAGGCGTCGTCGCAGCGGTCGGCGGCGAGGAGGGCTTCGACCAGGTGGGCGTGGGCGGGGAGCAGCTCGTCGTGGTCGAACTTGGCGCGGCGAACCGCGGCCGCATCCGAGGGGAGGTCTTCGAGGAAAGGGCCGCGCGACAGGGCAAGAGCGTCGGCAGCCGTCTCGATCGCCTGTGCCGGGTTGGTGCGGCACTGCTGGATCAGCCTGCGGAAGCGGTGGTAGTCAATGACGTCGCGGTCCACCTCCAAGCGGTACCTGCCGTTCTTGCCGCTAATGTCGGCCACGGTCGGTATCCGGCGCAGGGACTTGCGAACTTTGGTGGCCAGGTTGTGCAGCGTGGCGGGCGGGCTCTGGGGCAGCCTGGCCTCCTCGGGCCACACCCACTCGGCGAGCTGTCCGACGGTCATCCACTTGCCCGCGTACAGCGCCAGCGCACCGAGGAACGCGCGCTGGCGCGGGGTTCCCCAGGCATCGGTGAGCGCGCCATCGATTCTGAGCGCGGTGGGGCCCAGGATGCCGATCAGTTCGCTCACCAGCTCCACCCCTAAAGCTGGGTCCCCGGACCGTGACCCACGCCCGGTGGACTACCGACAGGCAGCTCGATGCGACGCTGTGTGACAAAGAAAGTGTAGCGAGAGCCGATCGGTGAAGATACCGAAAGCGGACGGAAAGTACCGTTGCCAGTTCGCTCGACCGGTGCCCCAATCCGCGTCTCGCGGAAAGCGTTCCGCTAAACGCGCGGAAAGGGATACGCCCGTTGTACCCGTCAGCCTTGGCCCATGCCGCTTGCGGACGCGGCGTGGGGAGGGTGGAAATGACGCAATGGGTGCGTGGACCGGTCGGGACGCGCTGGTTGAGTCGGACCGGGCTGAAGACGGTGCTGGTCACGATGCCGACGATGACCGCGGGGACCCGGCTGCTCGATCTGCTGCCGGTGTTCGACGGCGATCACCGAATCCAGGTGGTGCTGACGATTCCGGAGACAGCCGACACCTGGCACGGGCTTGCCGAGTTCGTGCGCGGATGCGGTGCGGTCGTCCTTCCCTGGGGTCAGGCGATGCGCCAGGAATGGGATGTCGTGCTGTGCGCGAGCCACGATTGCATGGAGCAAATGCACGGGAATGTGCTCTTGCTTCCGCACGGGGCGGGTGCGGGCAAGTCGCGCAAGCGGAGTCGGGTCGCCGGGCCCGCTCCCGCGCCGACCACCGGGCTCGACCGCGAACTGCTGACCCGCGGCGGGCGGGTCATCCCGGCGGCGATCGCGCTGCCCACCGAGGCCGACCGGGCGCTGTTGCGCGAACGCTGTCCCGAGGCAGGTCCGCGGGCGTTCATCGGCGGGGACGTGTGCCTCGACCGGCTGCGGGCGAGCCTGCCGCTGCGCGCGGTGTACCGGCGTGCGCTGGGGATCGACACCGAGTTGGTCACGATCAGTTCGACGTGGTCGCCGGAGTCCACCTTCGGCCGCTTCCCCGAGTTGTACGAGCGGGCCGTCCGGGAACTGGCGCCCGCGCGGGTCGCGGCCGTGCTGCACCCGAACATCTGGGCCGTGCACGGCGCCTGGCAGGTGCGATCGTGGCTGGTCCGGGCGATCGAGGCGGGACTGCTCGTCATCCCGCCCGAGCGCGGCTGGCAGGCGACCATGGTGGCCAGCGACGTCGTCATCGGCGACCACGGCTCGACCAGCGGATACGCCGCCGCCATGGGGGTGCGGATGTGTCTGGCCGCCTTCCCCGACGGCAACATCCGCGGGGGCAGCGTCGCCGACCTCCTCGGACGCACAGTGCCTCGGCTCGACCTGAGCGCACCACTGGGTCCGCAGGTGGCCGCAGTCCCGCCGTGCCTGGCCGCGCCGCGGGTCGCCGCGGCCATCTCCGCCCGCCAAGGCCAGTCCCACGCGCTCCTGCGGCGGGCGGTGTACGGTCTGCTCTGCCTACCGGAACCGAACTGGCCCGCTACGGCCCCGCCTGCCCAGATCCCCCATCCCGTGCCGTGGTGAGGCGAACAATGGCGATAACCGTCCACATCAGACCTCTCGCTCCCGGAGCCTATGCGGTGTCCTGGAATGGGCCGGGAGGACCCGGCGACCTGCTGCTCGCCGACGCCGACGCCAGCGCGGCCTGGCAGGCCGTCGCCGACGTCCGGCTCCCCGTCCGCGCGGACCGCCGCGTCGCGATCGCCCGGGTCGTTCTGTCCTGCGTGGAGTCTTTACGCTGCCGGATCGACGTCGGCTGAGCTAGCGTCTCGCAAGTCGGGCGCGGATGGCGGTGGCCTTGGGGTCGCCCACCTCGTCGTAGAGGTCGGCGGCCTCGGTCAGCCAGCGCGTGGCGTTGTCGGGGTCGGCGTCGGCCATGGCGGTCAGGATCTCGGCCTGGTAGTGGGGAGAGCCGAAGCCGCGCATCGTCGTCAGGGCGGCGCTGAGGGCGCCCCGGGCGCGGTCCCGGTCGCCTGCCCGCAGGTGAGCGGCGGAGAGCATGGTGACCGCGCGGGTGTGCTGGGTCAGGTCGCCGAGTTCGGCCATGGTGGCGGCGACGGCGGTGAACTCGGTGATGGCCTCGTCGATTCGGCCCAGGGTGACCAGGACTTCGCCGATGCGGCGGCGGCACAGGGCCGTGCCCCGCGGCCTTCCCAGGCGCTCGTGCAGGTCGCGGGACCGGGTGAAGTGCTCCATGGCGCGCAGCGGATCGGTGGTGAGCAGGCCCAGTTGCTCCAGGGCGCTGGCTTCCATGGCCTCATCGCCCTCGGCGCGGGCCAGTTCCAGCGCGGTGCTGATCTCGGTGGACGCCTCGGTGGTCCGGCCGGTCTTGGTGTAGGCGTAGGCGAGCTGGACGCGCACGCGTGCCTCGGCCCGGCGGTCGCCGACGCGGTGGGCGGCGGCGGCACCTACCAGCTGCATGTCGATCCACTCGCCGTAGCGACGGGTGTGCAGGAACAGGCCCCACAGGGCCTCACAGAACTGCCAGGCCACGTCGTCCCAGGCGCGGGCGGCGGCGGTGTCCAGGGCAGCGCGCAGGTTGGCGCGTTCCCGGTCGAGCCAGACGATCGCGGCGGCGCTGTCGGGGAACCGGTCGGCGTCGACCTGGCCGTAGCGCGGGCCCAGCCGAGGGCGCAGCGGGTGGATGACGGTGTCGGCCGCGACGGCGATGTCGAGGTACCAGCGCACCATCGCTTCCCGTGCGGTGGGTGCCCCGGTGTTCATGGCGTGCAGGCGGATCAGGTCGTGCAGGGTGTAGCGGCCCTCCTCGGGCTCGGTCGCCATGCCCGCCTCCACCAGGGAGTCCAGCGCCCGCTGGGCGCGCGGCGCAGGCCAGCCCAGTCCGGCGGCCACCGCGGCGGCGCCGAACTCACGGCCGGGGTGGCGGCCCGCGCAGGCGTAGGTGGCGAGAACGTCGGCGGGCAGGGCCGCGCGAGAGAGGTCCAGGACCAGCTCGACGGAGGCGTCGGCGTCCAGGGCCAGTTCGGAGAGCCGCGTGTGCTCGGCCGCCAGGTCGGCCAGTTCGCGGGCGAAGGTGCGCCGGGCCCTGGTGGCCAGCCTGGCCCCGACGACCGAGAGCGCCAGCGGCAGCCCACCGCAGAGTCTGGCCACCGCCTCGGCCGCGGGCGCCTCAGCACTTACCCGCTCCTCCCCCACCGCCGAACGCAGCAGTCGCAGCGAGTCCCGCTCCGCCATCGGGTCGAGGTCCAGCCACCGGGCACCGTCGAGACCGAGGCCGGACAACCGGGCACGGCTGGTGATCACGGCCGCGCATTCGGGCCCGGTGGGCAGCAGGGGACGCACTTGCGCCGCCGACACGGCGTTGTCGAGCACGACGAGCAGCACGCGCCGAGCGGTCAGGGACCGGTAGAGACCCGCCCGCCGGTCCAGGTCCGCGGGCACCTGTTCGGGTGTGGTGCCCAGGGACAGCAGGAACCACTCCAGGACCGTTGACGGCGTGACCGGCTCAACGCCGCCGAGGTTGGCAAAGAGCTGTCCGTCGGCAAAGGCAGTCTGCGACCGCTGGGCCCAGCGCAGCGCCAGGGACGTCTTCCCGACCCCCGCCATCCCGCACACCACGACCGGCGCACGGTGGCGCAGCCGGTCGAGTTCGGCCAGCTCCGACTCCCGGCCGACGAACCCCGCCGGACCCGGCGGCACCTGCATCGGCACAACCGTGCCTTCGGCGGCATGGAAGTGCACTACGCCAACGGAGTGAGCCTGCACGACCTGCCCGGTCACCGATCCCTCGACGGCGTTGCGCGTCGAACCGGAATCCCCCATCTCCGGCGTGCCCATACGTCTCCACCCCCAAAGACTTGTGGCGCCTCTCCCTTCATAGTCGCTCGCACCACTGCTCGGTATAACCGGTGGTGAGTTTCATTCATCCGGCGGTATCAGTCCATAATGGAATTCAGTTGACCTGTGAGCGGCGTTCGAGGACGACGGTGTCGTGCCAGGTGCCGTCGCGCTGGGCGATGCGTTCGCGGATGCCGACGGTGCGGTAGCCGGCGGCGTGGTGCAGGGCGATGCTGGGGCGGTTCTCGGTGAAGATGGCGGTTTGCAGGGTCCAGAGGCCGTCGGCGTCGGCGGCGGTGACCTGCTTGTGGAGCAGGGTCTTGCCGATGCCGCGGCCGCGGTGGCCGTCGGCGACGTAGACGGAGGTCTCGGCGACGCCCGCGTAGCACTCGCGGGTGGAGGCGGGGGTGGCCGCGGTCCAGCCGACCACGGCGCCGTCGAGTTCGGCGACCCAGCGGTGGCCGGGCAGCCACTTGGCGTCGAGGGTCGCCCGGCTGGGCACGGTGGCCTCGAAGGTGGCCAGGCCGGAGGCGATGCCCTCGGCGTAGATGCGGCGCACGGCTGCCCAGTCCTCGGGCGTCAAGGCGCGCACGGTGACCTCGGGGGGCAGGTCCTCCGGGCAGCACGGGCGGGGCGCGAGCAGACCCATGACGGCGTCGGCGGCGTGGGGCAGACCCGCGCAGCAGGCCGCGTTGACGGTGACGATCGTGGCGGTGCCCTCCTTGCGCAGGTGCACGAATCCGACGTCGGCGAGCCTGCGGACGTGGTGGGAGCAGGTGGGCTGGCTGATGCCGAGGATCGCGGTCAGCGCGCCGACGGTGATGCCCGTCGGGCTGGTCGCCACCGCGTGCAGCAGGCGCACCCGCATGGGCTCGGCCAGGCAGGCGAACCATTCGGCGTACGTGGTCGCCTCGCCCGTGGGCAGGACCTGGACTTGCGGCAGCGCGGTCGGCATACCGCCCACTATATCGACTGACACCGATGGTTGCGTTCATCGAGCGCGCTCGATAGTCTCGCCATGTCAATCGAGAATGATCGATGGAAGGTGTGGTCATGGAGCTTCCTGTGGTGGTCGTGGGCGCGGGGCCGGTCGGTTTGGCTGCGGCGGCGGAACTGGTCGAGCGCGGCCTGACCCCGCTGGTGCTGGAGCGTGGCGCGCATGCCGGGGCGGCGGTGGCGCAGTGGCACCACGTGCGGCTGTTCTCGCGGTGGTCGGAGCTGGTGGCCCCGGCCGCCCGCAGGCTGCTGGCCCCGCGCGGCTGGACCGAACCCGATCCCGACGCGTACCCGACCGGCGCGCAGTGGGCCCAGGAGTACCTGGTCCCCCTGGCTGACGCCCTCGGCGACCGGGTGCGGTTCGACGCCGAGGTCGTCGGGGTGACCCGCCGCGGCCGCGACCGGGTGGTCGACGCGGGCCGGGACAGCGAGCCGCTGGTGGTCCGCGTGCGCGGCGACGAGCGGATCACCGCCCGCGCGCTGATCGACGCCTCCGGCACGTGGGGCTCACCGAACCCCCTCGGCGGCGACGGCCTGCCCGCGGTCGGGGAGCCCGCGGCCGCCGACCGCGTCACCTACCGGGTGCCCAACCTCACCGACCCCGCGGTCGCCGAGCGCTACGCGGGCAGGCACGTCGCCGTCGCGGGCAGCGGCCACTCCGCCTTGACCGCGCTGGTGGCCCTCACCAGCCTGGCCGAGCGCCACCCGTCGACCCGAGTCAGCTGGCTGCTGCGCCGGGGTGCGGTCGGCACCGCCTTCGGCGGCGGCGCGGCCGACCAGCTCCCCGCCCGCGGCGCCTTGGGCCAGCGCGCCAAGGCCGCCGTCGGCGCGGGCCGCGTCACCGTCGTCACCGGCTTCCGCACCGCCGCCGTCGAACGGGACGCGGACACCCTGACGCTGGTCTCCGACGAGGGGCAGCGGGTCGGCGACGTGGACGAGGTCGTCGTGCTGACCGGGTTCCGGCCGGACCTGTCATGGCTCTCGGAGATCCGCTTGGCGCTCGACAGCACCCTGCAGGCCCCGCTCGCCCTCGCCCCGCTGATCGACCCGAACGCCCACTCCTGCGGCACGGTCTACCCGCACGGCGCGGCCGAGCTGAGCCACCCCGAGCCCCACGTCTACCTCGCCGGGATGAAGAGTTACGGTCGCGCGCCCACCTTCCTCGCCCTGACCGGGTACGAGCAGGTCCGCTCGATCGTCGCGGCCATCGCCGGGGACCGGGCGGCGGCCGAACGGGTCGAGCTGGTCCTGCCGGACACGGGCGTGTGCGGCGGGTCGGGGCTGTTCGACGCGCCTGAGGATGCCGGGGCGAGCGGCGGCGGCTGCTGCGCGCCGAGCGCACCACAGGTGCTGTCACTGTCCATGCGGGCACTGTCCACGGGAACACTGTCCACTCGGGCCTGATCGATCGCGGTGATGACGGTCATCTGTCCTCCTTTGCCGGCAACGCCCACTTTCGCGAACGCGGGTTAGGGAAGTGTCAGCGGAATGTTCGAGTTCGGTAAGGACTCGAATCCAGTCCTCGCAGGACCTTGAGACGGGTGCTCATCACCCCGCGCGCCACCGAGATCACCAGCTGGGTGTGCTGTTCCACACCTTCCCGGTGCTCGCGCCCCGCATCACCGCCACCACCGGCTGGTCAACCCCAGCGGGCAGTTCGCCTCCGCCGGGTCGACATCCCCGTCGGCCGCCTGCTGGACCGCAGCGGGCCACGGGGTGATGACCGCGGGCACGGTCGCCGCCGCGCTCTCCCTGGTCACCTACCCGAGGTACGGCTCCACCAGCTCGACGTAGCGGCGCGCCAACGTGGCGACGACGTCGGCGCCGGGGGCGGCCCAGATGTCGGCGTTGAAGATCTCCACCTCGACATCGCCCGCGTAGCCCGCCGCGGCGACGGCCCCGGTGAGCGCGGCGAAGTCGATGTGGCCGTCGCCGACCATGCCGCGGCTGAGCAGGGTGTCGGCGGGCAGCGGGGTGATCCAGTCGCCGACCTGGTAGGACAGCACGCGTCGGCCCGCGCGGGCGATCTGGTCGAGCACGCCGGGCTCCCACCACACGTGGAAGGTGTCCACGACGACACCCACCGCGTCGACGGGGTGCTCCTCGGCGATGTCCAGCGCCTGCGCCAGGGTGGAGATGACGCCGCGGTCGGCGGCGAAGATCGGGTGCATCGGTTCGATGGCCAGCCGGACCCCGCGCTCCCGGGCGGGCTCGACGAGGGCGGCCACGGCGTCGGTGACGCGGCGGCGGGCGCCGTCGATGTCGCGGTCGGGCAGGCCGCCGGGGACGAGCACGAGCACGTCGGTGCCCAGCTCGGCGGCCTCATCGAGGGCGGCGATGTTGTCGGCGTGGTTGTCACCCCCGGTGAAGAAGCCCCCGCGGCACAGCGACGACACCCGCAGGCCCGCGTCCCGGACCATCCGCGCGGCGGCGGCCAGCCCCACGTCGGCCACCGGTTCGCGCCACAGCCCGATGGCCCCGATCCCCGCGGCCACGCACCCGTCGACGGCCTCGGCGACCGACCACCCGGCGGTGGTGCGCTGGTTCAGCGACAGCCGGGCCAGCCGCGGGTCACCGGGTCGAGGCGTGGGGACGCGGGCGGCGGCGCCGGAGGGGACGTCGGCGGTCACCGGAGGGCTCCAGCCGTGGTCAGCCAGGAGCGCAGCCGGTGGACCGCCAGGTCGGGGTCGGGCAGGAGGCGGGCGGCGTTGGCGAGGGCGAACACCTCGGCCAGGTGCGGGACGCTCCGCGCGGACTGCAGCCCGGCGATCATGGTGAAGCCGGGCTGGTGCCCGCACAGCCAGGCCAGGAAGGCGATCCCGGTCTTGTAGTAGTACGTGGGCGCGCTGAAGATGTGCCGCGACAGCGCGAGGGTGGGCGCCATCTCCGCGTCGTAGGTGTCGAGGTCGCCGCGGTCCAGGGCGGTGAGCGCGGCGGACGCGGCGGGGGCGACGGCGGCGAACGCGCCGAGCAGGGCGTCGGAGTGGTGCTCGCCGTCGCCGCGGATCAGCTCCGGGTAGTGGAAGTCGTCGCCGGTGTACAGGCGCACCCCCGGCGGGAGAACGGCGCGCAGGGCGCGTTCGTGGTCGGCGGAGAGCAGGGAGACCTTGACGCCGTCGACGCGGTCCGCGTGCTCCCTGACGATGTCGAGGAAGGTGGCGGTCGCGGTGGGGATGTCCCGGGAGCCCCAGTAGGCGGCCAGGTTCGGATCGAAGGCGGCGCCGAGCCAGTGCAGGATCACCGGTTCCCGGACCTGGCGCAGGATCGCGCCGTACACCTTGTGGTAGTCCTCGGCGGAGCGCGCGCTGCGGGCCAGGTGGCGGGAGGCCATGAGGATCACCCGGGAGCCCGCGGACTCCACGAAGGCGACCTGCTCCTCGTACGCCGCGACGACCTCGTCCACCGAGAGCTCGCCGCTGACGTGGTCGGTTCCCGCTCCGGAGGCGATCAGGGCGCCGAAGGCGCGGGCCTGCTCGGCGCTGCGCCGGATCAGCTCCCGCACCGCGGCCCAGTCCAGCCCCATGTTGCGCTGGGCGGTGTCCATGGCCTCCGCCACGCCCAGGCCGTAGCGGAACAGGTGGCGGCGGAAAGCCAGCGTCGACTCCCAGTCCACGCGGGCGGGCGCGGCCGGGGTGTTGTCCCCGACGGGGTCGGCGGCGACGTGCGCCGCGGCGAAGGCCACCCGTGAGGAGTGGGCCGAGGGGTGCTCGACCCACGCGCGCGGCTCCTGGAGGACGACTTCGGTCCAGCCGCCCTCCACCGGGATGAGCACGCTCACCGCGCACTCTCCCCGGACAGCCGGATACGGCGCCCGTGTTCGGAGGACTCCATGCCCGCCTTGGCCAGCCGCAGCCCGCGCACGCCCGCCGCCAGGTCGTACGGGTGCGGCCTGCCGAAGTGCACGTCCTGCAGGAAGCGCTCCCACTGCGCGCGGAAACCGTTGATGAACACCTGGTTGTCCGGCACCTCGTCCCACTGGGCGCGGAAGTCCTCGGTGGTCCGCTCGTCCGGGTTCCACACCGGCATGGGCGTGCGCACCCGCGGCTGCACCCGGCACCCGAACAGCCCGGCCACCGCCGACCCGTGCGTGCCGTCCACTTGGAACTCCACCAGCTCCTTGCGCTCCACCCGCACCGCCCACGACGAGTTGACCTGGGCGATGATCCCGCCCACCAGCTCGAAGATGGCGTACGCGGCGTCGTCGGCGGTGGCCTGGTAGCGCTCGCCGTTCTCGTCCCAGCGCTCGGGGATGTGCGTGACCGCCCTGGCGGTGACCGCCTCCACCGGGCCGAACAGGTTCTCCATCACGTAGTTCCAGTGGCAGAACATGTCCAGCACGACCCCGCCGCCGTCCTCGGCCCGGTAGTTCCAGCTGGGCCGCTGCGCGCGCTGCAGGTCGCCCTCGAAGACCCAGTACCCGAACTCGCCGCGCACCGACAGGACCCGGCCGAAGAACCCGGCGTCGATGAGCCGCTTGAGCTTGAGCAGCCCCGGCAGGTACAGCTTGTCGTGCACGACGCCGTTGACGATGCCCGCCGCGTCGGCGGCGCGGACCAGCTCCCCGCCCTCGTCGACGGACATGGCCACCGGCTTCTCGGTGTAGACGTGCTTGCCCGCGGCGATCGCCTTGCCGATGGCGTCCTTGCGCTCGCTGGTGACCACGGAGTCGAAGTAGATCGGCGCGTCGTCCTCCAGCGCGGCGTCGAGGTTGGTTTGCCACTCGGCGATGCCGTGCTCGTCGGCGATGCGCGCGAGCTTGTCGGCGTTGCGGCCCACCAGGACCGGCTCGACCTGGAGCCTGCCGCCGTCGGGCAGGACGACGCCGCCCTCGTCGCGGATGGCCAGCACCGAGCGCAGCAGGTGCTGGCGGTAGCCCATTCGGCCGGTCACGCCGTTCATCAGGATGCGGTACGTGCTCATGCTCGCTCCCTCGGTGTCCCGCCCGGACGCGGATCGACGCACGACGGTGTAAGCGCTTTCGTAAGCGCTTACGGTACGATAGGGCGGACCGGTCGGCGGTGGCAAGTGCTCCCCCGACATCATGGTCTCGTCAACATCGGGCAAGGGATGGCTGATGGCACAGCGACGGGCGCGGCTGATCGATGTCGCGGAGGCGGCCGGGGTGTCGATCGCGGCCGCGTCCAGGGCGCTGTCGGGATCGCCGGGGGTGAGCGACACCATCGCCGCCAGGGTCCGCGAGGTCGCCGCCGAGATGGGCTACGTGGCCAACGTGCACGCCCGCACGCTGGCGGGCGGCGCGAGCACCACCATCGGCCTGCTCGTGCACGAGATCGGCGACCCCTACTTCGCCGAGATCGCCAGCGGCGTGCTGCGCGTGGGCGCCCGCCAGGGGCTCACCGTGCAGATCGGCCACACCGGCCGCGACCCCGACAGCGAGCTGGCCCAGATCCGCGCCCTCGCCGCCAACGGCGTCCGGGCCATCATCATCGCCGGGTCGGGGTTCGTCGACCCGCGCACCCAGGCCCCGGCGAAGGCCGAGCTGCGCGCGTTCCAGGCCGCGGGCGGGCGGGTCGCGGTGATCGGCCGCCACCACTTCGGGGCGGACGCCGTGCTCCCGGACAACATCGCGGGCGGGCGCGACATCACCGCGCACCTGCTCTCGCTCGGCCACCGCCGTATCGCCTTCGCCGTCGGCGCCCGCGCGCTGAACACCGTGGCCGACCGCCTGACGGGCGCCGCCGAGGCGCTGGCCGCGGCGGGCCTGTCGCTGGAGGACCTGCCGGTCGTGGAGGAGGAGTTCACCAGGGTGGGCGGGCGGCGCGCCACCCACGCCATCCTCGACGCCCACCCCGAGGTCACCGCCATCGCCGCGCTGAACGACGACATGGCCATCGGTGTGCTCGCCGCCCTGCGCGCCCGCGGTCTCACCGTCCCCGGCGACATCTCGGTCTCCGGTTTCGACGACGTCGCCGTCGTGGAGTACCTGTGGCCCGCGCTGACGACGGTCCGCCTGCCCATGGCGGAGATGGGCGAGCAGGTGCTGGAGCTGGCGCTCAAGTCGCCCTCGGCCCGCGTCCGCCGCCGCTACGCCTCCCACACGCTCGTCATCCGCGACTCCACCGCGCCGCCGCGGGCGGCGTAGGCCGGTCGGTGGCGAGGGCGACCACGGCGCCCAGCGCGATCACCGCGCCGGTGAGGGCGACGACGACCCCTGGCGGCACCACGGTGATGAACTGGGCGGGGACCAGGCCCGCGGCGCCGAACCCGATACCGATGGCCGCGTACTGCAGGGAGAACCCGGTCGAACGGCGCTCGGGCGGCAGGACGCGCTCCAGCTGGAGGGAACGGCCCAGGGCGGCAGGCCCTTCGAGCAGTCCGGCGACTCCATAGAGGGCGACAAGGGCCACCGGACCGGACAGCAAGGGGGTCAAGGCCAACACCGCGCCAAGAAACAGCACCGCCAAGTCGGCGTGCTGCTCGGGACGCCACGGCCAGGTCCGACCGCTGTAGGCCACGCTGCCACAAATCGTGCCCACGGCGAACACCGCCAGGGCCACCGGGGCGACCTCCCCCAGCATCGGCACCACAGCGATGGTCAGGATGCCGAAAGCCAGGCGCCACAAGGCGGTCAGGGCCAGCGGCCGGGCCAGCAGCCGGAGCAGCGGGCCCAGGCGGTCGTGCCGCGAACGCTCGCGCACGCGCCCACCACGGGGCAGGCCGAGAGCGCAGGCCGCGCCCACCGCGGGGGTGACCGCCAACAGGACGAGCGCGGCCGGGGTGGACACCAGCGCGGCGAGGCCGCCAACGGCCAGCGGGGCGGCCACCCACGAGGTCTGGTTGAGCACCGAGTCCACCGCCAGCGCCCGCGCCAACCCGCCCGCGGGCACGATCCCGGTGAGCGCGGCCCGCAGCCCGCCCGGCGCGCCCGCCGCGACCGCGCCCGCCAGCACGGCCACCGCCACCAGCCAAACCGGACCCGAGCCGGAGGCCACCAGCACGGCGAACAGGGCGAACAGCACGGCCTCTGCCGCCAGCGAGACGGCCAGCCCGCGCCGGGGCGAGAAGCGGTCCATCGCCGCGCCCGCAGAAGACGCCGCGACGACCTCGCCCAGGGTGTGCCCGGCGACCAGCGCGCCGCCGACCGCGGCCCCGCCGCCGACGTGGTAGCCGGTCAGCATCAGCGCAAGGGGGGCCATCGCGACCGGCAGGCGGGCACCGAGGGTCGCGCCCGCCCAGAAGCCCCAGCGCGGGGCGGCCACGACCGAGCGGTAGCCCACTAGCCCAACCTGGCCAGGAACCGGGCCCGATCGATCACCGCCCGCTTGTGCGTGCCGCGGCTGACCACTGTGCCGTCGGCGTTGGACACGGTGAACACCACGTCGATGGACTTGCCGCGCCGCTCGATCTCCACGCCGTAGGTCACGGCCTCCCCGAGCTTGCTCGGCGCCTCGTGGCTCATGGTCACCGCGGCGCCGACAGTCATCTGGCCAGGCTCCAGCGTCGCGGCCAGCGTCTCGACGCAGGTCTGCTCCATCAGACCGAGGATCGACGGCGTGGACAGCACCGTCAGCCCCTCGTTGCCCCACTGGGTGGCGCAGTCCCGCTCGCGCACCACGTGGGTGGCGTTCCCGGCCAGCCGGACCATCTCGGTGGAACTCATCGGTACCGCCTGACCACGTCGTTGTAGATGTTCTTCTTCTGCATTTCCGTTGTCCCGCCCGCGATGCGGATGGCGACCGCGTCACGCAGCCTGCGCTCGATCCCGCCGCCGCGCATGTAACCCTGGTGGCCGTAAACCTGAATCAGCTCCACCGCTGAGGACACCGCGCCCTCCGACGCGGCGATCTTGGCGCACGACGCGAGGGAGCTGTACGCCGAGTCGCCCTTCACCAGCGCGTCCGCGGCGGCGTAGGCCAAGTGCCGGGACGTCTCGATCGTCATGCGCATGGTGACGACCTTGTCCTGGATGTACTCGTGGTTGCCGATCTCGGTGCCGAACGCCCTGCGGGTGGTGACCCGGTCGATGACGTCGGGCAGCAGGCCCTCCAGCTGGGCGGCGACGACGACGCCGTACATCAGCCGGTCGAAGGCCAGGAAGGAGTACAGGGTGTTCAGCCCGTCGCCCGCGGGCCCGACGATGTCGGCCTCGGTGACCGGGACGTCATCGAGCATGATCGGGCCGGTGGGACTGGTCCGCTGGCCGAGCAGGTCCTCGTGCGGACCGGTGCTCAGCCCCGGCACGCCGCGGTCGAGCACGAACAGCGTGATGTCGCGCGGGGCCAGCTCGGCGAGCCTGCCCACGACGAGCAGGTGATTCGCGACGGGGGCGTTGGTGATGTGGCTCTTCCGCCCGGACAGCAGCAGCTTCCCGTCATCGCCGCGCACGGCCCGCGTGCCGACGGCGGCCACGTGCGAGCCGCCCTGGGGCTCGGTGGCCGCGGTCGCGCCGACCGCACCCGTGGCCAGCGCGGGCAACAGCCTGCGCCGCTGGTCGTCGGTGCCGTGTTCGAGCAGGACGTGCATCAGGCCCGCGTGCGCGACAGCGGAGAGCACGAACCCGGAGTCGTCGGCGCCCACGGCCAGGCCCTCCAGCCCGGCAAGGAATTCCCACAGCGTGCCACCCTC
Organism: Actinokineospora lacus; assembly: GCF_053813445.1. Classification (NCBI taxonomy): domain Bacteria; kingdom Bacillati; phylum Actinomycetota; class Actinomycetes; order Pseudonocardiales; family Pseudonocardiaceae; genus Actinokineospora; species Actinokineospora lacus. Next base: position 281,272 of record NZ_JBQERA010000009.1, read on the forward strand.
CCCTCCGAGGTCGACCGGCAGGTGGGAGGTCCAGAAACCTTCCTCGGCCAGGCGGGTCCACAGCTTCGGGTCGAACCGGCCGTCCTCGTCGCGCTCCTCGGCGCCGGGTGCCACCACCTCGGCGCCGAACTGCCGGAACCGCTCACGACGCTCGCACTGTCTTGCCGTCCACGGCATCAGAGATCCCCTCGGTCAGCGATCGCGGCGAGCGTGTCGCTGACCGCGTCCACAAAGAACTCCAGGTCCGCGGCCGAGGTGCGGGTGGAGACACAGCCCATTCCGCGCGGGGCCACGATCGCCCCCCTGGCGAGCAGGCCGAGGAAGAACTGGTGCTGCATGGCCGCGTCCACGGCCCAGGTGTCGCGATAGCACCGCACCTCTCGCGGACCGATGTGCAGCGCGAACAGCGAGCCGACTCCGGTCACCGCCGCCGGGACCGGCGCGTCGGCGAACCGCTCGACCAGCGCGGCGCGCAGGGCGTCGCCCGTCTTGTTGAGGGCGGCGATGGCGGCGTCGTCGAGTTTGCCCAGCGTCACCACGCCCGCGGCGAGGCTCATCGGGTTGCCGGTGAAAGTGCCGCCTTGGTAGAGGGCGGGGCCGCCTGAGCGGGCGTCGTAGACATCGGTGCCGCCCTGGGGTTCCAGCAGCGCCATGATCTCCGCGCGGCCGCCGTAGGCCCCGATGGGAAAGCCACCGCCGATGACCTTGCCGCTGGTGGTGAGGTCGGGGGTGACCTCGTAGAGCGCTTGGCCGCCGCCGACGGCCAGGCGCAGGGTGATCACCTCGTCGAAGATGAGCACGATGCCAAGTTCGTCACAGGCGGCGCGGACGGCACGCAGGTAGTCCGGCTCGGCCGGAATCATGCCGCCGACGCCGAGCACCGGCTCCAGGATGACCGCGGCCAGCTCCTCGGCCCTCGCGCGCAGGATCGCCAGCGTGTTCTCGGTGTCGTTGAAGGGAAGGACGACCGTGTCGGCCACCCGCGATGCCGGGATGCCGCGCATCTCGGCCACCGAGGCCGGGGCGTGCGCGGGCCCGGCCAGGTCCGGCGCGGGCCGGACGCTGACCATGACGTCGTCGATGGTGCCGTGGAAGCCCCCCTCGGCTTTGGCCACCCGCGGACGTCCGGTGTGGGCCCTGGCCAGGCGCAGCGCGAACATCACCGCCTCGGTGCCCGACCCGGTGAAGCGCACCCGATCGACACCGGGGACGCGGTCGACGATGAGTTCGGCCAGGTCGCGCTCCAGCGTGCGGGAAAACGACAGAGCGGTCGGGTTGTCCTGGCCGCGCCGGATGGCGTCCACGATGTCCGGATCGGCGTAGCCGAGGGGAAGTGCGGTGTAATTGGCGAGGAAGTCTCGGTAAGTGTTGCCGTCCAGGTCGCGCACGGTGGCACCGTCGCCGGACTCGACGTAGATCGGGTACGGCGGCCATGAGTTCAGGCTGCGGGTCGCACCAGCCGGGATCAGGTCCCTGACGCGCTCGAAGTGCGCCCGTGACGCCCGCGTGCGAGCCATGTACCCATTGACGATCTCGTCACTCGACAACGGAGACCCCCGCGTTCCCACTGGAGTGGGGCTCTGCTGCGTTGCGCGGCCCTCAGTGATGGCGACGCTACCGAACACTCTGCCAGCCCACAATCACCCACTGTTCGCATTGACACAGCGTCGAAACACCCGATCAGATACCGAAGACGAGTCGGCGCATGGCGGCGTGAATATCCCCTTGCTGCCCCAACCCGACCTCGACAGTCCCCTCATTCCATCCACAGTGGACCTTTGCGGATCTGCGACGCCACAGACGGCGGCGGACAAGGCCGCGGCGTGGGCGTCGCAGGGCGTGCCGGACATCGCCGGCCTGCTCGCGCCGCCGATCGTGTCCACTGTGGCCCTGGTGGTCCACACCGCGTTGCCTGGTGCCGGGGTCGGCGTGGGTGGTGGCGCCCTTCGCGGTTCACCCACCGGTCCGGCCGCACCGACTGATCTGATCTTCACCGCGCCGGTGTGCCAGGATTCAATGCGTGGCTGACGAGCGGGAGGCCGGATCGCGGTCGGGAGCGCAGGCGATCGAGCGGGCCCTGTCGGTGCTGGGGTGTTTCGGGAGCGGCGAGCGCGCCCTGGGCATCAGCGAACTGGCCAGGCGCACCGGGCTCACGGTGAGCACCACGCACCGGGTCACCAGGGCGCTGGCCGAGGGCGGCCTGCTCATGCAGGAGCCGCGCGGCGACCGCTACCAGCTCGGCCCCACCCTGGCCGTGCTCGGCGCCCGCGCCGCGGGTCAGCTGGGCTACGTCGAGGCCCGGCCGCTGCTGGCCGAACTGGCCGAGAGCACCGGCGAGTCGGTCAACCTCGGCATCCGCACCGGCCGCGACGTACAGGTCGTCCTGGACGTCCCCTCGCACCAGCCGCTGCGCTTCGACCAGGCCGCGGGCACCCGCGTCCCCCTGCACACCTCGGCGATGGGCAAGTGCCTGCTGGCCGCCGCCGAGGACGTGGAGGGCGAGACCCGCTCCCTCGGCGCGCTGGCCCGCCACACCTCCCGCACGGTCACCGACCCCGACGCCCTGCTCGCCGACCTCCACGCCGTCCGCGAGCGCGGCTGGGCGCTCAACGACGAGGAACGCCACCCCGGCGTCCGGGCCGTCGCCGTCCCCGTGCGCACGACCACGGGGGTGGTCGCCGCGCTCGCCGTCCAGGGCCCCGCGGTCCGCGTCACCGACGAGCGCTTCCCCGCCATCGTCAACCAGCTCACCCACACCGCCCGCCGCGTCGCCCCGCTCCTCGCCACCGCCCGCTGACCTGTCAGCTCCGGAGCCGATGCCGACCACCCGCTCGGGTCGACCGCCGCGGTGCTCAGCGCCAGCCGACGTCGATCCGCGCGCCGCGGCGCTCGAAGAAGTGCAGCAGGCCCAGCCGCACGCCGATGGTCATGTTCTCCCCCGGCGAGGCCCGCACCCGCGGCGGCAGGCGCACCGTCAGCTCCGCGGGACGCAGGTGGTGGCGGCCCGCGTGGCCGGTGTCCTGCGCCGCGTCCTCCTGGGGGCGCTCCTGGCGGGTGACCCGGTCGAGGAGGCGGGAGAAGACCGTCTCGGTCTTGCGGGCGTGCCTGCGGGTGGCCACCGCCGCGCTGGGCTTGGCGATCTCCGCGTCGAGGTCGATCTCGGTGGCGCCGATGTCGACGAAGGCCAGCGACTCGTGGCCGTGGTGCTCCAGGTGCCCGATGGTCCCGCTCAGCGACTGCCCGCGGCGGGGTTCGGCGATCGGGGCGAGGGCCTCGGCGCGCACCCCGACGACGATGGACTCGCCGTGGTAGTGCGCCAGCTCGCGGGCGCGCGGGTCGGCCCACGGGATGGACAGCTGCTGATCGCCCACGCGCAGGGCGACGTGGCTGTTGAGGTAGACGTAGACGAACGCCTCCAGCAGCGTGATGCGCGGGGTGCCGAGGAAGGCGGCGACGAACATCGTCGCGGGCTTGTCGTAGACCCGGCCGGGGGCGCCGACGTCTTGCAGGACACCGCCGCGCAGCACCGCGATGTGGTCGGCGAGGGTGAGCGCCTCGGTCTGGTCGTGGGTGACGTAGACGGTCGTCACGCCCAGCGAGCGCACCATGGCCGAGATCTCCGCGCGCAGCTCCGCCCGCAGCCCGCTGTCGAGATTGGACAGTGGCTCGTCCAGCAGGAACAGCCGGGGCTGGCGGACGAGCGCGCGGCCCATCGCCACCCGCTGGCGCTGCCCGCCGGAGAGCTGGTGCGGCCAGCGGCTGAGCAGTTCTCGCACGCCGAGGGCGGCGGCGGACTCGGCGACGCGCTCGCCCTGGGCGGAGACGTCCATGCCGGAGATGCGCAGCGGGAAGGCGATGTTCTCCCCCGCGCGCATGTGCGGGTAGAGCGCGAAGTTCTGGAACACCATCGCCACCTGCCGCTCCTTGGGCGTGAGGTGCCCGGCGGCCATGCCGTCGAGGAACACCTCGCCCTCGGTGGGCGACTCCAGCCCGGCGATGATCCGCAGCAGGGTGGACTTGCCGCAGCCCGACGGGCCGATCAGCACCATGAACTCGCCGTCGGCGATGTCGAGCTCGACGCCGTCGAGCGCGACCGCGCCGCCGGGGAACACCTTCGTGATGTCCCGAAGTCCGATCCTGACCAAAGTCGCCTCCAACAGCATCGGTGGATGCGTCTGAATCGAAACTCTCGCCAATCGGATGGACGCATGCAATCCCCCGAATGCGCTAAGCACCCTGGGTGTCGCCCGGGGCACGGTGTGCGACTGAACCTTGTGGACAGTCAGTTTCGGCGCACGGCAAGGACAACACCGGTGACCGCCAGTACGAAACAAACCACCAGTCCGATGGCCGTGAACAGCGCCCCGGTGTCCGTCATGTCGTCATCGATGCCCAGGCCCAGCGCGAGGCCCGTCCCGGCCGAGGCCACCGCCACGCCCGCCCACGTCCACCGCGCGCGGACCGAGCGCCCCGGGGCGGGCGGGCAGTGGTGCAGCACGGACTCCAGCAGCCGGTCGTAGCCCTCGGTCAGGCCGCTGAACCGGACCCGGCCCCGCCTGCCCCGCACCTTCAGCGCCACCCAGCACTGGCTGCCGAAGTAGTGCGCGATCGGGCTGTGCACGTGCCCGACCTGGACCCTGGCGTGCACGACCGCCGCCCACGGGACCACGACGTCGCGCCGGTCGGTCACGTGCACCAGCCCGCGCTCGCGCACCACGAACCGCTCCCCCGGCAGCAGCGCGCGCTTGGCCAGGTGCCACCCGCCGATGGCGAACGCCGACAGGGCCAGCCCGATGGCCCCGCCCAGGGCCTGCCGCCCGGCCGACGCGGCGTCGCCGACCTCGCCCGCCAGGTTCGCGGCGATGACCAGCGCGAGCACGCCGAGCGCGATGCCCCAGCCGCCGATCGCCGTCCGCCGGTCGGTGTCGACGCGGTGGGTCGCCACGACCTGTCCCAACTCGTCCATCGCGCGGCCTCCCGCTGGGAGAATGGCTGTGCTCACTGGTCTACCACGGCAGGGGGTCGGCGTTGGTCGCTTTCGTCCGCGGACTGGTCGCCGCCGCGCTGCTGGCGGGCTTCTACCTCATGGTGCTCGCCCTGGTCCTGTTCTACGCCGCCCTGGTCCTGGTCGTGCTGGTGAGCGGCCAGGCCGCGTTCCAGCCGATGGTGCTGCTGGCGCTGGTCGGCCTCGGCGTGGTGGTGCTGGTCGTGGTGCGGTCGCTGGCCAGGGTCAGCGACCTGACCCCCGAGCCCGGCGGCGACCCCGTGCCCCGGACGGCGCACCTGTGGGCGCTGGTCGGGGAGCTGGCCGAGCGGGTGGGCACCCGGCCGCCGGACGTGCTGCTCGTGACCGACGACGCCAACGCCGCGGTGATGGAGCGGGTGCGGCTGCTCGGCCTGGTCGGCGGCACGCGCACGCTCGCCGTGGGCAGGCCGCTGCTGGCCTGCCTGACCGTGGGCGAGCTGCGCGCCGTCCTCTGCCACGAGCTGGGCCACTACGCCCGCGGCCACACCCGCCTCACCGCCCTGGCCTACCGCGGCTCGGTCGCCCTGCGCGGCGCCAGGGCCGCCATCGCCGAGGCCGCGCTGGGCGACGCGGTCACCCGGATGTACGCGGGCCTGCCGTTCCGCCTGTTCTCGGCGTACGCCTGGGTCTACGACCGCGCCACCCTGGGGCCGCGCCGCAAGCAGGAACTCGCCGCCGACGCCGCAGCGGCCCGCGTGGCGGGCAAGGAGGTCACCGCCGACGCCCTGCTGGCGAGCGCGCGCACCGCCGCGGCGTGGTCGGACTTCACCGCGCGCTTCCTCGACCGCGCCCCCACCCCGCCGGACGACCCGGTGGCGGCGTTCTCCGCCATGCTCGCCGATCCCGACTACCGCGACCGCCTGGCCGCCGCCGAGTTCGACGGCCCGGAGCCGACCTGGCGCGACTCGCACCCCAGCCTGCGCACCCGGCTGGCGCGCCTGGCCCGGCTGCCCGAGACCCCCGAGGACCCCGACCGACGTCCGGCCACCGACCTGGTCGACGCCCCCAGCCCGCGCCGCGGCGGCGTCCCGTGGCGGGAGTGGGTCGCCGCCGCGGCGGCCCGCCGGGCGGAGGAACTGGCCGCGCCGCTGCTGGCCGCGCTGGGGCCGGAGCCGTCACCGGCCCAGGTGCTCGACCTGCTGGAGTCCGGCGACCGCGACCGCGTCACCACCCGGGTCGCGGTCACCGCGCTCGTCGGCCAGGCGATGGTCCGCGCGGGCGCGGCGGCGTGGAGCGCGCCGTGGATCGATCCGCCGCGGCTCATCGCGGGCGACGACGGGCCCGAGCGGCTGGCCGCGGCACTCGACCAGCCCTCGGAGGTGCCGCGCCTGCGCCTGGCGCTCGCGGCGTCCAATGTAGACATCAACACGCCGATTCCCCTGCCCGCGCGGGAACACCGGCGGGCGTCACTGTTCCCGGAGGCTCCCGTCGGCGCGGGCGCGCTCAAGCCCGTCCTGTGGTTCGTCGGCGTGCTCGCGGTGGTGGCCGTGTTCATCGCCGTCGGGCAGGAGGACGACGACCCGGTGCTCCCGGGCAGTCCCGTGTTCCCCACGCGGACTTACCTGCCCACGTACCCGACAGCGCCGCCGTACCCGACGTACCAGCCGCCCATCTTCAGCGTGCCAAGGTCATTCTTGTTGCCCACCCCGGGAATCACCCTGGCACCGCTGCCGACAAGACCGGGTTGAGGGCCGGGCGGACCCGGCCCCCAACTCGGCTCGGCTCAGTTCAGCAGGGTCCCAAGTCCGCCCAGGCGGTCGAGGTTCCGGGGGCCTGGTTGTAGGAGAAGAACGCCACCAGGATCCAGTTGCGACTGTTGTGGCTGACCTGGGCGCCTGCGAAGTAGAACGACGACGCGCTCCACGCGGGCGCCGTGCAGGGCTCCGGGTCCGGGTCGGGGTCGGGGTCCGGATCGGTGCCCTCGCCGACGAACAGCAGGTTGTTCGGCGATCCGGCGCCAGGGCTGGAGATCACGTTCTTGGTCGCGCCGTTCTTCATCGCGGTCTGCACCTGCGCGGGCGTCGCCCCGGGGTGCCCGGCCAGGTAGACCGCCGCCGCGCCCGCGACGTGCGGGGCGGCCATCGAGGTGCCGCTGATGGTGTTGACCGCGGTGTCGCTGGTGTTCCACGGCGCGGTGATGTTCTGACCCGGCGCGAAGATGTCGGTGCAGCTGCCGAAGTTGGAGAACGACGCGCGGCCGTCGGTGTTCGTGCTGGCGTTCACCGTGATCGCCTCGGCCGTGCGCGCCGGGGTGAAGTTGCAGGCGTCGGCGTTGGAGTTGCCGGAGGCCAGGGCGTAGACGACACCGGAGGCGACGGAGTTGCGCACCGCGCTCTCCAGGGTGGCGTTGGTGCCGGTGGCGCCGAGGCTCATGTTCGCGACCGCGGGCTTGACCGCGTTGGCGGTCACCCAGTCCACACCCGCCGCGACCCCGGCGAGGGTGCCGGAACCCTGGCAGTTGAGCACCTTCACCGCGACCAGGCTGACGTCCTTGGCCACGCCGTGCGCCGTGCCGCCGACCGTGCCCGCGACGTGCGTGCCGTGGCCGTTACAGTCGGTGTTGTTGGTGTCGACGGTGTTCGTGCCCCACCGGGCCTGTCCGCCGAAGTCGGTGTGCGTGGTGCGGATGCCGGTGTCGATGATGTACGCGGTCACGCCCGCGCCGCCGTTGGGGTAGGTGTAGCTGCTGTCCAGCGGCAGGGCGCGCTGGTCGATGCGGTCCAGGCCCCAGGACGGCGGATTCGGCTGCGTGCCGGTGATCCGCACGATCCGGTCCTGCTCCACGTAGGCCACGCGCGGGTCCGCGGCGGCGCGGCGGGCGTCGGCCTCGGACATCCGCGCGGCGAACCCGGTGAGCGCGCGGGAGTAGGTGTGCGTCACGCGGGCCCGGTGCCGCTCGACCACGGTTTGCTTGCCCTCAGCGCTTTTGAGCATCACCAGGTAGCTGCCGGGGACGGCGTCGGCCGAGTCCGCGCCCAGGATCTGGCCCTGGGCGACGGCGGTTGATGGCATGGCCGCCAGTCCCAGCACAGCGGTGAACAGCGCGGCCGCCAAGCCGCGCAAGGGTGAACGGATCATTGAAGGGGCCTCCTTCACAGGCAGGGGACGCACCGGTACCCGCCCTCACCAGGGCACCGGAACGCGGAACGAGGTAATCGCAGTCAAGTGGAAGCGAGGCGGCTTCACTAGTGGTTGACGGAAAAGTCCGTCCAATCGGACCAGCAGGACAATTTCCGCCGAACACCCTCGCAGGGTGCTCGCGAGGCGGGCTCAGTCCTCGGTCTTGGGCAGCAGGATTGCCTGTTTGTAGGCCAGGCCGCCGGTGGGGTCGACCATCGCGCGCAGCAGTTCGACGACGGCCTGGCGCTGCACCTCGGTGACCATCTCGAGCAGTTCGCCCACCTCGGCGGTGGAGGCGACCGGGCGGCCCGCGCGCGAGGGGTCGTACGCGGTCGGGTCGAGCCCGGCCATCTCCAGCACCTGGCGCGGATCGAGGTCCAGCGCGCGGGCGACCAGGCTCAGCGAGACCGGTTTGGGCCGCAGCGGCCTGCCGTCCGGGCGCTCGCCCGCCTCCAACTGCTGCCACAGCGCGCGCGAGACCCCCGCCCGCTTGGCCGCCTTCGCCTGGGAGAGGCCCGCGGCGTTGCGGGCCCGTCGGAGTGCGGGGCCCAACGGCCAGGTCGTGTCGACGTTGTCATCCCCGTCCATGCCGTAAATGATCTCGCAGTGCGGGGGCTCGGCAGGCCATGAAACGCTATTGCTCGGTTGTTGCCGATTGTGTTGGCGAAGTTAGACCGGGATGCCCGTCTCGGAGTTGCCGGGCACGGGTTCGACGGGTAGGAGTAGCGCAGAACCGCTCTGGAGGGAACCCCATGCCGCAGTACGCCGTCCTGCTCTACAGCCCGACCCCTGGTGATGTCGCGGACATGCCGGAGGAGGAGATGGCCGCGCACGGCGAGTTCGGCGACCGGATCACCGAGCTGGGCGGCCAGGTTGTCTCAGCGCAGGCGCTGCAGGCCAGCACCACCGCCGTGGCCGTGCGGGGCGGCATCATCACCGACGGCCCGTTCGCCGAGGCGAAAGAGGTGCTGGCGGGCTTCTTCGTGCTGGAGGCCCGCGACCGCGAGCACGCCGTGGAGATCGCCAGGCACTGCCCGGCGACCTGGCGCGGCGGGGTCGAGGTACGACCGCTGATCGGGGAGTGACACCGGCCGAGCGGGCCCAGACCGAGCGGGCCCAGACCGAGCAAGCACTGGCCGACCGGAGACTGGCCGAGCGGGCACTGGCCGACGCGCACCGCCGCGAGTGGGCGCTGGTGCTGGCCGCCACCGCCCGGGTCACCAGGAACCTCGACCTGGCCGAGGAGTGCGTGCAGGACGCCTACCTCTCCGCGCTGGCGGCGTGGACGCGCGACGGCGTGCCCGCCAACCCCGCCGCCTGGCTGACCACGGCGGCCAAGCGCAAGGCCCTCGACGCGATCCGTCGCGACCAGACCCTGCGCACCAAGCTCCCGCTGCTGCTGGAGCCCGACGAGTCCGACGACGCCGACCAGGACTCCACCGACGACGGCACCATCGCCGACGACCGCCTGCGGCTGGTCTTCACCTGCTGCCACCCGGTGCTGGCCCAGGAGGCCCAGGTCGCGCTGACCCTGCGCCTGGTGTGCGGGGTGAGCACCGCCGACGTCGCCGCGGCGCTGCTGGTGCAGGAGGCCACCATGGCCGCCCGGCTGACCAGGGCGAAGAAGCGCATCGCCACGGCGGGCGTGCGCTACGAGGTGCCCGCGGCGGCCGAGCTGCCCGACCGGCTGGACTCGGTGCTCACCGTGGTGCACGTGCTCTACACCACCGGGCACACCGCGCCGTCCGGGCAGGCGCTGGTGCGCGCGGACCTGGTGGAGCGGTCGCTGGACCTGGCCAGGATGCTGCGCGCGCTCATGCCCGACGAGACCGAGGTCGCCGGGCTGCTGGCGCTGCTGCTGGTGACCGACGCCCGCCGCGCCACCCGGACCGGCGCCGACGGCGCGCTGGCCCGCCTCGCCGAGCAGGACCGCGGCGCGTGGGACCGGGCCGCCATCGAGGAGGGCGACCGGCTGATCGTCTGGGCGCTGCGGCGCGGGGCGCCGGGGCGGTTCACCCTGCAGGCCGCGATCGCCGCCCTGCACGCCGCCGCGCCGAGCATCGACGAGACCGACTGGGCGCAGATCCGCACGCTGTACGACGAGCTGCTGCGCGTCTGGCCCTCGCCCGTGGTCGCCCTGAACCGGGCGGTCGCCACGGACCGGGTGTCCGGTCCCGCGGCGGCGCTGGCGGAGATCGAGTCGCTGGAGCGCTCGGGCGAGCTGACCGGCTACCGCTACCTGCCCGCGGTGAAGGCCGACCTGCTGCGCAGGCTCGACCGCGCGGCGGAGGCCGCCTCGGCCTACGAGGCCGCGCTGGCCCTGACCGACAACGCCGCCGAACGCGACTTCCTGCGCGCGCGGCTCGCCGAGCTATAAGGCTCGGGCTTGGGAACTCGTCGGCCTCAGCGAGCCACAAGACTCGCGGGCCTCGGCGAGCTTCAGGACTCGCGGGCCTCGGCGTCGAGCCAGCCGTGGGCGCGGGCGATCCCGACGACGGTCTGGCGCACCCGCAGCACCTGCTCGGCGGTCAGCGTCGGGACCCCGGCCAGCAGGGCCTCGGTCACCTCGTCGCGGAACTCCCGCACGGAGAGCAGGTCGGCGAAGTCGCCGTCGTCGGCGAACGCCGGGTCGCCCCCGTAGTCGTTGACCGGCGCGGCCGCCCGCGTCGGGCCGGACACGAGGCTGACGTCGGAGGCCTTCAGGCCCCGCTCGCCCTCCTCGATGACGAACTCGACCATCGCGCCGGGCACCAGCTTGCGCTTGTCGAAGTCGATGTCGTTGACGTGCAGGAACACGTCCTCGCCACCGGTCTCGGGCAGCACGAAACCGTACCCTCGGACGTCGTCGAACCGAATGACCTTGCCCCGGACCACAGCCACACCCCACACCCATCAGCCAGACAAAGCCCGCCCATAGTAGCCCCGGCACGCGGGGGCGATCACGCGCGGTGGCGCAGCAGGTCGCCCGGCTGGCACTCCAGCACCGCGCACAGCCTGCTGAGCGTGGTGAACCGGATCGCCCGCGCCCGCCCGTTCTTCAGCACCGACAGGTTGACCAGCGACACGCCCACCCGGGCGGACAGCTCGGTCAGCGTCATGCCGCGGGCGCGCAGCACCTCGTCCAGGACCACCTCGATGGTGTGGTCGTCGTCGGTCACACCGTGCCTTCCAGGTCTTCGCGCATCACCGTGCTCAGGTGCAGGACGCGTGCCACGGAGACGAGGACCGCCCCGAGCACGACCGCGATGATGGACGGTTCCCAGTAGTCCAGCCACCGGGTGCCCGACCACTCGGTGGTGACCATCGAGCCCGCGAGCAGGCTCGCCGAGACGGCTTGGACCACGCTCACCACGACGTTGCCCACCATGACGAACCAGCCCAGGCGCCGCAACCGCGTGACGGCGCGCCCGGTGAACAGGCCGTCCCGGTCGACCAGCCGGAACAGGCCCACCGCGAGCAGCAGGGTGCCGACGAGCAGCAGGAACGCCGGGAACTGGGCGGCCACCCCGAGGACGCGCTGCGCGCCGGTCGGGGTCCGGGCGCACAGCCGCAGATCGCCGGTGGCCACCTGGACGCCGCCGGCGAGGACCGCGGGGTCGACCGGCGCCACCTCGCTCGACACCGGGACGCGCCCGCCCGCCACCTCGGCGCAGACGTGCTCGGAGTTGCTCAGCCCCCAGAGGGACCCGGTGCCGGTGGACATGCCGATCAGGGCGATCAGGGTGAACACCGCGACGAACGCGGCGAGCATGGACACCAGCGTCTTGGCCGGTTCGATCGGATCACGGGTCGCGGACATACCCATAATGATAAACGATAAACCTCGTCGCGATCTTGAAATCTTGACCATGGGCGTGGACTAATGGACTGAGTCGATTCCGAAGGGGGCCACCCGTGAGCAGCGCCCGCACCGCGCTCGTGACCGGCGCGAACCGGGGTATCGGCTTCGAGGTGGCCCGCAGGCTCGCCGAGACCGGTCTGTCCGTCCTGCTCGGCTCCCGCGAGCTGCCCAAGGGGGAACTGGCGGCGACGGCACTGTCCCGCGGCGGGCACGACGTCCGCGCGGTCGAGCTGGACGTCACCAGCCCCGGCAGCGTCCTCGAACTGACGAGGTCGCTGGCCGCGGCGGGCACGAACGTCGACGTCCTGGTCAACAACGCGGGGGTGTACCCGACCCAGCCGCTGTTCGCGATCCCGGACGCGGTGTTCGAGGAGGCCCTGCAGGTGACCCTGCTCGGCGCGTACCGGCTGTGCCGGGAGCTGGTGCCGGGGATGGTCGAGCGCGGGTGGGGGCGCGTCGTCAACGTCTCCTCCGCGGCCGGGTCCCTCACCGACAACGTGCCCTCACCGCCCGCGTACGGCATCGCCAAGGCGGCGCTCAACGCCCTGACGATCACGCTGGCCGACGCGGTGCCCGCGACGGTGAAGGTCAACGCCGTGTGCCCGGGCTGGGTGCGCACGGACATGGGCGGCCCCGCCGCGCCGCTCTCGCCCGCCCAAGGCGCCGACACCGTCGTCTGGGCGGCCCTGCTCCCGCCGAGCGGGCCGACCGGCGGCTTCTTCCGCGATCGCAAGTCCATTCCGTGGTGAGGCGGGGACCAAGGCAGGGCGTCTAGGCTTCTGAATCGTGGAGACCAGGAACATTCCCCGCCTCGGGCGGACCACCAGCGTCATCGGGCTCGGCTGCTGGCAACTCGGCGCCGACTGGGGGCAGGTGGAGGAGTCCGACGCCATCGCCGTCCTGCACGCCGCCGCCGACTCCGGCGTCACCTTCTTCGACACCGCCGACGTCTACGGCGACGGCCGCAGCGAATCCCTCATCGGTCGCTTCCTGACCGAGCGCTCGGTCACCGTCGCGACGAAGATGGGCCGCCGGGTCGAGCAGGTCCAGGAGAACTACACCGCGGCCAACTTCGCGGCGTGGACGGACCGCTCGCGGCGCAACCTCGGCGTCGACACCCTCGACCTGGTGCAGCTGCACTGCCCGCCGACGCCGGTGTACTCCGACGACGCGGTCTTCGACGCGCTGGACGCGCTGGTGGAGTCGGGCGCGATCGCCGCGTACGGGGTGAGCGTGGAGACCTGCGAGCAGGCGCTCACCGCGATCGCCCGGCCAGGCGTGGCCACGGTGCAGATCATCATGAACTGCCTGCGCCTCAAGCCGCTGGAGCGGGTGCTGCCCGCGGCGGCCGCGGCGGGCGTCGGCGTCATCGTCCGGGTGCCGCTGGCCTCGGGGCTGCTGTCGGGGCGCTACTCGGCGAGCACGACCTTCGCCGCCGACGACCACCGCAACTACAACCGCCACGGCGAGGCGTTCGACGTCGGCGAGACGTTCTCGGGCGTGCCGTACGAGGTGGGGCTCGACGCCGTCGCCCGGCTCGGGGACGCGGTGCCCGCCGGGTGGACGATGGCCCAGTTCGCACTGCGCTGGATCGCTGACCAGCCCGGGGTGAGCGTGGTGATCCCCGGCGCCCGCAACCAGGAGCAGGCCCACGCCAACAGCTCGGTCGGCGACCTCGCGCCCTTGAGCCCCGAAGCCCACGAGACGGTCACCGCCGTGTACGACGAGCTGATCCGTCCCCTGATCCACGACCGCTGGTGATCAAGACCAGGTAGCGGTGCCCACCGTCTTCGGCCGGTGCGCACCTCTGTGCCAGAATTTGGTCAAATGCCCAATACATTTGACCAAGTGGAGGTGTGCCATGCGGGCCCTGGTCTGCGGTGCTGGGATCGCCGGGTTGACGGTGGCGTGGTGGCTGCGCCGGGCCGGGTGGTCGGTCACGGTGCTCGAGCGCTCCCCCGGGCCGCGCCCGGACGGGTACATGATGGATTTCTTCGGCTCCGGCTACGACATCGCCGAGCGGATGGGCCTGATCGGGCGGGTCGAGGCGGCCGACGCGGGGATCACCGCCCTCCGCTACACCACCCCGGGCGGCGCGCCGCGCGGCGGCGTCTCCGCCGCGGCCATGCGCCGGGCCCTCGGCGGGCGCCTGGTGAGCCTCATGCGCGGCGACCTCGACGGCATCCTGCGCGACGCCGTCGGCCTCGACATCCGCTACGGCACCTCACTGGCCGCCCCTGACCGCCTCACCGACGGCACCCCGGTCGAGGCCGACCTGCTCGTCGGCGCCGACGGCGTCCACTCCCGGGTGCGCGAACTCATCTTCGGCCCCGAGCGCGACTTCCTGCGCCCGCTCGGCTTCCACACCGCGTCCTACCTGCTGGCCGACCCGACCCTGGCCGCGGAGGTCGGCGACCGCTTCCAGGTCATCGCCGAGCCCAACCGCCAGGTCGGCCTCTACCCGACCGCCACCGGCCTGGCCACGATGTTCCTCCACGCCACCACGGCGCCACTGCCGCGCGATCCCCGCGCCACCCTGCGCGAGACCTTCGCCTACCTGGGCGACACCGTCGCCAAAGCCCTGGCGCACTGCCCGGAAGACCCCTACTACGACCAGGTCGCCCAGACCGTCGTGCCCGCCTGGCACCGCGGGAACGCCGTCCTCATCGGCGACGCCGCCCACGCCGTGTCCCTGATGGCGGGCCAGGGCGCGTCGGTCGCGATGGCCGCGGCATGGGTCCTCGCCGACGAACTCGGGAAGGCCGACATCCCCACCGCGCTGCCCGCCTACGAAGCCAGGATGCGCCCCTTCACCGAGGCCAAGCAGCGCTCCGGGCGCCGGGCCGCCCGCTGGATGCTCCCCGACCGCCAGTGGAAGATCAGTCTCCGCAACCGCTTGCTCGGCGTCGCCGACCTGCCCGGCGGGCCCGCCGTCGTCCGCACCGCCATGGCGGGCACCGCGGCGAGCATCGTCAGCTGACCCCGGGGTCGCTGACCCCGGGGTCGGGCGCGCCGTCGCGCTCGTCGCGGTCGGCCCACTCCAGGAGCCGGTCGAGGGAGAACGCCGTGTCGTCGATGGCGGCGTGCAGGTCGCCGAGCGCGGCGAAGCGGGCGGGCACCGTGGCGATGGTGAACTCGCGCGGGTCGACGTCGGGGACCTCGTCCCAGGTGATCGGGGTGGACACCGTGGCGCCGGGGACGCCGCGCACCGAGTACGCGCTGGCGATGGTGTGGTCGCGGGCGTTCTGGTTGTAGTCGACGAACAGGCGGCGCGGGTCGCGGTCCTTGCGCCACCACGTGGTGGTGACGTCCTCGGGCGCGCGCCGCTCCACCTCCCGGGCGAAGGCCAGGGCGGCCCTGCGGACGTCGGCGAAGCCCCAGGACGGGGTGATGCGGACGTAGACGTGCAGGCCGCGTCCGCCGGAGGTCTTCGGGTAGCCGGTGATGCCCAGCTCGGCCAGCAGCTCGCGCACCACACCCGCCACCCGCCGGACGGTGGCGAAGTCGCAGTCGGGCATCGGGTCGAGGTCGACGCGCCACTCGTCGGGGCACTCGGTGTCGGCGCGCCGGGAGTTCCAGGGGTGGAACTCGACGGTGGACATCTGGACCGCCCAGATGACGTCGGCGGCCTTGGTGACGCACAGCTCGTCGGCGTGGCGGTTGTAGCGGGGGAAGTGCAGCCGGACGGTCTCCAGCCACGGCGGGGCGCCGTGGGGGACGCGCTTCTGGTGCACCTTCTCCCCGCCGACGCCCTCGGGGAACCGGTGCAGCATGCACGGGCGCTCCCGCAGCGCGCGGACGATGCCGTCGCCGACCGCGAGGTAGTAGTTGACCAGGTCGAGCTTGGTGGCCCCGGTGGCGGGGAAGTAGACCCGGTCGGGGTTGGAGACCCGCACTGTGTGCGGGCCTACCTCAACCTCGACCGCAGGGCTCTTGGCCGCCATGGGGCCAACCTAGTGCCTCGACCCAGAACCTTCACCACGTCTCGACATGCCCACGACGCGCCTGGCCGCGTCGCCGGAACGCCCACGTATGCCCGATACGAGGACGTCCCGGCGCCTTGCCAACCACGCCGTGGACACGCCGATACACGGCCAAGGCTCTGGGTCGAGGCACTAGCCCTCAGGCGCTCTTGATCGCCGAGATCTCGAACTCCAGGGTGACCTTCTCGCTGACGAGCACGCCACCGGCCTCCAGCGCCACGTTCCAGCTCACGCCGTAGTCCTTGCGGTTGATGGTGAGCGCGCCCTCGAACCCGACGCGCTCGTTGCCGAACGGGTCGGTCGCGCTGCCCTGGAACTCGAGCGGGAAGGTGATCTCCCTGGTCACGCCCTTGATCGTCAGGTCGCCGGTGACCTGGAAGTCCGCGCCGCCGTCGTGGGCGATGGCGGTGGAGGCGAAGGTGATGGCCGGGTGGTTGGCGACGTCGAGGAAGTCGTTGGCGCGCAGGTGCTCGTCGCGCTGGCCGTTGCGGGTGTCGATGCTGGCGACCTGGATCGTCAGGGCGACGGTGGACTTCTCGGGAGCGGCGCCGTCGAGGACGGCGGTGCCCTCGAACTCGTTGAACCCGCCGCGGACCTTGGTCACCATCGCGTGCCGGGCGACGAAGCCGACGCGGCTGTGCGCGGGGTCGATGGCGTAGGCGCCGGTCAGGGTCGTGAAGTCGATGGTCGTGGTCATGGTGGTCGCCCTCCGAGTTGTTGACTGCTCAACTTGATACTGGCGGAACATGGATGATGTGTCAACTATTCCCGGTACACTCCTGGCATGACACGGTGGCTGGACGAGGACGAGCAGCGGGCCTGGCGCGGGTACCTGCACATGCAGGCCCGGCTGGCGGCCCGACTCAACCGGCAGCTGCAGGACGACTCCGGGCTCTCCCTCGCCGACTTCGCCGTGCTGGTGGAGTTGAGCGAGGTCACCGGCGGGCGGACCCGGGTGCTCGCGCTGGCCGAGAAGCTGCAGTGGGAGAAGAGCAGGCTCTCCCACCAGCTCAACCGGATGCGCGGGCGCGGCCTCGTCGACCGCCAGGAGTGCCCCAACGACCGGCGCGGCGCGTTCGTCGCGCTCACCGACGAGGGCCGCGCGACCATCGACGCGGCCGCGCCCCACCACGTCGAGACCGTCCGCCAGTTCCTGTTCGATGTGCTCACACCTGAGCTGGTGGCCGCCCTTGCCGACATCTCCGAGCGTGTCGCCGCCCGGCTTGCTGAAGACGAGGGCTGATACGAGACAGAGCACGATCGCGAATGCGTGCCCTGAAGCGCGCTGCCAGCATTCACGGGTGACCACCGACCTCGCGCTCACCCCGGACGCGCTGCTCACCACGACCCGGACTGTGCGCAAGCGGCTCGACCTGACCCGCGAGGTCCCGCTGACCGAGATCGAGGACTGCATCGACCTGGCGGGCCAGGCGCCCTGCGGGTCCGGTCGCACCACGGCCCACTGGATGGTCATCACCGACCCGGCGACCAAGGCGGCCATCGGCGGCTACTACCGCGCCGCCTTCCACGCCAAGCCCGCGGCCCGCTCCCGCACCTTCGACAGCGCGGCCTACCTGGCCGAGAACCTGGCCAGGGTGCCGGTGCTCGTACTGGCCTGTGTGGACACCGGCGGCCCGCTGCCCCGGGACAACCAGGCGTCGCTGTGGGGCACGCTGCTTCCCGCGGTCTGGAGCTACATGCTGGCCGCGCGCAGCCGGGGCATCGGCACCGCGTGGACCACCGCGCACCTGGCCTACGAGCGCGAGATCGCCGACCTGCTCGGCCTGCCCTCCGGCGTGCACCAAGGCGCGCTCGTGCCCACCGCGTACTACGTCGGCGGGTCCTTCCGCCCCGCCGCGCGCCCGCCGCTGGCCGTGCACCGCAACCGCTGGTAGAACCCGGTTCTGACACAGCGGTGGCCCCGGACGCGTCCGGGGCCACCGCTGTGCTGTCTCAGCCCGCCCAGGGGGCCACCGGGTACCACGGGATGATCTCCCGCCGGGCCAGCATCCTGATGTCCCAGTACATGAAGGTGAACACGCCCGCGATGATCAGCGCCGACGCGGTGAGCACCGCGAGGCGGCGCGGGTCGGCGGCCAGCCAGCGCTGGAGCTTGCCGCCCGTGCCGTAGGCGAGGATCAGGAAGATCACCGCCATGATCACCACGTTGCCCAGCGACTGCAGGGTGAACGCCGCCGCGCCGTAGAGCGGGTCGTGGGCCTCGGCGGCGTCCCGGAACATCTGGCGGAACAGGGAGAACGGCCGCCCGATGAGGAAGCCGCCGATGAGCACGCCCATGAACACCATGGGCGCGTTGGGGAAGCGGCTCGCGATCCCGGCGAAGGGGTCGCGGACCTTGCCCGCGGCGGCCAGCCCGATGTAGATCATGATCAGGCCGATCACCCCGAAGACGACCATCGACTGCACGCCGCGCGCGGACAGCTCGCCCGGCACCGACGGCGCGGTGTCGAACTGCGGCATGCTGGTGCCGACCAGCCCCACCAGCACGCCGTACGGCGCGGAGATCCCGACCATGCCGACGGCCAGCCAGCCGACCGGGCGCAGGGTCGCGACGAAGCGCGACCACCGGGTGCTGGAGTCGCCCAGCATCGGCGCCACCGCCCCGAACGCGGCGATGTTGCACGCGGTGAACGTCCCCGCGATGCCGGTGACGAACGCGAAGGCGATGCCCGAGCCGATGCCCGCGATGGGCGTTTCGGCGGCGTTGTGGCCGAGCAGGCCGTCGGCGATCGTGGCGCCGATGGTGTGGTCGACGAACCTCGCCGACCACACCACCGTCAAGAGGAAGCCCACCAGGGCGCTCAGCCCGATGACCAGGCCGGGGCGTCGGGGGAAGATGCCGGAGACGAAGGACGAGGTCGCCTTCGACTCCACTGTGGACTGATCGGATACCGCTGTTGCCATCCAGCTCTCTCCTTCTCGCAGGGTGTCCCTGAGCGGAGGATTCCGGTATCGGATTGCCGCGGACAACCGCCATTGTGCCTAACTGAGAAAGAATTCCGTTACCACGGGTGAGATTACCCGCGCTTTGACCATGTGGGTCTGTCCCGGCAGCGTGCGGTACTCGGCCGAGGGCAGCACCTCGGCGAGAGTGCGCATGGCCGTGCGCAGATAGGCGGGGCTCTTGCCGCCGTCCATGGCCAGCGTGGGCGCCTTGACCTCCGACCAGCGCTCGGCGGGCAGGGGGCGCCCGGCACCGGTGTCGCCGAGAACCCGGTAGTCGTAACGGATCGTGGGCGCGACGGCCTTGAGCTTCGACCACACCGGGGTGACCCGCATCACGGCGGTGACGACGGCGGGGGTGCCGACCATCCGCATGAAGGAGGCGACGGCCTTGCCGCGCTCGTCCTCGGCGATGAGCGCGTCCATGTGCCCGACGAGGTCGGCGGGCCGGGCGGGGTGGCTGTCGTCGACGATGAAGGGGCACTCGTACACCGCGAGGCGGGTGATGGAGTCCAGGCGGTGCGCGGCGTCGAGGGCGAGCACGGCGCCGGAGGACAGGCCGAGGACGGCCGCGTGGCCGCCCGCGGCGTCGATGACCGCGGCCAAGTCCTCGATCTCGCGGTCCACGGCGTACGGGGCGGTGTCGCCGCTGTCGCCCCGGCCGCGCCGGTCGTAGGTGTGGACGGTGAAGTGGGGCGCGAACGCCGCGGCCAGGTCGGCCGACGGGCCGAAGCGGCGGTGGCACAGCGCGCCGTCGACCAGCACCAGGGTGGGGCCGGAACCGGTGGTCTCGTAGGCGATGCGGGTGCCGTCGGCGGAGGTGGCGAAAGGCATGGCTTGTCCTTACACGAAGTTGCGGGTGAGCCAGCCGTCCCAGGCGCGCTCGGCGTCGGCCACGTCGGCGGCCGGGTCGAACAGCAGGTGACTGACCATGATGGACTGCCGGAAGCCGCGCATGAAGCGGTACATCGCGTTGTCGGTGCGCACTCCGACGGTCTGGTCGTTGGCGTGGAAGACGACCCCGTCGACGCTGCCGATCCCCGGTTCCGCGAACCGCACGCGGTCGCCCTCGGCGGGATCGGCCACGCCCAGCAGGGCGTGCAGCCGGTCCCGGGTCTCGTCCCATGTGGACACAGCGGGTCCCCAGACGGTGAACGGGCTCGCCGTGCGGGGGACGAAGTGGGTGAGGTAGGTGGTGAGGGTGGCGAGGTAGAGCGCGCCGCCTTGCAGCATGGCCTCGTACTCGTCGGCCCAGTCGTCACCGGGCAGGAAGCCGCTGGTGACCACGCGCACGACCGTGCTGGAGCGCTCGCGGCCCTCGACCAGGAACTCGAAGGCGAGGAACCGCCCGTCCGGCAGGGGCCCGTCCCGGTGGGCCAAGCGCCGGTTCGGCTCCCACCCGGTGATCTCCGCCTCCGGCGCGTACTCCCCCAGCGCGGTGCGGACGACCCCGCCCTCGCCCGGCTCCACCTCGGTGCGGCCGAGGTACCAGGACTGCACGCCCGGCCCGGTCGCGATGGCGTCCCAGACCTCCTCGACCGAGGCGGGCACCTCGAAGTCGGTGTCCTGGCTGAAGTGCCTGCCCATCTCAGTCCTCCGTCCCGGCGTCGGGGTGCACGGCCACGACGATCCGGTGGGCGCGGCCGGAATCGGCGTGGTACTTGGCGACCAAGCCGGTGACGGCCTCGCCCAGCTCGGCGGCGAACGCGGCGCGGTCGGCGGCGGTGGCGAAGCGGATCTCCCCGTCGATGGCGAAGGTGGCCAGCTTCTTGTCGGTCGCGGCGGACTTCGTCAGCAGCGAGCCGACATCGCGCACCAGGCGGGCGGCCACGGCGAGCAGCCAGCGCGCGGAGAGCCGGTCGGGCGACCTGCGCGGGTCGGGGGCGAGTTCGGGGGACACGGCCGGGGAGATGACGTAGGAGCCCGCGCTCGCCTGCACCATCCGTTCTGTGACATTGCCCTTGCGGCGTTCCTCCACAAGCGTCACCAGCCCGTGCTTCTCCAGCGTGCGCAGGTGGTAGTTGACCTTCTGCCGGGGGATGCCGAGGCGTCCGGCGAGCATCGTCGCCGACCCGGGCTCGGTCAGCGCGGCCAACAGCGTGGCCCGCACCGGGTCGAGCCACACCTCGGCGGCGGCCCGGTCCTCGATCACTGTCACGTCCAACATGCGGCACACGCTCTCACCGACAATTTATTTTGTCAAGGATGACTCCAACTGTCTTGATGATTCTGTTTGTCGGTGGACTCGACAGCCAGGGTGAGACCGTCACCGGAACCGGTTCCGGGCACCTCTTGCCTAGATCCGCCCTCACCCTGCATATTTGTTGCCACCCTGTACAAACTTCATCCCGAGGTGACGACGATGTCCCACGCGGAACCCCGACGGCGGCGATTCGCCCTGGTCACGGCCGTCCTGGCCATGACAGCACTGATCCCCACCGTCCCCCAGACGGCCGCGGCGCAAGCCCCGATGGCCGTCATCTGGGCCGATGAGTTCAACGGACCCGCGGGTGCGGGCGTCGACCCGGCCAAGTGGCGCCACGAGGTCGGCGACAACGTCAACAACCACGAGCGGCAGTTCTACACCGGCAACACCCGCAACGCCTCGCTCGACGGCGCGGGGAACCTGGTCATCACCGCCCGCCGCGAGAACCCCGCCAACCACCAGTGCTGGTACGGCACCTGCCAGTACACCTCGGCCCGGCTCAACACCGCGGGCACCTTCACCCAGACCTACGGCCGCTTCGAAGCCCGGATCAAGGTCCCACGTGGACAGGGCATGTGGCCCGCGTTCTGGATGCTGGGCAACGACATCGGCAGCATCGGCTGGCCCGCCAGCGGCGAGATCGACATCATGGAGAACGTCGGGTTCGAGCCCAGCACCGTCCACGGCACCCTGCACGGCCCCGGTTACTCCGGCGCGGGCGGCGTGGGCGCCGGGTACACGCTGCCGGGCGGACAGCGCTTCGCCGACGCCTTCCACGTCTTCGCCGTGGACTGGGCGCCCAACCGCATCACCTGGTCGGTGGACGGCATCGTCTACAGCACCAAGACGCCCTCGGACCTCGGCGGCAACCGGTGGGTGTTCGACCACCCGTTCTTCATGATCCTCAACCTCGCGGTCGGCGGCTACTGGCCCGGCGACCCCGATGGCAGCACCGTGTTCCCGCAGTCGATGGTCGTCGACTACGTCAGGGTGAGCTCCCCGACCTCCGGTGAGCGCACGGGCCAGATCAGCGGGCTGGCAGGCAAATGCGTCGACGTGGCCGGGGCCAACGCCGCGAACGGCACCCCGGTGCAGCTCTGGGACTGCAACGGCACCAACGCGCAGCGGTGGACGATCGCGGGCGACGGCAGCATCCGCGCGCTGGGCAAGTGTCTCGACGTGACCTCGGGGTCCACCGCGAACGGGGCCAAGATCCAGCTCTGGGACTGCAACGGGACGGGCGCGCAGCGCTGGGCGATCAGCGGCGCGCGCGACATCGTCAACATCGCCGCGAACAAGTGCCTCGACGTCACCGACAGCAGCTCGGCGAACGGCGCGCGCCTGCAGATCTGGACCTGTTCGGGCGCGGCGAACCAGAAATGGACCGCCCCGTAAGTGTGTAACCCAGTGCGGGGGCGGGTAGTCGATACGTAGACAGAGACGGTCGACAGAAAGGAGACCACGGTCGATGAGCACCATCACTGAATCCGTGGACGTCCGTGTTGATGTGCGGACCGCGTACAATCAATGGACTCAGTTCGAGACGTTCCCCCACTTCATGGAGGGCGTCGATGAGATCCGGCAGCTCGACGACCGCACCACGCACTGGAAGACCACCATCGGCGGGGTGACCCGCGAGTTCGACGCGACGATCGCCGAGCAGCGGCCCGACGAGCGCGTGGCGTGGAAGTCCGTCGACGGACCCATGCACGCGGGTGTGGTGACGTTCCACCGCATCGACGGTGACACCACCCGGGTGACGGCCCAGATGGAGATCGACCCCGAGGGCTTCGTGGAGAACGTGGCCGACAAGCTCGGCGTGCTCGACCGCCGGGTCAAGGGCGACCTCAAGCGGTTCAAGCACTACATCGAGTCCGACCGCGCGGGTCAGGAGACCGGCGCGTGGCGCGGAGAGGTGGACCCGCCGCCGCAGGCGCCCACCACCAACCCGCTGTAGACCCGCGCGGCAGACACGCACAGCCGAGCTGTAACCGCGCAAGCGAGACGTGCCCCGGTGGCCCCCGGCCGCCGGGGCACGTTTGCGTGGACCCCCGCTCGGGAACATCCCCGCCATGGCGCGATTCGGATACACGCTGATGACCGAGCAGGCCGGTCCGGCGGAGCTGGTGCAGCACGCGGCCGCGGCCGAGCGGGCCGGTTTCGACTTCGAGGTCTCCAGCGACCACTACTTCCCCTGGCTGGACAGCCAGGGCCACGCACCGAACGCCTGGAGCGTGCTGGGGGCGGTCACGCAGGTGACCGAGACCGTCGAGCTGATGACGTACGTGACGTGCCCGATCATCCGCTACCACCCGGTGATCGTGGCCCAGCAGGCCGCGACGACGCAGATCCTCGCGGGCGGGCGGTTCACCCTCGGGCTGGGCGCGGGCGAGAACCTCAACGAGCACGTGGTGGGCCGCGGCTGGCCCTCCGTCGACGTGCGCCACGACATGCTGGCCGAGGCCATCGGGATCATCTCGGCGCTGTTCGACGGCGGCTACGTCACCCATGGCGGTGAGCACTTCCGGGTGGACTCGGCCAAGCTCTGGGACCTGCCGGAGGTGCGGGTGCCGATCGCCGTCGCGGTCTCCGGCAAGCAGTCGGTACAGCGGTTCGCCCCGCTGGCCGACCACATGATCGCGGTGGAGCCCAAAGAGGACCTGGTCACGGGCTGGGACCAGGTGGCCGGTGAGAGCCGCAAGATCGGGCAGCTGCCGGTGTGCTGGGACCCCGACCGCGACGCCGCGGTGGCCCGCGCGCACGACCAGTTCCGCTGGTTCGGCGGCGGCTGGAAGGTCAACGCCGAACTGCCCGGCACAGCCGCGTTCGCGGGCGCGACCCAGTTCGTGCGGCCCGAGGACGTGGCCGAGAGCATCCCGTGTGGACCGGACGTCGAGCCGATCGTCAAGGCGGTCTCGGAGTACCTCGACGCGGGCTTCACCGATGTCGCCCTGGTGCAGATCGGCGGTGACGCGCAGCGAGACTTCTTCAGCTTCGCCGAGTCCGAGCTGCTCCCCGCCCTGCGCGCGGCCACCTGAGCCGACGTTGTCCACAGGCTGGGGAGAACGGGCGGCGGGCGGCGCGAGCGGGCCCCTAGGATCGGGGCTGTGCCCCCCGTGACCCAGACCGACGTCCGCGCCGCCGCCCAGGAAGTCCTGCGGCGGGTCTTCGGCTACGAGCAGTTCCGCGGCGACCAGGCCGACATCGTCGAGCACGTGGCGGGCGGCGGCGACGCGCTGGTGCTCATGCCGACCGGCGGCGGGAAGTCGCTGTGCTACCAGATCCCCGCCCTGGTGCGGCCC
Source organism: Actinokineospora lacus (assembly GCF_053813445.1). Taxonomy (NCBI): domain Bacteria; kingdom Bacillati; phylum Actinomycetota; class Actinomycetes; order Pseudonocardiales; family Pseudonocardiaceae; genus Actinokineospora; species Actinokineospora lacus. The sequence continues at coordinate 305,714 of NZ_JBQERA010000009.1, forward strand.
GGCGTCGGCGTGGTGGTCTCGCCGCTGATCGCGCTCATGCAGGACCAGGTGGACGCGTTGCGCGCGGTCGGGGTGCGGGCCGGGTTCCTCAACTCCACGCAGGGTTCCGCCGAGCGCCGCGAGGTCGAGCAGGCGTTCCTGACCGGTGAGCTGGACCTGCTCTACCTGGCGCCCGAGCGGTTGAAGGTCGAGTCCACGGTGCGCCTGCTCGACCAGGGCAAGATCGCGCTGTTCGCCATCGACGAGGCGCACTGCGTGTCCCAGTGGGGCCACGACTTCCGCCCGGACTACCTGCTGCTCTCGGAGCTGCACAAGCGCTGGCCGGAGGTCCCCCGCGTCGCGCTGACGGCGACGGCCACCGCCGCCACCCGCGAGGAGATCGCCACCCGGCTCGACCTGACCGCCGCCCGGCACTTCGTCGCCAGCTTCGACCGCCCGAACATCCAGTACCGGATCGTGTCCAAGAACAACCCGCGCCGCCAGCTGCTCGACCTCATCCGCGCCGAGCACGCGGGCGAGGCGGGCATCGTGTACTGCCTCTCCCGGGCGTCGGTGGAGGACACCGCGCAGTTGCTGTCGGACAACGGAATTCCGGCCGTTCCGTACCACGCGGGACTGGACGCGCGGGTCCGCTCGGTCAACCAGTCGCGCTTCCTGCGCGAGGACGGCCTGGTCGTGGTCGCCACCATCGCCTTCGGCATGGGCATCGACAAGCCGGACGTCCGGTTCGTGGCCCACCTGGACCTGCCGAAGTCCGTCGAGGGCTACTACCAGGAGACCGGCCGCGCGGGCCGCGACGGCCTGCCGTCCACGGCCTGGCTGGCCTACGGCCTGCAGGACGTGGTGCAGCTGCGCAAGATGATCGACTCCTCCGACGGCGACGAGGCCCACCGCCGCCGCCAGGGCCAGCACCTCAACGCGATGCTGGCGCTCTGCGAGACCATCGAGTGCAGGCGCGGTCAGCTGCTGAACTACTTCGGCCAGAGCAGTGCCGCCTGCGGCAACTGCGACACCTGCCTGGCCCCGCCGGAGTCCTGGGACGGCACCGTCCCCGCCCAGAAGCTGCTGTCGACGATCCTGCGCCTGGACCGCGAGCGCAACCAGCGCTTCGGCGCGGGCCAGCTCATCGACATCCTGCTGGGCAAGACCACCGACAAGGTCACCCAGTTCCGCCACAACCAGCTCAAGACCTTCGGCATCGGCACCGAGCTGAAGGACGCGGAGTGGCGCGCGGTGGTCCGCCAACTACTGGCCCAGGGCCTGCTGAAGGTCGAGGGCGAGTACGGCACCCTGCACCTCACCGAGGACAGCGCGGCCGTCCTCTCCCGCGAGCGCCAGGTCATGCTCCGCCGCGAGCCCGAGCGCACCCGGTCCCGCACCACCACCGCCCGCCGCACCACGGCGGCCGCGGAAATGCCCAGCAGCGCCCAACCGGTCTTCGAGCGCCTCCGCGCGTGGCGCGCCGCCTCCGCCCGCGAGCAGGGCCTGCCCGCCTACGTCATCTTCCACGACGCCACCCTGCGCGCCATCGCCGCGGCGAACCCGGCCACGCTGTCCGAGCTCAGCTCCATCAGCGGCGTCGGCGAGGCCAAGCTGGCCCGCTATGGCCAGCAGGTCCTCGACACCCTCACCGAGACCACCACCGACGCCGCGGCGCCCCCGCCCGCGACGCCGCGCCCGGCCCCGCGACCCGCCGCGCCCGCCCCGGCAGGATCGCCTGCTGGATCGCCGCCAGGATCGCAGGCGGGATCACCGGTCCTGGCCGAGCCGGTGTCGGCTCACCACGACGACGACATCCCGCTCCCCGAGCCCCCGGAGGACGAGGACTACTGACCCCGATCCGGGCGCGCCGACGGGTCTGGGGCCCAGGAATTTAGCGGCAAGAATGACTGAGGATTTCCGGGGACGAAGTGCGCGATTCACCAATATCGGCCTCGCGCCCGCTGTCCGGCGGTCAAGTACGGGGTGACGGGATCAGGTCAGCCAGGCGGGCGCGGGCGCGTGGTGGGCCTCGCACCACTCCAGGGAGCCCACTGTCCACAGCAGGGCGAGGACGAGCACGCTGACCGGGTCCCCGCCGTTGTTGCGCACCGACAGGTCCAGCTGGGCGTCGGCATCGGCGGGCCGCCCGTTGATGTCGGCCAGGACCGCCCGCACCAGGGCCCGGACCGGCGGGTTCAGGCTGTCGACCGGGACCGGCCTGCCGTCGGCGTCGTGCAGGTCCAGCAGGTATGAGTGATCCGCCCGGTCGCCGCCGCGGTGCAGCAGCATCGCGGCGGTGGCCGAGACCAGCTCCCGCAGCACGTCGCGCAGCCGCGCCCGTTCACCGGGCCCGCCGAGCAGGTCCAGCGGCGCCTCGGAGCCGGGCGCGGAGCCGCCCCTGGTCACCGTGACCAGCCTGCGGGCTATGCCGCGGGCTTGATCGGTCATGACGGGCTCCTCACGTCCGCAGGTTCTGTACTAGGTACCCCGCGGACTCTGCGCGTATGCACCTTGCACCCCCGGTTCGTGTGACGACGTCACACTTCTACGCAGGAGCGGCTACACAGCGTTGCACAAATTAGCGAATCGTCCAAAGGGTGCGGTGTGTCACAGATTACTGCATCCGGGCCAGTCCGGAGCGGCCGGACAGCAGGCGTCGTGCTCGATGAGAGCCCGCTTCGAGGCGGTCTGGCCCGCGCCAAGGCCGTCAGCCGGTGCCGGGAGTGACGGGCGGCCGACAGCTCCGTTCCCCGCTCCCAGCCCCGGATGACAGGATCGGGGCGTGGGAACCCTCCTGGCCGTCAGCGACCTGCACATCACCTACGACGAGAACCGCGAGATCACCCGCGGCCTGCGTCCTGAGTCGGCCGATGACTGGCTGCTGGTGGCGGGCGACATCGCCGAGCGCGTCGAGGACGTGCGCTGGGCCCTCGACCTGCTGGCCGAGCGCTTCGCGAAGGTGGTCTGGACCCCCGGCAACCACGAGCTGTGGACCACCCCCAACGACCCCGACCAGACCCGCGGCGTCGAGCGCTACGACCGCCTGGTGGGCATCTGCCGCGAGTTGGGCGTGCTGACCCCCGAGGACCCGTACGCGACGTGGGAGGGCGAGGACGGCGACGTCCTGATCGCCCCGCTGTTCGTCGGCTACGACTACACCTTCCACGCCCCCGGCACCTCCACCAAGGAGGACTCCCTGGAGATCGCCCACACCGCGGGCATCGTGTGCACCGACGAGTACTACCTGTTCCCCGACCCCTACGAGACCCGCGACGCCTGGTGCCAGGCCCGCGCCGTCGCCACCGAGGCCCGGCTGGCCGCCTGCGACCCCTCGGTTCCCCTGGTGATGGTCAACCACTACCCCACCGTCCGCGAGCCGACGCGCATCCTGCGCTACCCGGAGTTCGCCCAGTGGTGCGGCACCACCCTCACCGCCGACTGGCACACCCGCTTCCGCACCGCCGCGATGATCTACGGCCACCTCCACGTCCCCCGCATCACCCACCACGACGGGGTCCGGTTCCAGGAGGTCAGCCTCGGCTACCCGCGCGAGTGGAAGCGCCACGGCAACCCGCACGGCATCCTCCGCAAGGTCTTCCCCAGCCCCGCCCGCGTCTGACCTGGCCCCCCGCGATCGGTCGACCACCGTATGTGGGCGTTATCACTTGCGGGTTATGGGCTACTGGGATGAGTCACCCCCTCCCGCAGCGCCGATCCTTAGATGAACGAGAGTCGGCGTCCAACGACCGCAATGGGGCGATCACCGCGGGTGTCGACGGTGGAAGGTGGCTCGCCATGACAGCGGCGAACATCGCGGCGTTGCACGCCGTGGACGGAGACGGAAGCGCGGAACCGGCGGCCTTCGAGGTGGCCGAGTACCGATCACGGCTCCACTGGCCGGTCGACGGGGACTCGCGCGCGGCCTACCTGGTGCTCGGGGACGACGTCGCCGGGCTGCGGATGCGCGCGGGGCTCGGCGCCGAGGTGCAGTGGTGGCTGCGGCTGCGGATGCTCGCCGGTCCCGTCCTGGCGGTGCCGGGCAAGCGCACCGAGTGGACCTTCCTCACCCAGCCGGTCACCAACGAGCAGCGGCGCCGCCCGCTGCCGCCCGGTGTCGAGCCGGTGGCCGCGCGCGTGCTGCTGCCCACCCCCGCCACCGACCGGGCCACCACCCACTGGGCCACCGCGCCTGACCTGGCGCACCCGGCCCTGCCGCTGTTCAGCTCCGTCATCGGGGCCGTCCGCAGCGTGCTGTACGGGCACCGCTTCTAAACACCCGGGTGGCGCCGCCACGCCGAGACCGGGCACGATCGTGCCCATCATGACGCTGACCGCCCGCCTCCCCGGTTCCCCCGACCCCGACGCGCTGTTCGACGCGTTCGCCACCTGGGCGGACGAGCAGGGCCTGTCGCTGTACCCGGCGCAGGAAGAAGCCCTGATGGAGTTGGTCTCGGGGGCCAACGTCATCCTCAACACCCCGACCGGCTCGGGCAAGTCGCTGGTCGCCACCGGCGCGCACTTCGCGGCGCTGGCGCACCGGCAGCGCACCTTCTACACCGCCCCCATCAAGGCGCTGGTGTCGGAGAAGTTCTTCGCCCTCTGCGACATCTTCGGCGCCTCCGAGGTCGGCATGATGACCGGGGACTCCAGCGTGAACCCGGGCGCGCCGATCATCTGCTGCACCGCGGAGATCCTGGCCAACATCGCCCTGCGCGACGGTGACGGCGCCGACGTCGGCCAGGTCGTGATGGACGAGTTCCACTTCTACGCCGAGCCCGACCGCGGCTGGGCGTGGCAGGTGCCGCTGATCGAACTGCCGAAGGCGCAGTTCCTGCTGATGTCGGCCACCCTCGGCGACGTCACCCGGTTCAAGGACGACCTGACCCGGCGGACCGGCCGCGACACCGCGGTCGTGGCCAGCGCCGAGCGCCCGGTGCCGCTGTTCTTCTCCTTCGGCCTGACACCCCTGCACGAGGCGCTTGAGGAACTGCTCGGCACCAACCAGACACCGGTCTACGTCGTGCACTTCACCCAGGCCGCCGCCCTGGAGCGCGCGCAGGCGCTGATGAGCATCAACGTCTGCACCCGCAAGGAGAAGGACGAGATCGCCAGGCTCATCGGCGACTTCCGCTTCTCCTCCGGCTTCGGCAAGACCCTCTCGCGCCTGGTGCGCCACGGCATCGGCGTGCACCACGCCGGGATGCTGCCCAAGTACCGGCGGCTGGTGGAGCGCCTGGCCCAGGCCGGGCTCATGAAGATCGTCTGCGGCACCGACACCCTCGGCGTCGGCATCAACGTGCCGATCCGCACCGTGGTGTTCACCGCCCTGTCCAAGTACGACGGGATCAGGACCCGGCTGCTCAAGGCCAGGGAGTTCCACCAGATCGCCGGGCGCGCGGGCCGGGCGGGCTACGACACCGTCGGCACCGTGCTCGTCCAGGCGCCGGAGCACGTCATCGAGAACGAGAAGGCGCTGGCCAAGGTCGGCGACGACCCGAAGAAGCGGCGCAAGGTCGTGCGCAAGAAGCCGCCGGAGGGCATGGTCTCCTGGGGCAGGCCGACCTTCGAGCGGCTGGTCGACGCCGAGCCGGAGCCGCTGACGTCGAGCTTCGTCGTGAGCCACGCGATGCTGCTCAACGTGATCGGCCGCCCGGGCGACCCGTTCGCCGCGATGCGCCACCTGCTGACCGACAACCACGAGGACCGCCCGGCCCAGCGCCGCCACATCCGCCGCGCCATCGCCATCTACCGCGGGCTGCTGGCCGCGGGCGTGGTGGAGAAGCTCGACGAGCCCGACGAGCAGGGCCGGACCGTCGTGCTGGCCGGGGACTTCCAGGTCGACTTCGCGCTGAACCAGCCGCTCTCGCCGTTCGCGCTGGCCGCGATCGAGCTGCTGGACCGGGAATCGCCGTCCTACGCCCTGGACGCGGTCTCCGTGGTGGAGTCCATTCTGGACGATCCGCGACAGGTGCTGATGGCCCAGCAGCACAAGGCCCGCGGCGAGGCGGTCGCCGCGATGAAGGCCGAGGGCATGGAGTACGACGAGCGGATGGCCCTGCTCGACGAGGTCACCTACCCCAAGCCCCTCGCCGAGCTGCTCGGCGCGGCCTTCGAGACCTACCGGCGCGGGCACCCGTGGGTCGGCGACCACCGGCTCTCGCCGAAGTCGGTGGTGCGCGACATGTACGAGCGCGCGATGACCTTCACCGAGCTGGTCGCCTTCTACGGCCTGGCCCGCTCCGAGGGCCTGGTGCTGCGCTACCTCGCCGACGCCTACAAGGCGCTGCGCCAGACCGTGCCGGACGACGCCAAGACCGAGGAGCTGACCGACCTGGTGGAGTGGCTGGGCGAGCTGGTCCGCCAGGTCGACTCCAGTCTGCTCGACGAGTGGGAGAAGCTGACCAACCCCGCCGACGAGGACGCCGTCGTGGTCGACGACGCCCCGCCTGCGGTCACCACGAACCCGCGCGCCTTCCGGGTCCTGGTCCGCAACGCCCTGTTCCAGCGCGTCCAGCTCGCCGCCCGCCGCGACTGGCACGCCCTGGGCGAGCTCGACGGCGACACCGGGTGGGACGCCATCGCCTGGGAGGACGCGCTGGCGCCGTACTTCGACGCGCACGCCCAGATCGGCACCGGACCCGACGCCCGCGGCCCGGCGCTGCTGATCCTGGAGCAGGGCGAGGACCTCTGGCGCGCGCGGCAGATCTTCGAGGACCCCAGCGGCGACCACGACTGGGGCTTCACCGCGGACGTGGACCTGCGCGCGTCGGACGAGAGCGGGACCGCGGTGCTGACCGTGACGAAGGTGGGCGAGTTCTGACGGTCCCGCCGCGGCGGGACGCCGCGCACGGGAACCCCCACCGTGGTGGACTCGTTTCACAGTCGACGCGAAAGGGGTTTCCTTGGGTCGGGGAGACGGCGATCGAGTGGTGCGGTGCAGGCGCGGGCACCGGCACTGGGGGCGCTACGGCGCCGCGGGCCTGCTGCCGGTGTCCGGCGGCCACGTCCTGCTCCAGCGGCGCGCGGGGTGGACGCCGGGCGGGAACACCTGGGGCACCTTCGGCGGGGCCCGGGACAGCCACGAGGACGCGGTCGTGGCGGCGCTGCGCGAGACCAGCGAGGAGTCGACCCTCGACGTGTCCCTGGTCGACCTCATCGGCGTCCTGCGCGAGGACCACGGCGGCTGGGCCTACGACACGGTGATCGGCACGGTCGATCCGATGCCCGAGGTGGGCCCCGCCTCCGGTGAGACCGACGCGGCGGCGTGGGTGCCGGTGGAGCAGGTCCACCTGCGCCCGCTGTTCGCCCCGTTCGCCAACGCCTGGCCCCGCTTGCGCGCCTGCCTGCGGCGCCCGGTCCTGGTGGTCGACTGCGCCAACGTCATGGGCTCGCGCCCGGACGGCTGGTGGCGCGACCGCCACGGGGCCGCCACCCGCCTGCGCGACTCGCTGGCCGCCTTGGCCGCGGGCGGCGTCACCGGCTTCGGCGGCTTCGACGTCGCCTTCCCCGAGATCGTCCTGGTCGTGGAGGGCCAGGCCCGCGGCGTCGACCCGACCCCCGAGGTCACCGTCGTGGCGGCCCGGGGCAGCGGCGACGACACCATCGCCGAGCTGGCCGTACAGGACCTGTGCACGGTCGTCACCGCCGACCGCGAACTCCGCGCCCGCTGCACGGCCGCGGGCGCCGACGTCCTCGGCCCCCGCTGGCTCCTGGACCGCCTCCCCGCAGCGGGCTGACCAGAGTTGGTCTACGCGAAGTCGGCGGTCAGGCAGGCCAGCCGCGGGCCCGCCATCCCTGCCTCGCCCGGAGCGGTCGCCGTGTGGTGGGCGTGCAGCACGACCGACCCGGCGGGCCGGTCGCCGAAGCGCCACCACACCTGGGCCGAGGACAGGGCCATGCCCCGGGCGTCGGTGGTGAGGTCGAGCCAGACCTCGTTCCTCGGGTTGGCGTACGCCGGATCGACCGACGGCGAGACCGGGTCGACCACGTTCTGGAAGTGCGGCCCCGCCTCAGCGCCGGTCGGCCCGCACGGCCGCACGTGCACGTGGGCGCCGTAGTGCGCCCGCGGTTGCAACCCGCTGACCAGCAGCGACACCACCGTCCGCCCGCCCAGCCCGAAGGACACCACCGACGCGCGGGCGCCCTCGGGCACCCGCGCGTCATAGGTCACCGCGGTGGCGCCCGGCCGGTAGGGCTCGAACTCGTCGGCCGCGGCGGGCACCGCGGCCACCACGCACAGGACACAAGCCAGGGTCAGCGCACGCATGGCGCTGATCCTGTCAACGCGGCGGCCTCAACCGCCGCAAGCGCGTCGCTGATTCACGCCTTCGTGTCATCCCGGGGCTCGGGGATGACGATGACCGCGGGGTCCACCCGGCCGGAGTCCACCCGCCCAGGGTCCGGGGCGACCGGGTTCACGATGGTCGAGTCCACCACGATCGCGTCGGCCACCGCGGCCCGCGCCGACGCCCGGCGCAGCACCCTGGCCCTGACCACCGCCCGGGTCGGCGGGAACAGCAGGCCCAGCGCCAGCACGTCGCTGATCAGACCGGGGACGAAGACCAGGACACCCGCCGCGGCGATCAACATGCCGTCGATCACCTCGCGGTCGGGCGCGCGGCGGGCGAACACCGCCTGCTGGAGTGCGCCCAGCGCCCTGGCGCCCTCCCTGCGCAGCAGCCAGCCGCCGAGCAGCGTCGCGCCGACCAGCAGCAGCAGCGTCGGCAGCACGCCCACGAGCCCGCCGATCCACACCAGGACGGCCACCTCGGCGACCATCGCGAGCAGCAACAGGACCAAGACCGGCACGGCGACCCTCCCTTTCACGTCGTCACCGGTTCAACGCGTGACAGGCCCGAAACGCTCCCGCCCATCGTTTCCCCAGCTCAGGGGTAGGATGACCCCAACAGCACGCGTCAAGGGGCACGTGGCGATTTTCACGCGCGCCGTTCGGCGTATCCCGGATACGAACATTTCACACTATTGTCATGAGAACCCCGGAAGATCCCGGGTAGCCAGCAGGCGGCGGGACGTGCCAGCGTAGTCCGCCCGACGCCTCATCCACATGGCCCGCACAGTGTTGTGCCCAAGCATCGTGCCCGGCGACGCGCTCAAGCGGACGCCGCAGCGCGACGCCACCTGCCCGCGCCCGTCGCCAATGGGGTCCGACGGCCGCTCCCTCGCACGATGAGGTGCGTCTACCCGCCCGTTGCCCGGGCACCAATGTCGCCGGACGTTTCCGGGAACGCACGGGCCGTGGGGTCTGGTGGGTGCCGCTCTGGCCCCTCAGGTCCCGCCTGCCCGCATGAGTTCCCGCATTATGGGAGGGCCGCTAGCGTGACGACCCGCCAAGACCGCCTGCGCGGTGGTCTTTACGACGAGCAGTACGAGCACGACGCCTGCGGGGTGGCCTTCGTGGCCGACCTCACCGGTCGGCGTGACCACGGCATCGTCGCCAAAGCCCTCGTCGCCCTGCGCAACCTGGAGCATCGCGGCGCCCGCGGGGCCGAGCCGGACACCGGTGACGGCGCGGGCATCCTGATCCAGGTGCCGGACGCGTTCTACCGCGCGGTCGTCGACTTCGGACTGCCCGACCCCGGCGCGTACGCGGTGGGCACCGCCTTCCTGCCGGTGGGCGCCGACGCGCGCGCCACCGCCGTCTCAGTCATTGAGACGATCGCCGTCGAGGAGGGCGCCGTCGTCCTCGGCTGGCGCGAGCTGCCGGTCAACCGCGAGCACGCGGGGGCGACCGCGGCCTCGGTCATGCCGCACTTCGCGCAGCTGTTCATCGCCGCGGCCGACGGCGTCAGCGGGATGGCCCTCGAGCGGCTGGCCTTCTGCGTGCGCAAGCGCGCCGAGCGGGCCGCCGACGCCTACTTCCCGAGCCTGTCCTCGCGGACGATCGTCTACAAGGGAATGCTCACCGAGCCCCAGGTCGCGCCGTTCTTCCCCGACCTCACCGACGAGCGCGTCACCAGCTCGCTCGGCCTGGTGCACTCCCGCTTCTCCACCAACACCTTCCCGTCCTGGCCGCTGGCCCACCCCTACCGCTACGTCGCGCACAACGGGGAGATCAACACCCTGCGCGGCAACCGGAACTGGATGGACGCCCGCGAGGCGATGCTGTCCTCGGACCTGATCCCCGGGGACCTGCGCAGGGTGCTGCCGGTCATCACCCGCGGCGCGAGCGACTCCGCCTCCTTCGACGAGGTGCTGGAGCTGCTGCACCTCGGCGGCCGCTCGCTCCCCCACGCCGTGCTGATGATGATTCCCGAGGCGTGGGAGAACCACACGACGATGGACCCCGCCCGCCGGGCGTTCTACCAGTTCCACTCCACCCTGATGGAGGCGTGGGACGGCCCCGCGCTGGTCTCCTTCACCGACGGCACCCAGATCGGCGCCGTGCTCGACCGCAACGGCCTGCGCCCGGCGCGCTACTGGGTCACCGAGGACGGCCTCGTCGTGCTGGCCAGCGAGGTCGGCGTGCTGGACATCGACCCGACCACCATCGTCCGCAAGGGGCGGCTGGAGCCGGGCAGGATGTTCCTGGTCGACACCGCCCAGGGCCGCATCATCGACGACGAGGAGATCAAGGGCGAGCTGGCCGCGGCGAACCCGTACGCCGACTGGGTCGACGCGGGCATGGTGCCGCTGGAGACCATGCCGACCCGTGAGCGCGAGATCCCCACGCACGCCTCCCTCGTGCGCCGCCAGCAGGCGTTCGGCTACACCGAGGAGGAGCTGGCGCTGCTGCTGGAGCCGATGGCCCGCACCGGCGCCGAGCCGATCGGGTCGATGGGCAACGACGCCCCGCTCGCCCCGCTCTCCACCGACCAGCGCCCGCTGTTCGACTACTTCAGCCAGCTCTTCGCCCAGGTCACCAACCCGCCGCTGGACGCCATCCGCGAGGAGCTGGTGACCAGCCTCGGCACCCAGCTCGGCGCCGAGCCGAACCTGCTGGCCGCGGGCCCGCACTCCTGCCGCCGGATCTCGCTGCCGTTCCCGGTGCTGGACAACGACGAGCTGGCCAAGATCGTCCACATCAACGACGACGGGGACATGCCCGGCTTCCAGTCGGTCACCATCCACGGCCGCTACGACGTGCGCGGCGGCGGCGACGCCCTGCGCGAGCAGCTGGCCGAGATCCGCGCCGAGGTGTCCTGGGCGATCAAGCACGGCGCGCGCATCGTCGTGCTCTCCGACCGGGGCGTCGACGAGAACCTGGCGCCGATCCCGTCGCTGCTGCTCGTCGGCGCGGTGCACCAGCACCTGGTGCGGGAGAAGACCCGCTCGCAGGTGAGCCTGGTGATCGAGTCCGGCGACGCCCGCGAGGTGCACCACATCGCGCTGCTGGTCGGCTTCGGCGCCTCCGCGGTCAACCCCTACCTGGCGATGGCCACGGTCGAGGAGATGGCCGAGCGGGGGATCATCGCCGGGATGGACGGCAGGCAGGCCACCAGCAACCTGATCAAGGCGCTGGGCAAGGGGCTGCGCAAGACCATGTCGAAGATGGGTGTGTCCACTGTGGCCTCCTACCACGGCGCGCAGATCTTCGAGGCGCTCGGCCTCGGCGCCGAGGTGATCGACAGCTGCTTCACCGGCACCACCTCCCGCCTCGGCGGCATCGGCTTCGACGTGCTGGCCGAGGAGGTGGCCCGCAGGCACCGCGCGGCGTTCCCGGCCGACGGCGTGCGCGCCAGCCACCGCGAGCTGGCCGTCGGCGGTGACTACCAGTGGCGCCGCGAGGGCGAGCCGCACCTGTTCAACCCGCAGACGGTGTTCAAGCTCCAGCACTCCACGCGCACCGGGAAATACGAGATCTTCAAGGAGTACACCCGGCTCGTCGACGACCAGTCCTCGTCGCTGAAGACGCTGCGCGGGCTGTTCGCGTTCAAGGAGGGCGTGCGCGAGCCGGTGCCGGTCGAGGAGGTGGAGTCGGTCGCCTCGATCGTCAAGCGGTTCTCCACCGGCGCCATCTCCTATGGCTCGATCTCCCAGGAGATGCACGAGACGCTGGCGATCGCCATGAACCGCCTCGGCGCGAAGTCCAACACCGGCGAGGGCGGCGAGGACGCCGAGCGGCTCTACGACCCGACCCGACGCTCGGCGATCAAGCAGGTGGCCTCCGGCCGGTTCGGCGTGACCAGCGAGTACCTGGTCAACGCCGACGACATCCAGATCAAGATGGCCCAGGGCGCCAAGCCCGGCGAGGGCGGGCAGCTGCCCGGCACCAAGGTCTACCCGTGGATCGCCAAGACCCGGCACTCCACGCCCGGCGTCGGGCTGATCTCCCCGCCGCCGCACCACGACATCTACTCCATCGAGGACCTCGCCCAGCTCATCCACGACCTGAAGAACGCCAACCCGGCGGCCCGCGTCCACGTGAAGCTGGTCTCCGAGGTGGGCGTGGGCACGGTCGCGGCCGGGGTGTCCAAGGCGCACGCCGACGTGGTGCTGATCTCCGGGCACGACGGCGGCACCGGCGCCTCGCCGCTGTCGTCGATCAAGCACGCGGGCGGGCCGTGGGAGCTCGGCCTGGCCGAGACGCAGCAGACGCTGCTGGCCAACCGGCTGCGCGACCGCATCGTGGTGCAGACCGACGGGCAGCTCAAGACCGGCCGCGACGTCGTCGTGGCCGCGCTGCTCGGGGCCGAGGAGTTCGGGTTCGCGACCGCGCCGCTGGTGGTCTCCGGGTGCGTGATGATGCGGGTCTGCCACCTGGACACCTGTCCGGTCGGCGTGGCGACGCAGAACCCGGTGCTGCGCGAGCGGTTCAGCGGCAAGGCCGAGTACGTGGTGAACTTCTTCGAGTTCATCGCCCAGGAAGTGCGGGAACTGCTGGCCTCCCTCGGCTTCCGCACCCTCGCCGAGGCGGTGGGCCGCGCGGAGCTGCTCGACACCCGCGCCGCGGTGGACCACTGGAAGGCCACCGGGCTGGACCTCTCGCCGATCTTCCACGTGCCCGAGCTAGAGGAGGGCGCCTCGCGGCACCGGGTCGTCGCCCAGGACCACGGGCTGGAGAAGGCGCTGGACAACACGCTGATCCAGCTGGCGGAGGGCGCGCTGGAGTCCGGGGACAAGGTGCGCCTGGAACTGCCGGTGCGCAACGTCAACCGGACCGTCGGCACCATGCTCGGCTCCGAGGTGACCCGGCGCTGGGGCGGCGGCGGCCTGCCCGACGACACCATCGACGTCACCTTCACCGGCACGGCGGGCCAGTCCTTCGGCGCGTTCCTGCCCGGCGGCGTGACGCTGCGCCTCGTCGGCGACGCCAACGACTACGTCGGCAAGGGCCTCTCCGGCGGGCGGATCACCGTGCGCCCGCACCCGGGGGCGCAGTTCGCCGCGGAGGCGCACGTGATCGCGGGCAACGTGATCGGCTACGGCGCCACCAGCGGGGAGCTCTTCCTGCGCGGCAAGGTGGGCGAGCGGTTCTGCGTGCGCAACTCCGGCGCGCTGGCCGTCGTCGAGGGGGTGGGCGACCACGGCTGCGAGTACATGACCGGCGGCCGCGTGGTGGTGCTCGGCCCGACCGGGCGCAACTTCGCCGCGGGCATGTCCGGCGGCATCGCCTACGTCCTCGACCTGGCCGCGAGCCAGGTGAACCCGGAGATGGTCGACCTCGACCCGCTCGACGCCGACGACCACGACTTCCTGCGCGAGACCGTCGCGCGTCACCAGGCCGAGACCGACTCGGCGGTCGCGCGGGCGGTGCTGGCCGACTGGGACGCCGTCGTCAGCCGCTTCACCAAGGTGATGCCCAAGGACTACAAGCGGGTGCTGGCCGCCCGCGCCGCGGCCGAGGCCGAGGGCCGCGACATCGACCAGGCGATCATGGAGGCCGCACATGGCTGACCCCAAGGGCTTTCTGAGCACCCCTCGGGAGAACGCCCCCTCCCGCCCGGTGTTCCTGCGCCTGCAGGACTGGCGCGAGGTCTACGACGACACCGCCGAGTTCGCCGCCCGCAAGGTCGGCAAGCAGGCCGGGCGCTGCATGGACTGCGGCATCCCGTTCTGCCACCAGGGCTGCCCGCTGGGCAACCTCATCCCGGACTGGAACACCCTGGTCTGGCGCGAGGACTGGCGCGCGGCGTCGGAGCGGCTGCACGCGACGAACAACTTCCCGGAGTTCACCGGCACGCTGTGCCCCGCGCCCTGTGAGGCGGCGTGCGTGCTGGGCATCAACGCCGACCCGGTGGGCATCAAGCGCGTGGAGATCTCCATCGTCGACCGCGCGTGGGAAGAAGGCTGGATCACCCCGGTGCTGCCGGTGGCGCGCACGGGCAAGAACGTGGCCGTCGTCGGCTCCGGGCCCGCGGGCCTGGCCGCGGCGCAGCAGCTGACCAGGGCGGGCCACGACGTGGAGGTCCTGGAGCGCGCCGACGCGATCGGCGGGCTGCTGCGGTACGGCATCCCCGAGTTCAAGATGGAGAAGTCGCGGCTCGACCGGCGCCTCGAGCAGATGCGGGCCGAGGGCACGGTGTTCCGCACCGGCGTCGACGTCGGCACCGATGTCGACGCCTCGGCCCTGCTGTCGTCCTACGACGCGGTGGTGCTGGCCGGGGGCGCGACGGCGTGGCGCGATTTGCCGATCCCGGGGCGCTCGCTGTCCGGGGTGTACCAGGCGATGGAGTACCTGCCGCCGGCGAACAAGGTGGCCGCCGGCCTGCTGGACCGCTCCCCCATCGACGCCAAGGGCAAGCACGTCGTCGTCATCGGCGGCGGCGACACCGGCGCCGACTGCGTCGGCACCGCCCACCGGCAGGGGGCGGCGTCGGTGACGCAGCTGGAGATCATGCCCAGGCCCGGCGTGGAGCGCGGTGACGCGCACCCGTGGCCGACGTACCCGATGCTGTTCCGGGTGTCCTCGGCGCACGAGGAGGGCGGCTCGCGGGTGTACTCGGTGTCCACCACCGAGTTCGTCGGCGAGGGAGCGGTCCGGGCGCTGCGGCTGGCCGACGTCGAGGGCTTCACCCCGATCCCCGGCACCGAGCGGGAGATCCCGGCCGACCTGGTCACCCTGGCGATGGGCTTCGTCGGCCCGGAGAAGTCGGCCCTGCTGGGCGACCTGGGCGTCGAGCTGGACGCGCGCGGCAACGTCGCCCGCGACGGCGACTACCAGACCAGCGTCCCCGGCGTCTTCACCGCGGGCGACATGGGCCGCGGCCAGTCCCTGATCGTCTGGGCCATCGCCGAGGGCCGCGCCGCCGCGGCGGGCGTCGACGCCTACCTGACCGGCCGCACGGTCCTGCCGCGGCCGATCGCCCCGACCGACCGGCCCCTGGTCTAGGCCGCCCCAGCCGAACGGGCCCACCGCCAAAGATGTCGGTGGGCCCGTTCTCTTTTCCCATCAGTCTTCCGGCACCCGGCACCCGGGTCTCGGCACCCGGGTCTCGGGTCTCGGCACCCGGGTCTCGGGTCTCGGGTCTCGGATCTCGGGGTTTCTAGAGGCGCACCGGAAGCGCGGCCAGGCGCCAGGTCCCGGGGTCGGGGGCGCGCTGGAGGTCGGCGGGATCGATGGCCAGGGCCAGGTTGGGGTGGCGGCGGAACAGGGTGGTGAGGGCCACCTCGGTCTGCACGCGGGCCAGGGCGGCGCCGAGGCAGTAGTGCGGGCCGTGGGCGTAGGCGAGGTGGCCGGGCTGGTTCGGCGCGCGGGTGAGGTCGAGCCGGTCGGCGTCGGGGAAGGCGCGGGGGTCGCGGTTGGCCGAGGCGATGGCGGCGGTGACCGGCTCGCCCGCGGGGATGGTGATGCCGTCGACGTCGACGGGTTCGCGGGGGCGGCGCGGGGTGGTCAGCAGCTGCGGGCTGCACCAGCGGGTCAGTTCCTCGACAGCCGCGGCGGGGTTCTCGGTGAGGGCCGGGCGCTGGTCGGGGTGGGCGAAGAGGGTCTCGACGGAGTTGGCGATGAGGTTGGTCGGGGTCTGGCCCGCGAGGACGAGGTGCCAGACGAGGGTGACCATCTCGGTGTCGCTGAGGCGGTCGCCGTCCTCGTCCTGGGTGCGGATGAGGTCGGAGAGGACGTCGTCGGCGGGCTCGGCGCGGCGGCGGGCGACGGCCGCCTTGGCGCCGGCGATGATGTTGGGGATCGCCTCGATGAAGCGGGCGCTGAAGCCACCGGCGACGGCCGCGCCGTACTCGTGCCACTCGGGGCGGTCGGACTCCGGGATGCCGACGAGTTCGCAGATCACCGCCATCGGCAGCGGGCGGGCGAAGTGCTCGATCAGGTCGACCGGGCCGGTGGCGGGCAGCGCGTCGAGGAGCCGGTCCACGATCGCCTCGACGCGCGGGCGCAGGGCGGTGGCGCGGCGCGCGGTGAAGGCGGGTGCGACGAGCCTGCGCAGCCGGGCGTGCTCCGGGCCGTCCATCTCGGACATCGTCCGCAGGTAGGCGGTGACCTCGGGGGTGAGGCCCGGCGGGCGCAGGTAGCTGTCCGCGCTCAGCTCGAAGCGGGGGTCGCCCAGCATCGCCCGGACTCCGTCATGGCGAGTGAGCACCCACATCGCGCCCATGCCCGGGACCAGCAGCCGGACCAGCGGCGACTGCTCCCGCAGCCGCGCGTAGGTCCCGAACGGGTCACCCAGCACCACCGGGTCCATCGCCTCGATCTCCGGCACCGCGACTTGGCCTGTCATCCAGCCCTCCAATTTCAGATGATGAAGTCATATGATGACATCATCTGGATGCCGACATCATATGGGCGCATCATCTGAACGCGGCGGCGGTATCGTGATCGAGCACAGACCGTGACCGAGCGAGGAGGGCCCGCGGTGGCGGCCAAGCCCACCAGGACCGCGCTCCAACTGGGCAACCGCGCCAAGCTGCTGGCCGCCGCCCGGTCGGAGTTCACCGAGCGCGGCTTCCGCGAGACCAAGATCGACGCCATCGCCGCGCGGGCCGAACTCACCCGCGGCGCGGTCTACTCCAACTTCCCGAGCAAGCGCGCCCTGTACTTCGCCGTCTTGGCGGAGGACGCCGAGGCCGTCGCCGCCGAGGGCGGGCCTGCCCGGCACACGACGTCCCGCGCGGCCCTCGGCGCGCTGGCCCGGACCTTCGTCACCCGGCTGCCGATGGCCACCGACCCCGCGCACGGTCCCAGCCGCCTCGCCGCCGACCTGCTGCCGGAGATCCTCGCCGACGAGCGCACCCGCGGCCCGTACGCCCAGCTCATGAAGCTCTCGGCGATCCGGCTCGGCATGGCCTTCGAGCACCTGGACGGGTCCGGGCGCCGGGTCCGGCTGGCCGAGGCCGCGCTCACCACCCTGGAGGGCGCCCGCCAGCTCGCCGCGGCCGCCCCGGGCCTGGTCGAGCCGTTCCACGTGGTGCAGACCTGCGAGAACCTGCCCGACTTCGAGGACGGCTGGGCTCCCCCGCACGCCCTACCCCACATCCAGGCCGTCGACCGGCCGTGGTCACCGCCGACGGCCACCGACACCGCGGGCGCCAGCCCGGCGGAGCTGGCCGAGAACGGCGTCGTCGCCATCCTCGGCGTCCACCGCCTCTGCGCGATCGAGGACGCCCTGCGCGCGGCCCCCGACAGCGAGGCCGTCACCGCCGTCGTGGTGTCCACCGCCCCGGCCGAGCTGTTCCCCCTGGTCCGGCTGAGTCTGGCCGAGACCCGCGGCCTCCTGCGCCAGGCCGTCCCCGCGGCGGCCTGGCCCCGGCTGCGCGTCGTCCTGGACGAGACCGGCGCGATCGCCGCCGCGGCGGGCGTCGAGGGCGTCGGCGACGGCACCGAGGTCGCCGTGCGGATCACCGACGGCCGCGTGACGCTGCGCTCAGAGGGCTGGGGCGCCTGTCACGCCACCGCCGTCCACGAGCCGAGCTAATCCGCGGGGCGGGCGATGACGGAGAACTCCGTGCCGAAGGGGTCGAGCAGGACGGCGACGCGGCCGTAGGCCATGTCCTGGCTGTCGATGACCCGCCCGCCCGACTTCAGCGCCTCCGTCGCGGTGGTGTCGGCGTCGGCGACCTCGAAGGTAGTCGACCAGCGTGATCGCAGCGCCTTCGGTTCGCCCACGATGCCTGCCACCTCGTGGCCGTCCGGGCGCCGCAGGAAGGTGAAGTCCAGGCCGGGCAGGTCGTCGTTCACGTCGAAGGTGAAGTCGAAGACCGCGCGGTAGAACTCCCTGGCCCGCGCCGGGTCGCCGGTGGTGAGGTCGTTGCGGACCAAGGCGCCCGGCTCGTTGACGACCTCGCAGCCGACCATCTTCTGGCCCTGCCACAGGCCGAACGGCGTGCCGACCGGGTCGACCACCGCCGCCATCACGCCCTGGTCGGCCATCGGGTCCGGTTCGGTGACCACCTGCCCACCCGCCTCCTTGACCCGGGTGGCCGTGGCGGCGCAGTCGTCGGTGGCGAAATAGACGTTCCACCAGAAATCCGGCCCCTCGGCGTGCTCGGACAGCCCGGCCGCTTTTCTGCCGTCCGATAACGCGATGCTGTAGCCGGCGCGGTCTTCGTACTCCCAGCCGAAGAGGCCGTGGTAGAACTCCTGCGCGCCGGCGAGGTCGGGGATGCCGAGGTCGACCCAGGTCGGGGTGCCGAGGGGCTGGTTCGCACTGACGTGACTCATGCTCATCACGCTAACCGGGAACGCCGACTTTCGCGGATCAGGCGATGCGGGCGAGGAAGTCCTGGAGCCGGGCGCGCAGGTCGGCGATCTCCTCGACGGTGATGTCCTTGCCCTGGAACAGTTCGGCGGGCACCCCGCCCACCCGCGAGCGCAGTGCCGCGCCCTCGTCGGTCAGCTCGACGACGACACTGCGCTCGTCGGATTCGCTGCGGGTGCGGCGCACCAGGCCCGCCGCGGACATCCGCTTCAGCAGCGGGGAAAGGGTGCCGGAGTCCAAACGCAACTCCTCGCCCAGCTCCTTGACCGTGCGCGCGTCGCGCTCGTACAACGCGAGCAGGACCAGGTACTGCGGGTAGGTCAGGCCCAGGTCGTCGAGCAGCGGGCGGTACCGGGCCGTCATCGCCCGGGACGCGGAGTACAGCGCGAAGCACAGCTGCTGCTCCAACGACAGCGAGACGGCCACATCACACCTCCGGTGAAGCTCAGGCGACCACGAGGTCGACCTCGATGTTCCCACGCGTGGCCTTGGAGTACGGGCACACCTGGTGCGCCTTGGCGACCAGGTCCTCCACGACGCCCCGCTCGACGTCGGGCACGGTGACGGTCAGCGTCACGGCCAGGTCGAGGCCGTCGTCGGACTTGCCGATGTCGACCGACGCGGTGACCGTCGAGCCCGCGATCGGCGTCTTCGCCTGCCGGGCGACCAGTTGCAGGGCGCCGTGGAAGCACGCGGAGTAGCCCGCGGCGAAGAGCTGCTCGGGGTTGCTGGCCGCGCCGCCGGGCCCGCCGAGGCCGGTCGGCACCGCCAGGTCCTGGTCGATGACACCGTCGGCCGAGCGGACGTGCCCGCCGCGGCCCTCGCCGGTCGCGGTGGCCTCGGCTGTGTAGAGCACCTTCATCGCAAACTCCTTCGCGGTTGGCTTACTCCATCAAAGATAGCCTGCAACTCAATTGCACACAACTCAAAGTGGTGTGGCTTACCCGGGCTTACCCGGGCAAGCGTCCCTACATGTTGATCATGTGTCCGGCCAGGCCGTGGACGGCCTCCTTGACGGCCTCGCCCAGCGTCGGGTGGGCGTGGACGTTGCGGGCGACCTCGTGGACGGTGAGGTCCCACTGCTGGGCCAGGGTCAGCTCCGGCAGCAGCTCGGTGACCTCGGGCCCGATCAGGTGCCCGCCGATCAGCTCGCCGTGGGTGGCGTCGCTGATCAGCTTGACGAAGCCGACCGGCTCGTTGAGGCCGTGCGCCTTGGCGTTGGCGGTGAACGGGAACTTGGCCACGCGCACGTCGTAGCCCTTCTCCCTGGCCTGCGCCTCGGTGTAGCCGAAGCTGGCGATCTGCGGCTGGCAGTAGGTCGCCCGCGGGATCATGACGTAGTCCAGCTCCATGGTCTCCGCGCCCGCGATCGTCTCCGCGGCGATGATGCCCATGGACTCGGCGGTGTGGGCGAGCATGAGCTTGGCGGTGACGTCGCCGATGGCGTAGATGTGCGGCACCGAGGTGCGGCAGAAGCCGTCGATCTCGATGGCCTTGCGCTCGGTCAGCGCGACGCCGGTCTTGTCCAGGCCGTAGCCCTCCACGCGCGGCTGGAAGCCGATGGCCTGGAGCACCTTGTCGGTCTCCAGGACCCGCTCCTCGCCGCCCTTGGACACCGTCACGCGCACCTTGTCGCCGGAGTCGTCGATGGACTCCACGCGGGTGCCGGTGAGCACGTCGATGCCCAGCTTCTTGTACCGGCGGGCCAGCTCCTTGGACACCTCCTCGTCCTCGAGCGGCACCATGCGGTCCAGGAACTCGACGATGGTGACCTTCACGCCGTAGTTGTGCATGACGTAGGCGAACTCGACGCCGATCGCCCCCGCGCCCGCGATGACGACGCTCCCGGGCAGCGTGTCGCTGAGGATCTGCTCCTCGTAGGTGACCACGCGCTCGGAGAGCTTGGTGCCCGGCAGCAGCCGGGTCGTGGCGCCCGCGGCGATGATGGCGTGGTCGAAGGTGATGGTCTCGCCGCCGCCGTCGGTGAGCGTCACCTCGACGGTGTTCGGGTCGGTGAACGTGCCCCACCCGTGGTACTGGGTGATCTTGTTCTTCTTCATCAGGTAGTGCACGCCCTTGACCCGGCCGTCGGCGACCGTGCGGCTGCGGGCGAACGCCTTGCCGTAGTCGAAGCGCAGGGAGCCCTCGACCTCGATGCCGAGGGCGTCGGCGTCGTGGGTGAAGATGTGGGCCAGCTCGGCGTTGCGCAGCAGCGCCTTGGACGGGATGCAGCCCACGTTGAGGCAGACACCGCCCCAGTAGCGGTCCTCGATGATGGCGGCGCTCAGGCCGAGCTGCGCAGCGCGGATCGCGGCCACGTAGCCGCCCGGCCCGGCCCCGAGGACCACGACGTCGAAGTGTGTGCTCATGCCGCCCACGATATTGCGTGCTGGGCCGTTCAGGTGCGCGCCCACCCGTCTACTCGGAGGGGCGCGAGCCGGGCGCGCGGGTCGAGTTCGGCGTGTACCGCCTTGACCACAGCTGGTGATGAGACCCCGCTGCCGGGCACGCGCCGCGTGCGCACCGTGGTGTCGGGCACCTCACCCGGACCGACCACGATGAGCGAGCGCACGATGTGGGAGAACTCCCTGAGCGCGGTCACGGCGAACTGGGCGAGCGCGGCGTCGACCACCATGGCGGTGTGGACCCGACGGTCGGCCAGGGTCTCCAGGACGTCCTCGACCGCCTCGGGTCCCGAATCGGGGCCGGGGGTCGCGCACCAGGCGATCTGGAAGGACAGGGCCAGCGGCGCCCAGGCGGGGGGCAGGTCGCGGGGACGGGCATCGGCTTGGTCGAGCACGACGAGCGCGGGGCCGTACTCGAGGCCGCACCACAGTGGGCGTGGGGGGACATTCGTGCGTAGCAAAGCCGCCTCCGTGAGGTCGTGTAACACCCGGAGTACTACCCATTCGCGTGACTTTCAACCTCGAACCGGTCAACTTCTTTCAGTCAACAGCGTGGCGTTGGGCTCTGTGCGCCCCTACTGTTTGACATGTAGGCAAACCCGGGGAGGGGTCGTGGCACGACCGGTCTGGCAAGGCGCCATCAACTTCGGCTTGGTGACCGTGCCGGTAGAGCTGTACGGCGCCACTGAAGACCACACCATCAGCTTCCGCCAGTTCGAGCGCGGCACCGCCGACCGCATCCGGTACAAGCGGGTCAACGAGCGCACGGGCAAGGAGGTCGCCTTCTCCGACATCGTCAAGGGCGCGGAGGTCGGCGGCGACGAGTACGTCATCCTCGAACCCGACGAACTCGACGCCATCGCCCCGGGCCGCTCCCGCACCATCGACATCAGCGCGTTCGTGGACCTGGACCAGATCGACCCGATCCACTACCAGCGCACGTATTGGCTGGCCCCGACCAAGGAGGAGTACGCGCGGGCCTACAGCCTCCTGCTCCAAGCGATGCGCAAGACGAACAAGGCGGGCATCGCGACGTTCGTGATGCGCGGCAAGGAATACCTCACCGCCATACGCCCCGGCGACGACCTGCTGATCCTGAACACCATGCTGTTCGCCGAGGACATCCGCGACCCGGCGAAAGAGCTGAAATCCATGCCGGAGATCATCACGGCTCGCGGCAAGGAACTCGACATGGCGGTCTCCCTGGTGGAGTCCATGGCCGAGGAATGGCAGCCGGACAATTACCACGACACCTACACCCAGCGCGTCGAGCAACTGATCGAAGACAAGCGCAAGGGCCGAACCGTGGTCACCGAGGAAGAGCCCGCCGAACCGACAAAGGTCGTCGACCTCTTCGAAGCCCTGAGCGCGAGCGTCGAGAGCAGGCGCAAGGGAAAGCCCACCACCAAGGCCACCCCCGAACAGGACCTCTCGGACCTGACCAAAGCCGAACTCGACAAACTCGCCAAAGAACTCGACATCAAGGGCCGCTCAAAAATGACCAGGGACGAACTCGAAAAAGCCCTGGAAAAAGCCGGCACCCGAGCCGCTTCCTGACCCGCGCCGTTCAGCGTGGCACGGTATACCGAAAGGCGATGCCGGAACGTGGCTAA
Organism: Actinokineospora lacus; assembly: GCF_053813445.1. NCBI lineage: Bacteria > Bacillati > Actinomycetota > Actinomycetes > Pseudonocardiales > Pseudonocardiaceae > Actinokineospora > Actinokineospora lacus. The sequence goes on from NZ_JBQERA010000009.1 coordinate 328,322, forward strand.
GGGGTGTCTCGTAACCCGGTGATCGGGTTGTGTGGCGGGTGGTTGATCATGTGCGGGTGCAGGTGATCTCGTCGTCGCGGTCGGAGTGGATAGCGCCGTTCACCGGGCTGCAGCCGGGCCAGTTCCGCAAGCTGGTGCGGGTGGTGGCCGCTCGTGGCGGTGAGGCCATCGCCGACGGACGCCCTGGCAGGCAGTGGCGGTTGACGTTGCCGGACCGGGTGCTGCTGGTCGCGGTGTATTGGCGGACGAATCTGACGATGCGTCAGATCGGGCCACTGTTCG